>NZ_JABSUT010000001.1:0-901189 GCF_013284285.1 Brevibacillus sp. HB1.4B
GACAACTGGATCAGCAGCTCCTTGCTGAGAGACGTAGATGCTGGTCTCGGAGCCGACGAGCGCGACTTCGATGCCGCCAGATAACAGAGCTGCCATCACTTTATCTCCGCCAGGTATGGTTGAGAGCTCTACTTCCAGACCTTCTTCCTTGAAAAATCCTTTTTCAAGTGCGACATATTGCGGGGCGTAAAACAAAGAACGAGTCACTTCACCAATTCTTATTTTTTCGGGAGTGCTGGAGCAGCCAGTCAAGACGGCCGTCATAGCGAGAAAAGCGGCCAGCCCCAGCGCCAAAAAGCGTTTCATGATTAGGAGTCCCTCCTTGCTAGGCTTTGTATGTTGTAGGCTATGCGCCCAGACAAAAAAGGGTGAATGCCTAGAGATAGAGACAGGCACATGATGAGGGAAGGCCACAAAGGAGATGGACATAGCGTGATCGTTACATTTTTAGGCACCGGATCAGGTGCACCTACTACGCGAAGAAATGTGAGTGGGATCGGCTTGCGATTTTTACAGGCAGGCAAGTGGTGGTTGTTTGACTGCGGAGAGGGGACTCAGCACCAGCTACTGCGAGCACCGATGAAAATTAGTCAGTTGGATAAAATCTTTATCACCCATCTACATGGGGATCATCTGTACGGACTGATCGGATTGCTTGCGAGCCGGTCTTTGCGTAATACCGAACCGACTCCGTTAGAGCTGTACGGACCACCAGGGCTCGACCGATATTTTCGAGCGATCATGGAGGCAAGTCCGGTTCATTTGCAATATCCCTTGGAAATAAAAATCGTCAGTGAGGGCGTAATCTACGAGGACGAAGAAATCGTGGTGAGCTGTCGAATGGCGAAACATCGCGTGCCTTCGTTTGCTTATGCTGTGATGGAAAAGGAAAAGACAGGAGCGTTTCAAGTAGAGCTGGCAAAGCAGGCCGGGGTGCCGTCAGGGCCGTTATTTGGAGCCTTGAAAAGAGGAGAACAGGTCACACTCGAGGATGGTCGTGTTCTGGACGGAAAGGACTTCGTTGGAGAGCCGCAGCCAGGACGCAAAATCGTCTTCAGTGGAGATACGGAGCCGAGCCAAGCGGTTGTGGAACTGGCAAAAGGGGCGGATTTGCTCGTCCACGAAGCGACCTACGCCCATCACGACAAGGAGCTGGCAACCAGAAGCGGGCATTCCACAGCACGTGAGGCAGCTCAAATTGCCAAAGACGCGGGCGTGAAAGAACTGTGTCTGACTCACTTTAGCCCACGTTATGAAGATGAAGACGGGGATTTTTCGATGGAGGATCTGTTGGCAGAAGCGCAGCAAATTTTTTCGGCGACCCAATTGGCTGATGATCTTGGCAGCATTTCTATAAAACGAGAGAGAAACGATGGGAGAAAGCCATAATCCCTGCTATAATGAATGATCGCGATGGAGGAGGTGGGGGAGCATGAAGCGGATTACCTTTGCTACACTAGAAGAACTCATTCAACACTGTCAGTCGGAAGAAGTCAGCCTCGTTGTCGAATATCGAGACGATGTGAACAAGCAACGTCAGGTCATTTTGACGGGAGAGCAGCTTGCAGAGGCACAGACCTACCTGAACTTCTCCAAATCCGAAGCGTATTACCGTAAGGACGGACTTTTTTACGAAGTCATTGCAGGCTGGAAGTAAACCACATCGTCAGGAGATGAAAGAGACGTGTCTGGCAGAGGGTTCAACAGGTCGATCACAGTTCGCTACTTGATGTTCGTACTAGGTTTGTTCGTCGGTGCATTCGGTACGGTACTGGCCATTAAAGCAAACCTCGGCGTAGCACCTTGGGAAACCTTTCATATCGGCCTGCAAAAAACATTTGGATTAACGATTGGCCTGTGGTCTCAGATCGTAGGAGTCGTTGTCATTTTCGCCACTTATTTCGTGGCAAAAATGAAGCCTAATTTTGGAATGTTCTTAAATATGATTTGTTTTGGCGTTTTTCTCGATCTTATCTTATGGTTAGATTTTATTCCTGAGCTGGAATCTATCTGGGCGAGGCTTTTGATGTTTCTCGCAGGTGTTGTTGTTTTGACTGTCGGGATCGGGATGTATTTATCTCCTTCTCTTGGGGCAGGACCGCGCGACAGCTTTATGCTGGCGATGAACGAGCGTCTAGGCTGGAGTATCCAGCGAGTCCGACTCATCATAGAAGTTACCGTACTGCTTGCAGGTGCTGCGTTGGGTGGACCTGTGTCAATCGGCACGATACTGATTGCACTGTTAACGGGACCGATGATTCAACGTACGATTCCGTTTTGGCGTCAAGTCATGAAAAAGCAGTATGGACTGCCAGAGCCAATTGAAAGACAAGCGAGCTAATCTCCTTTCCATTTGCCAGTAACTGTGTAAAAAACCAGGAAAAACAGTCTTGTATAGGCGATGGTCCAATCATCTTTAAGCATTCGCACATACAGTATGACTAGTTGCTGGCAAAGGAGGGAAAGCGAATGAGTCTGTTCAACGGAGGATTTGACGACTTTGCTTTAATACTGGTGTTGTTCGTACTGCTCGTTATCGTTGCTTGCTCTTGCGACTAACGAAAACACTGGTCATTAGCTTCGCCAGGAGGGAGAGCGATTTTTCGCTCTCTCTTTTGTTTTGCAAAAAAAGGCTTCGCCAAAGAGGGGCGAAGCCAAAGGGCGGCATTTCTTATCCGAGGCGATCATGCACCTGTTTTTTCACGCTGGACATTTGCTGATCGGATAATTTGACTCCGACCGCCTTGCTGACTTTTTTAATCAGTTCGCTTAATTTCTTGTCATCCTTCAAGTCTTTCATGGAGAAGTCTCTGGCCAGTGATCGTACATCGCCCATCGTCCATTTTTTCTTACTTTTCTTGTTGATGGATTTCAGTAAGTCACGTGGACTGCCCTTCGCTTTTTGCTTGACCTTTGCCCTTACTTTTCCTTTTGCTTTTGCCATGATGCTTCGCTCCTTTCAAAGGAATACGCCTGCCCTATGCAGTTATATGGAAAAGCAAGGGAGTTCGCTTGGACAGATTCACGCGGCTATTCGCCTATTTTGGTCAACGTTGTGCAATGGCCCAAACCCACAGAGGGAGCCGTGACATAGGATGAGTCAGAACGATGCATGACAGGAGGCTAGTGGGTTGAAAATTGTCAGCTTTCATCGGGATACGCCGTTTACCGAGATTCTGTCAGATTTGAAAACCAAGGTTCTGACCAAAACCGAGAGACTTCCATGGCGATGCTATGATGACCTTTCTTGCTTGTGTGTCAAAGAAAAGATATTTGAGCAGCATGAGGAGCTTTTTCGAAGGTATAAAGCGATGGTGGAAGAGAACATTACCGTAAGCGTCCATGCGGAAGGAGAGGATGAAATCCCGTGGGGAGTGCGATATGTGGGGGCACAGAGATTGTGGCGAAAGGGGCGAGGAGCAGGCGTCAAGGTCGCTGTCATCGATACGGGAATCTCCCGCGATCATTTTGATTTGAAGGGCCAAATAAAGGGTGGCATCCAGCTAGTGCGCGGCAAACAAAATGGACACGGGACGCATGTCGCAGGGATCATCGTAGCCGAGATGAACCAAAGAGGAATTGTCGGAGTTTCTCCAGAGGCCCATTTGTATGACGTCCGTGCTTTTGATCATGAGGGTCAATCATCTTTGTCGACCATTTTGCAGGCTCTGCAATGGTCAATTGCCAATAAGATGGATGTTATCAACATGAGCTTTGGCATGCCCCAATATAGCGAAGCAATGGCGAGAGCAGTTGGTCGGGCCTATCAGCAAGGAATCGTACTGGTAGCTTCTGCAGGCAACGGAGGGGGAGAAGTGGAGTATCCTGCGCGGTACGATGGTGTCTTAGGGGTTAGTGCGATTGATCAAACGGGAAAATTGGCAACGTTCAGTGCGAGAGGCAAGGGCGTAAATATGAAGGCACCCGGGGTTGATATTTTATCTACGTGGCCGGGAAATCAGTTTAAAAAGCTGAATGGCACTTCGATGGCTGCCCCGCATGTAGCAGGGCTGAAGGCGTTAGAAATTGGTCGCAAGCGAAAATAAGCATAGCGTTCCTACGAAAAAACAGCTCCGAGGCTAAAAAAGAAGCCAAGGAGCTGTTGCTTTTTATAAACGAATTATTGATGGGTTTTGGAGTCATGGTCTTGCTGGACACGGAACCATATATTAAGATCATTAATAACACTGGCCAATTCGTGGATCTCGCTGTTCAATTCGCAAGATCTAACGAAATTTTCTTCTTCGGACATTAGTTTGGTTTTCTCGATAATGACCTTCTCTACCCGGTGTATTTTATCCGGAATGGTCGCGCGGATTTCTTCCCATTCCAGCAACATATCCGCTCTTTCTACTTTCGAATAATCTTCCCATTCCAGATGCAGCACGGGAAGTCGTATACCTAGCCGTTCATCATGGATAAATTGATAGCGCAAAGGTGAACTCACTCCTCTCCACTTCCATCATACCAAAAATGAATCGGTACGGGGAGAGAAATACACACGAAAGGAGCAACTATGTCAAAAGGACGTGTTCTTATCGATGCGGATGCTTGTCCGCGCCAGGCACTCTTAACTGCCCAAGCATTGTGCAAGGAGCTCGACTGGATTTGTTTGACCTTTGCCAGTTATAATCATCAAATCGGCAACGCCAATCATGTAACGGTAGATGCCGGCCCACAAGCCGTAGATATGAAGCTGGCGAACGAAACGAGTTCAGGGGATGTCGTGGTGACGCAGGATATTGGTCTGGCAGCGCTTATTCTAGGAAAGAGAGCCCATGCCCTGACACCCCACGGGATGGTTTTTGACCCAGAACGGATTACGTTTCATTTGGAAGAACGAAATGAAAAAGCGAGATATCGGCGAGGGGGAGGTCGTACAAAGGGGCCTGCTGCTCGCACGCGTGAAGACGATCAACGATTTGCTGAGTCCTTGCGTTTTTTGATGGAAAGAGGAGATCAACAATGAATCAGACAACTAGAAAAAATGGATATGTACGCGGAGCACTTACATTTGCGGTACTTGCCACAAGCATGTTTGCCCTCTACGTAGCAGGGAAAGTGGCAGGTATGGATCAAGCTGCCATCGCATTTGCAGAGTCGATTCGCTCGGATGTTGGGACTGCTTTTTTCCGATTGGTAACCAATCTTGGCGGCGGCATGTTCCTTGTACCTGTAGCGGTGATCATGTTCGTTGTCCTATACATAAAGAAATATCGTGTGGAGGCAATGTTTGTTCTCATTTCCCTCGGTGCCAGTGAAGTAGCGAATGAGCTCTTAAAGCGGTTCTTTGAGAGGCCTAGACCGAGTGGCGTCAATCTGATTGAGCTGCCGGAGTCCTTTTCGTTTCCGAGTGGTCATGCGATGATTGGACCAGCCTTTTATTGCATGGTCGCGTTTTGGATTGCCCAGTGGTTTGCGGAGAAAAGATGGTCGTCGCTCGTGCAGCCTGCGGTTTTTATTTTCGTGGCATTGCTCGCGTTCAGCCGTGTGTACTTGGGGGTTCATTATTTGAGCGATGTGCTTACCGGCTTTTTCCTGTCGATGTGCTGGTACTTTCTCCTTCGTCTTGGCTATGAAGAATGGATGGGGAGACGAAGCACGGTCGTCGACCCCATACCGCAGTCCAGGTAATCAGCAAGCTAGGTGGAATACCCTAATTCACTCATTAAACTCAGCCATTTTTCTACGCTGGGTTTATTTTTTTTGTCCTTTGGCAAGACGATGTACGCCGATCGTTTGGGAGGTTTATTGCCTGTTATGATCAGTTCCTTCAAGGTACCTGCCGCAAGCTCTGCTTTGACGGTAGAGCGCGTCAACAAGCTCACGCCGAGACCTTCTTTGATCAGATCGATAGCGAGCTCCGCTTTGTCTACTGTCAGCTTGGGTACGTAATTACGCGGCAATGTCTGTCTAATCCATTCGTTAAAAGGAGGGCCCCAATTCATGTACAGCAGCGGCAGATTGCGCAGCTCGCGCGAATCGACGTGTGTAGATGCGGCAATGGGGCTCTCTGGACAGCAAACCAAGACAATTTCATCATCCCACGTTGGTATAACGTCAAAGTTGGGCAAGGATGGGGGAACGTACACGATTCCGATTTGAATCACGTTGTCCAGCAAATACTGGATGACATCGGACGAGTGCCCTGTCTTGGTGCTGATCGCAATTTGTGGATACCGATAGTGGTATTCTTTCAAGATTGGCTCGAGGGTGGAAGTCCAGATCGCGTTTAAGCTGCCGATCGATAAATAGTCTTCATAAGGCTGGAGTGAAGCGACTTCATTTAGGGCTTCATGGGACAGTTTGAGGATTCTCTCTGCATACGGTAAAAGGGTTAAGCCCGCTTGGGTAATCTCAACACTTCTTTTATCACGAATGAAAAGAGGTTTGCCAACTTTTTCTTCCAGTTGCTTGATTCGCATTGTCACCGTAGACTGGACTAAGTGGAGCATTTCCGCAGCCTTGGTGAAATTTTTTGTTTGGGCCAATGTGTAGAAAGCGCGTAATTGTTCGAAGTCCATACAGTTGGAATCCCTCTTATCTAAATATTTGATTACCATATACAAAAATGTTCGTTTCCCAAATTATACCCTGTTCGCTAAGCTGGGGATATCCTTATTTCATGTGGGCTATCGGGAGAGCGAGGGGTATTGGGATGAAGTGGGAATGGTGGCGAGAAACGCCCTTTTCAGTGAAGCTCTTGTTAAGCACATCTTTTATGATGAATATGGGTTTTTATGCATTAATCCCGTACCTCACTTTGTATTTGACGGGCAGTATCGGCTGGACACTGGCGATGGCAGGGATTGTCCTGAGTGTCAGACAGTTTTCCCAGCAAGGTCTTGCTTTTTTAGGCGGTGTGATCGCGGATGCCTTCGGATACAAAGGGGCGATGTTCCTCGGATTGGGCGTACGTGCCGTTGGTTTTGCGATGTTCGCTTTTTGTACCGAGACCTGGCACTTTTTTGTTGCCGCGATTCTTTCCGGATTGGGTGGGGCGTTGTTTGAGCCTGCTTGCTCTGCTGCCTATGCGATTATTACACCTGAGGCCATTCGAAAAGAAGTATTCTCCCTTCGCAATGTGCTTGGAAATATTGCGGTAGTCGGTTCCCAAATCGTGGGGACAGCACTCTCGGCTATTGATTTTACGTACATTTCGTTGTTTGCAGGAGCCGTTTTCGGAGTGAATACAATCGTGATCTTCTTTTTATTCCCACCAATTCGCGCCACTAATACACGGCATAGCATATGGGAAAGTATGTCCACGGTAGTGAAGGACAAGCTGTTTGTACGATATACCTTTATTTTGATGGGGTATTATTACTTAAATATGCAGGTGTTTTTAACGATTCCGCTGTTTGTTGAAAATGTTACGCATAGCAAGGTGAATGTAGGGATCGTGCTTTCTGCTCTCTCGCTGTTTGTGATCTTATTTCAAATGAAAGTGACACAATTGCTGGAGGGTTATCAGCACAGGCTTACCTTGATTGGCATCGGAACGTTGTTTATGAGTGTGGGACTATTTTTGTTCACGTTTGCCGATTCATTGTGGCTCATTCTTTTGGATGTGTTCCTTTTTGCACTGGGTACCATGATTGCTGTTCCGAATCTGGTGGATGTCGTTCCTCGTTTTGCTCCCAAGGACTTGGTTGGCGCCTATTACGGCTTCAACGGGTATTCGATTGCCATCGGGGGTTCGTTCGGACAAATAGCAGGAGGATGGGTGTACGATGTAGGGCTGCGCTTGCAAACGCCGTGGCTGCCATGGACCATTTGTTTGGTCATCGGGTTTTGGGTGGCCTGGATGCTATATCGCATGGAACAACAAACCGGACAAATCGGGAATGATCTTAAGAAAATAGCTCGATCGTAAATATTTTTGGGCGAAATGAAACATTTTCCATCGTTCATACGTATATAACGATAGAGATGATTGGCGCAAGAAAGTGAGGGAATTTTATGGAAGATATGAAAAAGCTTAAGCGCATGTTGCTGGTAACGAGTTCCCTTGGATTTGCAGTCTTTGCCATGGTAGTCGTTACGGAAATTGTCCGAATCTCATTGTAGTATTGCCAAGCCTATCGCATCGCATATAAAACATGAAAAGCTTGCAGTCCCTTCTTGAAAGAGGGGGCTGCAAGCTTTTCTTTTTGTGATTATGCTTCGATTTTCTTTTTAAAATGGAATTGATACACGCATATCGCAATGATCATAAACGGAACTCCGCAGTACAAGGCGATGCGCTGTTCTGGATCGAATGCCAAGCTTACGAGAACGAGCAAGTTCAAGATCAAGGAAATCAAAGGCAGTATCGGATACAAAGGGGTACGGAACTTCAGATCCTCCAGCTTGCCTCCATTTTTCAGGTAATGGCGACGGAAAGCGAGCTGCGAAGCAGAGATGGAGATCCACCCCACCTGTGCGCCGAGACCAGCGATAGACAACAGCACCATGAAAACCGTATCTTCTGCAAAAATACCGGACAGAAGAGACAAGAGTGCAATGGCAAACGTAATCAACAAAGCGTTCATCGGAATCCCTTTTCCATTTACGGCCCCAAGCTTTTTCGAAGCCATTCCTTCTTTGGACAGGGAGTAAAGCATACGAGTTGCTGCGTACAAACCAGAGTTGGCTACAGATAGAAGTGCTGTCAGGACAACGAAGTTCATAATGTCAGCCGCATAAGGAATCCCAATACTGTCAAAAACGACGACAAACGGACTTTCAATCACACCCGCCTGTTGGTGTGGAATCATCCCTGCCACGATGGCAATCGCCAGAATGAAGAAAACGAGTGTGCGCCAAACCGTCGTACGAATGGCCTTCGGAATCGTCTTCTCTGGGTCCTCACTTTCTCCAGCGGCAATCCCGATCAGCTCGGTACCTTGGAAGGAGAAGTTCACGGTGATCATCGTCATCAGCAAGCCTGTGATTCCAAAGGGGAGAAGCGGGCTTTCTGTAAAGTTGGAGAGCATTGGCGCAGGCTGACTGTTTTTCAGGTCGATGAAACCAAACATCGCCGCTCCACCCAAGATGATGAACAAGATGATAGCGCTTACTTTAATGCTGGAAAACCAGAACTCAGATTCACCGAACGCTCGAGCAGATAAAGCATTTAATAAGAAGAGCACTACACCGAAGATCGCGCACCACATCCAAACAGGTGAGTCAGGGAACCAACGTTGCATCAGCAATCCTGATGACAACAACTCTAAAGCAACGGTCACGGCCCAACCAAGCCAATACAACCAACCTACACCAAACCCAAGTGCTGGGCTAACAAAGCGGGTCATATATGTTTGGAACGAACCGGCCACAGGCATGGCAACTGTCAGCTCACCCAGACATAGCATAGTCAGGTACATGATAAAGCCGCCGACTAAATAGGAGAGAATGGCACCAACTGGTCCTGCCTGACTAATTGTATAACCTGATCCGAGAAATAACCCGGTTCCGATTACGCCGCCAAGAGAAATCATAAAGAGGTGTCTGCTGTTCATCGTGCGTTTCAATTGATTGTGCTGCTCCATGTTGCTTGTGGACATATAACCCTCTCCTTCACGCGAGTATGTTCAATGGATGTATGCGTTTTCAGGCGCGATAGCGATATATGCTCTGCAAGAATGATACCAAAAGAAATAATTTATGAAAATAATATTTTTGAGGTATATACTACCAAAATGTGCAAAATGATTCGGCAGTTGATGCAAAATAATTAAAAAAACGCCAAATATCTTGGCGTTTATTAAAAAAGATAAGGGGAAAATTGGACTGAAAGAAAACATCTAAAGAGATGAACTTGCATGCTTTTAGAAGGTAACGATTAACCAATAAAACTGGTGAGAAGAAAAAGCGCAGGGCTCGTAGACCTTGACAAAGCCAACTCAGTCGGAACTTCAAAAAGGGGTCCACGCTTGTCGAACACTTCTTCTTGAGAAACGTCCGCCCGTAGGGTGGCTTTGGCTCGACGGGCCCCTTTTTGAAGTGTAGACGAACAGTGAATCACCCTTGCGGGCGTGTCAGAGTCGAAGAGAACTGTGCTTTTTCTTCTCTCCACCATGTTGACTCAAACCAGAACGTCGTTTTTATTAGTATGCCTTATCCCTTAATCCCCAGCTTACGCAAACGATACTGCAAGCTTTGACGACTAATTTGCAATTCCTTGGCTGCTCGTGAAATATTTCCGTTATAGCGTTCCACAACATGGTGAATATATGCTGTTTCAAACTCTTGCATGGTTTCCTTCAATGGCTTTCCTTCGTCCACAAAAGGCAACGTGTGAGGGGAGGGTTGCTCGATTGTTACGGAAGCGGCTGGCGTACGACGCAAAAAGTGTAAGGGTAAGTGTTCATAGCGGATGGTTGATTCGTCAATCATCAGATTCATGGCCCCCTCAATCAAGTGTTGAAGCTCACGCACATTGCCAGGCCAATCATGCTGGATAAAAAATTGCAGAACCTCGTCACTGATGCCTCTTACCTCCATTTGGAACAGCTCATTGTATTTCTCAATAAAATGGCTGACCAGCATCGGAATATCTTCCTTGCGTTCCCGAAGCGGGGGGAGAAATAACGTGACGACTCCGAGGCGATAGTACAAGTCTTTTCGCAAATGCGAATGGGCGATTGCCTCAACAGGATCTTCATTAATTGCTGCAATGATTCGTACATCGATCGATCGATCCTTTGTGTCACCAATACGTCTAATCGACTTCTCTTGCAGAGCACGCAACAATTTTGCCTGTAGTGGCATACTAAGCGAGTTGATTTCGTCGAGAAAAAGGGTTCCGCCTTCTGCTTGCTCAAACAATCCAGGTCGCTCCACTGCGCCAGTAAATGCTCCACGAGCCGTTCCAAACAAAAGCCCTTCGATAAGGCTATCCGGAAGCGCAGCGCAGTTTTGTGAAATAAGGGGACCAGAAGCACGCAGACTGGCATTATGAATGCTTTGCACGAACAGCTCTTTCCCGGCACCCGTTTCACCCACGACCAATACGGATGAGGAGGTGCGTGCTGCGCGTTTGGCATTCTCTATGACATCGAGAATAGGACCGCTTCTCCCGATAATGTGCTCGAATGTGTAGCGTGACCCGTTTTTTTGCAGCAAGTTTTCTCTGATCAATCGTTCCATTTTGGTAACATCATTTGCGATTTCCATTGCGCCGATGATCTTGCCATTTTCAATGATGGGGTACGTATGGTTGATGGTTGAAATTTCTTTTTGCTTGTCATTGAAATACGTTTGTCGTGTATTGCGAATGCTATTTCCGGTACGCAAGCATGTGAGCAAGGTACTTTCCTGTCCAGACGGGAACTGAAAAACCTCTGCCAAAGGTTTGTGCAAAACGTTTTGTCTGGTCATCGATTCCAGCTCGGTCATTTTGGAATTGTAGACAATCGTTGTCCCGTCCGAATCGATGACATGTACACCTTCATTCATTCTGTCCAAAATATGTTCATAAATGCGCAAGAGAGTGTCAGCTGAAGAATTTTGCCTAGAAGACGACACCGTGGTCACCAGCCTTTCCTTATGAAGGTATCATAGCATAAAGGGAATGAGTGCAAAAACATTATGCACTGCAAAAGAATATGGATGTGTGGTGCAAAATTTTTTTGCTCGCTTGATCGGATTGGATCGACTTTGTGGGGTTTTCCTGTTTGGCATCGTTCTTGCTAGATAATTTTAGCAAGTGATCTTGAAGGAGGCTAACGACATGAGTAAAACAAACGTGGTTATTGAACAAACAGAAAAATTTGGTGCGCACAACTATCATCCGCTACCGATCGTTATTTCCAAAGCAGAAGGCGTATGGGTACACGATCCGGAAGGCAATAAATATCTGGATATGCTGAGTGCATATTCTGCGCTGAACCAAGGGCATCGTCATCCACGTATCATCCAAGCTCTGAAAGATCAAGCAGATAAAGTAACGCTCACTTCCCGTGCTTTTTACAATGACCAACTGGGTGAATTCTACGAAAAGCTCTCTGCGGTGACAAGAAAAGAAATGATCCTGCCAATGAATACTGGTGCAGAAGCAGTAGAGACAGCACTCAAAGCGGTTCGTCGCTGGGCTTATGACGTGAAAAAAGTACCAGAGAACCAAGCAGAAATCATCGTATGTGAAGGCAACTTCCATGGTCGTACTGTCACAGTAACTTCCTTCTCTTCTGCAGAAGAATACAGACGTGGCTTCGGACCATTCACTCCTGGGTTCAAAATCATTCCTTATGGCGATATCGAAGCGCTTAAGCAAGCGATTACACCCAATACAGCAGCATTCATGCTGGAGCCGATCCAAGGCGAAGCAGGGATCATCATTCCGCAAGAGGGCTTCTTGAAGCAGGCACAAGAGGTATGTAAAGCAAACAATGTACTCTTGGTCAGCGACGAGATCCAAACAGGCTTCGGGCGCACAGGTAAAATGTTTGCCAGCGATTGGGAAAATGTAGTACCAGACATGTACATCATGGGGAAAGCTCTTGGTGGTGGCGTGTTCCCGATTTCCGCAGTAGCAGCAGATAAAGAAATCTTGAGCGTATTTGAACCAGGCTCTCACGGTTCTACCTTTGGCGGAAATCCACTCGGATGCGCAGTTGCCATCGCAGCTATGGATGTACTGGCTGACGAAGGTCTTGTACAGCGCTCCCTGGAAATGGGCGCATACTTCATGGAGAAATTGAAAGAAATCAACAACCCGATCATCAAGGAAATTCGCGGTCGCGGTCTGTTCATTGGTTTGGAGCTGACAACAGCGGCTCGTCCATATTGCGAAAAACTAAAAGAACTGGGACTCCTGTGCAAAGAAACACATGAGACAACCATTCGCTTTGCACCGCCACTCGTCATCAGCAAAGAAGACCTGGATTGGGCAATTGATCGCATCAAGCAAGTTCTGCACGTGACAGAAGCGGCAAACGCATAATAGCAACGAAAAAAGCCATCCTGTACAGGGTGGCTTTTTTTCTTGAGGGGTGATTATGACAGAATAGTCACATCATTCGTTCGACAAATTTCGACTGGCTGTGGATAAATGGAAAAAAACATCCACAAAGGAAATGCTTGGATATTTATAAGTTACACACAACTTGCCCACATGTTACCAACAAGATGTCCACATTGCTTGTGGATATCCGAACGGTTGTTCGATACAAAGGCTTCTGTTACAATGGGCTCATATTAGCGATGGAGGTGAGCAAAGGTGAAATACTTAAGTGACCAAATGTTGATAGAAGTATATCATCGCGCTGTCGACCTTCAACTAGATGCAGCTTTTATCGAATTGCTTCGCGAAGAACTACAGCATCGGAATATCCGTATCACGCAGTTCAGCGCCTAAGAGCAAAATCATCACACATACGTAACATATGGCAAAAGCCATCCTCTTTTTTTCGAAGGAGGATGGCTTTTGTTATCCAAGAGAGGATTATCTTAAGTGGCTTGTCTTACGCTTGCTCCGTAATAAACTCCAAAGCGATAATTCCTTTGATTGGCGCTTCATTTGCCAGCAACACTTCCGGCAAATAAAAGTACACAGGACCATCCTCTTTAATAGGCTTGCCGTCTTTGGAGAATTGGAGGATGGCTCTTCTTGCCTCTGCAAGTGGAAGAACGATCGCTTCCTGATCCTCGCGGTGAAGACGGACATGAGTCACCTCTGGTAGGGGCTCAGCGTTTGTAATGAAGGGATCGAGACGAATTCCGTACTCGCCTTCGAGCACTTTGCGTTCTTCGGCTAAGCTTTTTCGTTCGGAAGGAAGCGTAGCCCCTTCGCGCAATTCCTTATCCCACTGCGTCCCCGTGCCAGCCAAATACTTTGCTTGTGTAACCAGCGAGCTATCATCTTCGCCCGCGTATGTTTTCAGATCGAATTTGCGTTCATCAAAAACCCAAACGGTTGGATCCAATGTAATAGGGAAAGCAATGGCCCCTTTGAACACGATAACATCAGACATACGTCATTCCTCCGTGATCATTCGTAATCAATCTCTATATTACTATAGACTCGCAAATGACAGCAATTATCCAAAAAGCGAAAATTTCATAAAATAGTCTAAAAATTATTGACATGGATTTTATAGATTATATAATCATATTAGCAAGTTATTATGTGAGAGTGAACTTTGCCTGCTATATTTGAACTCTACTTAAAAGTTGGAGTCAGATAAAAGGCATTGTGTACAAGCCTTTCGATTCTTGGAAAGGCTTTCACGAAATAAGGGAAGCTCACTTCGTCTTTCTCCCGCTGAACCATCAACGGCGATGAGCGCTAGAGAAGGAAGACCACATCATTCATCCCGAGGATGGTCGCAAATCCGCAAGAACATTCAGGGAATTCAAACGAATCAGGGGGGCGAAACTATGGCGAAAGGCACGAATGTGCAAGTAGATCTGATGAAGCAAAAAGGTATCCTAAAATGGATTGAAACGGTAGGGAATAAGCTCCCGCATCCATTTGTATTGTTCATTATTTTGTGTGGTGTATTGATGGTAGTCTCTGCAATTCTCGCAGCCATGGACTTTTCGGTTATGCATCCTGCAAAAGGCGAAGAGGTTGCCGTTAAGAGTTTGCTTAGCGTCGAAGGTATTCATTGGATTTTAACAAGTATGCTGAAAAACTTTATTGAATTTCCAGCACTTGGTCTCGTTCTGGCGATGACGCTTGGAATTGGACTGGCAGAAAAAATCGGTCTTTTGACGACAGTTCTACGCAAAATGATGGCAGGTATTCCGGCATCGGTTGTCAGTTATGCAATTGTCTTTGTCGGTATTTTAGGAAATCTTGCTTCTGATGCAGCCATGGTTATTATTCCTCCGCTTGGCGGTCTTGTGTTCTTGGCAATGGGGCGCCACCCGATTGCAGGTTTTGCAGCTGGTATGGCTGGTGTATCCTCCGGTTTTACAGCGAACTTTTTCATTGCCGGTACAGATGCTCTCTTGGCAGGGATCAGTACGGAAGTAGCGAAAACGATTGATCCGAATGCAATGGTTACGCCAGTAGATAACTGGTTCTTCATGTCAGCTTCCGTTGTTATCCTCGCTTTCTTTGGAGGATGGATTACCGATAAAATTATCGAACCACGTCTTGGCACGTATCACGGCGATCGAAACGTACAATTCGAAGCAGTAACTCCGCAAGAAAACAAAGCACTGCGCAAAGCGGGTATCGCAGCGCTGATTTTCGTGGTGATTGTAGCATTGTTGGTCGTTCCAGAAGGTTCACTGTTGCGCGATCCAAAGACAGGTGAATTCTTGACATCACCGTTTTTGAAAGGGATTATTCCCATCATCCTGTTGTTCTTCGTGACCGTATCGTTTGTGTATGGTAGAGCAATGGGATTGATTAAAACATCGAAGGACATTCCGCATTACATGTCCGAAGCAATCAAGGATATGTCTGGCTTTATTGTGTTAGCGTTTACAGCAGCACAGTTTATCGCGTTCTTTAACTGGAGCAACATTGGTATTTTGATGGCTGTCAATGGTGCAGAATTCATGACAAACATGGGCTTGACTGGCTTGCCGATCATTATTGCCTTTACACTCTTCACTGGTATCTGTAGCTTGTTTATCACGAGTGGTTCAGCACTGTGGGCGATCCTTGCACCTGTATTCATGCCAATGCTGATGCTGTTGGATTACAACCCGGCATTTATCCAGGCCGCTTATCGGATTGCGGACTCTGCAACCAATACGATCTCACCTGTGAATCCGTACATCCCGCTCTTCCTGGCGTTCTATCAGAAGTATAATAAGAATGCGGGAATGGGAACGATTTTCTCTACCATGACTCCATTTGCAATCGTTTTCCTGGTCGTTTGGATCTTGCAATTGACATTATGGTACTACCTTGACCTCCCATTTGGTCCTGGCGTATACGCTCGTTAATCTATTGATAGTAAGAAGAGAGTCGCTCACTGGGCGGCTCTTTTTTTCGTACACCTGAAGCTTGGACAATTGGAAAAAGACGGTTTATGCTGTGTGTATGCATGTGAAGGGAATAAGGGAGGAAACGAAAGTGTACGATTTTGATCAGCGCATCGAACGCAGAGGGACAGATAGTGTCAAATGGGAGATTCAGAATCCAAAAGTGAACGGTGAAGGAATGCTTCCGCTCTGGGTGGCGGATATGGATTTTGCTTGCGCTCCTGAAATCACAGAGGCACTGATCAAACGCGCGAGTCACCCGATATACGGATACACGTTGAAGTCAAATGCCCTTTTTCAGAGCTTGAAAGAGTGGATTCACAAGCGATTTGGTGTAGAGGTAGAAGTGAGCTGGATGACAGGTATACCTGGAGTCGTTCCTGGCATACACGTAGCCGTAGAAGCTTTTACAGCCCCGGGAGATGGTGTTTTGATCCAGACGCCTGTGTACCACCCTTTTTATCATGCAGTCGAAAATCGCGGACGTCACGTCGTTACCAGCCCACTCTTGGAGCGTGACGGGCGTTATGAAATGAATTGGGATGACCTCACACAAAAGCTGAGCGACCCGCGGGTGAAGCTCATGCTACTCTGCACACCCCATAATCCGATTGGACGAGTATGGACCAGAGAAGAGCTGGAGCGCTTGGGAAGATTGTGTGTAGAAAATGGCGTGATTGTGGTTGCCGATGAGATTCATTCGGATTTGGTCTATGAGCCAAATGTTCATACGCCTTACTATTCGCTGGCACCGGAATTGGCCAACCAGAGTGTGACCTTCCTATCAGCCGCCAAAACGTTTAATTTGGCTGGTCTGTATACTTCCTATTTGATGACAGAAAATCAGCAATTATTGCGGAACTTTTCCATCACGGCATCCAAAATGGGCTACGAGAATCTGAATCTATTTGGAATGGAAGCAACGATTGCTGCCTACCAACATGGAGAAGCATGGCTGGAAGAACTGTTGATCTACTTACGTAAGAATGCAGCCTATGTGCATGAGTTTTTATCGACTCGTATTCCTGGGGTATCCATGGCACTTCCGGAAGCGACATACTTGGGGTGGATGGATTTTAGACAGCTAGGACATAGTCAGGCGGAGTTGAACAAGCTCATTCGTGAGGATGCAAAGCTCGGTTTGCACGATGGTACAACGTTTGGACAGGATGGTGCAGGGTTCATGCGAATCAATTTTGCTTGCCCGAGATCGATTCTAGTCGAAGCGATGGAACGATTGGAGCACGCCGTGCAGACGTAGGGATAATTTGACATGTCTCATGTAGAAATCTACAATCGAATCTATATACATCGACGTAATAGACTGAGGGGTTTTTCGATGGATTTGAAACAAGCGTCCGAACAATTGGAGCAAGTACGCAACCAGTCACTTGCGTATACAAACAAGGGGAGTGTAGCATCTTACATCCCTGAATTGGCAAAAGTCAATTCACATCAATTGGGAGTGGCTGTATGCTTGCCCGATGGGACGATCCTTTCTACTGGGGATGCAGATGTCCCTTTCTCGATGCAAAGTATCTCCAAGATTTTCTCTCTGATCGTCGCCTTATGCCAGAACGGAAAGGAATACGTGTTTCGGCATGTGGGGAAAGAACCAACTGGAGACCCGTTTAATTCGATTATTAAGCTGGAGACAACCGAATCCCATAAACCACTGAACCCGATGATCAATGCAGGAGCCATTGCGGTTGCGGGCATGATTCGCGGTGCCAACGTGGACGAGCGGCTAGATGCTGTGATGGCTTTGATGCGGAAAATGACGGGGAATCCTCATCTTTCTATTAATCAAGCTGTTTATTGTTCTGAAAAGAAAACGGCTGATCGCAATCGTGCCCTCGCTTGGTTTCTAAAGGACAGCGGCATTCTGGAAACGGATGTAGAAGAGACGCTTGATCTGTATTTTCGCCATTGCTCGATAGAAGTGACAGCGAAGGAAGTAGCGACACTAGGAATGGTGCTTGCAGCAGACGGAATTCTCGTGAATACAGGTGAGAGAGTGATTCCAGAAGAAGTAGCGCGAATCTGCAAGACTTTCATGGTGACTTGTGGGATGTACAATGCCTCTGGTGAGTTTGCGATTGACGTAGGAATCCCCGCGAAAAGTGGGGTTGCCGGCGGTATTATGGCAACAGTGCCACAGCGAATGGGGATTGGCGTGTTCGGTCCAGCCCTGGATGAAAAAGGAAATTCGGTAGCCGGTGTCAAGCTGTTGGAGCTGCTTTCAAAAGAGTGGAAGCTTGGTATCTTTTAGCTTCTTGCAGTTGATCTGTCTTCTCCCCTTTTCAAATGGCCCAGAATCGCGTACTATGTATGATAAGGATGGAGGCAAACGGAGGGATAGGTTTTGACAGAAATTAAGGTTCCCGATCTGGAACAAAAAGCGCTAGCGTTGCTTCAAGCAGACGCCGACAAAATTTACAAGCTGATCGACGTACAGATGGAAAACCTGACCATGCCACAGTGCCCACTGTATGAAGAAGTGCTGGATACCCAAATGTTCGGGCTTTCTCGTGAAGTAGAGTACGCGGTCCGCTTAGGACTGATTAGCGAAGACATTGGTCGAGAAATTATGGGGTCATTGGAACGTAAATTGGCCCATCTTCATGAACTGTTTAATCAAAAGTAAGGCGAGGAGAGCGGCGATTATCCTCGCTTTTCATTTTGTTGAAAGAAAAAACACTTGCCTATTTCGTATATTTATATTAAATTAAACTCTATAATTTTTTATTAATTTTGAAATGCAATGACGGAGACTAGTATGCGGAATCACCGCTTGTCAGGGAGAAGCTGCCTTAGACTGAAAGCAGCTTTGAAGCGCGCCCCGTAGAATTCCCTCCTGAGCAGCCCTCTCAATGGCATTTGCCTAGTAGGAGGAATCGGGTCATTCCCGTTATCAATGATGGAGAGAAGTGCGTAGGGAATCTGTATCCCGTGCACTTAATCAGGGTGGTACCGCGAATAACTCGTCCCTTTTTTGGACGGGTTTTTTTATTTTCGCAAGACGCCCAACAACCGAATCATAGAAACAAGCGAGGAAAGAGACTAGTAAACGGACCTGCTGCATGACAGGGAAGGCTGCCATAGACTGAGAGCAGCCTGATGTAAGCCCCGTTGAATTCACTCTTGAGCTGACCTCTGAACGCAGGCGCCGCCAGTAGGAGAGTCCGGGTCATACCCGTTATCAATGACGAAGCGAGGCATCGCCAATAGGGGATGTCTAAGTAGGGTGGTACCGCGAGAAATAAGTAACTCGTCCCTTTTTGGGGCGGGTTTTTTTGTATCCATTTTTGAGCATAAAAAGAATATCTTTGGAGGGTGAAAACTATGAAACAAGCCGAACAATGGACGAGCAGGCTCGGCTTCATCTTGGCAGCGGCAGGCTCGGCGATTGGACTGGGGGCCATTTGGAAATTTCCTTATATGGTTGGAACGAGCGGTGGTGGAGCGTTCTTTCTGCTATTCATCATCTTTACGCTAGTAATTGGTCTTCCGTTGTTGCTAGGAGAATTCACAATCGGACGCAGTACACAAAAAGAGGCGATCAGTGCGTATAAAACCATTGCGCCTGGCTCACTCTGGCATTGGATCGGTCGCCTTGGTGTGATCACTTGCTTCTTGCTCTTGTCCTTTTACAGTGTGGTGGGAGGTTGGATTCTTAGTTATCTTCTTCGCGGGTTTACTGGTCAATTGCAAGGGCCAGCTTATGACAAAGTGTTTGGTGACGTCATCGGTGATCCTGTTAGTGCAGTAGTCGCCCAGCTGGTTTTCATGCTCATTACTGCGTGGGTAGTAGCGAGAGGCGTACAGAGTGGAATTGAGTCCGCTAACAAGTACATGATGCCTGGTTTGTTCCTTTTATTTATGGTATTGATGGTTCGTTCCTTGACGTTGGATGGGGCGATGGATGGGGTTTCCTTCTTTCTGCGTCCTGATTTTTCCAAGCTGAGTGCTGAATCGATCCTGTACGCATTGGGTCAATCCTTTTTCGCGCTGAGCGTCGGGGTGTCCGTCATGGTTACGTACAGCTCGTATCTTGCCAAAAACGAAAGTCTGGTTCGTTCTGCTGGATCGATTGTCAGTTTGAATCTGCTCGTATCGCTGTTTGCCGGTTTGGCGATTTTCCCAGCAGTCTTCTCCCTTGGAGTAGAACCAACAGCGGGGCCGGGATTACTGTTTATCGTACTGCCTTCCGTGTTTGAACAAATTGCCTTCGGTAGCATTTTTCTGTTAATCTTTTTGGCGCTTTTCCTTTTCGCTACATTGACTTCGGCTTTTTCCATGCTAGAAATTATCGTTGCTTCTCTTGCAAAAGGAGACGAAAAGAAACGCAAACGTCTCGCCTGGGTGATTGGTCTGTTGATTTTTATCGTCGGTGTACCATCGGCTTTGTCATTCGGCGTATGGAGCGAGGTTACGCTGTTCGGCAAGTCTATCTTCGATGCGATGGACTTTTTGGTCAGCAATATCTTGATGCCGCTTGGAGCGCTGCTCATTTCGATCTTCGTTCCTTTGAAAATGAAGCGCGAGACCTTGATAAACGAGCTGGGGGCGCATACTTCTCTGGGCAAACGCTTGTTTATCATTTGGCTTCTCCTGATTAAATATGTAGCACCTATCGCGATTCTGGCAGTTTTCCTGCAAATGCTGGGTATCTGGTAAAACAACGAAAGGCTTCGCCACAGAGGATGGCGGAGCCTTTGTTTTATTCCTGCGCCCTACGCGAAGAAAAAGACCGTACCCAAAATAATATACACCGTCAACAGAAGTACACCTTCAAACCAGTTCGTAGCGCCATCCCGTGTGATGGAAATCGTAATAAAGGTAGCAACTCCGATCGCAGCCAATTCAAAGGTAGTGAACACAATGTCCATAGGATTTCCTAGCAAAAGACTGATGATGACGAGAGTAGGGGCTACGAACAAGGCAATCTGCAGGCTGGAGCCGATCGCGATCTCGACTGCTGCACCGATGCGACCTTTTAGTGCCAAAAGCAAGGCAGCGCTGTGCTCTGCGGCATTCCCGATGATCGCAATGACAAAAGCACCGACGAATAACTCCGACCACCCTAACGATTCGGAGACATGCTGTACACCCTCTACCAGCCATTCCGAGACAACGGCCACGAAAAAAGTGGAGACAGCAAGCATTAAGAGAGAGACACCCTTTGACCATACCGCATCACTTTCTTGCGGCTCGATATCCGATAAAAAATCGCTGTGGGTAATCATCGAGAAGATAAGCCACAAAATGTAGGCAATGATGAGCAGGCTGGCGATGACGATGCTGATGATCTCCACCTTGATCATAGGCAGATCGAACATGAAGACTGCCGGTATGAACAAAGCGACGATCGCGAGTGTCATCAGGGAAGCATTGTGACTTGCCAGTCTGCTATTAAAGGTTTGTTCTTTGTATTTTAGACCGCCCAGAAACGTGCTCAAGCCAAGAACCAACAGCATATTTCCGATGATTGCACCCGTGATAGAGGCCTTGACCATATCGAATAAGCCTTCTTTCACCAGGAAAAAAGCAATAATGAGTTCTGCGGCATTTCCGAAGGTAGCGTTAAGAAAGCCGCCGATTCGGTCCCCAGCATAATGGGCGACGCTCTCTGTCGATTTTCCGAGCCAAGCCGCCAAAAAAATGATGGCAAGTGAAGACGTGACGAATTGGAGCATTTCATTTCCAGAAAAATAGTGGGCGTAAAGAGCTAACAGCATGCTTCCGCCTACTAATGAGAAAAAGAGTCTCAAGTTCATATCATCACCTCAGTAGTTTTTACTCATCCCTAAAACCTCATAGGTATAGAGTTCCTGTTCTGGACAAAACTAACCATGAACAAGAAAAGTGAGGTGTTTTTTTTGACCCAGCCTTTGTTGTGCCCGACATGTAAATCGAATCGGATGAGGTTCACTGTCATCGAGCAGACCCCTCGCTATATTAGACTGGACCCACAGTCAGGCGAAGTCGTAGCGGAACTCCATCAAGAACAGCTCGATATGTTTCACCAGCCGTACAAAGGTGAGAACTACATGATACAATGTGGAGTTTGCGGGACCACAGAACCGGAAGAGCGTTTCGTCAAAATGGCCCAGCACATGCAATCACAACGTTCGAAATGAAACGCGAAAAAGGAAAACAGGCACGCAGCTTACGACTGTTGTGCCTGTTTTTTATGGAATGCTAGCGGCAAAAAATGTGTCTGCCGATCTTTTTGATTTGAGGGCGGCTCCAAATCCAACCGGATGTAGCTGTATCCGGGTTGAAATAATAAATGGCACCGTCTGTTGGGTCCCAACCTTTAAGCGCATCATTCACTGCTTTTTTTGCCTGCTCGTTCGGTGCCAGCCAAATCTGACCATCCGCAACAGCTGTAAAGGCACGAGGTTCGAAGATAACGCCCGCTGGTGTATTGGGAAAGGATGCGTTCTTCGTCCGGTTCAGAATAACAGCAGCAACTGCTACTTGGCCAATATAAGGCTCTCCACGCGATTCTCCGTACACGGCATTCGCCATCAAGCGCAGGTCGTTCTCTGATACTCCCGCTGCGTGATACGTAGGTTTAGAAGGCGTAGTAGGCTTCGACGGTGCTGGAGTTGCGGTTTGTGGAACCCCGAGATCAGAAGCAGTAGGCTTATAATTTTTCGTTGCGTTGTACAGCTTTACTTTCGTTTGCGAGCCGAGGACACCATCTACGGTCATACCAAACTCATACTGAAAGTTACGCAACGCCCAATATGAACGCCACCCGAATACGCCGTCTACTTTTCCCGTATAAAATCCAAGGTGCTTCAAACGATACTGCATTTCACGCACGTCTGAGCCTTCTGCCCCTACTTTGACGATCTGCTTACTGAATGCATCTGAGCGCAACGGAGATACCATAACCGCAGTCGTAACCAGAAGTGCGAATACTACTACAGCTAGCAGCCATTTGACAGGCTGTTTCATTTCTTACCCTCCTTCGGGTATGGATTTGAATATCAGTTGATTATTGTTAGGTTCTCCAACTTCCGTCATTTTGGCCTTAGTAAAATATTGGAGAATGCGTAGACTACGAGTAATGTATTTCCACTTTAGTTCTGGAAGGGGAAGATTTTGATGCAGGTCGCGCAATTTTTGACGGAACAATTGATCAGATGGGGAGTAAAACGAATATACGGGGTGGCAGGTGACGGTATCTTTGCCTGGCTGGATCAGATCGCGAAGCAATCCGACATTCAATATATTGCCTGCAAGCATGAATCTGCTGCGGCTATGATGGCAAGTGCGGAAGCAAAACTGACGGGAATTCCGGCTGTTTGTACCGCGACAATGGGGCCGGGTTTCGTGAATTTGATGAATGGACTTGCAGATGCGCATACAGATCACGCACCTGTCATTGCAATTACAGGTCAAGTGGAGACATACAAGCTGGGTGGCGCGTACAAGCAGTTTATCTCACAAGAAGACATGATACGGCCCATCAGTTTTTATTCGACGACGATTACGCATCCAGATGCCATCCAAAGTGTTTTGCACAAAGCATTTGTCACAGCGATGCAGCAAAAAGGAGTGACACATCTCTCCATTTGCAAGGACGTCTTTACGCAATCGACTTCAGATGCAGTCCTTCCAGCACTTCCACGCATTCCACATGCCATTTATCCTGATCGAATGGAGATCGAGCTCGCTTGCGAGCAGGTTGCGAAAGCGCAAAAGCCTCTCATACTGCTTGGTATCGGTGCCCGCAAGTTGGCGGATTCGTGTGTGAAGCTAGCGGAACAGCTAGGGGCAGGCGTGTTGCTGTCGCTCGGAGCAAAAGGGGCGGTAGATGAATCTCATCCACTGGTGATCGGCGGATGGGGAGAAGGGGGCAGCGAAACAACGTTACATGCATTAGCGGAAGCAGATTTGTTGCTGATTTTGGGAGCGAGCTGGTTCCCTCGCGCTTTTTTGCCAAAGAAACTGTCCGTCATTCAAGTAGATCATCAGCCTGGATCGATACATGCACATCCCTACCTCCAGTCTGTCACGGCTGAATTGGACGATGTTCTGCCGATCTGGATGAGACGATTGCAATCGCGCAGACAGGACGATGCGTGGCAGGAACAGATCAAGCGGTGGCATGGAGAGTTTGGCAGGGAGACAGAGCAAGCAGTCATTCAACAAGCGAGTGAGCAAGTAAAACCACAAACCTTGATGCATACGCTTGGGGGAGTGGTCAATGAAGATGCGATTATCGTCCTAGATACGGGTGAGCACACGATCTGGTTTAATCGTGCGTTCCGTGGGAAAAAACAGACCCCACTCTTTTCAGGGAAGTGGCGGACGATGGGATTTGGGTTGCCTGCGGCTGTGGCTGCAAAGCTCACCTATCCTGAGAAACAGGTCGTCTGCGTCGCTGGGGACGGGGGATTGCAAATGAATCTGGCAGAACTTATGACAGCGGCCGAGCTCCAACTTCCGATTGTGATTCTCGTGGTGAACAATGGGACATTAGGATTGGAGGAGGTCAAAATGAGTCAGGCGGGCTTGATCCCTTTTGGAGTGAAATTGCGTAATCCAGATTTTCAACAATTGGCGAATGCTTGCGGAATCAGTGGCAAGGTCGTCAAAGAGGTACATACCTTGGAGTCGGTATTGCGGGAGGCGCTTGCTGCAGATCAGTTGACACTCGTTGACATTCATTGCACATCTCCGACACTAACGGAGAGAAAAAAACAAATTTCCTTCCAAGCCCAAGCATGATTTGTTTATAATGAAAGAAAAGGCAAATGAAAACCAGTGGGAGAAGTACGAAACGGGCGAAGAGGAGGGCGTCCTGATGGCTGATGGACTTGGCGAAATCAGAGTAGCAGATCAGGTGATCGCGATCATTGCTGGGGTTGCTGTAGAAGAAGTATTGGAAGTCACAGTTCGTTCAGGCGGAATCTATCAAGATTTGGCGAAAAAGCTGAATGGCGGCGCGAAAGGCATTACCGTTTCCGTAATAGAAGACAGAGTCACCATTGACATGCGTGTATCCATCCGTTATGGGGCGCAGATCCATCACGTCTGTCACGTCCTACAGGAAAAAGTAAAAGAAGCGGTGGAAACATTGACAGGTCTTTATGTGGAAGCCGTGAATGTACGGGTGGAAACAATCGAACTCCTTCGAAATGAGTAAGAAAAAAGGGATACTGGACGCATCCGGTATCCCTTATATTTGTTTCTTACATGGCATATGGCTGTTTTTGTAATTGCTCTTCTACCTTCTGGCGACTGACTTCCCGCGATATACTGAGCAAAAAGCCAGTGGCGAGCAGACATACAAGTAAAGAGGAACCACCATAACTGATAAACGGCAGTGGTACACCTGTCAGTGGAATCAAACCCGTTACTCCGCCAATGTTTAGGATCGCCTGAATGGCGAACATGCTGACAACACCGATTCCTGCCAGACTGGCAAAGGTGTCTTTTACGCGCAGACAAATATGGATGCCGCGCAGCAGGAAAAGCAAATAGATCAAGAGGAACACAGAGGCGCCGATAAAACCAAGCTCTTCTGTCATGATCGAGAAAATAAAATCGGTATGCCTCTCCGGCAGATACAAATACTTTTGAATGCTTTTTCCAAAGCCTGTCCCAGTCAGACCGCCATGTGCAATTGCAATCCAGGATTGAATGATGTTGTAGCCAGTACCGTCCATATCACTCCACGGATTGAGATAAGAGTAAATCCGATTTAAGGCATGGGGCTTTGCTGTGATGTATACCAATAGGGCAACAGTCACAGCCGGTGCACCGAGACCGATCAATTGGCGGATTTTGGCCCCACCGCAGATCATGACAATCAAAGCGCATCCGAGCAAGATGGCGGCAGAACCAAGGTCGGGTTGGACTACAATTAGCATAAAAAACATCCCCGTTACCATCAGTGGGGGCATCAAACCGGATTTCAGCTTTTGTATCCCGTTTCCTTTTTTGGAGATGATCGCTGCCAAGTACAGAATAAGGCCAAGCTTGGCAAACTCCGCAGGCTGAATGGTTGCAGAACCGATTTCAAACCACGATCGAGCTCCGTTAACTTGCTTACCAATACCTGGAATAAGAACCAGGAGCAAAGAAAAGAAGCTGACGAGCGCAATCAATAAGAAATTTCTCTTATAAAAGGAGAAGGGAATGTTCATGGCCACCAGCATCCCAACGACACCGACCAGCAAGAAAACCGATTGACGTTTCACGAAATAAAGCTCATCTCCGCCACAATAATCACAGCCGCCACTTGTAAAACTGGTCAATGCGAAAATAGAGCTGGAGCTGAGCACCATGGTTATGCCAAACCCAACAAGTAGGGCGGTCAAAAACAGGAGCAAGAAGTCAGGTACGCCCCTCGTCTTCATAAAAATACCCCCCCTCTACGTGAAACAGAGAGGGGATTCCTCTCTGTACACCGTGCCATTTCATTTTTTAGTGTGAGGACAGCTTTTCGCCCAGCATTTGCAGCTTCAATTTCGCTGTTTTTACAACGGAGTCTGGCATTGGGTAATCGTAATCCAGACCGTGTGGGAAAAGATGTTTGCCCATATAAGGATCTTCGAGCTTCAGTACGGAGTGCGAATCCTCAAGTTTGCCTTCTGATACGTTCGCTTCGATACGCAGGTAGAAGACATTGCCTTTATCATGGATTTTATAATCGTATGTAGCATGCTTGTAATCCCAAGCGCCGCGATCAAAGCCGAGTTCGCTCATGTAGTGCTCCAGATCGGCGAAAAAGACTTCTTTCGTGCCAATTCCCGTGTCCTTAATGACCATTCTTTTTCCTCCTAAAAATGGGTGAGATATTCACTTATTAATCATAGTCTGTTTTTGGAAGAAGCGCAATATATCATACTCTTTCTTGCGCATGAAACGATAGAGGAGAGGACAAACTACAATCGTTGATTAGCAAAAGGAGGAGAATGAAATGGCGAAGCTGGAAAATCGCACATTGCGCGAAATTATGACAAAAGATGTCGCTACTGTGACGCTTAAGGATAATGTGTATGAAGTGGCTTGCAAAATGCGCGATTGGAATGTAGGGGTCATTCCGGTTGTGGATGAAAAAGAGGATGTGATCGGGATCATTACGGACCGCGATATCGTCATTCGCGGTTTGGCTGAAAAGCATGAGGGATCGACTGCCACCGAGGTGGTCATGACACGGGACATTATTCTTGGGCAACCAGGAACGACTGTCGATGAAGCGGCCAGGATCATGGCCCAGCATCAAATTCGTCGATTGCCTGTTGTCGAGAAAGGCAAGCTGGTCGGAATTGTGGCGTTGGCAGATATGGCTGTTCGTCAAGTTCACCACGATGAGGCGAGTGACGCTCTCCAGCAAATTTCTGAGCCGGCGACACATTAATATGATAGAAACGAGCTGTCGGAAAGAATCCGGCAGCTTTTTTTCATTCGTTCTGTACATTCACGCTGCGTCAAGGTTTATGATAGAAAAAGAATGATACAGGGAGAGAGTTCCATGCAAATCAAAGACATGGCCCATCGCTTGCAAATAACTCCGCGTGCGATTCGATATTATGAAGAAAAAGGGCTGATCAAGCCATCGAAAGCAGATGCGTCCGGGTATCGCCAGTTCACAGAGGAAGATGTCTGGAGGCTGCAAACCATCATGACACTGCGCGAGGTCGGGATGGCGGTAGAAGACATTCGGGAGCTCCTGATTCAAATGAAAGATCAGGAAGGCAGTCTTCTCCATTATTTAGAGCTGCAGCGTTCGTTTATGTATACAAGATGGGTAGAAATGAGCAAAGTCATCCAAACGACAGAAGCGATGATTGAACGGATAAAGGGTAGAGAATCGATTGATCCAGGCGAGCTGTTTACATTGGCAGAAGCGAACAAGCGATTGAAGCAGACACGGGATAACTGGGTGGATCGATGGAATTTTAATGAATGGGCGGACCGCTATGACGAATGGGTACATGGCGGGAATGGTCATGAATCATACGAAAACGTGCTGGATGAGGTTGTTGCGACTGTTGCGGTTAAATCAGGAGAGTGCGGTCTGGATGCCGGAACGGGTACAGGAAACCTCGCAGGGCGTCTCGTGAAAAAAGGAGCCAGGATGAGCGGGTTCGACCAATCTCCGCAAATGCTGAAGCAATGCAGAGCGAAACACCCAGAGGTCGAGACAAAGCTGGGAACCTTTTTCGCATTTCCATTTTTAGAAAATCGGTTTGACTTTGTGGCTACGAGTTACGCCTTGCACCATTTGACGGATGATCAGAAGCAGCTTGCCTTGGCGGAATGTCGCCGCGTGTTAAAACCAGGGGGACGGTTGGTCATTGCCGATTTAATGTTTGAGGATCAGGCGCATAGACAAGCTCATCTTGATACCCTAAGGGAGGCAGGTTATACGAGAGTGATAGCAGATATTCAGGACCGCTGTTATGCCGATCGCTCCCGATTGCTACAGGAGCTTGCCAATCTTGGTTTTACGAATGAAGGAAAACAGCTAGGTACCTATACGCATTTGATCTTGTCTACTTGTAAGTAATTCATTCCCGAAACGTTTTTTCAAAAAGTCGACTTTTGAACACGCATTTTACTTTTGGGCTCTTCCAACTACTGGCACGCGTCTAGACTTTTGCATAGGCTGTAGCGAGAAGGAAAGGAGGACTCCGCCATGGGTCTGTTTGACGGTTTTTTTGATCGCGAAAACGAGGAATTTATATGGATTATTATTGTCGTGGTCGTCCTGTTGTTCTTGTTTAGCGCCGATCGTGACTAAAATCTGGACGTATAGACAAAACGACCTTTGCGTGAAGGTCGTTTTTTTCGTTAGGAAAAAACGGACTGCTTTTCTATCCTATTGACCTGGGTTGGCAAATCCACTACGCTGGAAAACAATGCAACGTAGAAGAGGAGAAGGAAGTCTATGAAACGATTAACCGTATTTCTGCTCGCACTGGTTCTTTTGCTATCGGCATGTGGAGCGTCCGGTCAGCCAGAAGCTAACGGCGAGATAGATGCTGTGATCAAACGAGTGGTTGATGGCGATACATTCGAGTTGGACAGCGGGGAAAAAGTCCGTATGATTGGCGTAGATACCCCAGAGACAGTAAAACCCAACCATCCGGTCGAACTGTATGGAAAAGAAGCGAGCAATTACTCCAAGGAGCTTTTAACTGGCAAAAAGGTCAAGCTGAAGTTCGATGTCGAGCCTTATGACAAGTACAAGCGTTTGCTTGCTTACGTATATTTGGAAGATGGAACCTTTGTCAATGAAAAGCTCGTTCGTGATGGCTACGCCCGGATCATGACGATCCCACCGAATGTAGCTCAAGCAGAATTGTTCCTGGCAGCGGAGCGGGAAGCACGGGAGCAGAATCGCGGGCTGTGGGCTTTAGAAGGGCAGCAGGCAGAGGCTCCTAAGGAAAAAGCCAAGCCCCAAAAACAGTCCAAGGACAATACGGCGGCTGTCACCGCGCCACCTGAAGGCAAAACCATCAAGGGCAATATCAACAGCAAAGGCGAGAAAATCTATCACGTTTCAGGCTCCGCTAGCTACGAGCAAACAAAAGCGGAGGTGTGGTTTGCGACGGAGGAAGAAGCGCAGCAAGCAGGTTTTCGGGCGCCAAAACGATAGCCATGCAAGAAAAAGTAGCCGCATAAATGGATATGCAAGCCTCGTCCGCCTTGGCAGTCGGGGCTTTTTCATTGTCGAAAAGAATTCTATAAATGTTACAGAACGATGTTGTATGATAAAAAAGTTCAAAAGACCTATAGAAAATGCCGTTACATAAGAGAAAGGGATTATTAAATAACTTACATATTTCACAGAATGCAGGAATAATTCGTAGAATTTCGATGGAGGAAACAACTATTATGAAGTTGACGGTAAGGAAAAAGCTTTTTTTAGGATTTTTGGCAGTGTTATTACTTTTAGCGGCAGTCGCAGGCATTGGTTATTCTCAGATTGCATCCATCGATTCTCGTTATCGGACAATGATAGAAGACCGAATTAACAAGGAGATGCTATCCAAGGACATTATTGCAAGTGTCAGTGAACGACAAAAGTATGCACGAGGATACGTCATTGTAGGCGATGACAGTTATCTGGCGGGGTATACGAAGGCAAATGACAGTTATAAAGAGCTTACTTCCGAACTATCCAAAATGGGTATGAATGCTGAAGGGGAAAAACTTGTAACAGAGATGAACGAGCTGCATGCCCAACACGAGGAAATTATTGAGCGGGTTGTAGCGTTAAAGCAACAAAACAAAGTAGAAGAGTACACGCGCTTGGTCAGAGATGAATGTACGCCAGTCGGCGAATTGTTTATACAAAAAGCCCAAGAATTTGTTGCTCTCGAACAGAAACTGTTAGAACAAGATATTGCCGAGCTGGATAGCAATATTCAATCTACGAAGCTCCTTGTTATCTTGCTTAGCTTACTTGCTCTTCTCACAGGAGTAGGTATTGCCCTCATGATTGGACGTGCCATTTCTCGTCCCGTTTTACTGATCACGCATGCAGCAGAACAAATTGCTGCAGGGAACTTGGCCTCAGCAGATATTCAAATCAAGAATCGCGACGAAATCGGTGAACTAGCCCGCCATTTTTCCCAAATGAAGCACAATCTGCAAGATTTATTAGAACGAGTCTCCTTCCATTCACAACAAGTAGCCGCCTCCTCCGAGGAATTGACAGCCAGCTCCGAATTAACACGCCAGACAGCAGAGAACGTATCCCAATCGATCCAAGATATTGCAGCAGGTGCTGAACAGCAAGTAAATGATGCGGAGAATGCCACACAGATTGCCGTGAGCATCTCGCAAGTCATGCAGCAAGTATCAATGAGCATGGATCATGCGATCAGCTCATCCGTTGAAGCGAACAAAACAGCAACCGAAGGCAATGAAGTGGTTGCCAAATCAATCGAACAAATGAATGAGATTAATCAAAGAGTGAGCTCTTCTACCGAAGTGGTCAATATGCTCGGTGAAAAATCAAAAGAAGTTGGTTCCATCATTTCGATTATTACGGAAATCGCGAGTCAAACGAATTTATTGGCGTTAAACGCAGCGATTGAAGCGGCGAGAGCGGGAGAACAGGGAAGAGGATTCGCAGTCGTAGCAGATGAAGTTCGCAAATTAGCAGAACAATCCGCGCAAGCAGCTTCGCAGATCGCTTCCATCATCGGAGATATTCAAAGAGATACGGAAAAGGCGATTCACGTCATGAGTCAAGGGGACGTAGCTGTTAAAGAAGGAGTCATCATGATCGAACAAGCTGGAGTTGCCTTCTACAAAATCTTGGGTGTAGTAGACGAAGTCTCGAAAAGAACACAAGAAATGTCAGGACAAATCAATGAAGCCAATAACGGAACTGTTTCCGTAGTGGAATTTATAGAGGGAATTGCGCATGTTTCAAGGATGGCAGCGGAAAACACACAAAGCGTAGTTGCTTCTGTACAAGAACAAACAGCTTCTATGGAACAGATTACAACCGCTTCCAGTACACTCGCCGAAATGGCAGAAGAGCTGCAGCATTCCATCCGTAAGTTTCAATTGTAAGGCGAGAACAGGCGGGGGTGCCATGTGTTTAATCAAATCAGAGATGTAAAGTATGCATTATCTGCATTGGAAGAGTCATCTGTTATTTCGATCACAGATGAAAAAGGAATCATCACCTACGTCAATCACAACTTCTGCGAAATATCCAAGTTTAGTAGAGAGGAATTAATCGGAGAAAACCATAACATCGTCGATTCCGGTTTCCATCCGCAAGACTATTTTAAATCTCTATGGGAGACCATCAGCCGAGGAAAAGTATGGAAAGGCGAGATGAAAAATCGGGCAAAGGACGGTACGGAATATTGGCTTAGCATGACGCTAGTGCCATTCATGAACGACAGTGGATTCCTTTATCAGTACGTGGCAATCGGGACGGACATCACGAAACGCAAGCAGATGGAAGAGTCTCTATCAAAGACGATGAAGGACTTGCACGATATCAAAAATGCACTGGATGAATCTTCGATTGTAGCGATTACAGACGACAAAGGCGTCATTACCTATGTAAATGACAAGTTTTGTGAAATCTCCAGATACGAAGTGGATGAATTAGTTGGAAATACACATAGGGTCATTAACTCTCGCTATCATTCCAAGTCGTTTTTTAAATTGATGTGGGAAACGATCAAGCAAGGACGTGTTTGGAAGGGCGAAGTGAAGAATCGCGCCAAAGACGGCAATGAATACTGGATGAATACGACCATCGTGCCATTTCTAGACGACCGGGGAGTTCCGTATCAATATGTTTCGATCCGTACGGATATTACCGACCGCATTGAAGCAGAGGCAGCTTTGGCAGAAGCATTGCAGAACGATTTTCGCAGGACGGTCCAAAACTTGCAAAACTGTGTGTTCAAGATCGTGACAGATCCGAAAGGGAACATCACCTATACCTTGTGTGAAGGGAAAATGGCGGAAGAGCTCGGGCTAACGTCTGAGAGGATGCTGAGAAAAACGTCGTATGAAATCTTTCCTTATGAGGTAGCAGAGCATATGGAAAGCTATTTTCGCAGAGCGTTTGCTGGCGAGCCCGTTACCTTCGAACTGAAACTATCCGGAAATGACTATTACATTACGTTGTCACCTATTGAGGAAAATGGGGAGATCGTGGAAATGGTAGGCTCCATGATTGACATCACCGAGAGAAAAAAGGCGGAAGAGACGATTCGCTACATGGCCCATTACGATTCCTTAACCAACCTGCCTAATCGAACGCTTTTTCATGAAAAGCTGGCAGAGGCGATGCTCAAAGCAAAACAAAAAGATGAGAACATCGGCGTCATGTTCATCGATTTGGATCGATTTAAAAACATCAATGATACGCTGGGTCACTCCATAGGGGATGTCCTTTTACAAGCAGTAGCCAATCGTCTCATCGGGTGTTTGCGAAAAGGGGATTCTGTTTCTCGACTAGGCGGAGATGAGTTCGCCATCTTTCTCACAGGTGTCACACACAAAGAAGTTGGTGAAATTGCGCAGCGAATCATCACGAGCATGTCCGAATCGATTACGTTAGACCATATCGAAATCTTTATCACACCAAGTATCGGCATCAGCATGTATCCGGAAGATGGAGACGATATTGAAGCGCTATTGAAGCATGCAGACGCTGCCATGTATTTGGCAAAAGAGCAAGGGAAAAACAATTATCAATTTTTCTCGGAGGAGCTACATCAGATTTTAGCCAAAAAGCTACAGCTTGAAAGAGAGCTGCGAAAAGCTTTGGATGAGAAACAATTTACGCTGCACTACCAACCGAAGATTCATTTACAGACGGGCCAGATTATCGGTATGGAGGCGTTGATTCGTTGGGAACATCCAGATCTTGGTCTCATTCCACCTATTCAATTTATCCCGATCGCAGAAGAAACAGGCTTAATCGTACCGCTTGGAGAATGGGTAATGCGAACGGCATGCCAACAGATAAAAGTATGGCAGGAAACAGGCTTTACTCAGCTGGCGGTTGCGGTGAATATATCCTTACGCCAATTTATGCAAAACAATCTCATTGAGATGATTACCTCGATCCTTGAAGAGACGGGCTTATCTCCGCAATACTTGGAGCTGGAAATCACGGAAAGCATGGCGCTAAATGTAGACTATACAATTCGGATTTTGAATCGTTTGAAAGGTCTCGGGATTAGCATCAGTATCGATGATTTCGGGACGGGCTACAGTTCATTGAGCTATCTAAGTCAATTTCCGATTGATCGGCTAAAAATCGACCAATCCTTTGTCCGGAATTTGAATCCACGGAATCAAGCGATTATTAAAACGATCATCGATATGGCACACAACATGAAAATTGCTGTTATTGCAGAGGGTGTAGAAACACAAGAACATGTTGATTTTCTAAAGGAACAAATGTGCAATGAAGTCCAAGGGTACTTCTACAGTAAACCGCTGCCCACGAAAGAAATCGATTCCTTCTTGCAGGTAAATCGTTATGGTGAATCAGGTAGCATGGTTTAAGTGAGACCATCGAGATTTTACAAAAGGAAGGCGGTGAAGGAGCTTGGATCATCAGATACATGGGACGTACGACAGTTTCCTTGTGATACTCTCTTATTTAATCGCGGTTGCAGCTTCTTTTTCTGCTCTCAACCTGGCAGCCAGAGTGAGTACAAGTAAGGGGAAGCATCAGCTACTCTGGTTGATATTTGGTGCCACAACGATGGGGCTCGGAATATGGTCCATGCATTTTGTCGGAATGCTGGCACTTACCCTCCCAATTAAGGTTCTTTATGACATGGAGTATGTCATCCTATCTGTTATTCTTGCCATTTTTGTCTCAAGCATAGCCTTGTTTACCGTCACGAAAAGCAACCTCAATGCAAGACAGCTAGTTATTGCGGGAATTCTTATGGCTGCTGGAATATCTGGGATGCACTACGTGGGAATGGCCGCGATGATTATCGAAATTACATACGATATGTGGATCGTTATTTTATCCATTATCATTGCAGCGACTGCTTCGGCAGCGGCACTTTGGCTCTTGTTTTACTTTCGCCGTGATCAATCGAAATACGCATATTTATACAAATTGGGCAGCTCACTCATTATGGGAGCTGCAATCGCGGGTATGCATTACACCGGGATGGTTGCAGCGCATTTCTACGTAACGGAAGTGCCGACAACCGAGATAGAAACGCAGATCGAACCGGAGACCTTGGCCTATATCATTGTCTTGGCCACCTTTTTACTGATGGGCATTACATTGTTCGGCTTGTTTATTAACAAACGACTCTTGCAAAAAGATACGGTCATTCAGGAAAGTGAAAGCTGGTATCGTTCCCTTTATAAAAATAATGAGTACGGCATTATTTCCTTAGATACAGGTGGATGTATTATCCAAATGAACCCAGCTGTCACGAAGATTGGTGGACTACGGGAGGAAGAATTCATCCATCAACATGTATCGAAGATTGGCATGCATATAGTTGAGGAGAAAAGGGACATCACCAAAGATTCTTTTGCCCAGTCTTTTCAGTCCAATCGTAATAATTTTGAGACGGCCATCTTTCATCCGAACGGAAATCGCGTAGAGCTGAGTGTACTCAATGTCCCGGTTGAAATTGAGGGAGAAGTTGTTGGGAATCACATCATTGTGAAGGATATTACCGAAGAGAATCGCGTGAAAGAAAAAATCAGGTATTTGGCTTATCACGATGAGCTGACCGACTTACCAAATCGAAGAAAGTTTAATCAAGTCCTCCATCAATCTATTGAAAAAAGCAGCCAAGATTCAACCAGCTTTGCTGTCATGGTTCTCGACATCGATCGTTTCAAAATGATCAATGATTCCTTGGGTCACTCCTACGGCGATATCTTTTTGCAGGGGGTCAGCGACAGAATCGTAAAGAGTGCGGAAGGGTACCATGCAACAATTGCTCGTATGGGTGGAGATGAATTTACCATCCTCTGCAAAACACGAGCGGACCGTAGGGAAGCGGCGAGTTTAGCGGATAAGATCATTGAAGCGTTGAAACAGCCATTCTCGCTAAAAGACAGTGAATTTTACATATCAGCAAGTATTGGAACAGCGATATTCCCAGACCACGGAACGGATGCTGTCGCGCTGCTCAAAAAAGCGGATACGGCCATGTACGAGGTGAAAAAACAGGGGAAAAATGGTCACCTGTTCTATACGCCCGAGTTTGATGTGCAATTGCTGGAAAATATTGAGATAGAAAGTGATCTCAGAAAAGCAATTGAACGTAATGAGCTGGTAGTGTACTACCAACCTCAATTTCATGCGGAAAGTAATCGCATGATCGGAGTCGAGGCGCTCGTCAGGTGGAATCATCCGACCAAAGGGATGCTTTCACCAGGAGTGTTTATCCCTATTGCTGAAGAGACAGGGCTGATCTATGAGATTGGTACGTGGGTGCTTCGCGAAGCGTGCAGACAAATGAAGCAGTGGCATGATGGAGGGGGACCGTTGATACCCGTCTCCGTCAATTTGTCCTCCCATCAATTCCACCAACGGAACCTAGTCCAGTACATCAAAAATATCCTCGAGGAAACTAAGCTTGGCCCACACTTTTTGGAACTGGAAATCACAGAGAGCATGATGATGGACCCGGCAGTATCGATCAGTATCCTGCATGAGTTAAACAAAATTGGAACGAGAATTAGCTTGGATGATTTTGGAACCGGTTACAGCTCTTTGAGCTATTTGAAAAAGTTCCCGATCCACAAACTAAAGATTGACCGCTCCTTCATAACAGACCTGTCTCGAAATGATAACGATAAAGCCATTGTGGCCACTATTATTTCGATGGCGAAGCATCTGAAATTGGATGTAATTGCAGAAGGCATTGAAACGAAGGATCAGTTAGATATTTTGACAGAAAATCATTGCAAGGAAATACAAGGGTACTATTACAGTCGTCCATTATCCGCGAAGGAGGTGGAGCAAGTGTTTTTTGTTCCCACCAGAAATCATCTCAGCCAAGAAGCGTAAGGAAAAACTCCCCGTCTTTTATAGAGGGGAGCTTTTTTGTAGGTACACAGCAGGAAAATGTAAATTGGGTATTGTATACCCTACAGGGGTATTGTAAAATAGAATCAAATAAAGCTTCCCAAAAACAAAGGAGGATGTAAAATGAATGTCACTTTGAACGTACAAGGAATGTCCTGCAATCACTGCGTCATCTCCATAGAAGGTGCTCTTCAAAAAGTAGACGGGGTTAGCAAAGCAACGGTAAGCCTTGCTGACAATCAGGTAAGCGTGACATTTGATGAATCCGTTGTTTCGCTGGAAAATGTGAAAGAGACCATTGAAGATCAAGGATACGATGTCGTTTAAGCAAAGGTTGTGGGAAAGGCTGTGATTATAAAATTGCAGCCTTTCATAAAGTCTTCGGTTGACTGAATGTTACAAATTCAAATCGTGTAGGAGGAATGCCTTTTGAAGCGTGTACAGTTTGCCGTAAGTCCAGAAATTCGTGTCGGCGGTTCTGTGTTTACACCAACAGATATGGTGGCGATCGGTCAAATCGTTGGCGAGGATGCACAAATTGAACTTTCAATCTTTCAGCAGCTTATTGTCGAGATGAATGAAGAGAAGGCTGACGATGCCAAAAAAGCGCTGCGTGAAAAAGGCTTATGCGTGTACGAAACGGGCTCTGTTGTGAAGAATTTGTCTGTCTGTTCTTTTTGCAAAGGAGCAGAGATTGAAGGGCTAGAGGCAGCAAGAAATTTGAATGATACGATTGCAGGGATGGCCGTTCCTTTTACGATGAGAGTCGGTTATACGGGTTGCCCGAATGCCTGTGGAGAGCCGTTGGTAAAAGATATTGGGATCGTCAAGCGAAAAGAAACCTTTGAAATCTACGTCGGAGGTCAATCGAAAACAATGGGGGCCAAAACAGCCGAGCTCCTGGTCGAGCAGGTGAAGGAAGAACAATTATCCTCCATCGTCCAAAGCATGATTACGTTGTATCAGACGCAAGGGAAAAAGAGAGAGAAGTTTTTCAAGTTCGTTGAGCGATATGGATTGGAAAATGTCCGAAAAGAATTGGGGCTGTCTTCCTGATGAATATGTGAATATGGAACTTGCTACGTTTTGAAAATTTAGATTATAATCGAAGCGTATGTTTGCTAGGATGATTAGAGGAGGAATCTCATTGTCAAGTGCAGAATTGAACGTTGTACAGTCTTGTCATACATCTGATCGAAACAGTCATCATTCAGAAAAAACCAAGCAAAACTTGCAGGCACGACTCAATCGGATTGAGGGACAGATTCGCGGGATTAAAGGCATGGTGGAGAAGGATACTTACTGTGATGATGTCTTGAATCAAATTGCTGCGGTACAATCTGCCTTAAATTCAGTGGGACGTATCCTTTTGGAAGGGCATATGAAATCCTGTGTGATTGAACGTATCCAAGAAGGGGACAGCGCAGTCATTGACGAGCTGTTAACCACGATGAATAAGCTGATGAAATAAAAAGCTTCAGAAATGAAGCTTTTTTATTATTGCGAAATATAGGTTAGTGGGGTATAGTATCATCAAGTCAGAATATTTTCATAATACAGAAAATATCAATCAAACAGGATGATAAGGGAGATGAAAAAATGGGCAAGAAAATGTTGCTGTTAGGTGTGTACGGCATGGAAGTGGTGGAGTGTGGCGGTGCTCTTGCCATTAACGTGAACAATGGAGGGGAATCGTACGCCTCGATCATGCTGTCTAGCGAAAAATCACGCCCGCAGGTTACAGAGGCGGCAGCGGTATTGGGGGTTCAGATGTATTTTCCCGGTTTTCAATCCGGTTATGTAGATGTCAGTCCGGAGTCCAAGAAAAAGCTTGTACGGATTATCCGAGAAGTGAAGCCAGATATTATCATTACGCAGGACCCAGAGCATTCCTTTCACGACTTGGACCCAGACCGTAGACAAGCCATGATTTTGATTTTGGAAAGTATCGCATTGGCCAGCCGGGAGTTTGCTTTAGATGAAATGCCTGGCTTGGAAGCTCACCCGATCCCGACGATCTATTACATGACTCCGCATCATCCCAACTGTGTCGTTGATATTTCGTCGGTGTGGGAACAAAAAAATCGAGCGATGGATGTCTTGCACAGTCAGATGGAGTTCAGTGGCCGACATTTTGAAGAAGCAGTCGATGCGAAGGCAATGGAGGCTATCGTCCCTGGGTTTACCGCGTTACCCTCTGACTACGAAAAGGGAAGAGCCGTGCACAAGGTACTCGATCAAGCCATTCATGTGTATCACGGTTTGGCAACGCATGGTCATTTTGCATTAGCAGAAGCATATAAACGTGATGGGAACTTCCATTTGAAAGAACTGATTAACTACTAGGAGAGAGATGTCGGATGAAGCATAATCGAGTCGGGATCATATGGCTGCTCATCGCTCTGTTTTCCACATTGTTCGTTGTTCCGGCTGGTGCCGAGAATCACAGGGAGGTGAAGCTTGGGATCACACAGGATGAACGCTCCTTGAATCTGTACACATACAATACCGGTTTTCCTGGACTCGAGCTGGTCAATCTTCTCTACGACCCGCTATTTATCCTCGATAAAGGCAACAAACCGATTCCTTGGCTGGTTAAAGAATTCACGGTATCCGAAGACGGCAAGCAATACAAAATGATTTTGCATGACCAAATCTTGTGGCAGGATGGAAAGCCTTTGACCTCAGAGGATGTGAAATTCACCTACGAATACCTGTTGAAATATAAAAAATCCCGCTTTACAACCCCAGCTGCACTCGTGAAAACCATTCAAACACCCGACCCAACCACTGTGATCATGGAGCTTGAGAAGCCTGAACCAGATTTCTTCATTCAACCTCTCGCTGATTTGCCGATTCTTCCGAAACATATTTGGAGCTCTGTGACTGATCCTGATAACTTTAACAATTCCTTGGGGAGCGGTCCTTTCATTTTAGAGGATTACAAAAAGGATCAATTTTATAAGCTGAAAGCGAACCCGCAGTACTTTAAAGGAAAACCGGCAATCGATACGTTAGTCATCCCCATCATCGCAGAAGCTAACGCCATGTTTACAGCATTAAAGGCAGGGCAGCTGGATGTCATCAGTCGCAGAGTCCAGCCGGAACTCGTCAAAGAGTTTGAAAGCAATCCGTCTATTAAAGTGGAAAGAGGCCCCGGTTTTGCTACAACGTTTCTCCAATTCAACGCTGAAAAGTTCCCGATGTCCGATCAAAAATTTCGCCAAGCGATAAGTCTTGCTATCGATCCGCAATACTTGGTAGATACGGTATTGCTCGGTTTTGGCACAAAAGGAAGTCCCGGCTTTATTCATCCAGCTACTTCTTCTTACAACAAGGCAGTCGTACATAAGACCGATGTCGAACAAGCCAAATCCATTCTTGAACAAGCAGGGTATAAAGACACGGACAATGACGGCCTACGAGAGGCGCCAGATGGCAACAAGCTCGAACTCGTCAATCTGGTCCAATCAAACAATCCTTCTAGCATACGATCTGCCGAAATCATTGCGGGATGGATGAAAACCATCGGGATTGATATGAAAGTTCGACCGATGGACCCCGATACCGTGATTAGTCTTGTCTGGCCCGAATATGATGTCACCAAAGGCCGGAATTATGACATGACGATGTTTGGCTGGTCGACTACGATGCAGCTGTTCCCTGCCAGATTGATTGATTTGTTCCACTCCGATCTAGCTGGCAAAGGGGGAACCAATATTGGCGGATTCAAAAGTGCAGCGTTTGACAAGCTGGCTGAGCAGCTCGATGAGACATTGGAACCGGAAAAACGCCAACAGATTATCAATCAGATGCAAGAGCAGGTAGCCAAAGATTATCCGATCGTCCCCTTGTACTATGCAGAGGAAATTAGTGCGTACAATCCCGCTAAATACGATGGGTGGGTATTCCAGGATGGGAAAGGCATCATCAACAAGCTCTCCTTTGTTTCCAATGGCGAAAAAGCCGCTGTGACAACGGAACAGCCAGCAGCAACACCTGCAAGCACGCAAGAACAAGCGAATGCGAATACAGGAAAAGGCACGACCTCGATCGTGACCATTCTCATCATGATCGTCGTCGTAGCGGGTGGATGGTACTTGCTCAGTAGAAGAAAAACGAACAACGAACGGTAAGCATGTTGACAGCTTCCCCTGCAGTCATGCTCCACCAGGTTATTGCGGGGGAACCATTTGATCCTGTTGATTATCGAAAGAAGAGGTGTACTCATGACCCGATTTCTAACAGGCAAGGTCACTCAATATATTTTTGTTATTTTTATTATGCTGACATTGAACTTTCTCCTCCCTCGTTTGATGCCAGGGAGTCCCCTCGCGTATATAGCTGGAGAAGACATCATGCTTATGACGACGGAAGAGAAGGAGGCCATATTAGAGGCACACGGATTAAATCAATCACTTTTGGAGCAATACTTCATCTATTTGGGGAATATGGCGACGATGGATTTCGGTTATTCCTACCAACAAAAGATGCCAATAACGCAGTTGATTTCGGAGCGGTTGCCGTGGACGCTACTGTTAACTGGATTGAATTTAGCGATTTCCACCTTGTTAGGCGTCATTTTTGGGACGATATCTGCTTGGAAGTGGGGGAAAAGAAGCGATGTTAGTCTCTTGACGATTTTCATGTTTTTAAGCGCGATGCCGTCCTTCTGGCTGGGCATGATTCTGGTAGCGATTTTCGCCGCACAATGGGGTCTGTTTCCTATCTTTGGGGCACAGACGGCATGGAGCAATTTGACTGGCTTAGATCGAGTTACTGACATTGCCCATCATCTCGTTTTACCGCTAGTGACACTCGTATTGATCACCGTTACGACAACCTATATGACGATGCGCTATTCGATGCTGAACGTGCTGGGCGAGGACTACATTATGATGGCCAGAGCCAAAGGCGTTAAAGAAAAAATGATCAAATACCGTCATGCCATGCGGAATGCGTTACTCCCGGTAGCTACGGTATTCATGCTCAGTCTCGGTAATATTTTTGGAGGAGCAACGGTGATTGAAACCGTTTTTGCTTACCCAGGCATCGGCAGGCTGATGTTTGAGGCCGTCTTAAGCAGGGACTATCCGGTGATACAGGCTGCATTTCTTATCATTACGCTGAGCGTAGTCATCGCCAACTTCCTAGCGGACATCTTATACCCGATTCTCGATCCAAAGGTGGGAAGGAACAATGGATAAAGGCAAATGGCTGCAGTACTGGACCATTTTTCAGTCTAGCCGACTTGGGGCGATTGGTACCATCATCCTTCTTCTATTTGTCATTGTTGCGCTAGGGGCACCACTCTTAGCACCTTTTGACCCAGACGAACGTGTAGCCACGCCATTTCTTCCGCCAGGCGGAGATTATGTGCTCGGAACCAATGACGTTGGACAAGACATCTTTAGCGAGCTCCTATACGGCTCGCGCATTTCGCTGACGATCGGTATTTTAGCTGCGTTGTTTTCTATTTTGCTTGGTTCTCTTGTGGGGATCGTTGCCGGTTACTTCGGGGGAAAAATCGATTCTGCTTTCATGAGACTGGTAGATTTGGTACTCGTTGTGCCTTTTTTGCCATTGATGATTTTACTCGCCGCGTTTATCGGTCCGAGCTTTTGGAATCTCATTTTCGTCATTACCGTATTGACCTGGGCATCTCCTGCTAGGGTGGTTCGCTCACAGGTCCTTACGATAAAAACGAAAGGGTTCGTGGAGGCCGCGCGATCAATTGGCAGCAGCGTTCCTACCGTGATGTTCCGTCATATTTTGCCGGGAGTCGTACCGATCGCCTTATCGCAATTCATCATGGCGGCAAGCAATGCCATCTTGTTGGAGGCTTCCCTCAGTTTTCTAGGGCTGGGCGACCCTTTGAATAAAAGCTGGGGAACGACCCTGTATTATGCACAGGCGCGAAGTGCTTTCCTGACAGATGCATGGCTATGGTGGATCTTGCCGCCGGGTGTGTTAATTACAGCGTTGGTCATCGGGTTTGCTTTTGCTGGCTACTCGCTGGAACAAATCTTTAATCCCCGGCTGCGGAAAGGGTGACTAGCCATGAATAAAGTTCTCGTCGTCGAAAATTTGCACACACACTTTTTTACGGCAAATGGTGTAGTAGAAGCGGTTGAGAATGTCAGCTTTCACCTAGAAAAGGGGGAAATGCTCGGACTGATTGGAGAGTCTGGCTGCGGGAAGTCCACCGTGATTCAGTCCATTCTGGGCTTGCTCGAATACCCGGGGAAGGTCATAAGCGGGAAGGCCATGCTGGGTGGAGTCGACTTGTTGCAGGCGCCAGCAGAGCAGATCGAAAAGCTCAGATGGAAATCGATTTCTGTTATTCCCCAAAGCGCGATGAATGCCTTGAATCCTGTATTTACGGTCGGGGATCAAATCGTGGAAGCGATTTTGTTACATGAAAAAATAACGATGGGTGAAGCGATCCGACGAACAGAACAGCTATTGGAAAGGGTCGGGATTCCGAAGCAGAGGCGCAAGTCGTACCCACATGAATTCAGCGGAGGAATGAAACAGCGTGTAGCCATAGCGATGGCGCTAGCCTGTAATCCGCAGGTCGTCATCTCAGATGAATCGACGACCGGACTGGATGTGTTGACCCAAGCGCAAGTCATCGCGATATTGAAAGATCTGCAACGATCTATGGACTTATCCATTATCCTTATCTCTCACGACCTGCCGATGGTGACAGCTATCTGTGAAAGGATAGCCATTATGTATGCGGGCAAGATTGTGGAATGTGGGACAACGGAACAATTGATTACGAACCCAAGGCACCCGTACTCACAAGGTTTGCTCGCTGCCACTCCCGATATAAATGACCCCGAGAAAGAATGTCGTTCGATTCCGGGGACAGTGCCGCTGCTCATAAACCCGCCAATAGGGTGCAGATTTTATACGAGATGCCAGCATGTGCAAGACAAATGCAAGGTAGAGTCTCCACCATTAAGAGAAGTGCATGAAGGGCATTTTGTATCCTGTTTTGTAGGAGGGTAAGACATGACCGATCCGCAAAAGTCGCAATCCAATAATGATTTGGTGAGGGTGCAAAATTTGGTCAAACGCTTTGAAAAGAAGCAGGGAGCGTTTTTTCGCAGCAAAAAGACGACGGTCTATGCCGTAAACAATGTGAATTTCTCTATCAAAAAGGGGGAGATTCTCGGGATCATCGGGGAGAGTGGGTGCGGGAAAACAACGACTGCTCGAATGATTATGCGACTTACAAAAGAATCATCCGGTCAAATTCTTTTTAATGGGCAAGACTTGTGCCGATTAGGAGACCGGGCAGTGAGGGGAATTCGGCAAGAGATGCAAATGATTTTTCAGGACCCGTACGATTCATTGAATCCGGGAATGACGATTCTTGAAATCTTAATGGAGCCGCTCCATGCCCATCAAAAAGCGAGTACCTTTGAAAAGAAGAGGGATCAAGTGCTTCAAATTCTCAACCATATCGAGCTAAGACCTGCCGAAAGCTTTCTGCAGCGCTATCCGCATCAGCTAAGCGGGGGACAGCGGCAAAGAATTGCAATCGCTCGAGCGCTCATTTTAAAACCAAAGTTCGTTGCGGCTGATGAGCCGACCTCCATGTTGGATGTGTCGGTCAGAATGGGCGTTTTGCAGCTATTAAAATCATTGAAAGAAGAAATGGGTCTGACGATGTTGTTTATTACCCATGACCTGTCGACGGCTGCCTACATGTGTGATCGGATAGCTGTCATGTATCAAGGGAATATCGTCGAGATCGGACCGACCCATGAGGTTCTGTATCATCCCTCTCACCCTTACACACGCGCACTCGTAGCCGTGGTATCCGATCTCAATCATTTTCTCAAACATAGGCAAGAGCTGATAGTAGATGGGGAAGTACAGAATGAAGGAATCCAACGAGGATGTCCTTTTCTTGCCCGCTGCCCCCATCAGGTTGACCACTGCCGGAATATGAAACCTATGCTAGAGCGAATCTCATCCGACCACTATGTTTCATGTATCCATCATCAGGGGGAATTTGAGAGCGCAAAGGCTGCCAATCGGTATGCGAACTAGAAAAGGTGTGAGCCCTCTCGACAGTAGTCAGAGGGTTTTCTTGTTCGTTTTGTCCTATTTTGTTGACGTAGGACATACTTTACAATGTGGAGAATATACTCGGGGGTGGTATCTTGAGCGCGGTGTATCAGGTACTGATCTATGTCGGTTTCGCTTATGTTTGCTTTACATGGTTTATATGGCGACGAAAGCAGGGAATCGATCATATGCAAGGCATGATGAGCACGATGTCTGTCAGTATGATGATTGGGTTGATCGGTGGGTTGATCCTCGGCGATGTTTACAGGGGAGACCTTTATGTATCCACCATGTGGGGAATGCTGGCTGGTGGACTGTCTGGTTTTCTGCTAGGAGTTCCTTTGTCGATCCTGAGTATTGTAGAAGGAATTTTATCGGGTGTCATGGGCGGGATGATGGGCGCCATGCTAGGAGAGATGGTTCCCAGTGAAAAAGTAGAGCCTCTCCTGTTTGTTTTCGTCATGCTCTATACGGTATGTATGCTGCTCGTAGCCAAGCTGATTGATTTCAATAAAAAAGAAACGAAGTGGTCCTCCTTTTTTCATCATCCAGGCACTCCAGCTGTGTTGCTGCTTGCCGTCTTCTTCTGGTTTCAATCATTACCGTTTCCATCCCCGGCTCTTTATGCAGGCGATCGCGCGACAGAAATCACCCTCACAGCCGTCGACTTTTCGTATAAACCGAACCAATTTACCGTGAAAAAAGATACGGAGATCAAAGTTGTCTTTCAAAATGATGGCAATGTAGAGCACGATATCGAGGTTGTGTCTCATGGAAAAATCGTTACGATTTCAGAATCAAGCAGCGAACATCATCATGGAGCAATGGCTGAAGGTGTGGTTCATTTGCACGCCAAACCAGGAGAGTCTGTTGAAACCGTGTGGAAGGCATTGGAGGAAGGAACCTATGAATTTTATTGTACGATCCCTGGACACAAAGAAAGCGGCATGATAGGACGCTTGCAAGTGACGGGATGAAGCAAAGGAGAGGCGAATCATGCCTTTCTTTTTTTCTTCATAGTTTCCTCACAACCTTTCTGTAAAATAAACGAAAAGGAAGACCCACTCGGAGGAGAAGCATGGATTGGTATTCGTACTTGTATCAATATGGAGCATGGATCAGCAAGCCCTTTTCCGATTTGTATTACGGAATGGGCGAACAAGCACCGTTGATTGGAGCGTTGTTGCTCGGGATCGTTGGCGCATTTGCACCGTGCCAGTTATCGGGGAATGTGGCTGCTTTTACTGTGTTCGGGAAGAATGTCGTCGTCAGAGGTGGCTTTCGTAGTCATGTCTGGATGTTCATCCTTGGCAAAGCAGTCGTGTATTCCGCTTTGGGAGCAATCGTATTTGCGTTCGGTGAACAACTCTCTACACAAGCGATTCCTTTGTTTCAGTGGGCGAGAAAGCTACTAGCTCCGATGTTTATTTTGATTGGATTGTTCTTAATCGGATGGATTCGACTGCCATTTCTACATACGCAATCATTTGAGGAAAAAATCAAGCGTTTTTCGGAGCGATTTGAGGGAAAGACACAATCCTTTTGGCTTGGCGTTGCCTTTTCCCTCGGGTTTTGTCCGACGATGTTTTGGCTCTATTTTGGACTGACGATGCCTTTGATGTTCACGAGCTCGTTCGGCCCGATCATTCCCACTGTATTTGCACTTGGCACGGCGCTTCCATTGCTCATCGTATTACTGCTGCTTGCCGTCGCAAGTGATAGCCCTTCTCTCATGAACAAAACGAGGAAATGGGGTACGGTCACGCAAAAATTGGCTGGAATCGTGTTTATCCTGCTCGGTATTTCGGACTTTATGGCATTTTGGTAAGGGTGAAAGACAAGATAGAAATCGAAGAGGTGGATAGGATGAAAAAGAGATGGATAGTGAGCGCTCTGTTGGTGGTTCTCGCTACTATAGCCCTCGTATTTGGGAATACCAAACCATCTTTGCAAGTCATTGATTCAGGACAGTTGTCGCAATGGATGACGGATGAACAAGAGATGGTGATTGTGGATCTGCGCGAGCCCGAATTATTTGAAGAGGGAAGAGTCCCCAATGCCATAAATATTCCTTTCGCAGAGATCAGTGAGAAATACTCGAGTATCCCGAAAGACAAGAAAGTTGTCTTCGTCTGTCATACCGGAAGGATGGGAGTGGAGAGCGGAAACCTCCTGCTCGAAAATGGCTACAAAGATGTAGCGAACCTTGACGGCGGCATGGCGAAATGGACTGGACAGGTGGAATCGTAAATGCTGGACCGCTTTCCTTATATGGAGGAGAGCGGTTTCTTCGTTTTGTGGGATCAATCACGCCTACTGGGTGGGCTGCATAGTGTAGTCATGAAGGAACAGACATTGCAAGCTGGAGGAGGATTTTGGCATTGCATTCGCAAACACGCGACTATTATCCGTACGTTGGTCCCTATGATCCTTGTCCGCCGATTCGGGTGAAGACATACCAGGTACCCCCTCAGCTGTTCATGACATTTCAGCCGGAGAACTTGCCGCAATACAGCCCGATGGAAGCGTTGAGATTAGGTACGTTATGGCCGGCACTTTTTAGCCCCTATGATCCCAGACTGAGTCATTTGGGGAGGGAGCACTCATGACAGCTGAAAATAGATTTGGCGATGAACAATATTACGCATTGCTTGAACAACTGCAAGCGATCGACTTTGTACTGGTAGAGCTCAGTCTTTATTTAGATACGCATCCAACCGATCAGAATGCGCTCCAGCAGTATAACGATTTAACGGAGCAGCGCTGGGGTTTGGCAAACGAATATGAGAAATCGTACGGGCCTTTGCAAAATCTTGGTCGCAGCTATTCAGGGTATCCGTGGCAGTGGAATGATGATCCATGGCCTTGGCAAGTTTAGAAGAGAGGGATAACGAAACCGATGTGGATCTATGAAAAAAAACTGCAGTATCCGGTTCGTGTCAGTAAGTGCGATGTAAGAATGGCGAAGTATTTGATTGAGCAATACGGAGGGGCGGATGGAGAGTTGGCAGCCGCTCTGCGCTATATGAACCAACGGTATACGATCCCAAATAAAGTGGTCGGATTATTAACGGATATCGCTACCGAAGAGTTTGCGCATCTCGAAATGATTGCCACGATGGTGTATAAGCTGACCAAAGACGCGACTGTCGAAGAGTTGAAGGAAGCGGGACTGGGTGACCATTACGCCAATCATGATCGGGCGCTCTTTTACAACAATGCCAGTGGCGTGCCGTGGACGGCTGCCTATATAGCTGCCAAGGGCGATCCGATCGCGGATTTGTATGAGGATATCGCGGCCGAAGAAAAAGCCCGCGCGACGTATCAATGGCTGATTGACATGACCGATGATGTTGATTTGCAGGACAGCTTGAAGTTTTTGCGGGAACGGGAAGTCGTTCACTCTATGCGTTTTCGCGAGGCTGTAGAGATATTGAAGGAAGAGCGGGATTCGAAGAAGATATTTTGAGGGGAAAAAAGAGAGCTGGTGGGCTCTCTTTTTGTTTCTATGGCTGCTTCGGTTCAAAGGCAGGTGGAACGACTATGATGAGAAGGCTTTTCCCTCACACATCCATAATAATCGGCAGGATCATGGGTCTGCGCTTTGTTTTGGCATATACGAATTTCCCAATCGATTCCCGCATTCCTTGCTTCAAGCGGTTCCACTGACTCACATTCGCTTCCTGCAAATTGGTGATCACCTCGGATGCAATGCGAGTGGCTTCTTCCAAGAGACCCTCTGATTCCGGGGCATAGATGAAACCGCGGGAAATAAGGTCAGGACCCGACAAAATCTTGCCGTCGGTTTTACTGCGCGTCACAACGATCACGAGAATGCCATCTTCCGAAAGATGCTTGCGATCCCGTAATATTCCATTTCCTACATCACCGATTCCCAAACCATCTACCAAGGTATTTCCAGCAGGGATTTTTCTTTCCTGTACAGCTACACCATCCTGAATATCCACGACATCTCCGTTATTTACAATGAAAATGGACTCGAAATCAACGCCGACGGATTCAGCCAACAGACGATGTTGATGGAGCATCCGATACTCACCATGAATGGGGATGAAGTATTTTGGCTTCATGAGAGTGAGCATGAGCTTCAACTCTTCTTGGAAGCCATGCCCGGACACATGCATGCCTGTCCCAGAGCCATAAATTACGTTGGCGCCCATAATAAACAAGTTATCGACGATGCGCGCTACATTCCGTTCGTTTCCTGGAATGGGGGAAGAAGAGAGGATGACGGTATCGCCGCGTTCTACTTTAACGTGCCGATACCCGGAGGTCGACAATCGGGATAAGGCTGCCATCGGTTCGCCTTGGCTTCCCGTGCAAAGGACAGCGACACGGCCTGGATCGAGCTCGCTCACTTCTTCTATTTCCACCAACATGTCTTCTGGTATATGTAAATAGCCTTGTTCCGATGCGATTTTGACCACATTGACCATACTTCGGCCAAGCAAAGCTAGCTTTCGATTCGTCGCTTCTACCGCATCAATGACTTGTTGCAGGCGGTATACATTGGAAGCGAACGTCGAGACAAATATTTTCTGCCGTGCCTTACTGAATGCTTCTAACAGACGATCGCCCACGTTCTTTTCTGATGGAGTGAAGCCTGGGCGCTCCGCATTGGTACTTTCCGACAACAAGGCTAATACACCTTTCTGACCGATTTCGGCCATTCTGTGCAAATCGGGGGATTGCTTATGCACTGGCGTTAAATCAAATTTAAAATCGCCCGTATGCACAATAGAGCCTGCTTTTGTCTCAAATACAACACCCAAGCAATCAGGAATGCTATGGTTCGTCTGAAAAAAGCTGATCGTGAGCGAGCCTAATGAAATAGTAGAGAGACGATCGATGGAGATAAGGGTGGACTGATGAAGCAAATCATGCTCCTTCAGCTTCAATTCGATAAGTCCTAACGTTAAGCGGGTACCGTAAACAGGGACGTTTAATTGTCTTAAAAAATAGGGAATGCCCCCGATGTGATCTTCATGACCATGCGTGACAATCAAGGCTCGGACTTTTTCCTGATTTTCAAGCAGATAACTAATGTCCGGTATGATCAGATCAATTCCTAAATAACTCTCATCCGGGAACTTCGATCCACAATCAATGAGGACGATTTCATCCCCGCATTGAATCCCGTACATGTTTTTGCCGATTTCATATACTCCTCCTAAAGCAAAAATAGAAAGAGTTCCATTCCATGCATTCATACGCAGTCACTGACCTCCCCAAAGCATCTTGTGGTTACTTTTACCTATTGGAATGCTGAGTATGTATGGATAGCAGGTTAAATCAATCAGCAAAAATGGATGAATGAACCAATCAGGAGTCGGGCACACTGGGGTAAGACTCATATTGGAAGGGAGCAGCTCCGGTGAAAACCAAACGATTTCTTTTCCGCTTGTTTCTCTTGATTGCCATTGCGGCTGGTGTGGAATGGTTTGTGTACGCGAACCAACAAGCGCAAACCGAAGTGGTAGCAGACGAGTCGCACGCTCATCATGCAGCGCCGACACTCGCTGTGACGCATACCCTTGAGAAAGATGATTTGCAACTCAAATTGGCCGTTACGAACTTCTCTTTTTCCCTCGAAAACATGGGGAAAGAAAACAAGCACGGGGAAGGTCATGTTCATTTGTACCTCGACGGCAAAAAGATCGCCAAAGTATTTGAGCCTAGCTATGTCATGAAGGATATCCCGGCTGGGAAGCATGAGGTCAAGGTAGAATTGGCTCATAATAACCACGAGTCGTATGGTGTTGCAGAGAGCTTTTCCATTGAGGTAAAGCCCTGAATAAGCAAGGGTAACTGTTGGGAAAAGGAAAAAAGCCGACTTCGATACGCCTTGTGGCATTCGAACTGTCGGCTTTTTTCGTGGATAGACTAGCGCATATGCACACTGACTTTTGCTTGCTGGTCTGGCAGGGCAATCACCAACGTCGGATAGCTGATGACTTGTGTTTTCATCGAACCTGGAGCTGGTGCTTGTACCCGAACGTGTACGGCAAAGGCATGAGGGCCAGTCCGCTTGACTTGGTCCGCCACTAAACGATATCCTCCTGTAGGGCGCTGTCCTGCACCTACGACTACATAAGATTTTCCATTGGCACGAACAATAGTGTGTCCGCCATTTTTTCGAACTTTCTTCAAAGCTTCCTGCACAGCCGGCGGATAGGGAGCTGCAACGGCCTCGTAAGCAGCATCTGCTTGTACAGCCTCTTTCGCCACAGGCTCAGATACGGTAGGATGTTGAGGTGACAAGACTTGTGTACCCGTTACTGCCAAGGTTGCTGTTAAGAGTAAACTAGGAAATACATGCAACATCAAGATCCCTCCAATTGGTAAAAGTAATGAATCGAACATCATATAAACTGAGGTGACAGGCGTGCGTGTGAAGGATTCGCTGGAATACCTGTCCGAATCAACGCGACAAGCGATTCTACATGAACAGACCAAACGATATCAGATTGCCGAAGAGCAAGAATTAACAGCGAGATTGTTGGACCCCGCTTTTATTGGGCAAGTATGGGAACAGGCAGATGAGCTGGAACGAGCCGTTATCCGGCTTTTCGTAACCAAAGCGACGAGAGGTTTTTTTAGCAAACGAGCTTGGGAACGCGAAACGGCAAAAGAGCACAGACATCTGTCAGTCGGCTTGACGAAATTGCGACGGCTTGGACTGATCTTGACTGTACGGAAAATGTGGAGTGAGATCGGCTATTTGATGCCACAAGAGGTTCGAGAACAGTTGACGAATCAAATGCTGCCGGAAGCCTCTCAGGCTTTTGTTTCTCTTTCAAAAACGCTCCCTTATTATATATCAGCAGGCAGAGGGATACAGCTGGATCTTTTTGGGCTTTTGTTGTTTATTCGAGACAACCAAATTCCTATAACGCAAAAAGGAAGCATTCATCGCAGGATGTCGCAAAAAATGCTGCCGCTGCTCTCGTTTACAGACGAGCATGTAAAAGGAATCGTGATTCCGCCGCTCGATCAGGAACAAAGAGAGGGCTTATCTTTGACCGTTGTCCTTGATATTGCGCTCAGACTGGGCTTGGTGCATAGGGAAGAGCGAGAACTCGTACTCGATCTCAATCGAACGAAGCAATGGCTACATCAACTGCCGCTCGTACGTTGGGAAGAGATGTACCAACTCGTCATGGAACAATTTTTGCCGCATGGCGACTGGTGGGAATTTTTCATTCAATTGATGGGACAGGTTCCTGTCGAGCAGTGGTGTTCCATCCATGAGCAATTGCGCATGCTAAACGAAGCAGGATTCCCTTTACCCGACAATGCAGAGGAGCTCATTGTGGAGCAATGGATGCATGTACTGTTAGGGTTGGGATGGATTCAGCTCGGGATGGACGAGGAGCGAGGGATTTTTTGGCGTTGGAGCAGCTTGCCGCGATTATCGTCGGAGGAAGGCTGGTTTGTGGACCCCACAGGTGCCATTACAATCCCTCCACTTGTTCCATTGCTGGATGTATGGGAGATCAGCCGATTTTGCCAGCTCCAATTTGATGGGCAATTGATTCGGGGTGAATTGCAAGCAAGGCTGTTGCAATCGTATTTGGCTCAAGGAGGGACGGAGGAGCAAGTCATCGAAAAGCTCCGCGCCTCCTGTGTTCATCCGTTGCCTGAGAGCTTGATTGAGGTTGTGAGCCAATGGGCGAGAACAGCAAGGCAGATTCAAATGGAGCCGTACTTCCTCGTGCGGACAGCACATGCTGGATTTCTGGAGGAATGGCGCGAAATTCCTGACTTTCACCCATTTCTTACCCAAGTGATATCGCCGAATGCGTTTTTAATTCCACACTCGCAGGAAAAAGAACTAATCCGTTTACTACGTCACTTCGGTTATGAGCCGCAAGTGCTGTCACATGTTGCTAGCGCAAGCAAAGAGCTCCAGCCGCATCAAAATAGTCAAGCGGGGAATAAAGGCCTGCTACTCATTGAACGGCCTTGGGACGGTTATGCTATTGAAAACACGTTCCCTGAGCAAAATGAGCAAATCGCCGCACTACCAAAAATGTGGACGAAGCATTTCCAATCGTATCATCCACAGTCCATGCGGGATTTGTTTAAGCGCGCAATAGAACTGAAGCTGGAAGTCGAGATCCAGCAAAACGGCAAAGAAAAGCTGCGAGGGCTGCCGACAGAAGTACGCCTGGAAATGGGGTACTGGATGGTTACGATTGCCGGACAGGGCGGCAAACAGTGCTACCGTCTCGACAACATTGAGCGAGTGCGCATTGTCGTGCCCGAATATCTGTACTAAGGGTGTGCATCGTGATACAATCAGGAATGACGTAAGGTTTTCACTTTACGGCGAAAGGAGGTCTCGCTTTATGGAAACATTGGAAGCTGTGGATATGACACAGTTGATCATGGAGTCTCATGAGCTGTCCACGATGATTAACCACTCGCGCGAGGTCTCAGATTATCTGGAGGCCAAACGCCAAATGGAAGCAGATGAGGAAGTGCAACGTCTGCTCGTCGTGTTCGAGGCTAAGAAGGAACAGTACGAAGATGTGCAACGGTTCGGGAAGTATCACCCGGATTACAATCATATATCCAAAGAAGTACGGGAACTGAAGCGCAACATTGAACTGAGGGATTCCGTACAGGCATTCAAGCGAGCAGAGGATGCTCTGGATGAGCTCTTGTATCAGGTGAGTAGAACCATTGCTCATTCCGTCTCGGAAACGATAAAGGTACCGAGTAACAATCCATTTTTAGAGGCGCAGGGCAGTGGTTGCGGGACAGGTGGAAGCTGCGGCTGCAGTGTGAAAAAGCCATCGTAATTCACGCTGTTCCCGATTCATTTTGGCGCAGCAGAAAACAGTCTTCACAAAGATTGCCACAGCAAAACTGCTTCTCGTCAGGTACGCGAAAGCGGAAGCGATACACATGCTGCGCGTCATCAGAGCGCACGTAAATGCATTCTGGCTTTAATTTGGTATCAGTGGTCAGGCGCTCTCCTGTTTCCATGAGCTGCTTTGTCAGCAAAGGAGCAGGGAGCGTACTGCATACATAGAAAAAGAGCTGGCCTGCATATGTTCGCCAACTGCTATGGGTCACGATTTTTTCGCGGTGAAGCGCTTCCTCGAATTGATGATAAAACGTAGCCAGCATAGGACCACGATTCCTTTCTGTAATTAGCTTTCACCAGTAAGTATACCACGATTGGGAAGGAGACCGACGGCAAAACATGAGAGAGCGACGTCTGGGGGTCGCCGTGTGGGTGAAAAACACGCGTGCCGCCAAAAATTTACGCAAATTTGGCACCATTCATTACATCTCCAAACGCTTAAATTACGTTTCGATGTATGTGGATGCCAATTTGTTGGATGAAACGATTCGCATTATGGAAAAGCTGCACTTCGTAACAAAAATTGAACGCTCCCATCGCCATGAGATCCCGGTAGAGTACAACAATGCCAGACCGGATAAGGCAAAGGAATACGATTATAAACAAGAGAAGAACCAGGTAATGGCACTAGCAGAGACCTTACAGACAGAAGAAAGCAGCCAAGCAACCGTTGGTTCGACATAAGTTGTTCATAAGCTGCCAATTTTCGGCAGCTTTTTCGCTTTTGTTAAACGGGCGTACATGGTATGCTAAAGTGGAAGAAAACGAGAAGCCACGCGCATGAATGCGTTTTCAAGAGATAGATTAGCGAAAGAAAGGTGAGCATACATGATTCATCTGGATATTAACTGCGATATGGCAGAGGGCTTCAGCAGAGGTCGACAATCTGAGGATTTGGGGATTATGAAATGGATCACCTCCGTTAATATTGCTTGCGGATTGCATGCAGGAGATCCACATATTATTTGCAGAACAATCGAAGCTGCACTCAAGCATGATGTGAAAATCGGGGCACATCCCGGATATGCAGATATTCAAGGCTTCGGACGTCGTTCGATGAACTTATCTGTCAATGAAGTATATGAGCTGGTGCTGTATCAAATTGCAGCCTTGGCTGGGACTACAAAAGCACTCGGTGGGGAGCTGCACCATGTGAAATTGCATGGCGCGTTGTATAACGAAGCAGCTGAACGCCCAGAGCTCGCCGAAGCGGTTGTCCAAGCCATTGCGGATATTGATGAGGAATTGATCCTCTATGCGTTGTCTGGCAGTAAGCTAGTAGAGGCAGGCTTGGAACACGGCCTTCAAGTGGCAGAGGAAGTATTTGCAGAGCGGGCTTATTTGCCGAATGGTCGATTGGCACCGCGTGAGTTGGAAGGAAGCGTGCTGATCAGCAAGGAAGAACGCATGGAGCAGACACGTCAGCTCGTTTTAAAACAAAGAGTAATGACGGTCAATGGCGAGCACATTGACTTGGCGGCCGATACCCTTTGTGTCCATCACGAGAGCCATGACGTACTGCAATTCCTTGTCGAAGTACATAAGTGGGCAAAACAAAACGATGTGAAAATTGAACCAATCACAGCTCGATAGTAAAAAGCCATCCAGCAATGCCATCCCATTATCGGGAAATGGACGTTGCTGAATGGCTTTTTTCATGTTTCCGTTCTTTGATTGTGCCGTTATCAATCAGGAAAATGACATCTGCGAGCTTCTCGGCTTCTTCACGATCATGGGTGACTAGTAGAAACGGGATGTTCCACATAGCGTGAAGGCGAAGCAACTCATCCTGGCATTGTTTACGCGTATCCGCATCCAGCGCAGATAAAGGCTCATCAAGGAGCAGAATGTCTGGTTCAGTTGCAAGTGCACGTACGAGTGCCACCCGTTGTTTTTGTCCTCCGGATAATTGGTGAGGATATTTTTGCAGCAGATGATCGATTCCCACTGTGGACAACAATGGAGCCAAATTTAGCTCATGCTCTTTTTTCAAGCCGTATCGAACATTTTGCTCGACTGTCATGTGAGGGAACAGCGCATAATCTTGAAATAAATACCCGATGTTGCGTTTTTGTACGGGAAGGGGCTTCTGTCCTTCGCGATAAAAGACTTTCTCGTTTAATTGGATCACGCCGGTATCGGGATGAACCAGACCTGCAATACTGTTCAATATCGTTGTTTTGCCAGAGCCGGATGGTCCGAACAGCACGACAATTTCCTTCTGCACCGAAAAGGACACATCCAAAATAAAATCAGGCAAACGCTTCTGTATGTTGACAAAGAGCATGTACCATTCACCTGCCTTACTTTTGATTGGCGTACCTGCGCACGTTTCGACGACTCCACCAATTCAGCCAGAGAGTCGTACCCATACCTAAGGAAACAATAATGATGACCCAAAACAATGCCTTATCCATTTGACCAGCCTCAACAGCAAAATAAATGGCGACGGGAATCGTATCGGTTTTCCCAGGGATGTAGCCTGCGAGCATCAGCGTAGCACCAAACTCCCCTAAACCACGGGCAAAAGAAAGAACAAACCCAGCCAACAGGCCAGGCCAAGCCAACGGAAAGGTAACGGTCCAGAATAATCGCCATTCGGAAGCGCCCATCGTGCGTGCTGCATTCTCTAAACGTTGATCTACTCCTGTAAAGGCAGCGACTGCACTCTGATACATCAATGGAAAGGAAACGACAATCGAGGCAATGACGGCTCCTGTCAGCGTAAAGACGACGGTAATATTGAACCATTCATGCAGTAGCTGGCCGAGAAAGCCGTTTTTTCCGAAAAGCATCAACAAGCCGAAGCCAACAACAGTGGGAGGGAGAACAAGCGGAAGCAAAAAGAAGGACTCCAGCACATTCTTCCCCCAAAAATCCTTTTGTGTCATCCACCTTGCAAAAACCATCCCAAGGACAAATACAAAGGAGGTGGAGAGCGCAGCTACTTTAAGGGAAAGCATCAAAGGAGTAAGATTCGTTTCGATCACGCTTGCCACCTCCAATTTCGATTCGGTTGGTTTATTTATTGAAACCCATACTTCTGTAAGATCGCTTTTCCTTTGTCGCTTGTCAAGTAGGCAAGAAAAGCTTTTGCTGCATCTGGGTTCTTCGATGCGCTGACGACCGCACCTGGATAAACGATCGGTTTGTGCCATTCAGGCTTGGCTGTTGCCAATACCTTTACATTTTTCGAAGCGGCGGCATCACTGGAATAGACAATACCGACTTCTGCGTTACCGGATTCTACGAAGGTCAAGACTTGGCGAACATCGCTGCCAAATACCATTTGTGCCGAAAGAGAATCCCACATTTTCAGCGTATCCAATGTTTCTTTCGCATATCGTCCAGCAGGGACTGTCTCAGGCTCACCGACGGCAATGTGCTTGATCGTTGCGTTGCTCAGCTCTTCAAAAGAAGAGACTGCGACAGCACTTGTGTTACCTGCGATGAGAACAAGCGAGTTTTTCGTGAAGTCTTGGCGAGTGTCTTTGGCGATCAGCTGCTGTTCCTCTAGACCGTCCATGTCTTTTTTACTAGCCGACAAGAATACGTCAGACGGAGCGCCTTGCGTAATTTGTGTGGCGAGTTTTCCCGAGCCACCGAAGTTAAAGGTGAGGGTCGTTCCCGGGTGTTCTGTTTCATATTGCGTTTTCAACTCATTCAAGGCATCCGTCAAGCTAGCAGCAGCAGAAATCATCAATTCTATCTTTGCTGCTTCGGTTTTTGCTGGCTCACTTGCTTGTGGGGCTGTTTGTGTTGTCGAGCAAGCAGTGAGCATCAAGCAAAATGCCGTCAATAAGGCTAACCAGTGCTTCTTCATAAAAAAAGACCTCCATAATTATATTTAGTTATAATTAATTATAACTGGACATAACTAGATTATATGGATTCGTAATGAATAATCAATTGCGATTTTACGACAGTTGTTTGAAAATAGAGCAAAGGAGATAACGGAGGCGGGACATGAGTCAACAAAATTCTTATACCACCGAAGAGATAGCAAAAATTCTACGTATTTCTAAGCTGACGGTCTACGATCTGATTAAAAAAGGAGAGCTGCCCGCTTATCGAGTCGGGAGGCAAATGCGCGTAGACGAAAGCGATCTGGAAGCGTACAAGGCGAAGGCAAAGGGAGAATACAGACAAGCCTCAGCCGTCAGCATCCCACAGACAGGACAAGCTCAGCAGACGTCACGACATGAGCAGACTGGTACAGGCCGCAATATTATTATTAGCGGACAGGATGTGAGCTTGGACCTACTAGCCGGGCATTTGGAGAAAAAGGATGAGGCATACCGACCGCTTCGCTCGTACGTGGGCTCTCTGAACAGCCTCGTGGCGATGTATACAGGTAAGGCTGATATCGTCAGCACACACTTGTACGATGGGGATACCAACGAATACAATGTCCCGTATATTCGTCGCATTTTGTGTGGGCATCGTTTTGTTGTCATCAATATGTTGTCACGTTGGGCCGGATTCTACGTTCAGGCAGGTAATCCGAAACAGATCAAAGCATGGAGCGATTTTACGAAGCCGGGGATTCGAATGGTCAATCGGGAAAAAGGGTCTGGTGCACGCACGTTGATTGAAGAACAGTTTCGACTGGCAAAAATAGCGGGGAAGGACGTGATTGGCTATGAACGGGAAGAGTCCAATCACTTGGCAGTCGCAGGGGTAGTAGCACGGCGCGAGGCAGACGTAGGGGTGGGTATTGAAAAGGCAGCTTCACTCGTGGGAGTGGAGTTTGTCCCAACTGTGCGTGAGCGATATGACCTTGTCTTGTTGAAAAATAAGGACAATGAACCGCTCATTCAGGCCGTTCTTGATGTTCTCGATTCACGTCCATTTCAAAAGGAATTGGAAGCGGTCGGGGGTTATGATCTTAGCCAGACAGGAAAAATTATGTACGAAACCTGGTAAACGCTAAAGAAAGCTGCCAATCATTACGATACAATGAGTGGCGGCTTTTTTATTTCACTCAGGAAAGACCATTGTCAAATAAGGCGTATTCTCTACAGAATCTCCTGAATTTCTACTCAGTTTGACATATATTTGCTACAATGAAACAAAAACATTTAGCGCCTGCCGCCGGGCGGTTTATTATTTGGGGGCTGTCATGAAATCACTACATAAAACGAGCTTGCTAGTATGTGTGACGATCCTCATTTTTTTTGGCTCAGTTGGGGTCGTCGCGTATTGGCCAGCCATTTCTCAAATCATTGCCATGAATCAATCACCTGAGGAGGAGCAAAAGTTCGTCGATCCATTTTCCTATGATCCGCCTCTGCCGTCTTATGTAAAGGATTTGAACCCTGTCTATAAGATTCAAGCAGAATTACATACGTCCGAAGCAAAAATAACCGGGAATATGACCTTGGAGTTTGACAACCCGAAAACTCCAGATGTACGGCTGTATATTTACGACTACCTTTGGAACAAAATGACGGTGAAGTCGATTCGCTACAAGGACAAGCCGCTTTCTTTTGAACGTGGCCAATCGCTGGTGAAGCTGGCAAATCCTCTAGGTAAGGAGCTTCGTGGCGCCTTAACCATTGAATTCGAGAACCCGGTTCCACGTAGGGGTACACGATTTGGAGTCAAAGACGATATATGGACGTTGACGACATGGTACCCGATGCTGGGGGCCCAAAATCAAAAAGGTGTTTGGTATAATCCGCCGCAACGCGTTGATTTTGGTGATCCATTCGTTTACCACTATGGAGATTACGATGTGTCATTTACCTCTCCACAAGGCTACAAATGGGTCAGTTCATGGGGTAGAGGACAAACGAAGTCAATCGGTGGGAGTAAGCAACAAGTCCATTATCAAGCAAAAAATCTGTTGAACTTTGGACTGGTGGGAAGTCCGCTTTATCACATTGAAACGATTCAATTTGCTCCGAATTTAACGGTTGACATTGCTTCCGTTGATAAAGGGAACATAGAAAGAATCAAGGGCATTGCCCAATCGGTATTTCCTACTTTCATCGACATGTACGGTCCGTTGCCGTATCCGCACGTGGCGATTGCGGAAACGAGTACAGGAACGACGTACGCCATGGAGTACGCGAATCTCGCCGTATTCAAAAGAGACATGCATCACAACAATCTGATCGATCATTGGCTGCCGCATGAGGTGGGGCATCTTTGGTGGTACAACAGTGTGGCTACATTGGAGTCCTCGCATGGGTGGCTTGATGAGGGGCTGGTGGAGCTCGGTGTGTCCCATTACTTGCAGAAGCGTTATGGTGCCCAATCAGCTACGACTTTGTTAGATGAGTACAACCGGGATGTCAAACGTTTGCAAGAGCGCTATCCAAATGGAAAGCTGGACAAGCCATTGCAGAAGTTTGCCACTGAAGAAGAGTTTAAGCTGACCTGGTATTCCCGGGGAGCACTCTTGTTCGATAACCTGCGCCGCAAAATCGGTGACGATGCCTATAAGCGATTCTTGCAGCGCGTCCAGCAAAATTATCATGGCAGTGTCATTGGTGCAGAGCATCTCGATCAGGCGCTTGGGCAAACCTTGCAAGGGGAAGCGAAATATTTCACCCTGTATACCAATAGTGCAAATAAGAATGGCTTTGGTGCCGTGCAATTGGAGCCCTATATCACCACGATCATCAATAACATGAGTTTTTATCCATCGATTCCGGCTCGAGTCACCCAAAATACGGTGTATATTCCGCTGCGTGAGCTCGGTGAGAAAATGGGATTAGCCATTAGCTGGGACGACAAGAAACAAATGATCCGCGTAAAAGGAAATGGACGCGAAGTATTTATAAAGGAACGGGAGCGCTTTGCTGTCGTAGATGGGAAGCGAATAGATTTAGGCAGCCCGTTAATCGAAATCAAAGAACGTACGATGGTTCCACTGTCATTTTTTGAAAAAGCATTAGAATATGAGACAGCGTACAATCAACAACAAAAAACGGTGAAGATCAATACATACCGAACGATTGGAAAGGCGGCAGAAACAAAATGAAAAACCTGGTGTTAGTCGGATTTATGGGAACAGGAAAAACCACGGTTGGCGCCGCACTCGCTGCCTCTTTGGGAATGAAGCATACGGACTTGGATGATGCGATTGTGGAAAGTGAAGGTCGCAGCATACCAGAAATCTTCACTGATCAGGGCGAAGCGTATTTCCGAGACGTCGAGACGAAACGTCTTGCACAATTACTGGCAGCAGGGCATCAGGTACTAACAACTGGGGGAGGAGCTGTATTACGGAAGCAAAACGTAGAGATGATGATGGAGCACGGCATCGTAATCACGCTGTATGCCACGGAAGAAGAGCTCATCAAGCGTTTGGAAAATGATACAGGCAGGCCCTTGTTGGCAGGAGGCGTAGCGACAAGGGTAAAAACCTTAATGGCGGAGCGAGCTGGTGTATACGATTTCGCCCCGATTCAGGTGGATACGACAGGGAAGAGCCTTTCCGATATTGTGATGGAAATTACGAGCCAAGTGGTTGAAAGAACGCAGGACGGGGAACAATAGAGGGGACAGCGCTTGCGCCATGGTGTGAATCCGTGAGTAAGAAGGAGGTCAAGTGCGATGTCCTTTCAGGAATATTTAAAGTACCTGACGAAACTGTTTGTTCAGTACATGGATACCCCGAAAGATGAACGCCGTTTGCGTAAGACTCCACGCGAGTCTTGGTCGTCACGCTGGTTTGGTGCCATTCCTATGTCCATTCGACTGTTGTGGCGCAAATAAAATTCGCAAACCTATCATGAACGAAGACGGAGGGTGCATATGGCGAGAGTAGCGGTAGAAAATTCCCTGTCTGAACTGTGCAAGATGCTGCGTCAAAATGGTTACGATGTTGTTGATTTGGGCAACTGGCAGCAGGTGGTAGATGCGATTGTCATTACAGGCCAGGATATCAACGTACTGGGTGATGAAAACAAAACGATTACAGGTGCTCCCATCATTAATGCAGAGGGAATGACGGTCAATGAAATTTTTCATGCCGTTCATGAACGTCTCTCTCCTACAGAACATCGGTGAATAGAAAACGTAAAAAACAAGCTCTCCAACCGGTTATTCGGCAGGAGAGCTTGTTTCGTTTACAAAAAATCGTCCGACGCGATGGGCATACGAATACGGGACAAAGCGCAGGCCCTCATCCCATACGCCGACATAAGCATTTTGGTCGTTCCATAAATGCAGGGACCCCACGACAAAGGGTGCCAAAACCTGTGACTGATGAATCGGGACGGCTAATGTTACCGGCGAGGTATAATCTTGCTGCCACAATTGGTTCCAGGACACGTCTGTGTCCGTTGTACTCATTTGGCTGACCCACCCGATATGATCAAAAGGATCAGCCTCGGCTGCGTTTAAAATTCTCATTTGAGTCAGGCGTTGTCCATTTTGTATGAGCTTCTCGCCTGCAAAAGCATCGACTGTGGGCTCGCTAATTTGAAAGGAAGTGGGATACATTTCTCCCGTTTTTGCATTGACCATTTGTGTATCTGACTTCTGGGTGATCAGCCAGTAGGAAGCGAACCCGTCATAAACTGGCTCTGCCGCGATTTCTTTCGGAGCAAAAGCGTCATCGAACAAGATGTACTCCCCGACACCGTATTCCAGGAGAACAAATTTCTCATGGGAGGTGGAATCAGGTGCTTCTCCAATCACCAAATACCCTACTTGCTTGTCCGCTTTTTTTATACTTACTAGCCATTGATGCTGCCCTGCACCAAGTGTTTGCACGTCCGTCTTTGCGTCCTGCCATTGCTTGAATTGGGGGTCTCGGCTTGCGATTGCATCCATCCATTCTCGAATTTGTGCTTGGAATTGCTTGTCCCAGCTTGCTTCGTCTTGCGCAAAAGCTGGTAAGGAAAGCAGCATCAGAGACAAAAGAGCAGCGATAAAAGGAAGAAATCGTCTGGTCACAACTATGCACCACCTTTTGTAAAGGCTTAACCTATTCCTATTGTAACCAGCTATGACAAAAAGATTTGTTGCAACGTGTCTTTTCTGTTTCACATTTTCTCGTTGATCTTTTACATGATTCGCCCTGATGCGGGGAGATGTCGCATGCTTTTTGCTTTCGATGACCGCATGAGCGGAGGAATGGAAGATAAATAAAACAAGCCACCGTTGATAAACGAAACCTCGATTCGCGGCTCGTATTGCCATGCCAGCTCGTCCTTTCGGCGTTGTCTTTCCTCATCTGGCGTGCTCTTTTTCCATTCTTCTTGATTAATCTCTTCGCGTGGAGTGGTTTGGATTCCATTTGCACGTAAAAAGTCGAGGATTCGTCCGCCAGAAGCCCGGTATTCGTCAAAAGATATTGGCTGTTCGACAGAAGCTGTTCCAGCTGGATCAGGCTCGGTTTGCTGAGCCTCTTGCCCGAGTGACGACTGAGCTACTGGTTGCTCTGCTTCATCTTCGGTTTCGTCTGCGTTTGTCTGCTCATCTTGTGGTTCGCGCCGTGCCAATTCTTCATAGTACGCTTCCAAGATGGCCATTTCTTCGCGTAAACGTGTACGCGCTTCCTCTGCCCACTGCTGATCTTCTTGTCCCAATGTATGTTCGACTTCCAGTTGTACCATTTGGAGGGCTTCCTGTATGGTTACCTTTCGATCCAACGTGTAATAGTAGTCAGGGATGGTAGGGGTCAAGGAAAGTGAAAATAAAAACGAAGTGAAATCCGCCACCATCCGTGGCTGATGCAAATTAATCCCCAGGTACAATAAAATGTCACGTCGCTTGTCACAGAGTAGAGAAACCTTCAAGTTCATCCCGAGCCAAGGCACGAGAGGGGTTGACCGACGCTTGCCGGCATTACCTAAAAGTCCCCCTTGTTGCTCGTACATACAGACAAAGCTGCCATGCTTTTTGGTGGAAGCGAAAATTTGTTGCATGCGGGCAGCCCCTAGATGCAGATGCTCGGATCGCAAACCCTCTGGCATGCAATCCGGATGAAAAGTAAAGGTGAGTACTAATGGTTGATAAGCCAAATTCATCTTATCCACCCAGCTCCAGTAAAAAGGGCGATTGCCGATATCTTTGTCCACCTCGACAGGGAGCTTGACTGTGAAATAATCTGGGTGAGACTCGACGATATGGGCAGAAAAAGTCGCCAAATAGCGCTCGACAAATTGTCTGACCTGTTGTTGCTGCATCAGGAGACCTCATTTCTTTTTCGTTTCCAACAAGAGTTATTGGTCAGCCGCCTCAGAAAGCGGGACGGCTTCTTTGGTTACTTTGCTTGCCCGAATCGCGTGTCCAATGTTATCGAGCTTCAGCGCCATTTCTTTGGAGGAGCGGGAATCCATAATGATTTGAATCAGATTATCTTCCAAGGAGTGACTTAGATTCAGGCGTTCCACAATATCATCGAGTTCACCGATGACCATTTCAAACAGGTCGATTTTTTCATACAGCAGCTTGAGAATATGCTCCTCGATCGTTCCTGTTGTCGATAAATTGTAAATGTGCACATCCCTTTTTTGTCCGAGACGATGGACGCGACCGATTCGTTGCTCCACTCGCATGGGATTCCACGGCATGTCGTAATTAATCACCTGATTGCAGAACTGCAAATTGATCCCTTCCCCGCCTGCTTCCGTCGCGATCAGGACTTGTGCACGATTTTGGAACAGATCAGTCATCCAGTCCTTTTTACTGCGTTTAAAGCCGCCGCGGAAGGGGACAGAAGTAATGCCGTGGTCGTGCAAATACTTTTGCAGATAGTTTTGTGTTGCCCGATACTCTGTAAAAATGATGACTTTGTCGTTGATTTGTTGAATGAGCTCGACCGCTTTGGCAGCCTTGGAGTGCGTCTCAATTTGTTTAATCATCTCGACTAGCTCAAGAATTTGTGTGCGCAAGGGAGAGTCCTCGCCAGTGCGCTGGTGCATGTTATACAGCGTCATAAACGCAGCTTCCTTACTTGAGCAGACCTCACGCTGCAAGGTAATCAGAGCGAGAGAGTTGAAGCCGCCAACCCCAAATCCTGTTTGGTATTGCTCGCGAACAAAGCGCGTCACACCTTCGTACAAGGTCAATTCCTCTGGAGAAAGGTCAATCGGAATCGACTGAACGCGTCGACTGGTGAATTGAATACCACCATCACTTCGTTTGTTGCGAATCATGACCTTTTCAATTTCCTCGCGCAATTTCTCGCTGTTTTTGGATTGGCGTTTGCCCTCTACGTAATTGGTAGAGAAGGTGGAAGTATGGCCGAGGTGACCTGGCTTTAACAAATTGATGAGGTTGTACAGCTCGTCCATCTCGTTTTGAATAGGAGTTGCGGTAAGGAGCAGGCAATATTTTTTGCGGATTTCTTTGACGAACTGATAGTTGCGTGTCCGTTTATTTTTGAGTTTATGGGCCTCGTCGATGATGAGCATGTCGTAATCGATGTCGAGTACGTGACGCCTGTGAGGATCTCGTTTTGCTGTGTCTATCGATGCGACAACGACCTCATGCTGCCGCCACATATATTCTTTTTTTTGCGCGACTGCTGCTATGCCGAATTTTTGATGAAGCTCTTTTGTCCATTGAATCACGAGAGAGGCTGGAACCAGGACGAGAATTTTTTTAGCCAAGCCGCGGACCATATACTCCTTCATGATCAAACCTGCTTCGATCGTCTTTCCTAGACCGACCTCATCTGCGAGAATGGCTCGTCCGCGCATCTCTAACAGGACACGTTTCGCCGTTTCTAACTGGTGTGGAAATGGTGACAAGAGTGGAAGGTATTTCAGACATTGCAATTGATCAAATTCGTGAACAGCCATCGCTTCCTCGGCTTCCAATGAGAGCTTGAACAGCTCCCACTTATCCCAGGGGCCATCTTCTTGCATGCGTTCTGTAAGCGTATTGATCCAACTCGTATCAAATGAAATAGGAACATTCGGCATATAAGATACTCCTTTACATAGCTCTACCATAACATTCATGGTTAATGTCTAAAAACTGAACGTTTATCTATTGTCAATGTGTTTTGTTAAGATTTTCTGAATCTGACTGTTAATTTGTATATTTTCAACTTTGGACTCTCATGGTAGGATAAGGAGGTAGTACATCCATTAGTATGGAAATGATAGCAAAAACTTATGTATGACCATGAAACAACCGCGAATGATGGTAGTAGGGAGAGACTGCTTGAACGTTTGGCAGCGCCGAAGGAGCAAGCCGGTAACGGTGAATCTCTCAGGCAAAAGTACCTCTACCGGACGCAACTCTGGAGAGAGCTCACACGAGCCACCAAAGGGGAAACTTGCAAATGGGGAAAGAAAGAATCCTCATGAGATTCGCAAGGTAACTCTCAGGTACCAAGGACAGAGGAGGAGAAATGGGCACCATTATTTTGGTGTACCCGTTTTTCCCCCTCTGTTTTGTTTTTGGATCTTATTGTTCACAGGAGGTGCCACATGTCCAATTTGAAACGTACGCCACTATTTGATTCTTATGCAAAGTATGGCGCGAAAACTATCGACTTCGGTGGTTGGGATCTGCCGGTGCAGTTTACAAGCATTGGTCAAGAGCATGAAGCTGTTCGGACAAAAGCTGGTCTGTTTGATGTTTCCCATATGGGAGAAGTGGACGTAAAAGGGGAAAACGCTCTTTCTTATCTCCAGCGTGTGACTACGAATGACGTGTCGAAGCTGGCAGTCGGACAGGCGCAGTACAGTGTGCTTTGTTACCCAGATGGGGGGACGGTAGACGATCTGCTTGTTTACAAATATGCAGATGATCACTACTTGCTCGTCATCAACGCAGGGAATATCGACAAAGACTATGCGTGGCTAGAAGAACATCTGATTCCAGGTGTAACGATTAAGAATATTTCGCCACAAACAGCACAAATCGCGATTCAAGGTCCTTTGGCAGAAGCCATTCTGCAAAAGCTGACGACGACAGACTTGTCTCAAATCGGCTTTTTCCGTTTTGGGCGTGATGTGCAAGTGAGTGGTATTCCTGCATTGGTCTCCCGCACTGGCTATACTGGCGAAGATGGCTTCGAGATTTATTTGGATGCCGATCGTGCAGCAGAGCTGTGGGACATTTTGCTGGATGCTGGGAAAGAAGAAGGTCTGTTGCCGTGCGGTCTCGGTGCGCGCGATACGCTTCGTTTTGAAGCAAAGCTGCCACTGTACGGCCAAGAGCTCAGCAAAGACATCACTCCGATCGAAGCGGGCATTGGCTTTGCTGTCAAGGTAGACAAAGAAGTGCCGTTCATCGGTCAAGAAGTGCTGAAGGCACAAAAAGAAAACGGTGCTCCACGGAAGCTGGTAGGGATCGAAATGATCGACCGTGGGATTCCGCGCACGCATTACCCCGTCTATATAGGAGAAGAGCTCATTGGCGAGGTGACGACGGGAACACAATCTCCAACCTTGAAGAAGAACGTCGGTCTCGCTCTCGTAAAAACCGAGCATGCTGCGTTAGGTACACAAGTAGAAGTAGAAATTCGCGGAAAACGTCTGAAAGCAGAAATCGTAGCCGCTCCATTTTATAAACGCCCAAAAAACTAAGAGATACACCACATACATCCTTTTTAGAGGAGGACAACGTCCGTGAAATACCGCTACCTGCCCCAAACTGATCAGGACAAGCGCGAAATGCTGGAAACTCTCGGCATTTCGAGTATAGAAGAATTGTTTGCTGATATTCCGGAAGAAGTACGTTTTAAAGGTGCTTTGAATATTCCAGAAGCACTTTCCGAGCCAGATTTGGTGAAGTATTTTACACGCCTCGCAAATACAAACGTAAACTTCAGCACGCATGTTAACTTTCTGGGTGCGGGTGTTTATCAACATTACACGCCGAGCACAGTCAATCATATGCTGCTCCGCGGTGAATTCTTTACCGCCTATACACCTTACCAGCCAGAAATCAGCCAAGGTGAGCTGCAAGCTATTTTTGAGTTCCAAACGATGGTATGTGAGCTGACTGGTATGGAGGTAGCGAACTCCTCGATGTATGACGGCGCGACTTCTTTGGCAGAGGCAGCGATGATGGCTGCAGGTCACACTGGCAAAAAGCGCGTAATCGTTTCCCGCGCTGTACATCCGGAAGCGCGTGGTGTTTTGAAAACATATGCGTATGGACAAAACGTTGAGCTGGTTGAAGTAGGTATCAACAGCGATGGCGTTACAGATACAGCGGCTCTGGAAGCGCTTGTTGATGAGAATACAGCAGCGGTCATCGTGCAGTATCCAAACTTCTTCGGAAACGTAGAGGATTTGGGAGCGATTGAACCAATTGCACACGGAAAAGGCGCACTGTTGATTACATCCTCCAATCCGCTTGCTCTGGGTGTACTGGAGGCGCCGGGCAAATTAGGCGCAGATATCGTAGTGGGCGACATGCAGCCATTCGGTATCCCAGCGTCCTTTGGCGGACCGCATTGCGGATATTTTGCTACAACCTCCAAACTGATGCGCAAAATGCCAGGTCGTATCGTCGGTCAAACGAAGGACGAAAATGGCAAACGCGGCTTTGTATTGACGCTGCAAGCGCGTGAACAGCATATTCGTCGTGAAAAAGCGACTTCCAATATCTGCTCCAACCAAGCGCTGCTCGCTTTGGCTGCTTCTATTGCCATGACAGCACTCGGCAAGCAGGGTGTACAAGAAATGGCGATGATGAACCTGCAAAAAGCTCATTACGCGAAGAATGCCCTGCAAGCAAAAGGCTTGGAGATCGTATTTACCTCACCGTTCTTTAACGAGTTCGTGGTGAAGCTGAACAAACCAGTTGCAGAAGTGAACAAAGGCCTGCTGGCTGCTGGAATCATCGGGGGCTATGATCTCGGACTCGACTACCCAGAGTTTTCCAATCACACCTTGTTTGCAGTAACTGAGCTGCGTACCAAAGAAGAAATCGACACATTGGCGGCTGAATTGGAGGCGATCACACGTGCGTAACGACCAAGAGAAAGCACTGATCTTTGAAATGAGCAAACCAGGCCGTGTGGGCTACAATTTGCCGGCATTGGATGTTCCAGAAGTAGAAGTAGCAAGCCTTTTGCCAAAGCACCTCATTCGCGAAACGCCGGCTGAGCTGCCAGAAGTATCTGAGCTGCAATTGGTTCGTCACTATACAGAACTGTCTCGTCGCAACCACGGGGTAGACAATGGCTTCTATCCGCTTGGTTCTTGCACGATGAAATACAACCCAAAAATCAACGAAGATGTTGCCCGTTACGCAGGCTTCGCGCAGACACATCCATACCAACCGGAAGAAACTGTACAGGGTGCTTTGGAGCTGTTGTACAACCTGCAAGAAGAACTGGGTGAAATTACTGGCATGGACGCAGTTACACTGCAACCAGCTGCTGGTGCTGCGGGTGAGTGGACAGGTCTGATGATGATCCGTGCCTACCACGAGAGCCGTGGGGAAGGACATCGTACCAAAGTAATCGTGCCGAACTCCGCACACGGTACGAACCCGGCATCTGCTGCGGTAGCTGGCTTGGATACCGTAACCATTGCATCTGACGAGCGTGGATTGGTTGACATTCAAGCACTGCGTGATGCGGTTGGTCCTGACACAGCTGCCTTGATGTTGACGAACCCGAACACACTCGGATTGTTTGAAGAAGATATCGTGGAAATGGCGAAAATCGTCCATGAAGCAGGCGGTCTCTTGTACTACGATGGTGCGAATGCGAACGCGATTTTGGGCATTGCCCGTCCAGGTGACATGGGCTTTGACGTGGTGCATCTGAACTTGCACAAAACGTTTACAGGGCCTCACGGCGGTGGTGGTCCAGGTGCAGGTCCGGTCGGCGTGAAAAAAATTCTCGAGCCATTCCTGCCTACTCCAATCGTAGCGAAAAAGGAAGACGGCAGCTTCTACTGGGATAGCAATCGTCCGGCTTCCATCGGTCGCGTAAAAGGCTACAACGGAAACTTCGGTATTCTCGTTCGTGCGTACAGCTACATCCGTACCATGGGTCCAGAAGGCTTGCTCCAAGTTTCCCAAAATGCGGTGCTCTCCGCCAACTACATGATGCGTCGTTTGGCAACGGCTTATCATCTGCCATTTGATCGCGTCTGCAAGCATGAGTTCGTCCTGTCTGGTGTAATCCAGAAGAAGCTGGGCGTACGCACGCTCGATATCGCAAAACGCTTGCTCGACTTCGGCTATCACCCGCCAACGATCTACTTCCCATTGATCGTGGACGAGTGCCTTATGATCGAACCGACCGAAACCGAGACAAAGGAAACGCTCGATGAGTTCATCGACGTCATGATACAAATTGCCCGCGAGTGCGAGGAAACGCCAGAAATCGTTCAGGAAGCTCCTCATACCACTGTGGTCAAACGTTTGGATGAAGCGACAGCCGCAAGAAAGCCAATTCTACGTTATCAACCACAAGCATAATTCTAGATTCCAGGAAAAGTCGCCTGTTGTTACGGGCGGCTTTTCTTTCCGATTGGTGCTATCATGGGGGAAGAAGAGGCAGGGAGGGTTCGGGCCGAATGAAGAGAAAGATTGTATTTACCGGTGGTGGTTCGGCAGGACATGTTACTGTGAATCTTGCGCTTATCCCCCACTTTATCAAGCTGGGCTGGGAAGTCGCCTATATTGGTTCTGCGACAGGAATTGAACGAGAGCTAGTCGCCAACCATCCGGATGTTCGCTATATTGGCATTTCTTCAGGCAAACTGCGACGATACTTTGATTGGAAAAACGTGAGTGACCCGCTGCGAGTCGTCAAAGGCATTTGGCAGGCGTCTCGCTTTCTTGGCAAATGGAAGCCGGATGTGATTTTTTCCAAAGGGGGCTTCGTCTCCGTGCCGGTCGTATTTGGGGGGTGGCTAAACCGTCTTCCTGTAGTCATCCATGAATCTGATCTGACACCCGGTCTCGCAAATAAGCTGGCTGTCCCTTTTTCCAGCAAGGTGTGCGTAACATTTCCAGATACGCTTTCGAAAGTGCCGAAAAACAAAGGGATTCACGTAGGCGCAGTGGTGCGAGATGAGCTGAAGCATGGGAGAAGAGAAGCGGGTCTGTTATCCTGCTCCTTTTCTACAAAGAAACCTGTCCTGCTCGTCATGGGAGGAAGTTTGGGAGCACGGAGAATAAACGAGGCGGTACGCCATTCGCTTACTGCTTTGCTCGAACATTTTTCCATTGTACATATTTGTGGCAAAAATCAAGTGGATGAAACGATTCAGGTGAATGGCTACAAGCAATTTGAGTATGTACAGGAGGAATTGCCCGATTTGCTGGCAATGGCTGATCTTGTCGTGTCTCGAGCTGGCTCCAATGCGATTTATGAGTTTTTAGCCCTGCAAAAGCCGATGCTCTTGATACCGTTGTCACGTGAAGCAAGTCGGGGTGATCAGATTTTAAATGCACAGTCTTTTAAAAGGCAGGGCTTGTGTCATGTTTTGCTGGAAGAAGAGCTAACGGCTGATCGCTTTTTTCAAGCGGTGAATGACTTGCAAAACAACAGGGAGTCCATCTTGCAGCGAATGCGGGAAGAGAATGAGAAGAAAACAGATTCATTGGCGCAGGTATTGGCCATTTTACAGGAAACAGCTCGCTCCAATTAGCCCATCAGAAGCTTGCCGTCCTTCGTGCCAGAAGCGTACAATGAAGGCGTTGTGAATGAGGAGGTACATAGATGGAACAGTGGCGCTATATCGTGACGGAAGCAATGTCACCCGCGATGAATATGGCAGTAGATGAAGCGATTTTGCAGTTACACAGTGAGGGCAAGGTTCCCCCGACCGTTCGTTTTTACACGTGGGACCCCGCGACACTGTCGATTGGTTATTTCCAAAAGGCCATCAAGGAAATAAACCTGGAGGAAGTTCAAAATAGAGGACTGGGCTTTGTTCGCAGAGCGACGGGAGGGCGTGCTGTTCTCCACGATCAGGAGCTGACATACAGTGTCATCGTATCCGAAGACCATCCGAAAATGCCTTCGAGTGTGACGGAAGCCTACAAAATCATCAGCTTGGGACTGCTGCACGGATTCCAGAACCTTGGACTCTCAGCGGAAATGGTCTCTTTGGCGAGTGAAGAGGAGAAGGAAAAGTACAATTCGCCAGGGTCATCCGCCTGCTTCGATTCGCCTTCTTGGTATGAGCTCGTTGTAGAGGGGAAAAAAGTAGCGGGAAGCGCTCAGACCCGACAAAAGGGCGTTATTCTTCAGCACGGCTCTATTCTGCTTGATATGGACGTAGATTTACTATTCTCGCTCTTGCATTTCCCATCGGAGCGGGTAAAACAACGGATGATCGATAGTTTCCGACAAAAAGCAGTGACGATCAACGAAGTAAGCCCACGGCCAATCAGTCTCCAAGAATCCATCGAGGCGTTCTCGAAAGGCTTTGCATCTGGATTGGAAGTGGAGCTGATCCCTTCAACGCTTACGGACGAAGAACTTGCGTTGGCAGAAGAACTCGTTAAGACGCGCTATGCCACAGACGAATGGAATCTGCGTCGTTAAACAATAAAGAAAAGCTCTCTCGGATGTATATGCATACCGGGAGAGCTTTTCTTCATTACACGAGTACACTTGTATTGATATGCTGTTCAAACAAATCTTGTAGCGTAAGTACGACAGGTCCTGGCTGTCCGTTGCCGACAGCGACGCCATCTACCGAGATGAGCGGCATGATTTCCGCAGTCGTGCTGGTGAGGAAGACTTCATCGGCTTGCTTCAAGAAAGCCATGTCGAATGCTTCTTCATGTACAGTGATGCCATTGTCCCGAGCCAAATCAATGACCACTTGGCGGGTAATTCCGTGCAGGATCAGATTGTCAGCCTGATGCGTATACAGCTCGCCATTTTTTACGACGAACAAATTGGAAGAGCTGCACTCTGTGATGACGCCGTTGCGGTGCAAAATTGATTCTTGGGCACCTGCATCCTTTGCGTATTGTTTGACAAGAACAGCTCCTAGCAGATTGAGCGTTTTAATATCGCAACGGAGCCAGCGGATATCTTCGACGAGTTGTGCTGTCCAGCCCTTTTTCATATCGGAGACAGGGCGGTCCTTGTGACGGACAAAGCCCATGATCACAGGCTTGATCCCAGACGGAATATCGTGAACACGCGGTGAGGCGCCACGAGATACTTGCAGGTAAAGGCTGGCGTCATCATTCTCCGTGATGTTGTTCTTGGCGATCAACTGATTCGCTAAATCTGTCAGCTCTTCTGCGCTCCATGGAAGCTCCATTTTTATTTCTTTGGCACTTCGAAACAAACGGGTAAGATGTCCATCCCATTGATACATGCGTCCCTTATAAATGCGTACTACCTCATATATGCCATCCCCAAAGTTATAACCGCGGTCTTCTGGATGAACTGCGACTTGCCCTTCTTCTACCCATTTTCCATCTACATACAGCATGGTACTTCCCCCTCAATGGATTCCAATCCGTTTCTTTCAAACGGTTTTTTATTGATTCCACCTTAGCAAAAGGGAAGGACATAGGTCAATTTGAAAGTCGCCTTTTCTTTATCAATAATTTTACAGAGAAAAGCACCTTTCTATTAAGAATTCATATGGAGGGAAGTCACTCGAAAAATCGACGTTTTGGGCAGAAGAAAGCGAAAGCTGTCCAGGGATGGCGCAGGATGAAGTTATTTGACTAACTATTCTGACTAGACTCTATTTGTCATAACCGCCCATAATAAATGCAAAGAGCGAAGGAAAGGGAGAATGCCATGCGATCAGTCCGTCATTATGCGCTATGTGCCTTGCTTGTCTGTGGAACGATATTTCCGATACCTTTCCTTTCACATCGTGCTCATGCAGAGGAAACGCAAGATTGGATCGATAGTGAACGCTTGTATAGCCATGTCGAGCAATTGGCGAGAACAGCTCGTCCACCTGCTACTGAAACGGAATTTGCGGCAGCTGTCTATGTGGAAAATACACTTCGATCTTACGGGTACAAGACCAAGCTCGATCCCTTTTCTTATTATACGTACCGAAAGCCTGCTACTCTATCACTGACGATAGAAGAATGGCCAGGTCAAAAATGGACAGTAAGTGGATTTGCTTTTGGGATCAATGGAACCGCGACAGCAGAGGTGGTGGATGCAGGCTTGGGAAGAGCGGTTGATTTTGCAAATGATGCATCCCGGGGGAAGATTGCCTTGGTCAAGCGAGGCGAGATTCCGTTCGGAGAAAAAGTACGCCAAGCAGCAGCTGCCGGAGCCGTTGCTCTTATCATCTGGAATGATCGAGAGGAAGGCTGGAATGCTTCGCTGGGCGAACCTTTGGATATCGCTGTTCCTGTAATAGCTTTGTCTAAGGCGGATGGCACGAAGCTCCAAAAACGCATCATGGACAAACGGCCCGTAAAGGGAAGCGTCAAGGTGGAAGGAGCCGTAAGCATCAAGCAAACCTCGTATAATATCGTGGCAAGTCGAAAGCCCAATCAAAACGACACCGGGCAGGTCGTCATGGTATCCGCTCATCATGATTCCGCTGGGTTATCGGTTGGGGCTAATCACAATGGCTCCGGTGTAGCAGCCTTACTTGAAATCGCGCGTAATATGGCTGACAAGCCGATCGATACGGAAGTGAGGTTTGTCAGCTTTGGTGCAGTTACATCGGGAAACAGAGGCCCGATTGCTTATGCGAATACCTTATCAGCCAAGGAACGACAAGCTATGATTGCAGCCTTCTATGTCGATGGTGTGGGCAGCCAAAAGGCAGAGCTTGTTGCAATCAATTCGCTGGGCAACGAAAATCTGCCAATCCAACTCCTGAGAGAAGCGGGGGCATCACCTTCCGAAAAGAATGGTACACGTGAACGAAACGGTGCAGTGAGCTCTTTGGCCGCCGCAGGTATTCCTACGGCACTTGTGACGAATGCAGAGACAGGACAAGCAAAAGAAGACTCCTTGGCGCAAATGGATTGGGAACAAACTACAAAGGCCACTAAGGCGGTCCTTTCAGCAATCCACAAAATTACGGCACAAACAACGCCAGCTTATCCGTTGAGTACTCCAAATGGGGTACAGCTGAAAGCGGAAAGTGAGGCTTTGCAGTAAACGTCTCCTTCGGGGGACGTTTTTCATTGTGGTAAAATGAGGGAGAGTAACCATGTGTAGAGGAGGCCTACGTGACGATGAGTCCGTTGAAATGGGTCCTATCATGCGAAAAAAGTGGCCAAGACTTTGTCTTGACCACAGGAGCTACGAGTAAACAATCAATCAGGTCAATGCTGATGCTTCCAAACGTACCAGCCCATTAAGAACATGCCGCAATAGGTCGTTGCACTGGCGATTGCAGACATACTCCACGGAACCACGAGTGTGAGGAGAGAGAATACCAAAACGGTAAGCAGCATGACGACAATCAATGGCAGCATTTGTAGATGTTGACGTGTCGCAATTGGATGTGTCAACGAGTAGAGTAGGGCTGCGACAATGACTCCACCATGCACAAGCGAGAGGATAGCGAGAAGCCAATCGCCACCCGTCATCATTTGAACCAAAATTTGTTTGATAGGCAGTATAGATGAGTGTGCATCATGCCAATGGGCAAGAAGGATAGCTTGACCTAAAAACGTGAACAAAAGGAAGATTCCAGCTCCGATGATTGCCCCCATCCGAACAGTTCGCTCATGGGACGCACGGACTGCCAGAGGTAGAGTCGTGGCCAAGCTGATAAGAAAATGCAAAGCAAGGAAAAATACGGCGTGAATCAGCCAGTTCACATTCATTTGATAACCTAAGCTCGGTATTGGGACATGGGATTGTGCGCTGAAAATCAATCCGAATAATAGTAAACCGATGGATAGAGATATGGCTGTTGCAGTGACAATCCATCTCCAACGATTTATGATAAAGAAGATGGCTGCAATGGTCATAAGGATGAACCAGAGAGGAGAGAGCTCCTCCAAGAGGGAATCTGCCTGTTGGCCAAGCATGACTCCTGTATAGCCCAATAGCAGAATGTGGGTGATTACAGATAGGCTAGAAGCGAACGCTTCGCCACACAATACGTAGTACAGCTCGTACAGGGAGCGAATTTGCTTGCGATGGCAAAAGGTCAACAGCTGGACGCCGAACCATCCGAGGCCAAGAGCCGCAAGTGCAATGCCTATTGTCCCCCAGGAACCGAAATAAGTAAAAAAGCGTAACCACTCATATCCACCCAAGTAGAATCCACCTAACGCAGACCCTGCAAAAAGCACGGCGATATGCCAAGCAACTTTGTCCATAGGCATCATCCTCACTTGCAACTTGGTACAAGTGTATGTGACAAACAGGTCTGTTCAGAACAGACGATATTAAATAAACATAAATGTTTACAAAATATACTTAATGGAATATAATGATGATCATACCAGTATTTAGATTATCGATGGGGTGAAACCATGAAAATTGTAGGAATAGCCGGAAGCATGAATGCCAATTCTACGACAAAACAAGCGATTCATATTGTACTCGAAGCAGCGAAGGCTGCAGGTGCCGATGTTGAAATGATTCATCTCGCGGACTGGAAGCTGCCGCTGTATGATGATCGTGATGATACCAGTACGTACCCTGAAATTGTCCATCAATTTGTCAAAACAGTTTCCGAAGCGGATGGACTTGTGATCGGTTCGCCTGAATACCATGGCACAATGACAGGTGCTTTGAAAAACGCCATTGACTTCCTGGAAGGGCGCATTTTGCGTGACAAGCAGGTTGCCATCATTGGCGTCGCTGGGGGAAGCATGGGTGCTACGAACACGGTCAACACCTTGCAGTTAATCATGCGCAACCTGCATGCATGGCCGTTGCCATCTAGCCCTTCCATCCCAAGTGCTTACAATGCCTTTACACCAGAAGGCAAGCTGAAGGATGAGCGTTTGCAGGCGCGCATGGAGCAGTTGGGTCAACAACTCGTACAATATGTCCAAATGATGAACCCAACACCAGAAAAACAGCTGCGATAGGTACTTTTCTCTTGCAAATGGTTCTCATTACACGGTATGATATTTCTACGTGCCTTTTTTGGCTTGATGAAATAACGGTTTGGAAATGAGGGGTTCACAATGCCGCCGACGCCGAGTATGGAAGACTATTTGGAACGCATTTACAACTTAATTGAAGAAAAGGGCTATGCTCGTGTCTCCGATATTGCTGAAGCGTTAGAAGTACATCCCTCTTCGGTCACGAAAATGGTTCAGAAGCTAGACAAAGACAAGTATCTCGTTTATGAAAAATACCGCGGGCTTGTCTTGACGCCAAAAGGGAAGAAAATCGGAAAACGCCTAGTGGACCGTCACAGTCTTCTAGAAGAATTTATGCGGATCATTGGCTTGGATGAAGAGCATATTTATCAGGATGTGGAAGGAATCGAGCACCACCTGAGCTGGGAATCGATTACATGCCTGGAGTATCTGGTTCAGTACTTCGAGTCAGATCCAAAGCGTATAGAAGAGCTTCGTAACATTCGTTTGTTAGATGAGCAAAAAGAGGAATAGTCTATATCGTTATCGTATTATAGCGCAAGCCGACCAGGCTTGCGTTTTTCTTTGTGGTAACGGAAAAGCTGTCGTCTTATACATGGAAAATGGGGAGGAATTTTAGGGAGGGGAAACAAGGTGAAAGCGGATGCAGTCTTTGAAGGTGGCGGCGTAAAAGGAATCGCTTTTATCGGTGCCTTGCGAGTCATGGAGGAGAATGGATACACATGGGAAAGGCTCGCTGGTACCTCGGCTGGCTCCATTGTTGCAGCTTTGCTTGGCGCAGGCTATTCAAGCCATGAGTTGAAACCGATCTTTGAAGAGCTGGATTACCTTCACTTTCTCAAGCGCTCAGGGCTGGGCAGGCTCCCTCTCATCGGACCAATCTATGAACTAGTCGTGCGGGAAGGGGTTTATCGAGCAGATCGAATCGAGTTGTTCATAGAGAAGTTGTTACAGCGAAAAGGAGTACGAACATTTGGAGATCTTCCTCCTGGTAAGCTGAAAGTTGTCGCTTCTGATGTCACTGACGGAAAAATGCTTATATTTCCCGACGATTTGGCACGGTATGGTGTAGAACCAGATCATTTTCCTGTGGCACGAGCCGTTCGTATGTCTTCCTCTATTCCGTTCTTTTTTCAGCCCGCAAAGCTGACAAGTGCTGGACATGTGCACTACATCGTCGATGGCGCATTATTGAGCAACTACCCCGTGTGGTTATTTGATGTAGAGGGGACTCCCCGGTGGCCGACAATTGGTTTTCGCCTGAGTGATGATCCAAACAAGAGAGAAGCGACCAGTATCAAAGGTCTTTTTTCCTTCTCTCGGGGATTACTGGCGACTATGCTCGATGCCCATGACCGTCTGTATGTGGAAAAGGCAAAAGCCGTTCGGACAATTTTCATTCATACATTAGGGGTAAGGACAACCCAATTTCAGATGTCAAAAGAAATGAGGCAGCGATTGTTTGAGTCAGGGGAGGCAGCCGCTCACAAATTTTTGGCACAATGGGATTTTGAAGATTACGTAAAAGTGTTTCGCAATAGCTCTCCGAAAATGCTGGTGTGAAAAATAAAAACAGGTCGCCGATTCAGGCAACCTGTTCTTGTTTTTAGTGGGAGATATTATTTTGCGATTTTTCGTCTTGTTTCTCTTTTTGCTTTCCTTTGCTGCCCTCGATCACACGAAACGGATGATCTTTTCTCGGGGTAGTCGACTGCTTTTTCACTGCTTGCCGACCTATGGAGGGCTTTGGCTTCACCTTGACCTTTGGCTGTCTAGGTTTGCCAGAGCCTGCGCCTTGTGAAAAGAAGGAGCCGGTTTGTAAATAGTTGCGCACGACCAAGAAAAGTACAACGGATAATCCCAAGATGATAATCGTACTAACAGGGTCATTGATGAGTGTGATCAAAAATCCGTAAATCGCTAATACGATCACTATCAGAATCACTGGTGGAATGCGGCGTAACATAGGGCTTCACCTCTATGGGAATAAAAATGCCTCACGCTATCCGGTCGTAACCATTCTTTCCTGCACGTGCTTCTGATCAAGCTCCCGCATCTTTTGGAATGAAGCGATGGCTACCTCGACTTGGCTGTCATCTGGTTCACGAGTCGTGATCTTTTGCAACCACAATCCTGGATAACCAAGGTAACGTAGGACTGGTACATCACGGAGCTTGTTTGTCCACTGCAAAACCTCGTAAGAGACGCCGATTACCAGTGGCAAAAGAACAATGCGTTGTACGACCCTCTCCGTCAGGGAGTCATAACTGAACAGTGAGTAAATCACGACACCGACGAACACTGAGAAAATGAGAAAACTGCTACCGCAACGATAATGCAGAGCGGAAAATTTTTGTACATTGGCTACTGTTAATTCTACCCCGGATTCGAATGCGTTAATCACTTTATGCTCGGCTCCGTGGTATTGAAAAAGCCTTTTAATCAACGGAGCTTGTGCAATCGCTGTAATGTAGCCGAGGAGGAGCAAGATTTTAAATCCGCCTTCAGCCAAGGTTTGAGGAACGCCATCCGGTACCCATTTTCCGAGTAAAAAGTCAGCCAGGAAAACGGGAACGAGTGTAAATACGAATTTCCCGAACAGGAAGGAAAGTACCCCGACGACAGCAACACCTAAAATCATAGTGAGCTTCGATGGACTTTCAGATACTTCTTCTCCAGACTCCATACTGTATTGTTCAGAGGCGAAGTTGAGATGTTTGGCCCCATTGGCGCTGGCTTCGACCAAACCAACAATCCCACGCACAAACGGAATCTTTTTCAGCGTAGTAATCCATTTATATTCCGATCTTGGGGATTCAAAATACTCAATTTCATGATTTTTTTTGCGAACAGCCGTAACAGTCATGGTTTTGCCACCGAACATAACACCTTCGATGACGGCCTGACCGCCGTAGCTAGGTACGTTTTGTTGCGCCAATACAATCACCATCCTTACCACTATATTAACGGAAATGGCGACTTGAAGCTACAAGGAGTTCGCACTTTTCCAACAAATGTAAAGCAAAAGTGAAAAGCTTAGAGGAAGAGCATACTAGAGAACAGAGGTGATGGAAATGGAAATAAGCAAAACAGGACGGAAACACAAGCAAGCGCGTGTATCCCATACGGAAGAAGTGAAGCAGGAGAGTAAAAGAATCTCCACTTCGAAGATTTTGGAGGTCGCATTCTGGGGAACGATTATTTGGGGGCTCGCTCGGTTGATAGCTCACTTCTTGAACATGACCCCGTATGGAGTCGGAGCCTTTGCACGTCCCTTTATCAGCATCGAGGACGAAAATAAGTTTGCGAGCTTGTGTCTTGGTGGTATCGTGCTATTTGTTGAAACAGCCGTTGCTTCCTTTGTGTTCAGCTTGCTTTTTAGCCGGATCCGTGCCTGGTGGTTGGGACTCGTCTACGGGGCTGGCGTGCTAGTGATAGCAGGCTTCTTCTTTCATATCGGAAATTGGGAGATAGCCACTTTAAGTACGGAAGGTGCATGGTATTTGACGTTTGGCTTGTTTATCGGGATGACAATTATACTCGAGCAATCCGACGAGAATCATACATGGAATGAGTCTACAAGGTAGGAGGATTTCTCCGTTCCTTGTCAAAATGGATGTAACAATGTTCGAAAAGTTTCATAGATGAATGCCCACTATGGAACTAGGACGGCTTGTGGTAAAATGTTTCATTAGTAAAAAAACTTTTATAGGGAGAGGGATGGTCGATGACTTCCGTCTTGTTATTGAACGGACCCAACCTGAATTTATTGGGGACAAGGGAGCCGGATGTTTACGGAAGGGAAACGCTGGAGGATGTGGTGACAATCCTGAAGGGTGTCATGGATGAGTTGGGCGGAAAGCTTGAGCATCTCCAATCGAATCACGAAGGTGTCCTCATCGACGCGATTCATCAGGCGAGAGGTGTCCATGACGGCATCTTGATCAATCCAGGGGCATTCACACATTACAGCTATGCGATCCGAGACGCATTGGCCAGTGTGGCTCTGCCAACGATTGAAGTACATATTTCCAATATTCATGCACGGGAACCATTTCGCCATCACTCAGTCATCGCTCCTATCGCGATTGGACAAGTTGTCGGATTGGGGATCGATGGATATGAATGGGCGCTAAGAGCGCTCGTCCGTAAAATCGAAAAAAAATAAAAGCTGTCAAAAAGGGGAAAAGGCTGCCATGAAACAACGTTTGCATAAATTGCGCGAAGCACTTACACAAGTTGGAGCAGAGGCGTTTATTACCGAAAAAACAGAGAATCGCTTCTACTTGAGTGGTTTCACCGGATCAACGGGATGGGTCATTGTCACCGAAACAGAGGCGTTTCTCGTCACTGACTTCCGCTATGTGGAACAAGCGCAAGAACAAGCACCTGAATTTACTGTAGTAAATAACGAGAGAAAAGCTGTTGAATCGATTGCAAAGCTCCTGCAAGAAAAAGGGATTAAGCGTTTGGCATTCGAGAGCAGTGTGGCCTTTAGCACCTATCAGGATTGGAACAAAGGATTTGAAGGAGTAGAACTGGTGCCAACAAGCGGTCTGCTTGAAAAAATCCGCATGTTTAAAGACGAATCCGAGATGGTTATTATTCGTGAAGCGGTTCGTATCGCGGAAGCAGCATTTACGCATATTCAAGGCTACATCAAGCCAGGTGTGCGTGAATCCGATGTTGCTTTGGAATTGGAATACTTCATGCGCAAACAAGGAGCGACAGGCTCTGCATTTGATATGATCGTAGCGTCGGGTGTGCGCGGTGCTCTGCCACATGGACGAGCTTCCGAGAAAGTAATTCAGGCAGGGGAAATGGTTACGCTCGACTTTGGTGCTGCTTATCAGGGCTACAATTCCGATATCACACGCACATTGTCTGTGGGAGAGCCAGACCCGAAAATGCGTGAAATCTACGAAATCGTTCTGCGTGCACAGCTCGCAGGTTTGGAAGCACTGAAGCCAGGTGTATCCGCAAAAGACGCTGACGCTGCAACGAGAGATATCATCACAGCAGCAGGCTATGGCGATGCCTATGGACATAGCGCAGGTCACGGTCTCGGACTGGAAGTTCACGAGCTGCCAGGGCTGTCGACTGTAAGTACCTTCGTATTGGAGCCAGGTATGCTCGTAACGATGGAGCCAGGCATTTACGTAACAGGACTTGGTGGCGTTCGGATCGAGGACGATGTGTGGATTACTGCTGATGGTCATGAGAACCTGAACAAGTCCACGAAAGAGTTGCTCATTTTGCCTGTGTAATTTATACTTATTCTGTTATTGATTGATTTGGGAGGACTACCATGATCTCTGTAAACGATTTTCGTACCGGTTTGACAATCGAAGTGGATGGCAATATTTTTACCGTGCTAGAATTCCAACACGTAAAACCAGGTAAAGGTGCGGCTTTCGTTCGCTCCAAACTGCGCAACCTGCGCAGCGGTAACACGACGGAAATGACTTTCCGCGGTGGTGAAAAAGTTAACCCTGCCCGTATCGAATCCAGCACGATGCAATATCTGTATGCGAGCGGAGACGAGTACACTTTCATGAACACAGAAACCTATGAGCAAATGACGTTCACTCAAAAGCAAATTGAGCGTGAACTGCGTTTCCTCAAGGAAAACATGAACGTGCAAATCATGCAGTACAACGGAGAAACAATCGGTATTCAATTGCCGAACACAGTGGAACTCGTTGTAACAGAATGTGAGCCAGGTGTAAAAGGTGACACTGCTTCTAACGTAACAAAGAAAGCAACCTTGGAAACTGGTTTCGTAGTAAACGTTCCTCTCTTCGTAGAAGAAGGAGAGCGTCTAATCATCGATACTCGTACGGAAGCATACGTTTCCCGCGCGTAAAAGTACGGATTGGAAGAAAAAGCTGTGCCCATATATGGGTGCAGCTTTTTTTATTTGCTTCTCCTAATGATGCGGTATTGTAAAAATTATGCAATTGCACTACGTTAAGTGGTACGGAGAAAGAGTAGGGTGGAGGGGGATGGCTGTGAGAACGGTACAAGAAATGATGAGCATGCTGATCGATTTCGCCAGGAAGGATGATCGAATCCGGTTGGTAACCTTGGAAGGGTCACGCACGAACAAAAACATACCCGCTGATCCATTCCAAGATTATGATATTTCGTATTTTGTGACAGAGATGGATTCTTTCAAGGAAAATGATCAATGGCTCGATGTTTTTGGGAATCGGTTTATGATGCAAAAGCCGGAGGATATGGAGCTTTTTCCGTCCGAGTTAGGGAATTGGTTTTCCTATCTCATGCTATTTGAGGATGGAAATAAAGTAGATCTGACGCTGATTCCGATAGACGAGACAGAGCAGTATTTTGCAGATAGCGACGGTCTAGTTGAGGTTTTGCTGGATAAGGACGAGCTTATCAAACACGAGGTGCTCGCTTCCGATCGTCAATATTGGACCCGGAAGCCAACTGCTAGAGAGTTTGATGACTGCTGCAATGAATTTTGGATGGTCTCTACTTACGTTGTTAAAGGTCTGGCAAGAAAAGAAATCCTGTTTGCGATTGACCATCTCAACGAAATTGCCCGACCGAATTTGCTCCGAATGATGGCTTGGCAAATCGGATGTGAGAAAGGGTTTACCTTTAGTGTCGGGAAAAATTACAAATTTATAGATCACTATCTTCCTAAAGAAGATTGGGAAGCGTTACGATCCACTTATCACGAAAATGGCTACACGCAGATGTGGGAATCGTTATTCACTTGCTATGAATTATTTCGAAAGTACGCCAAAGCAGTGGCAGAAAGTCTCGGATATCCGTATCCAGATTACGATGAAGCCATTACCAAGTACGCGAAAAACATCTACCATTCATGGAAGTGATAGACGTCATTCGACCGCCCTTATCAAGGGCGGTTTTATTTTTGGAAGTGGAGACGGCCAGTGAATCCCCTTGACTCAAGCTTTTTTAAAAAAATGTATGCTTTTTTGGAAAGAAAAACCTAAATGATCCGTTAATCTATATGAACCTGCCAAAATGAACGCTGCGCAGCGAACTTTTTTAAAACGGGAGGATTTCCATTGCAGGATGATTGGTTGCTTATTCAACAGGTACAAACAGGAAATCGCGATGCCTACGCGTACCTGGTCGACAAGTACAAGGATCGATTATACAGCTATCTTTATCGCATGACAGGACAACAGCAGGATGCCCAGGACCTGACGCAGGAGGCTTTCATCAAGGCGTACTGCCAGTTGGACAAATATAGGCCGACCGATGCTTTTTTGGCTTGGCTGTATCGGATTGCGTCCAATTTGTGCGTCGATGCGTGGCGCAAGAACAAACGCTACCTTAAGACGCCATTGGAAGAAACCAGACTGATTGAAACAGATACACCCGAAAAAGCTTATTTGGAAAAGGAAAAGCAAGACGCCTTGCAACAACAAATCATGGCGCTGGGTGAGGAATACCGCATTGTGTTTCTGCTGAAATACATGGAGCAGTTGAGTTACAAGGAGATTAGCGAAATTCTGCATATCCCGATTACAACCGTGCAAATGCGCATTCATCACGCCAAGAAAAAGCTCCGGGCAAGTATGGCGCAAGAAAGGTCAGGAAGGGGTGCTATCTATGAACTGCTCCAAAACTGAACAATTGCGCAAGTATTTGGTTGGAGAATTATCTTCTGACGAAGCCAGGCTGATGGAACAACACGTAGAAGCGTGTCTATGCTGTCAGCGGCAGATGGTGGACGAAGATGAGAGCGGCGAGGAGTATTCGAGCCTGCGAGTCCCCAGTACGTTGCCGATCGACTTTACTGCTCAGGTAATGATGGCATTAGAGACCGTGCGTACTCCTACACAAAAATCAAATTGGAAAAAGAGGAGTGTAACTATTTTGAAAAAAACCGCGTTAGCCGTAGCGAGTGTTACAGCGATTATTGCGTTTGGGTCCATGGTGTCACCGACTTTTGCGAGCTATGTAAACAGTGTCATTCAGTCCATCCAAGGCGTAGACACCGGAATGAAGCAGGCTGCCGAAAAAGGCTATGCCCAAGCCATCAATAAGAGCGCAACCGATCAAGGAATTACATTGAATGTGAAAGAAGTGGTTGCTGATCCGGTGCGAATGGCTATCTTCGCTCAAGTCGTCGATCAAAATGGCAAGCGGATCCCGTTTGAACCGGGTAAAATCGATGTGAACCTTACGTATAAAACGAAGTCAGGTGAAGAGCTCAATCCAGATGGAGGGGGCTATAGCATCGGGGAGGAAGGCGAATATCTTGTCATTAGTCATGATATCTTCCAATTCCTAAAAGAAAGTAAGACGCAACTGGATGAAATGGTTGTTGGCGTCGACGCAACGATGCTGGATGGAAAAGAAGGCAGCTGGAAGATGGAGTTTCCAGTCGATTTGAAAAAGGCGAGAGCGGCAGCAAATGAAACTACGATCGGGAAAGATTTCATGACCCCGCATGGAATTAAGGTAGCGTTGCAAAACATTAAGACTGTGCCTAGTGTCAGTTTAATTGAATTGGAGACAACGTGGACGGAAGAGCGAGCGAAGCAGGTTCAAAAAATAAAAGAAGAAAATGGTTGGGTCGTAAAGGAAAACGCACCAGATGGGTTCACGGATGCAGCGCGCGTGGAGAGATATTTCGTAGACATCGGATTGGCCTATGAGATCGTGGATGAAAAAGGAAAAGTGGTAGCGGGATGGGATGATGCCATTAACGGGGATGAAATCAATCAAATTCGCAAAAACACGGTATCTCCCGGTTACCGAGGACAGCTGCATGACGAGGGGAAACGATATACGAAGTTGAATGGCATCGCGCCTTTGGCTGACGACCAAACGTATACTTTCAGGCTGCACTCCCTGTATCTGTTTGAGCCGGCGAAGTTTCAAGCAAGCATACCTGTTGAGAAGCTGGGCAAGGAAAAGGTAACCGTAACGAGTCATGACAGCACGTACACCTTTTCAGGCGTTACGTTGAAAACGACGGAGGGCGAGGAAAAAATAGGGGAACATACGTACAAGGGGAAAGGTGCGATTATCCCGTACACGGCTGTTCTTCCAGAGGGCGTCATCAGGGCAATTGAATGGAATGCGCAAGGTGATGCCAAGCAAGATTACAAATTGCTCGTCAGACAATCATTCAAGAGAGACAAGGACGGGCGTGTACATGTCAGCGGTACGTTCTTTGTCCGTGACATAGAAAAGCTGCCGAAAACTCTGAATCTGGAGCATTTGATGCAATGGCGTCAGTACCAGGGAATGAATTGGGAAGTTCCATTCCAAACGACTGACAAACGCTAAGTCAAAACGAAAAAATCCCCCTCCGATGCAAAAAAGAGGGGGATTTCATTTTTATCTGCTGCCAAACCATTCCCACAGCTTCAACACAAACGCCGTAATGCCAGCAGCCATCAAAGGTCCGACGGGAATGCCCCGAAAAAATACAATGCCAATGATTGAGCCAATGACCAGACCGACAACCATTTGCGGCTCAGACCTTAGCAGGTCAAGTCCTTTTCCATTCATCCAGGTGGCAATAGCTCCACCAGCTAGTGCTGTCAGTCCGACTACCGTCGTGAATAGTGGGGTGACGTCCTTCCACGATATTTTTTCGCTGGCGAATGGAACCAGTACGGAAATCGTCAAGAAAAGCAGGCCTAGCTCCAGCCCACGGCGTTCCACCGTCGGGAAAAAGCGCTCCAGCGCCGTTAGCTTCAACACCAACAATATACTCGCAGCAGTCGCAATAATTGGTGAGCGCCCAATAAGACCGATAACGATCAGGATGACGAGCATCACTTCTCCAGACATCATTGGCATCATAACCCCTGTCCCTGTTCTCCTTTCACATTATGAGACAAGGTGTGGGAGTATGCGTTTCTCCTTGATATAGGGAACGATTTGATACTGATCTACTTGAGCACAGTACCGTAAATCGCTTGCGAGATGATGCTGGACGAGCCTTTTTCCTGTTGTTGTGTGGGGTAACAGCTCGCTCAGTTTTCCTGCGTAGTAAAGATAGCTCGCTTTTAGAACTTCACCCAGATCACAAATTTGGATGCTCGGTAACGATTGTTGTGCCTGGACAATCATCAAGCCGGCAGCCAGACCGTCTTCCAAAGCGAATTCCGACCGGGTACCTGCACAGTACAGCGTAATATCGAGATGATACGAAAGAGCGTGCTGCACGCATGCAGTAGCATTCAAGAAGCAGCCAATCAAGAGTGCAGAGGCACGTTCTGCTTTTTGGATCGCGCGAGTCCCGTTCGTCGTAGTGAGAATCAGCTGGCTCCCCGTTTTCCCCAGAGAAGCGATTTCGGTTGGTGAGTTGTTGCAGTCGAATTCCGGGATTTTCTTGCAGTGGCGTTCACCAGCCAAAATACAGTCGTTGGCGCGCAGCGAGTTCGCTTGCCCAATGGTTTCGACCGGGATGACGCTACGAAATCCATTGCCTAATGCGGTGACAATCGTACTGGAGGCTCGAAGCACATCGATGACAATGACAACATGATTGCTGATCTGTTCAAAACGAATTTCTTCCACGGTCGGCACCACTTCTATTCGCACGGATAAAACCCCCCTCTCTCCATGAGTAGGGCTGTATCGCCGCGCAATCCTCGCCGTAGCGTCTCCACAGAGAATACATCCGTATAGGCAATATTTCCGAGATTTACGTCGCTGCCAACGGCCTTAATGAAGCAGACCTGTTGATCTTTTTGTGGGGCTTCCCAGATCAGGCGGGAGGCTTTTTCTTTGGCCGCCGAGACAATATCTCGAACGAAGGAATCGTCAATATTGCCGTCCCCGTCGCATACGCCGACAGTACCACTCTCTCTCGCTTCGACAATAACGTGACTGGCACCGTTGTGCAGGTCGAAGCTAAGTGTCTCCAGCAATTCCTCTCGACAAGCGCGATAATCGGCCGCTTTTTTCCCGACCTCAGTATAGACCACCAGATCATTGTCTAATGCGTAATTGATGGCTTCTTGACGCTGTGAGAAGGATAAAGGGAACGTTCCATCGGATATTTCTACCGCAGTAAAACCGAGAGTGCGAATCAGCTTCATATAATCTGCAATCGTATTATGACGGATAGCAATTTCAAAAAAAGTTCCTCCTGGCATGATGTGTACGCCATTTTGTTTTGCGAGGGTCAATTTTTGGTTGAGTATTTCGAGCGGATACAGAGCGATGGTGCCAAAACCGAGTTTGTATAGATCGATATAGGGAGCAGCCAGTGCTAACAAGTCGGAATAAGCGGTAAGCCCAAGGCCTTTGTCAATGACCATGGTTAAGCCCTTCGCACGGGGCTTCTCTCTTATTTGCCCGGACGGGTTTGCCCAGCTTTCAGGCAAAAACGATTGATCACACTCTACCATCGGCAAGTTCCTCATTTCTTCTAGGCGTATGGTTCAGTGTATGCCCAGCGGAGGGGAGGAGTGAGGGCAAAAGCCTATAGAGGAAATGCAAAAAGTGCTGAAATGATGTGGTACAGGCATAGAGTGAAAGGAGGGGAGGACGAGACGGTATGTTGGAAAAAGCAATTATGGGTATGGCGGCGCTTAGGGTCTTCTCAGGTAGTATCGAGATCATTGCAGCTTTGCTCATTTTAAAAGTGAACCAGGTCGAAAAAGCTCTGCTCATTAATTCAGGTCTTGCGATTGTCGGGCCAATCATCTTGATCACCACTACAACGATCGGTTTATTAGGCATGTCGGATCGGGTTAGCTTTGCCAAAATTGCCTGGATTCTGGTGGGGGTCTCCTGCATCTTGATTGGTGTCCGCAAGTAGTTACCCATTTCCTTCCATTGGTAAATGCTATCACGATGGGGAAAGATATGTGGGAGAGATTGGATGGGAGGGAATGTGGATGCCAGAATCATTGGCGAATCGAATCGCATACTTGCAAGGGTTGGCAGATGGGTTGGAAGTGGGGGAGAAGAGCCCCGAAGGAAAAATTATGGTAGAGATGATTGAGATTCTAGGGGAGGTACAGGGTCAACTACGAGAGCTTCACTCGCGAGTGGAAGAGGCAGAGGATTATGTGGAGGCCTTGGATGAAGACTTAGAGGACATTGAGCTCTACCTTTTTGAAGATGATGATGACTTGTACGAAACCGTTGTCGATTGTGAGGACGATGACGACGAGTACGCGACTTTGTACGATTTGGATGATGATGAAGACGCACATCTGTATGAAGTACAAGTAGATCCCCATCTCGATACGACCTACGAGTTCGCATGCCCTAGCTGCCAAAAAGAAATCTATCTGCACGAAGGCAAAGATGAGGAAGGCTACCGACACTATGTAATAGAGCCGGTGGATAACAAGAAAAACAAATAATCCATGAGCTTTATAGGAAAAGCTTGCTACTCGCGTTCTAGCACGAGAGCAAGCTATTTTTTTTGCATAAATCTCGTCCACCTCAGCATAGGATGGAGGTAAGACAACGTGTACAAAGGCAGAATGCTGCAAAAGGAGGGTACCGGATGAATGAAATTTTGGCGATTCTGCCAGCAACTTTACGCACGATTTTGACGGCCCTTCCTATCGCGGTAAGAGAGAATTTGGAAGAGATTCGGCTTCGGCAAAACCAACCGCTAGAAGTCCGGTTTGGACAACAATCTAGCTATGTGACACCGTCGGGGCAAATCACCTCGATACCCGCGCAAGGTTGGCTGTTTTCAGCAGAAGAGGCTGCAAAGCTCTTAAACCAGGTCAGCCAGCATTCTCTCTATGCCTTAGAAGAAGAGTTGAAAAGGGGTTACATCACGGTAGTTGGCGGCCATCGCATTGGCATTGCGGGGAAAGTGGTGCTGGACAAAGGTGAAGTGAAGGGAATCAGAGATGTGACCAGCTTCAACATCCGGATTGCCCGCGAGAAAAAAGGCGCGGCCAAGAAGGTCATGCCGTATTTGTTTGAGGATGGCAAATTGCTGAACACGCTGCTCATCTCCCCACCCCAGTGCGGAAAGACAACCTTGTTGCGTGATATGGCGCGAACCATCAGCTATGGGAGCGAGTGGTCTTCAAGTCGTAAGGTAGGAATTGTGGACGAGCGTTCTGAGTTGGCGGGATGCTTGCAAGGGGTTCCTCAACGAGACGTCGGTCCACGAACGGACGTGCTGGATGCTTGCCCAAAAGCTGCAGGGATGATGATGATGATTCGCTCCATGTCTCCTGATGTTCTGATTGTGGACGAGGTGGGAAGAGCGGAGGATGGCGACGCAGTCTGGGAAGCGATTCATGCAGGGGTAGCCGTCATTTGCTCGGCACATGGAGCGAGCGTCAAGGAAGTAGCCGAACGCCCCATGCTGGGCAAGCTGATTCGATATGGTGCCTTTTCCCGCTATATCGTACTCAGCCGCGCAAAAGGTGTTGGAACAATCCAGGCCATCTACGATCAAAGCATGAACCTGGTTGAAAGGGAGAAAGTTGCATGGTCAAGCTGATGGGAGCCGTACTCATCCTGTTTTCAGCGTCGATGGTTGGTTGGCAGATCGGCAAGTATTACGCGAATCGTCCCGTTCAGCTTCGGGCACTGCTCGTTGCTCTGCAAATGCTCGAAACGGAAATCGTGTTCGGGATGACTCCATTACAGCGGGCTTTTGTGAAGGTCGGTCATCGCGTCTCCGAAGAGGTAGGGAAAGTATTTCTACTGGCAGCTGAATTCTTGCAGACAGAAAAGGCGCATTCGGCTGAGGAAGCCTTGCAACAAGCTATGAATAGACTCTGGGCCCAAACCGCCTTGCGCAGACAAGAGCGAGAGGTGCTGGAGAGTCTAGGTCAGGTACTTGGATCATCCGATCGGGAAGACCAGCAAAAGCATTTGCGCCTAGCTGTCACCCACCTGCGAGGGCTGGAAGAGGAGGCTCGTGCAGAACAGGAAAAGTACGAAAAAATGTACAAGAGTTTGGGCTTTTTAGGTGGACTCTTGGTCGTCATCCTGATGTTCTAAAGGCGAGGTGTTCACAGTGGATTTTGATTTGACACCTGTTTTCCAGATAGGAGCAGTAGGGTTCATAACAGCCATCCTGCATACAGTCCTGAAGCAGGCGGGCAAGGAAGATATTGCGCATTGGGCAACTCTAGTCGGATTCATCATTGTCCTGTACATGGTGTCCCATTACATCGGTGATCTGTTCTCCGAGGTAAAACGCGTCTTCCTGTTCAACTGAGGAGGGGCTCCAGATGGAGATTGTACAAATTGTCGGACTAGGACTGGTGGCTACCATTCTCGCGCTAGTCATTAAGGAACAGAAGCCGATGTTCGCCTTTTTGCTGGCGATCGCGAGCGGAGTCATCATCTTTTACTTTCTCGTCGGAAAAATAGCAGATGTCATTCGAGTTTTGGAAAAATTGGCAGTTCAAGCAGATTTGAACCTTGTGTTTCTGGAAACGATTCTAAAAATCATTGGAATTGCCTACATTGCTGAATTCGGGGCACAGATGACCCGAGATGCTGGACAAGGTGCGATAGCTTCGAAAATCGAGCTCGCTGGAAAAGTCCTCATACTGGTTATGGCTGTACCGATCATCCAAATCATTATCGAAACAGTGATCGATTTGTTGCCGGCATAAGGGAGGTGGGATGTCCATGGCACACACTTGCAAGCTGATCCTGTTCTTGTTCCTGCTTCTTGCCTTGTTTCCAGTTGCCGTGTCTGCTGCTGTGACACCCGCAGCCGGTCCGATCAATCAAATCGTGCAACAACAGGTCGATCACTTGCAACTAGACAGAGTCGAACAGTATTGGCATCAGTTGCAGCGCGACTATAAAGGGTACTTGCCAGACTTGAAATCGGAAGGCTTTATCCAAATCCTCATGCAGCAAGGTGACCTCAGTATTTCAGGAGTCCTGCAAGGAATGGGCAAATTCATCTTTCATGAGATTTTGATGAATGGCAAGCTGCTCAGCTCCATCATTATCATTACGGTATTCGCGATGATTCTCGAAACGATGCAGAACGCCTTTGAACGCAATGCGGTATCGACAGTGGCGTACTCGATTACTTATCTCGTCTTGATGGTACTCGCAATTAACAGCTTTCATGTTGCCATTACCTATGCCAAAGATGCAATCGCGAACATGTCTGATTTCATGCTAGCCATGATCCCACTCGTCATCGCGCTGCTTGCTTCGGTAGGCAATCTGGCATCCGCCACTATGTTTCACCCGCTGATTATCTTCATGATCAACACCAGTGGCATGATGATCTCTTATGTCGTGTTTCCGCTTCTTTTTCTCTCTGCGATGCTCTCTATCGTCAGCCTGTTTTCAGAGAGGTACAAAGTCACACAGTTAGCGACCTTACTTCGCAATATTGCAATGGGTGTCCTTGGCTCATTTCTGACGATTTTTCTCGCCATCATTTCCATACAGGGAGCGACTTCAGCTGTTGCGGATGGGGTTACTCTCCGAACGGCGAAATACATCACGGGCAATTTCATCCCGATTGTAGGTCGTGTGTTCTCCGATGCGGCAGATACTGTACTCAATGCCTCGCTACTTGTCAAAAATGCCGTCGGCTTGGCAGGAGTTTTAATTCTGATCATGCTATGCGCGTTTCCGGCTTTGAAGATACTGGTACTGGCTCTGATCTACAATCTGTCATCTGCCGTACTCCAACCGCTTGGAAACAGCCCAATCATCAGTGCGTTAGGTACGATTGGGAAAAGTCTTTTGTTCGTCTTTGCTGCTTTGGCGACAGTCGGCTTGATGTTCTTTCTGGCGATTACGATCATTATTGCGGCGGGCAACATCTCCATGATGGTTCGGTAGGTGATGAAATGACGTGGTTAACACTGTGGTTGAAAAAAATTATCCTGCTCGTCCTTTTGGCTGCCTTCCTTGATCTGATCCTGCCCAATACGACATTGCAACGCTACGTAAAAATGGTGATGGGCTTGATTCTCTTGCTGACGATCATTTCTCCCGTGTTTAGTCTGTTCAGCCTCTCGCAGGAAGATTTGGCCTTTCGTCTGGATCGCTACCAACAAGAGCTGAACAAGCCTGCTTCGGCAGAGTGGAAACGCATCACTGACAAGCTGCTCGGTCAACAAAACCAACAGATGACCGCTTACGTACAGTCACAGGTAGCGTCCTCGGTAAAAGCCAGTGTCAAAGAGCAGTACGGCGTAACAGTCGAAGATGTCACGATTACCGTCAATCAGCAAAATCCGGAACAGCCAACCCTTGAGCGAATCGAGTTGGTAGTCGGTGACGCGAACAAGGAAGAGCAAAAAGGGCAGAGCACGATTGAACCGATTAAACCTGTCCAGCCTGTTGAGATTACGATTGGCGAGCCCATTGAAATACAACCTGATCCCAAATCAGATATTGCAGCAACAACTCACCATGACAACCCACTTTACGCGCAAATCACAAACGATGTCGCCAAAGAGTGGGGGCTTTCGAAGAGTCAGGTCGTCATCAAAGACGAATCGAGAGAAAGAGAGAAACAGTAGCGGATACTGTCAGTGAAGCGAGGTGAAAACCATGAACCAATTGTGGGAAAAGCTGAAAAGTCTGTTTATGAAGCGACAAGGCGAAACGATGCAGGAAGAAAAGAAAATCGTGGTGGGGAGCAAGGGCAAAAACCAAAAACTAAAGCCGCTGCATTATTTCATCGTCATATTGGGAGTAGGGATAGCCATCATGATTTTGACGGATTTCCTCAGAGTGGAAAAAGATCAGCCACTCGGATTTGGAGATATAGGGAGTGAGGCGCCAGGTCCTCCTGGAGGCGATTCAACTTCCCAGGTGCTGGGGGGATCAGCGACTACCGACATCATTGCAGAATATGAAAACATTTACGAAACACAGCTTCGCGATATCCTCGCTTCTGTTGTCGGCGTCGGCGAAGTAGAGGTCATGGTCAATCTGGAATCAACGCCAGAGCTGGTTGTGGAAAAAAATCGTAACATTCGTTCCTCAACCAATCAGGAAATGGACAAAGAAAAGGCAACCCGCAATCAAAATGACCAGTCACGAGATGAGCAGGTCGTCATCGTGCAAGGCGGCAAGCAAGATGCCCCCGTCATTGTGAAGACGTTGAAGCCGAAAGTCCGCGGGGTCCTGGTAGTCGCTAAAGGGGCCGATAACATCCAGGTTAAAGCGTGGATCACTGAAGCCGTTCAAAAGGTTTTGGATGTACCCGCTTATAAAATATCCATTTTGCCCAAAAAAGGGTAGGAGGTAATGGCGAATGATTCTGCGAAAGCAAACGGTATGGTTGTTGACAATGCTTGCTGTCATGGTTGTGCTCTCCGGATATTACTTGGTGAAGGGGCCGCAAGAACAGGTCCCAACATCAGGAAAAGAGCAAGCCGTCCAGAAACAAGAGCAAATTTCTGGCGTGGTTGTTGAATCGAAGCAAGTAGATCACGCCCCACAAGCAACTCCTGTCGATCAAGCTCCAAAGGCAACTCCGGTAGACGAAAAAAATGGCACGCAGGAAGCCAAAACTCCTGCTGCGCCAGAAGCGAAACCAGCGGCTACGAACACGGTCGTCCCAGTAGCGGAAACGGCGAGTGAAATCTTCCAAGGCTACAAAATGAAACGCGAAGCCATGCTGCAGCAACAAAAAGACGAACAGCTCGCAATCGTAAATAGCACGGAGTCCTCTCCGCAGGCAGTAGCAGAAGCGATGGCTAAGTTTGAAGAACTGTCCAACATGGAAAGTGCTACAATGACTGCAGAAGAAATGCTCAAGGCGAGTGGCTATCAGGATGCGGTCGTTACTGTCCAAAATGACAAGGCGACAGTCCTTGTACAAAAAGATAAATTGAGCGCCAACGAGGTTGTGGAAATCATTGCAAACGTGAAGCAGCACTTGAATATCCCGGCGACAAACATAAACGTACAATACAAGTCATCCTAATAAAAGCTGCGGTAGTTTCTCGTTATAAGGGATAGGAGAAACGGGCATGATGGTAAGGATTTTCTCGCTTCTGTTGGAAAAGAAGCGGGGAAATCCTTTCTTGACGTGGTTTAGGCAACAGGCTACCATGGATTTATGGTTTGCCAAAAGGATACATAATGGACTCCACGAACCTTATTGAAAGAAAAGAAGGAGTGCTTGTTCGTAATGAAAATGCATGAAATCCGCGAAATTATTAAGTTAATTGATCAATCTTCCATTCAAGAATTTAACTTGGAAACAGAAGGTGCCAAGGTGTCTCTGAAAAAATCCAATGGTACGGAAACGATTGTCGTCACGCAACCAGCGGTTCAAGCTCCTGTTGCAGCACCAGTAGCACATATCCCGGCTCAGCCAGTTGTTGCGGCAGCGCCAGTCGTAGCAGAAGCTCCGAAAGCAGCAGCTGTACAAGCATCGGATGACGCCAATCTCCACAAGATTGTATCTCCAATGGTAGGGACTTTCTATAGCGCACCAGAACCAGGCAAGCCGGCTTATGTACAAGCTGGTGACAAAGTGACTGCGAGCAAAGTCGTTTGCATCGTGGAAGCTATGAAACTCTTTAACGAAATCGAAGCAGAAGTAAGCGGCGAGATCGTGAAAGTGCTTGTAGAAGACGGTCAATTGGTTGAGTATGGCCAAGCATTGTTTTTGGTGAAGCCAGAATAAGGTGGGGGAGAGCGGAATGTTTCAAAAAGTATTGATTGCCAATCGCGGGGAAATTGCCGTGCGTATTATCCGGGCATGCCGCGAGCTGGGCATTCGTACGGTCGCCGTCTACTCCGAAGCGGATCGTGAAGCGCTTCATGTGAAGCTGGCCGACGAAGCCTACTGTATTGGTCCAAAGGCATCTAAGGAAAGCTATTTGAATATAGCAAACATCATGAGTGTAGCGACCAAGGTAGGGGCAGACGCCATCCATCCTGGTTATGGCTTCTTGGCAGAAAACGCCGACTTTGCCGAGATTTGTACCGCCTGCAATATTACCTTTATCGGTCCAGACCCAGAAGCAATTGTGAAGATGGGGGACAAGTCCACAGCTAAGGATACGATGAAAACGGCAGGCGTACCTACTGTACCAGGTACGGAAGGACTGATCGAAGATGTGGCTGACGCTGTAGTCACCGCAAACCAGATTGGCTATCCTGTCATGGTCAAAGCAACAGCGGGTGGCGGCGGACGCGGAATGCGCGTAGCCGTTGACGACGAAGATTTGGAAAAAGCGATCCGTCAGGCGCAAAACGAGGCGAAAACGGCTTTTGGAAATCCAGGGGTTTACTTGGAGAAGTTCGTGGAAGGCCCACGACATGTAGAAATTCAAATCATGGCCGACAAGCATGGCAATGCCGTATTCCTGGGTGAGCGCGACTGCTCCATCCAACGTCGTCACCAAAAGCTGATCGAGGAAGCGCCATCTCCAGCATTGAGTGAGGAGCTGCGCCGACAAATGGGTGAAGCTGCTGTTGCGGCGGCAAAAGCCGTTTCCTATCATGGTGCGGGCACTGTCGAGTTTTTGCTGGATAAACACGGAAAGTTCTACTTCATGGAAATGAATACGCGTATTCAGGTAGAGCACCCTGTAACCGAGCTGGTGACTGGCTTTGACCTGATCAAGGAGCAGCTGACCGTAGCGGCAGGGCAACCATTGTCCTTTACACAAGAGGATATCCAAATGGATGGCTGGGCTATTGAATGCCGTATTAATGCTGAGAATCCTGCGAAAAACTTCATGCCTTCGCCAGGTCGTATCACGGAATATTTGGCGCCAGGCGGCTTTGGTGTGCGCGTAGACAGTGCAGCGTATGCGGGATATTCCATTCCGCCATACTACGACTCTATGATCGCCAAGCTGATTGTGTGGGGCAAGGATCGTAACGAAGCGATTGACCGTATGAAGCGTGCCTTGAGTGAATTCGTCGTAGAGGGTATTACGACGACGATTCCATTCCATTTGAAGGTATTGGAGCATGAAGTATTTGTCAGCGGTCATTTCGATACGAAATTCTTGGAAACCTACGATTTGAAGCTGGATGAAGAGTAAGTAGGGCTGATTTGTAAAAATACGGTGTGCTTGGTATAATGAAATACAAATCTAAAGGGAGGTGCGAAGCATGGAAGAGTTTACTCCAGATTTAGATAGAACAGAACTTGGTAAGGTCCAGATCGCTCCCGAAGTGTTGGAAGTGATTGCCGGCATGGCTGCGTCCGAAGTAGAAGGCGTAGCACAAATGAGCGGCGGTTTCGTAGGAGAAATAGCTGAACGTTTAGGCCGTAAAAATATAGCTCGTGGCGTTCGTGTGGAGGTTGGCTCCAAAGAAGCAGCGGTTGATGTGTCTATCATTGTCAAATACGGACATCGCATCCCGGAAGTCGCTCGAAATATTCAAGATAGTGTACGCAATGGGATTGAGAGCATGACAGGGCTTTCGGTAGTTGAAGTAAACGTACATATCGTTGATGTTGAGTTGAAAGCTGAAGAAAAAGCACCGGCACCAGTACCGGTTGAAGAACACCAGCGCGTGCGCTAACAAGCAGCGGATGGATGCCCCCTACGAACAGGGGGCATTTTCCTCATTTGAAAACGTGATTTTGTTTAGGCTTTCAGCGTAAATTCATGGAGTGTTCCGGAGCGTGCCGTGTTTGTCTCCTTTTTCAAACATGGCTGAAAGGAGAGGTGCTTGTGAACTTGTTTGACCGTTTTATCTTGACGATTTATAGCTTTGCGCTTATTGTGTTGTCCTGCATCGCGATAGCAGCGACCAGCGGATTGATCCATCCAGATTTTTTCCGTCCGTACGTGGATCAGATACTGGCGGGTACGAACATCACCTATCTCATTGTCGCGATTATTTTCCTCGTAGTCAGCCTTCGCTTCTTTTTCAGTTCTTTCCGCTCTAACAAGCCTAAAGTAGAACGGGGAATCCGTCAGCGCAGTGATTTGGGTGAGGTCAACATTACGATTCAGACGATCCAGACCATTGCAGAGCGTGCAGCCCGCAGAGTGAAAGGAGTGCGCGACATGAAAACGACAGTCAAAGCACTCGAGAGCGGCAATATTATCACTCTGCGTGTTTCGGTAGATGGAGAAACGCCATTACCTGAACTGACACAGAAGCTACAGGCTGACGTGAAGGAGCAAGTCGAAGGGATTGCTGGGGTTGTCATTTCCGAGGTGGTCATTGTCGTGACGGAAGTAGCTCAGCAGGAAAACTACGCGGCTCGTAAACGGGTGGAATAGAAGGTGAAGTCCATGGTAAGGGAGTTAATGTGGGAACACAAGGGGAAGCTAATGGGGGTTTTGGCCGGACTTTTTTTCGGCATCATCTACCTTCTCGTGGGATTTTGGGATACACTGGTTTTTGTTGTGTTTGTCGGGACCGGTTATTATATTGGTCGCAAGCTCGATCATAAAGAAGACTTGCGTGAGATACTCGACAAGATTTTGCCAGGCAAGTTTCGGTGACATAAAGAAGGTCCGAGCTCAATCTAATTAGTAGGTGAATGAATGGTATGAAACGAAGAACAGCACGAGAAAAAGCAGTTCAATGTCTTTTCCAAATCGATATGGCAGAGGTTCCGCTAACGGATGCGGTTGCCCTCGTCATGGAAGAATCTGAGGAAAATGCGCAGTACTTGCGATATCTCCTCGACGGTGTATTGAAAAACTTGACTGAGATTGATTCGGAAATCAAGAAGTATTTGCGTGGATGGCAATTGGAACGCATCGCCAATGTAGATCGCGCTATTCTTCGTCTGGCTTTTTACGAGATCATGTTCGAGCAAGACACTCCTGACAAAGTCGTGATGAACGAAGCGATTGAGATCGCGAAGCTCTTTAGCGACGAGCAGTCCCACCGATACATTAACGGTGTGTTGTCGAGCTTCTTGCAATCGCGTGAAACCAAGCAGGCGTAATAGGTAGGAGATACAAGCATGAGTAAGGTAATGTTGGGCATCGACACGAGCAATTACCGGACATCACTGTGCTTGGCTGAGGAAGACGGCCGAATTGTCGCAGAAGCAAAACGCCTTCTGAAAGTAAAGGAGGGCAAGCGCGGACTGCAACAATCCGAAGCCGTCTTTCAGCATGTGATGAACCTGCCGGAATTAAGTGAAGAGATGAAGTGGAAGGATTACGAGATTGCAGCGATTTGCGTGAGCGAGAAGCCGCGTCCGCAAGACGGATCGTATATGCCTGTATTTAAGGTAGGAGAGGGTTTGGCGAAATCGTTGTCGACTTATTTGCGCGTTCCCCTCCACTTGACGACTCATCAAGAGGGGCATATCGCGGCGGGGGAATATACCGCTGAGGTGCGTCCGATAGAGGATCGCTTTTTGGCCGTACATTTGTCTGGAGGCACCAGCGAGTTGTTGTTGTGCGAGCGTCATGCAGCCGGTTATGCCATTGAGAAAATCGGTGGGACGATCGATCTGCACGCTGGGCAGCTGGTTGATCGGATTGGTGTGGCACTCGGTCTGTCCTTTCCTGCGGGTCCTGCATTGGAGCAATTAGCTAAGGACTCAACTGGAGCGTTTCGGGTTTCTTCGGCGGTTGACGGGCTTTCCTTTAGTTTTTCTGGTCCAGAGGCTTCGCTTTTGCGTGAAGTGGAGAAGGGAAGTACGAGCCCTGCTGAGATTGCGCGGGCGACAGAGCAATGTATTACCAATACTCTAGAGAAGTCCTTACGTCATGCAGTAGAGCAAGGCTACCCGAAGGACATCTTGATTGTTGGAGGAGTAGCTGCTAATTATTACATACGTGAGCGGCTGATCAAACGCCTGGAACACCCTGCCGTGAAGGCGAAGCTGTACTTCTGTGACCCCGTTTACTCCGGTGATAATGCCTATGGAGTCGCTATGTTGGGGTGGATGAAGCAAAAGACGAACATTAAATAAATGAGAACTTTTTATAATTCGGCTTTACAGCGGAGGGGGAAATCGGTACACTTAACGTATCGACGTTGATAAAGGAGGCATTTTCTCCATGGCTGCAACCATTCTCCAGGGAAAAGAAGTAGCACAGAGTATTCGGGCCGAATTGGCGAACGAAGTAGCTGAATTGAAAAAACAAGGGATCGTACCGGGTTTGACCGTTGTCATTGTGGGAGACGACCCGGCTTCTCACTCCTATGTGCGTGGTAAAGCAAAGGGCTGCGAGGAAGTCGGTATTTCATCCGAGATCATCATGAAGGACGCGGACATCACAGAGGAAGAGTTGTTGGTTATCATTCAACAGTTGAACGAAAATCCGAACGTTAATGGGATTTTGGTTCAGCTTCCTCTTCCCGCTCATATTTCAGAGCATGCGGTAATTGAAGCCATTGCTCCTGAAAAAGATGTGGACGGTTTCCATCCGATTAGCGTAGGAAATATGGTATTGGGAAATGACACGCTGCTTCCTTGCACGCCGCACGGGATTATTGAATTGATCAAGCGCACAGGCACCTCAATGGCAGGCAAACATGCGGTGGTGATCGGACGCAGCAACATCGTTGGAAAACCGGTCTCATTGCTACTGCAACAGGAAAATGCTACGGTAACCATGTGTCATTCTCGCACACAAAATCTCGAGGAATACACCCAAAAGGCAGACATCCTCGTCGTTGCAACCGGTAGGGCTCATATGATCGGCAAAGAGCATGTCAAACCGGGCGCTGTCGTCATTGACGTTGGTGTGAACCGCATCGAAACGGGTAAGTTGGTTGGAGATGTCAAGTTTGACGAGGTCAAAGAAGTGGCTAGCTTTTTAACCCCAGTTCCTGGCGGTGTTGGCCCGATGACGATTACGATGCTGCTGAAAAATACGGTTGCGGCAGCGAAAAAGCAAGCAAAACAATAGAAGAAAATCGGCAACTTATTATAGGATGGATAAGGCATAAGCTTTATCCATTCTTTTGCATAGTCTTTGTTACATGCACGGCAAAGCCAAGTTTTTTGTAAAGGAGGGGCCGCATGGCATTACAAGATATCTTATCAGTGAGTGATCTCAATCGTTATATTAAGCTGGTGCTGGAACAGGAACCCCACCTGCAAGATATATGGGTGAGAGGGGAAATCTCCAATTTTACCCACCACTCCAGTGGTCATATGTATTTCACGCTGAAGGACAAGCAGTCACGCATCAAAGTCGTCATGTTTGCAAGTTATAACCGCTTCCTGCGTTTCTTGCCCAAAGATGGAGCAAAAGCGATTGTACGCGGGTCTATTTCTGCATACGAACGGGACGGCGCGTATCAGCTGTACGCCAAAGAGATGCAGCCAGATGGTCTCGGCTCGCTTTATTTAGCATTTGAGCAGCTAAAAGAAAAATTGGCTCAAGAAGGGTTGTTTGCAGCGGAGAGGAAACGGATGCTCCCGCGTTTTCCCAAACGTGTCGGTGTCGTCACTTCTCCCACAGGAGCAGCCATCCGAGATATTTGCACGACGATTCGCAGACGGTATCCACAAGCAGAGATCGTACTTTCACCAGCCGTTGTCCAAGGTACGGATGCACCTGCATCGATTGTCTCCGCTATTCGGATTATGAACGATCAGCCTGACATTGATGTTCTCATCGTAGGGCGCGGTGGTGGTTCTATCGAGGAGCTGTGGGCGTTTAATGATGAAAACGTAGCGAGGGCAATTGCTGCATCACTCATCCCTGTCATCTCCGCTGTTGGACACGAGACGGATGTGACGATCGCCGATTTCGTAGCAGATGTCCGTGCAGCTACACCGACAGCGGCAGCTGAATTGGCTGTACCGCATTATTTGGAATGGGTCGAGAGAGTGCGGCAGCTCGAAATACGGATGCATCGAGCAGTGCGTGGTACCATGACAGAGCAGAGAAACCGTTTGACACGCTTGAGCAATTCATATGCGATGCGCCAACCGGAGCGGAGGCTGGAGGAAGCGTCTGAACGATTGGATCGGGCGCATTTGCGGATGCGTCAATCGATGAAGCATTTGCTGGAAAGAAGACGCGAACGCTATACGCGATTAGATGAACAGATCAAGCGCTATCGCCTCGCCGATCAAATCGGGGATAAAAGAAAAAATCTGTCTATACTCCGGGCCACCCTAGACGAACGGATGCTGGGTCGTCTCAACCAAAAAAGAATGGCATTCGCAGCTCGTGTAGCTACTTTGGAAGCACTGAGTCCGCTGAAGGTCATGCAGCGTGGATTCTCACTTGTATACACCAATGACAGACTCGTAAAATCGGTGGAACAGTTTGCCCCGGGCGATGAGATCATGGTACGATTAAGTGATGGCAGTGCGACTGCGCGTGTGGAAAAAGTGAAGCGGGAGGAGGAGAAGAAGAGTGGCTCGCAAGAAAACAGAACAAGAGACTGATATGCAGTTTGAAGAAGCGATGAAGCGTCTGGAAGAAGTCGTCAATCGACTCGAGGAAGGAGATATTCCCCTCGAAGAAGCGATTACGTTATATCAGGAAGGAGTAACTCTTTCCAGAATTTGTGGTCAAAAGCTGGATGCAATCGAAGCGAAGATTACCCAGTTGGTAGAAGAAGACGGGCAGGTAAAGCAGAAGGCTTTTCGCGTGGAAGGAGAATAATGATCGGCGTGCATACATTCGAGAGTTATTTGGTGGAAAAGACCGCTTATATAGAACAAAGACTCCTGCCAGCCCTTGAGCAGCAAGGAGTTCCGGAAAACTTGTACGAATCCATGAAGTATTCGCTCATGGCAGGCGGAAAGAGGCTGCGTCCCATGCTGGTGTTGGCGGTCCTCGAAGCACTGGACAAGCCGATTGAACGGGGTGTGGCATTTGCGGCTGCCTTGGAAATGATACATACGTACTCCTTGATTCACGATGACCTCCCTGCGATGGACGACGATGATCTGCGTCGCGGAAAACCAACCAATCACAAAGTATTCGGTGAAGCAACAGCCATCCTGGCAGGAGATGCCTTGCTGACGAGAGCGTTCGCATACATTGCAGAAGCTTACATGGATCGCGCTGATGTTTCAGCGGCTACTACCGTGAAACTGATTGCGGAGCTGGGAAAACGTGCAGGAGCAACTGGCATGGTCGGTGGACAAATGGCTGATATCGAAGGGGAGAGTAAGCGCCTTAACCTCGATCAGCTCGAATTTATCCATCGTCACAAAACGGGTGATCTCTTGATCGCAGCCTTGCGCGGGGGAGGCTACCTCGCAGAAGCATCCGAAGGACAAATGGAAGCATTGACACGCTATGGTGTTTGCATTGGTCTTGCTTTTCAAATTCAGGATGACATCTTGAATGTGGAAGGAGATGCCCAAGAGCTGGGGAAAGCAGTTGGCAGCGATGCGGATCGGGAAAAGGCGACGTATCCATCGCTTCTTGGTCTAGCCGAATCGAAGGCGCGTCTTACCGAATTGATTGCGGAGGCAAAAGCAGCGCTTGCAGATGCGGGAATCGAGAATTCTGCACTCAGCCCTTTGGCCGACTACGTGCGTGATCGTAATAAATAAGGGAAAGCTGGCAACCCGTACGGGAACTGCCAGCTTTTTTGTATACCTACCGATTACAAGCTTTTATCGTCAATACTATTTAAGAATTGTTCAATCTCGCCAATCACCGATGGAATGCAGTCGTCCTCAAATGGAGAATAGAGCTTCGCCACTTGTACCAGCTCGAGGAACGATTTACTTCCGCCTTCGCGGCAAAGCGTCAAATAATCCTCCCAAGCTTGTTTTGGCTCAGATTGAGATCGTTTCCAAAATTGGAACGCGCAAATCTGGGCCAGTGTGTAGTCGATGTAATAGAAGGGACTTTGAAAAATATGCGTTTGTTGCTGCCAGAACCCGCCATCCTCCAGATACTCATTCTGTGCGTAATTGCGATGCGGGAGGTACTTGCGCTCAATTTCACGCCAAGCCTGTTTGCGCTCTGCTGGGGTCATATCTGGGTGCTCGTAGACAACATGCTGGAACTCATCAACAGACACGCCGTACGGAATGAACTGGAGTCCACTACTCAGATGAGAGAATTTGTATTTATCGGTATCTTCTTTGAAAAAATGCTCCATCCATGGCCAGGTCAAAAACTCCATGCTCATTGAATGTATTTCACACGCCTCGTAGGTTGGGAAATGATATTCAGGGACCTCAAAATCTCGGCTTACATACACCTGAAACGCATGTCCTGCCTCGTGCGTAAGTACATCAATATCACCGGATGTACCATTAAAATTGGCGAAAATAAAGGGGAGCCTGTATTGGCTGATGTATTCACAGTAGCCGCCAGTAGCCTTTCCTTTTTTGCTCAATAGATCTAAACAGTCATTGTCCAGCATGAAGTTGTAAAATTCGTCGGTTTCAGGTGACAACTCGGCATACATCTTTTTCCCGTTTTCCACAATCCATTCCGGCGGGCCTTTCGGGCTCGGATTCCCTGTAGCGAAATCAAAGGAAAGATCGTAATACTCAAGTGTATCGACACCAATGCGCTGGCGCTGACGTTCAACGAGCTTTGATGCTACTGGAACGATGTGCGCAAGCACTTGTTGGCGGAAACTGGCTACCATTTCTGCGTTGTAATCAGAACGGTTCATACGTGCATAGCCTAGCTCCACAAAGCTATTGAAGCCGAGTTTTTTGGCGATGCGTGTGCGTACCTTGACGAGCTGATCGTAAATGCGATCAAATTCGTCCGTATTTTGCCGCATATAATCATACTTCGCTTCATTAGCGCGTTTGCGCATGTCTCTATCCTTCGCGATTGTAAAAGGAATCATCTCTGAAAGGTTTCGCTCTTCTCCTTCAAACATGATTTTGGCAGAAGCTTTCAGAGCGACATATTGACTAGCCAAACGATTTTCTTCCTGCAAATCAGTGATAACTTCTGGCGAAAATGTACGGAGTGTGCTCTCAGCGATGCGAAACAGCTGTGCTCCCCATTTTTCTTCCAAGTCAGCGCGGAAGGGAGAATCGACGATTGCCTGATAGTAGCGGGAAACGATTCCGGTATACAAAGGAGTTGCTTCATCCCAATAGTCCTGCTCTGCTTTGTAGTAAGGATCTTCTGTATTGATCGTGTGGCGGATTTGTGCGACATTCCGCGCAGATTCCACTTCTTGTCGCAGTTTGTTCAATTGAGCCATGATCGTATCTTGCTCAGGGAAGCTTGCAGCATGTTGAAACGCTTCCAATAATTGCGTGAATTGTCCTTCAACTTTGTCCATATCCATGCGCTCATACTGAATTTGTGAGAACTTCACGGACGTCCACCTCTTTTGTTCGGAGTATGTATTCAAAATCATCTTACCAGAAAATGCAAGGTATCGCCTTCATATTCGTATATGTTGATGAAAAGTGGTGTTTTTATTAAGAAACCGTTATAATGAATCAAGCTGAAAATAAGCGAAATCGGCTATAGCAATAAGGAAAGCCGGGTTTTCTAGTGGCTTGATTGATATGCAGCATGCACAATCGCCGGAGAACGAACAGTGGAAAGTGAGGAATACCAATGCTGCTTACTACTATAAATGATCCTCAAGACTTGAAAAAGTGCACGCAACCGCAGCTACATACATTGGCATCCGAGATCCGTCAGTTTCTAATCGAGACGCTATCGAAAACAGGTGGTCATCTCGCGCCGAATCTGGGAGTCGTCGAGCTGACGCTAGCGCTGCACTATGTTTTTGACAGTCCTAAGGACAAGCTGATCTGGGATGTCGGACATCAAGCATACGTACATAAAATGCTGACAGGACGCCGGGAGATGTTTCCGACCTTGCGTCAGTATAAAGGTCTGTGTGGGTTCCCAAAAATGGTAGAAAGCCCGCATGACGTCTGGGAAACCGGACATAGCAGTACGTCTTTGTCTGCCGCAATGGGGATGGCGACTGCGCGGGACTTGAAAAAGGAAAAGAATCATGTCATTGCAGTCATCGGTGACGGTGCGCTGACAGGTGGTATGGCTCTGGAGGCCTTGAACCACATCGGTCATGAGCGTAAGAATGTCATCGTTGTGTTAAATGATAACGAAATGTCCATCGCGCCAAACGTTGGGGCCTTGCATAACTACTTGGGGAAAATTCGCTCGACGGAGAACTATCAATGGGCGAAGGATGAAGTCGAAGGATTGTTGAAATCCATTCCGGCTGTAGGGGGCAAATTGGCTCACATGGCTGAACGCTTCAAGGACAGCATGAAGTACTTGCTCGTATCTGGCGTTCTCTTCGAAGAGCTCGGCTTTACGTATATTGGCCCAATCGACGGACATAACATGGAGCTGTTGCTCGATACATTAAAGACAGCCAAGCATACAAAAGGCCCTGTTTTGATTCATGCCATCACGAAAAAAGGACTAGGCTATGCGCCAGCTGAAGCCGACTCAGTCAAGTGGCATGGTATCGGTACGTATAAAATCGAGTCAGGTGATACACCGAAATCTGCACCAACGTATACGTCTGTTTTTGCGGAAACGATGATGAAGCTCGCAGATGAAGACAATTCGATCGTAGCTGTTACCCCTGCGATGCCAGCGGGTTCAGGCTTGATCCCATTTGGACAGAAGTACCCTGACAGACTGTTTGACGTTGGGATTGCAGAGCAGCACGCATGTACATTTGCGGCAGGATTAGCGACACAAGGCTTGAAGCCGGTCTTTGCGATTTATTCGACCTTTTTGCAAAGAGCCTATGATCAGCTGGTCCACGATGTCGCGCGCCAAAAACTCAACGTGATTTTCGCTGTTGACCGTGCTGGGCTCGTCGGAGCAGACGGGGAGACGCACCAAGGGATGTACGATGTGGCATTCATGCGCATCATTCCAAATATGGTCATTATGGCACCGAAGGATGAAAATGAGCTGCGTCACATGATGAAGACAGCAGTGGAATATAAAGACGGTCCGATCTCTTATCGTTATCCGCGATTGCCGATTCGTGGCGTCAAAATGGATGATGATCTGCAAGTGCTGCCAATCGGAAAAGCGGAGATTGTACGAGAAGGCAAACACGTGGCGATCCTCTCGTTCGGTCACGTATTTGAAATTGCTGAGGCGGCTGTCAATCAGCTTCAAGAAGAAGGAATCAAACCGATGCTGGTCAATGCACGTTTTTGCAAGCCTCTGGACGAAGAGCTTTTGTACCGTCTGGCGAAGGAAGGCTACGATATCATTACGGTCGAAGAGGGCTGTGAAATGGGCGGATTCGGCAGCGCTGTCATAGAATGCTACAATCGTGCAGGCTATCACGGCATGAATGTACAGGTTGTCGCGGTACCTGATTATTTTGTTGAGCATGGAAGTGTGAAAGAACAGCGGCAAGAGGTAGGGCTCACAGCTGATAATATCGCTGCTCGTGTCCGATCCTTGATGCCAATTTCGAAGGGCGTAGTGGAAGCATGAGTGTAAGAAAAGAACGGGTTGATGTTCTCTTGGTCGAGAGAGGCCATTATGAGACCAGAGAAAAAGCAAAAGCAGCCGTAATGGCAGGCCTTGTGCAAGTAGCTGGCGAGCGCTGTGACAAGCCGGGAACCAAATTTGCCGAGGATGTTGCGATTACGGTGAAGGGCGAGGTACACCCGTATGTGAGTCGGGGTGGCCTCAAGTTGGAAAAGGCATTGCGTGTCTTTGAGATCGACATGAAGGATCGTGTCATGATGGACATCGGGGCCTCTACGGGTGGATTTACGGACTGTGCGCTGCAAAACGGTGCGCGACTTGTATACGCTATTGATGTCGGGTACGGACAGCTCGCGTGGACCTTGCGACAGGATGAACGAGTGGTCGTCATGGAACGGACAAATTTCCGTCATATGGACCCGGAAGCTTTTGAACATGAACGTCCAAACGCGGCATCGATTGACGTATCCTTTATTTCATTGCGATTGATTTTGCCGGTGTTGTACCGTTTTCTGCTCGATGGTGGTGACGTCGTTGCACTGGTTAAGCCTCAATTTGAAGCCGGCAAGGATAGAGTCGGAAAGAATGGAATCGTCCGTGATCCAGAAGTACACGAGAGCGTACTGACTGACATCGGTCAATTTGCCAGTGGATTGGGTTTCGCGCTAAAGGGCTTGGACTACTCTCCAATTACAGGGGGAGAAGGAAACATTGAATTTGTTATGCATGTCCAGAAAAGTGAGGGCGGCATGGATTCGGAAGCATGGTTGCAATGCGTAACAGAGGTAGTTGCCTCTGCACATGCGAATTTGAAATAGGATAAAAAACCAAAGCCTCGGGAGTTTTGTCACAATCGAGGCTTTTTATTTATGCATGTGAAGTTGTATACTTGAATATGAGGTTGTTCAAGAAGGATTTCCAACCAACCAGTTTTGGGGTGGACCACGTGAAGAAAATTGGAATCATAGCGAACAAAGGAAAACCTGAAGCACGTATCGTTGCACGGGAACTGCTGTATTTACTTGAAGACAGAGGGGCGCACGTATTCCTGGATGAACATGTCGCATCAGATGTAGGGCATCCAGAGCTGGGCGCATCTGTAGAAGAGATGGGGAAGCAGGCGGATTTGGTTTGTGTATTAGGGGGCGATGGCACGCTACTCAGAATTGCTCGCCAGCTTGCTGGTCACTCGATCCCAATATTTGGAATTAATTTAGGCACGTTAGGCTTTTTGTCGGAAGCGGAACCGGAGCATCTGCCTCAGGCTGTAGACAATCTCCTTTCTGGAAAGTACGACATTGAAAAGAGAGCGATGCTGGAAGCTTGTTTGGTGCGAAAAGGAACCACGCTGGGGACATACACGGCAATGAATGATATAGGCATTGCCAAAGGGTCATTTTGCCGAATCATTCAATGTGCGGTCTTTCTGGATGATGAGTACGTCGCGACGTTCAGCGGAGATGGTGTCATTGTCTCTACGCCAACAGGATCAACGGCATACTCACTCTCTGCAGGCGGCCCTATAGTGGCGCCCAATGTGGACATGCTATTACTGACGCCAGTGGCTCCTCATTCCTTGACGGCCCGGCCAATGGTACTGTCAGGCAATCAAACGATCCGGGTCGAAGTAGATGCCATTCATCAAGAGATGGGACTGTCCATAGACGGGCAGTTTGGATATCGACTCGAGGGCGGCGATCAGATTTACATTAAAAAGTCACCGTGTGTTACCCCGCTGATTAAGTGGAAAAAAGGTGGCTTTTTCGAAGCAATACGAACGAAATTACAAGGGGAATGGGAGTAATCCATATGAACAAAGGGCAACGACATATTCGAATTCGGGATATCATCAGCAATCAAGAGGTGGAAACACAGGATGATCTGGTGGACCGCTTGCGGATTGCTGGCTTTAACGTAACGCAAGCGACTGTATCCCGAGACATCAAGGAACTACACTTGGTAAAAGTGCCGCTCCCTGATGGACGATATAAGTATTCAATGCCTGCTGAACAAAAATTCAATCCACTGCAAAAGCTGAAACGCATGCTTGTGGATTCCTTTATTAGCATTGACCAAGCTGATCATTTTATTGTACTGAAGACACTTTCGGGACATGCGAATGCGGTAGCTGAACTGATTGACAACCTTCCGTGGGAAGAAATCATGGGGACAATCAGTGGCGACAACACCATCCTGATTATTTGCCGTTCCAAAGAAAATACCAATGAAGTGACGAAACGCTTAATGGAAATGTTGTAGAAGGTGGTCGCTTGCGATGCTAGTGGAACTCTCGATCCGAAATTTTGCCATCATCAAATCAGTGACAGTCTCTTTCCAAAAAGGCTTAAACATCCTCACAGGTGAGACTGGTGCCGGTAAATCCATCATTATCGATGCGCTAGGACTGTTGTTAGGAGGCCGGGCTTCGGCTGATTTTGTCCGATACGGTGAGCCGCGTGCAGAAGTGGAAGGGCTATTTGAATTGCCGCCTGGTCACCCTGGACTTGACGTTTGTAAGAATGTCGGAGTCCAGATTGAGCAAGACGGAATGCTCGTAGTACGCCGAGATATATCGAATCAAGGGAAGAGTATCATCCGAATTAATGGCCAGCTCGTAACTCTCGCTATGCTGCGTGAGTTAGGGCCATGGCTGGTTACGGTGCATGGACAACACGATACGCATATGCTGATGCAGTCAGACAAGCATATCAATTGGCTCGATGCATATGGGGAGGGCGCTTTGGGATCTGCGAAGCAAGAGTACGGTACGCTGTATGCTGCCTACCGTAAAACAAAGCAAGATCTGGAGCGTATGGCGCGTAATGATCGGGAGCTGGTACAGCGCATCGATCTATTGCAATATCAGCTGGATGAAATTGAGGCGGCAACTCTCACGCCTGGTGAAGACGAGAAGCTCATGCAGCAGCGGAAAAAGTGGATGAACATTGAAAAAGTTTATTCAACGATTCAAGATGCATACCGCGCATTGCATGGTGACCAAAAAGGCATGGATTGGTTAGGGCATGCGATGGGAGAGCTTGAGCGTGGTGTGAACTACGAAGAACAGCTCGTTCCGATTTTGGAGATGGTCCAATCGGCATACTACCAGATAGAAGATGTGGTACATAACCTTCGTCAATTGTCGTACCAAATGGATTTTGAACCGGAGCAGCTGGCAGAAGTAGAACGCCGTCTTGATCAAATCCAGTCGTTAAAACGCAAGTATGGCAAAAGTGTAGACGATATTTTGGAGTACGCTGCCACGATTCAGGATGAATTGGATGACATGCATCACTACGAAGACCGCCTCCAGCAGGTGGAAAAGCAATTACAGGAGTTTGCAGCCGATTTGGCGGTGGAGGCATTGGAGTTGTCGGTTATTCGTTCCGAATGTGCAGGAAAACTCGCACAAGAAATCGAGCAGCAGCTAAAAGAACTGCACATGGAGCGGGCTCGTTTTGCCATCGACGTCAGACAGACGCCGGATGATGACGGGGTAGAAATCGACGGAATCAAGCGCTTCGTAGATGCGAACGGAATGGATCAGATCGAGTTTTTAATCTCACCTAACCCGGGTGAGCCATTGCGTCCCTTGGCGAAGATTGCTTCCGGCGGGGAGCTGTCTCGTGTCATGCTGGCCATCAAAACGATTTTGGCGGGTACGGATCAAGTGGAGACCCTTATTTTTGATGAAGTCGACACGGGTGTAAGCGGAAGAGCCGCTCAAGCGATAGCAGAAAAACTCGCCCGAGTCGCTGGGCAGCGCCAAGTCCTGTGCATTACGCACCTACCCCAGGTCGCATCCATGGCAGACGCGCATTTTCTGATCAAAAAGGAAATGAGCGAGAATGAAACGGAGACGCGGGTGCATCGTTTGTCTGATGATGAACGGGTAACGGAGCTGGCTCGCATGCTAAGCGGGGCAGAGGTAACAGCGAAAACAGAAGAACATGCACGCGAGATGATCCTCCTCGGTCGTGAACGAAAGACTGTCAGCTAATTTTAGTTGGCAGTCTTTTTTTCGTTGATAAGAGTGCAGCAATGCCCTCCCAAGGGCTTGGTGAAGCTTGGTTTTCTAATGTTCAGAGTGGGTTATTTTCCTGACATAATCCGCTTGGCTGGTGGCAACATTAAAGGTACACAAGGTGGAGGTGTCCCTCATGACCGCTTGCGGTCAATCAAAACGGACCTGACCGTTTTGTTTTGTAGGTGTAGGTAGGGAACGGTAGGAGTGATTACTGGTGATCCGACAAAACAAAAGAAAATGGATGGGAAGTCTCCTTCTCCTCATCACGGCGCTTGTCGTGAGTTCCACCCCGTTCCGCGATCTGTCCTCCTTTCCCCGTGAATTGCGTTTGATGGAAGGGTCCCTCGAGCAACTGCGGGTCTCTGTGCCGGTAATGGGCACGCTAATCAATAGCAATCCTGATATTTTGCACGTTAACGGGACAGAGGCGCGTGAGGTATCCGTTGATTTGAGCAGGCCTATGTCCGTTGAACCGCGTAGGGCTGGGGAAGCCCAATTGCAGGTGAAGTGGCATAACATTCCGCTGACTGCTGTAAAAGTAAATGTATTGCCAGATCTGCGGTTGTACCCTGGTGGACAGTCAATCGGGGTGAAGCTGCAAACAGCGGGTGTTTTGGTTGTCGGTCATCATTTAGTTGACAATGGTAAAAACAAGTTTTCTCCAGGTGAACAGGCAGGTATACACGTCGGTGACATGATTATCAAAATGAACGACATGTACATCAATGACATGAACGACGTAAAGAAATTGATTAACGAAACGGGGAAAAAGAATCATTCCGTTCAATTGCTTGTCGTTCGTGGCAAGGAAAAGCTTTCGCTCACTTTGCACCCGGCAAAAGACAAAAAAGACAGTGAATACCGTATGGGTCTCTATATTCGGGATTCAGCGGCAGGAGTAGGGACACTGACCTTTTATGATCCGAATTCCAAAGCGTACGGGGCATTAGGGCACGTCATTTCCGACGTTGATACTGGTCAAGCCATTGTCGTAGGAGATGGCCAGATCGTGCAAGCAAGTGTCACATCGATTGAAAAAGGACAAAGTGGCAACCCAGGGGAGAAATTTGCGCGTTTCTACAATGAAAGTGAAGTTCTCGGAAATATAACCAAAAACACCCCTTTTGGCATTTTCGGCAAAATGAAGGACGAGCCCAAACGCAGCTATTACCAGGAGCCGTTACCAATCGCTCTTGCTGAGCAGGTAGAGGAAGGGCCAGCCAAAATTCTTACTGTCGTGGAAGGCCAAAAGGTCGAAGAGTTCGATATTGAGATCGCAAACGTGGTCAAGCAGCATTTTCCTGCAACCAAAGGGATGATTATTAAAGTCACGGACAAACGCCTTTTGGAAAAGACAGGTGGCATCGTACAGGGGATGAGCGGCAGTCCCATCATTCAAAAAGGCAAGATCGTCGGTGCCGTCACGCACGTGTTTGTCAATGATCCTACTTCGGGATACGGCTGCTACATTGAGTGGATGCTTCAGGATGCTGGTGTGAATGTGCGAGGTACTGCCGAGTCTCGAACCCATACAACCAAAGCTGCCTGAATGAAGTGCCGTCACGCGAACGAAGCGAGGCGGCTTTTTCGATTTTTGCAGTCCTTTGACGAATCGCTTGGAAATGAATGGATTCTTTGTCGAAATATCAGTTAAATCATTCAATCTTTCGTCATTGGCAGGAATGGAATTTGCTTTGTCGAATAATTTTTGTAGAGAAAAGATGGTATGGACTAATCCTTTTAGATTTGTTACCCCTAGAACGCCACCTTCTTTCCAAAAGACCGTCCATTGTTAGGAGGAACGACCTTGAGCAAGATTGAAGTGTTGTTGGCAGATGATAACCGTGAATTTGTAAATCTGTTGGAAGAGTACATCAGTAGCCAGTATGACATGAATGTTGTAGGTGTTGCTTACAACGGCAATGAGGTAGTTCGACTGCTGCAGGAACGTGTACCCGATGTATTAATTTTGGATATCATCATGCCACATCTGGATGGCTTGGCTGTTTTGGAGCAAATTCAGGCCATGCGCTTAAGTCCTCAACCTAAAATTATCATGTTGACTGCTTTCGGGCAGGAAGAAATTACGAAGAAAGCAGTAGAGCTGGGAGCAGCATACTACATTTTGAAACCGTTTGATATGGAGGTGCTGGCACAGCGCATCCGTCAAATCATTACAACCAAACCTGCCTCTTCTTTTGTTTCTTCTGTGAAACCACAAGCTACCCTGCAAATCCGCGGACGAAATTTGGACGCGAGCATCACCAGCAACATTCATGAGATTGGAGTTCCTGCTCATATCAAAGGTTATTTGTATTTGCGGGAAGCGATTACAATGGTATACAACGATGTCGAGCTGCTCGGTTCGATTACCAAAGTCCTGTACCCGGACATTGCCAAAAAATTCAATACAACCGCTAGTCGCGTAGAACGTGCGATCCGCCATGCGATAGAAGTAGCGTGGTCCCGTGGTAATTTGGACTCCATTTCCAGCTTGTTTGGTTATACGATTTCCAACACCAAGGCGAAGCCGACCAACAGTGAGTTCATTGCCATGGTGGCGGACAAGCTGCGGATTGAGGCGAAGATTAGCTAGGGTGTAGTCGTAGCAAGGGGTTTGGGCACATGGATTAATATCGGATACTCTCGGTTTTTGCTATAAACTTCTTTTTAGAGGCGATTAGTTACCGAGAGTATGACCAACTAATTTTCCCTGTTTATTGGTTCAAAAAACCATGAACGGGGTGTTTTTATGACAGGACTGGATTTCCAAATTGACAGTTTTATGCTGTACTGCTCTTCAAAGAATTTAGCAAAAAAGACCATGGGGAGTTACGAGCAGACTTTAAAATTGTTTGCACAATATATGCAGCAAGAACACGGGATAGATGAGGTAGGACGAATTCAATCAGGTCATATCAGACACTATATTAAATTCATTCGGGAACGCGGCAAGTATACGGTAGCTGTTAGGGAATCCACAAAGCAAATCAACTATCCTGATAATCGGACAGATTATCAGAAGCCCGTATCTACAACCACAATTGCTAATTATGTTCGTAACATAAAGGTGTTCTTTAATTATCTCCACACGGTAGAACGCGAGATAAATAAGAATCCAATGGAAACTATTGAACGAATAAAAGCAGATAGAAAAATTAAACAAACTCTAACACCCGACGAACTCAAGAAACTGTTTAAGGCGTTTGATACCACCCGTTTCCACGAATACCGTAACGCGACGATAACTAAGTTGCTATATGACACAGGAATGAGGGGTGGTGAATGTTTAGCCATACTTCCAGAGCACTTAAATATTCCATATCGCTCAATACTCGTTACCAATCCAAAGAATAAGAAGGAACGCTATGTGTATTTTTCACCATCAATGGGGAATGAGTTAAAAAGATAGTTGCAATATAAAGACCGATATGTTGATTCGGTTTACATTTTCCCAACCAGCAGAGGTACAAGGTTAGAGATCAGAAATTTTGAGTATGCCTTACGCCAAACGAGCCAACGCATTGGTTTTCATGTGCATCCTCATCTATTAAGAAATAACTTTGCTAAATACTATCTTCTTAATGGAGGAGACTGGGTAAGCTTAAGTAGGATACTTGGTCACTCTTCAGTTGAGGTAACACAGAAATGTTACCTAGATTTTTCAGATGAAGAAATCGGGAAGAAGTATCAAAAGCACAGTCCACTTGCTCATTTAGATGATTAGTGATTATTGAACCAATACAAAAGGACATTAGCCCAACAAGGCGAGTGTCCTTTTGTATTGGTTGAAATCCTCCACAATGCCCATATTAACGCTTAAGTCCTTAGACATAAAAAAACTACAACTAAGCTCACAACACGGCCTATAAACGCCCACAGACAGTCTCAGAGCAATGTCGAATGATAAAGAAATATTTGGTATAATTGGAAGCGGGGATTTCGCAATAAAAGATGATTGTTATGAGGAGGTTAAAATGAATAATCGTTCTAATGCTTATGAGAAAATTGTAGATTTCTTAGCATCCAGTAAGAAGGCATTACTGTTAACAGGTACTCATCAGTATGAAAAACATCCACTGATTCTAAAGGCTATAAAAACAAATGTGGAGAAGCCATCTACAGTCTTATTCAGGGCGAATTCAATGAAAAATCTAGATGCTATTTTTAATACAAATAAACAATTCAAAACTGGGACAGCTTATAAGTTTGGTAATCATCAATTGTTCATCGACTCAATAAATCCAAGTTCTTGGAAGACAACAAAAAGGAAGTATGATTACGCAATATTGTATCCGTTTGATTCAACTATAAAGGGCAGCAGCTTTGAAAAGGTAATGGAGGATTTATACACAAGGAGAGACATTAACAAGATTTTCTTAGTTTCATGGACAGACAATGTAGGTTACGACTATAGGAAAATGAGCCAATTTTATGACGAACATGTCATTTTTGATGCTTTAGAGGAGAAGCCAGACTATCATCAAAGAGTACTAGATGTGATTTCAAGATAAAACGGTGATTTGATCAACATGCAACTGACATCTGATCGGAGAGAGGATGATTTCATTGCCAATTAGTTGGGATTGGGATGGGTTAGAGCCTAGCACAAGGCCAATTGAAAAAAGTGAACCATTATTTACAGAAGGTCAGAAGGTGTTCACTAAAGGCGGTCTTGAGGCAACCATTGATAAACAATACAGTAAGTACTCGGAGTTTACATATACTATTTCTTATGAGAAAAATGGTAGGAAATACGCAACAAATATAAAAGAGTCAAGTTTAAGCCTCCTGCCATTTGAGCCAGAGCCAGAAAAGCCTAAAAAGGATTATGAAGCAATTAGGAAGCGAGTTATTGAAAAGGCAGAAGAACAAAAGAAACGTGCTGATTTAATTGGGAGACTCGCTGAAGTAAAAGATCCAGAGTCACAATATTTCAAGCAGTGGGGATACATTTTCTTTCGAGAAGATAGTGTTTATAGTATTGAGTTCATTTCAATTATTGGTGTTGGTGTGTTTACAAGAGAACAACTAATGTTTCCACACAATAGAAGAAAGAAGAAGACAAAAGAGTATTTTTCAAGCTGGAAAACTTAATCCGATTAAAAACAAGATTTGATTGGGACGTGATGTGTAGCGAAAGTCATAATTAAGAAGCTTGGAACAGGTGTCTATGAGTTTGTTAATTGTCCCAAGTCTATCACAGACAAAATATTTGAAGGCACATTAGATTTGTCAGAGACCGCTATTAAAGCTAATGAGCCAGTACGCTGTCATGTGACATGGCTTGAGCGAATAAAAGAAGTATGTTCACAAGAAAATGTGCAACTTGAGATTGTTAATGAGTAGTTATACCAAATGAAAAGGTAAATTTGATTGAAAGAGTGGGATATCAAATAGTAAGGAAATTCAGTCCTCTAGTTATGAGGCTTTTAGTCTCACTAGTTTCAATTGTTAATTACTATGCGTTGTTATTATATTGCTACCTAATTAAACCCTTTGGATCTGTAATATTGTTAAGTACTTTAGTAATCCCAATCGTCTCAGTCGTGTTGGCTGCAACTACTTTCATTGTTCTACATCGTACTAAGGTCAAAGGACAGAGTACAATAACCACTTGGGTCAGTGTCATTCATATTCTAATTTTTCTGTTTGTAGTTTATTTCATTATCGATACGTTCATAAATCCTCATGGTATTTGGATTTATAAAACATCATAAAACAGCGATTTTATGAGAAAGGAAGGTGGAAAATGAAAGCAGATAGATGGTGGTGCAAGTACTTCATTTTTTCTCATATTCATTGTGAAAAATGCGAACTGGAGCGAAAGACAAAAGAGAAGAAATAACTTAATAAATATCGTTTTTATCGGAGGGTAATGATGTTAGGCATTAAACTAAAGTATTGGGTTGTAGTCCTCTTGGTACCCATAATTATTAATGTTTTGGTTGCAATTCCCAACCCATTAGCGATACAGGTGGATAGTGTTTGGATTGGCTTTTTTGGTAATTATGCAGGGGGTATAGTTGGAGCGTTCGTGGCTCTGTTGATTGCAAGAAAGCAGACAGAGATTGCTTTGGAACAGTTAAAGGATGAGAAGAGAAACAGAGACGAAGAAAAGATGAAGCAGCAACAATTAGAAGAAAAACAAAGAAAGGATACAATAAAAATAATTCATTTGTTTATTTATGAGGAAATCAAAACAAATATTGAAGAATTAAATCCCACTTTTTTAACTGCACTTCAAGAGTGGTCAATAGGAAAATTGAAAAACGACCACATGATTAATTTTGAGTTTGATTTTACTATTTACAATGAAAATAAGTATGATCTTGTGAGATATGATGATCCGAATATTGAGGAAGTAGTTGAAGTATATAGGATTTTTACTATGTTAGAGAAATACAAAAAGGTAAATGATATTTCAATAGACTTGGCAAGTTACTTTTTTGATGAATTAACGAGATGGAAAGAGTCTTTTAATATAAAACGGTAAAATTGGGATTGGTGGGAAGGGGATATGGAATTTTGAAGATTCTAGACTGCCATAATGTTAAATCTACATATGAGTCTGTTGAACAAATTACAGCAGTAAGTAAATCGAAAATCAAAGATTTTTTCGAAAAAGTGGGAAACTTGGAGTTGTACTATATAGATCATCCTCATTGTTCTAAGTCAGGAGATGAAGTGCTTTTTGAATTATTCCAGAAACAACATAATCCCGAACTTGTTTATGACGCCGTTTACTGGTTTCATCTTTCACGAACACGTTCAAGTGAAACTTTCAAAGAGGGTATAAAACCGTTAGGATTAATTCTAGAGGAAATATGGAGTTTTTTGTATTCCTTAATTGAGGTAGACTTTAGCGAAAGGGAATGGCTGAATTTTAAGAATGATATTATAACCAAACATGCTGGCAATGGCTCATTCTTATACAATCTCAAAACCACTGATGAATTTCATTGGGGGCCTTATGCTATGCTTGTCCATGAAATTGCCTATTGCTGCTCTAATGACTTAAAAAATCATGACTACCTAGAAATTCCTGAGGTCGTTGCAGATATCTGTAATACATTTGAAGATGTTCATGGTCGAAATCTAAGGGAATTATTCCTTAATAGTACTTCATCGTATGTAATCAAGTTCATCAGTCATGAGTCAGATATAGCGTACTTGAAATCGGCACTATATTATCTTTACAAGAAGTACTTCAATGAAGCACTTAACGGTGCTAACAATGCCAGTTTTGATGCTAAAGGCAGAGTCATTTTGCCTGATAGTATTGTCGATGTGATCAAAGTGGACTTCAAATAAAATGTTAATTTGAACGGGAAAGAATGAAAGTGATGGATAAAAAAGAGATTATTACTTTTGAGCACTTTATGGCAATGTATTACTGCAATAATAATGAAAAGCCAACTCAAGGTATACTTGAAAAATACAGTAGCTTTTATCGATCAATGGAAGATCAAGAAGTGGTAGATGAGCTTCTGATAGATTTGGCTTTGATCAAGACCGAAATATTTGACAATGAATTAAATGATATTTTAAAGCGATATGGTTTTGGAATTTCAATAAACGAATTTCGCCTATTAATTGATCCAATGCTTAGCGTGTTAAAAGAATAAAATGAGGGTTTCATTACACAATGCTGGAGGTAGACATGGCAAAGCAAGCCCCTTTCTATCGAATATTGATAGCCTCACCATCTGACCTACATAAAGAGAGAAAAGTGATACGCGATGCAATAAATACATGGAATACGCAAAACGCGGATATTTTTAATATTATTTTTCTTCCGACTATGTGGGAAACCAACACTGTTCCAACAATGGGAGATAGGCCTCAAGAAATAATCAATCAACAGATCGTGGATAAATCAGATTTGCTCTTGGGGGTGTTTTGGACTCGGATAGGCTCTCCTACAGGAAGTTGCAGAATCTGGAACTATTGAAGAGATTGAAAGGTTCATTGCAAGCGGTAAAAAGGTTATGATTTATTTCTCAAAACAACAAGTAAATCCTGAAGAACTAGATTTAATACAATATCAAAAACTGCGTGATTTTAAGAAAGTTTGTTATGGGCAAGGTCTAATGGGTGAATTCAAGTCACCAGAAGAGTTACAGCAAAATGTTAGCCAATTACTCAATACATTGGGACATGAGCTAAAGAAAGCAGAAATTCAAATTGTGGAGGACGCAGAAGAAAAAGGACTTTGGGAATTTGAATGGATTCCTAGTAAACCCTTTGTAAGTGAAAGTGTGTCGATTAAAAAAATTGATGAATATCCAACTGATTTTCATTTTGATCTTGAAGGATCAAGAGATATTGAATTTGAGGATGGGGATATAAAAATTGTAAAAGGATTTGATTGCTTTAAGCAACAATTAGTTAGGCTGCTAAATACTGAAAAAGACAAGTATGTAATTTACGAGGGAACCACATATGGATTGACTTATATGTTTAAGAGTGCTGAAAATAGATTAGAATTTGAGAGGATGTGTCAAATAAATATAAGGGATATAATGGAACAGTTTGATGGTTGGATTCGAGAAGTCCATTATATAAAGAAGTATGCTGATAAGCAGTACATTCAAATTGGCCTAGGACTCAAAGGTATCAATGAAATTGTGAAAATTGATGCGATTTTATTATAAAATGTGAGATTGATTATGGAGAGGATAGAAATGGCGAAGGCGTTAGTGAAAGACAATAAAGGATGGAGTTCTTCTTATGGTGATCTGTCAACTCAACTAGAAGTTGGAGAAATTGTTGACGTTTTATGGCAAGATGGCTGCTGTTTTAAAGTAATTTCGCAGAAGGGGGAGGAATTTACGTTAAACTCTTCTCGTTTCGAGCTGGTGTGACTATATGAAATATGACTTTGATTGAATTAGGGGTAGTTAATAAGTGAAACAGCTTTCCGATCGGTTGGTGTTATTATATTATTTGGTGATACTATGGTTACTAATACTTTTATCCAACTTCGTAATTCTCCCACTTGGACTAATGACTTTAAAACTATTTGAATTGATGAATAATATATAGTGTAGGAATCAGTCTATTCCCTTGTCTGTTATTGATCTATATTCTAATTCACATCTATAGTAAAAATATACACAAGCTTCCTGATAAAAATAGTATTTATAATCTATGTACAAATAATATTGAACTTCATTTGGGAAGCACTGGAGATCTCAAAACTGTATTCGCAGTGGTTTAACTAGCAAAAGACATTAATAAAAATATCTTCTTCGTAACTGATCATATTGAAGCAGATACATTAACCAAGCTAGCAAAAAAGAAAAGAGTAAAAATAGAAATCAATCAAGCTACATGGCTTCCAGTAGCATTGTATAGACCTAAATCTAAATTTTTCAAATGGAACTGCAAAAGCAAAAGATACGCAGCGTATGTGTATTTCTTGCACTATATTGATTAGGGAATTGTGATAATAACTGTTTTTAGTGTAGTATCTAAATTAACAGTAAAAGCAAGATCAGGCCTTCTTCAATATATAGATATGTCACAAGAGAAGAATTGGGCCACATAGAAGGTGCGTATACGAACAACGAAGTGCGAAAGATTTTAGTACGAGTTCTTTACTTATACGAGAGATTGGAATATAGCAAGGATTATATTGGTGAAATCAAAGATGCTTTAACGACAGATGGATTTGTTGGAGAAATTAAAAATCCACATCGTAAAATTTTTAGATAATAGACCAGCCAAAGACAGAATGGACTACTATATTCAACTATGCAAATCTAATGGTCATACACCAAAAGTCAATATAAATAAGGACAAAATGGAAAAGCGAATACGCAAACTGATCAAGACTGACGGGGAAAGTCAAGATATTTAAATCAAAGATTTAGTTTTATGAGGAGAGGGCTTTCTTGGATAGAACTGTGAAAGTGATACCTGCTGAGATGAATTTTTCATATTGCTTAAGCAAGTACGATTGCTACCGTAAACGTACAGGAAAATGCTCATTGTTACTATCTGAGGAAGAGTATCAAAAAGAATTGCTTAGGGAGGGACACGATAAGTGGTACTACGATGATGGTTCAGTAAGAAAGTGTGTAGAACTAAAAGATAGTTTACTTCAGTTCGGCAACACATCGGAAATTCGGATATGCAGGTTTGCATGTGGACATTGGGGCATTACAGATGGTCAACACAGACTTTGTATTTATAAAACTGCTAATTTAGGCAAGCTTGAGGTTACACGAACTGGTGATTGGGATGTCGAATGTAGAGTATGCTACTTCAAGAAAAAAAGTATCAAATTTAGAATGAGGTCATGGTTTGATAAAGAAGACGAGTTTGTGAGATGAACATTATAAAATGAACAATCGATCAGAAGACTTTGCCAAAAAGAGCGAAGTCTTTTTTGCTTGCATAAAAAGATCGTACGTTTCATAATGGACAAGAATATATGTTCTTGTCTAGGGGTATATAAAGCGATAGCATGTCGATAATGAATAGTACCTTGTTGTTCTCCACTCGTATTTACGGGAGGTTTTTTAATTTACGATAATGATTTACCAAAACTTTCTCCGCTTTTAGTTATTATTTATCTGATATGTTAACCTTGGCACTCGGAAATAATGATTAACATGGTTATTCACTTTAGGGAGGGAAATATGATGGATGAAATAATTATTGATGGGGATGTGTTCATATGAATGAAAAAGAAATAATGGGAGGAATCGATCTCAATCAAAAAGTTACACAAAAACAAGCACTGTTATATAAAAATATTATTATTATAGAAAAGAACAAGCCTAATCCAAGAATAATAGCAGAAGCCTTGAAAGTATTGTACGATCAAGGGGTCAGAGTAAAGTAAACTCTGACCCCTTTGATGGTTATTTGAAAAGGTAATATTTGATCCTCATCACACCGTAAAAATGAAAAGTGACCGCCTATGAGCGGTCATTTTCATTAAGGCCAAGCAATTCATCTGATGAGACTTTGAACTGTTGGCAAATCTCAAAAAGAATCTCTAAGGAAGTAGCTCTATACCCTGTTTCTATGCCGCTCACAGTCTGCTTTGTAATTCCTAACCTCTCTCCAAATTCCTGTTGATTAAGTCCTGATGACAATCTTACTCCCTTTACTCTTTCACCAAAAACTTTTTTATCAAGCATTTTTAAATTCTCCTATTGACAGCACGCTTTAGGCGTACTGATATAGTGATAATCAGTTATACGCTTTAAGCGTACCTATACTCTAATAATACCACTCACTAACGGAAATCTCCACTTATTTCTGCTACTTTCCTATTGTCATTTTCAATATAAGGAGGCTTAACACTATGAATCTCCTACGTCATTAATCCCAAGTGAATGCCATGATAGGCAGTAAAGTCTGTGTCTAGATTACTCGACGATTTCATGAGCGTGTACTGCGAAAAGATAAAACGGATTGTACATCAAGTTGAAAGGTGTGAGCGTTTCGGTCAGACCTGATACAAACACATTGAATGTTATTTATTTCGTTGCTAGTGAGCCAAAGAAAGCGTAATCAGTTGTATTGAGGGATAGCGAACAGGTCATCTCGATCAAACCTCAACAATCATATGAGCAAGTTGAGCTGGAGATACAAGACAAACATATCGTGAAACAAGAGGTCATGGATCAACTGGAAGTAACAACTATTTACCTGTATCGTTATGATTTTGATGATTCAAAAAATACCTTCAAATGGGACTTAATAAGATTCGTAAGTAATACAATTTTAACTGCCACTATCCAAGTATAGTGGTTTTTTATTTGTAACATCTATTTTCATACTTGATTCACTTAATTAACTATAAGGATTTACATGAAAGAGTAATAAAGATTTACTTTAGGTGTCACAGGTATGAAATGCTTTTTTAGTCTTGTTAAATCTGATTCTTATGCCCCAATTATGGTACAATATTTGGAAATGGATTATAGGGGCGTATGGCATGAATAAGAAGTTACAAGTGTTTATTTCATCAACTTTCAAGGACTTGCAGGACGAGCGCCAAGCAGCAGTTGAAGCTATTTTAAGTGCTGGGCATATTCCAGCAGGTATGGAGCTATTCAAAGCTGGCAATGACTCTCAGCTAGACGTAATCAAGCGTTGGATTGATGAGTCTGATGTGTATATGCTAATTCTTGGTGGTCGTTATGGATCAATTGAGAAAAAGAGTGGTAAGAGCTATACTCATCTAGAATATGAGTATGCTGTTGATAAAGGCATCCCAGTCTTTGCCGTTGTAATGAATAAATCTGCTTTGGATGAAAAGTTAAAAGAAATGTCATCAGAAGCAATAGAAGTGGACAATCCTGATAAATACAAGAAATTTAAAGTGCAGGCTACTAGTAGAATGAGTAGTTTCTTTGATGATACGAAGGACATTAAGATTGCCATCTATGAGTCTTTGAGGGAAATAGAATTAAGATACAAACTGCATGGTTGGATATCTGGAAAAGAAATGCCTGAAGTGAGTGGCTTGAATGAGGAAATCATTAAGCTACAAAAAGAAAACTTGGAACTATTTAAGGAGAATCAAAAGTTAAAGGAGGCAAACGGCAAGTTAGCTGAAAAGCAAAAAGATAAAACAGAGTTTAATGGCTTAACTTATAAGGAATTGAAAGCTCTACTTAAACTTGAAACAGTAACTTTACCTCAGAATGTATTTACAATAGAATCAACGCTCAGTTTATTGGATTTTTTTATAAAACATTCTTCAAGATTGGCAAATGGTGTAACCAACAATACAAGTGCACATGCACAAAGCAAGTATATTTTTGCTTATGTAGTACCAAAATACATGCAATATGGGCTAATGGAAAAGGTTAAGGCAACAGGAGGAAAATATGATAAAATACATACTTCAAAGTCAGGCCATAAATTTTTAGCAATGTTACAGAAAGAAATCCAATTGAGTTCTTCAAATGATGAAACAGCAGCTACAGAAGAATAATGGATTACACTAGGGACTTGTGGCTAATGGTCACAGGTCTTTTTTATTCAAAAGAAAAAGGTGCAGCGTATGGCACCTAATAAGGAATCCTCTAATCCTTTTTTATCATGAGAAGCAATGAAATTGCAGATATAATAAATCCGCTAATACCAAATGAGCCTATCATGCGATGATCAATAATACTACTGCCTATATAATAGAATGTGATTAGAATCGAACAGAGAATCAAAAGTCCAATAATAAGTGCTTTATTACTGTTTAATTTTTGAAATTCAAAATTGGTTCTTTGTTCAGGCAGGTTTAATTTCTCAAGGTCGTCTGACATTCAATGAGATTATTACGATTCGGATAGCAGTCATCTTTGTTCCCTTCGACTTCTCTTGCTGACAGATAATCATCGCGTGAAAAAAATGGAGCATTTTGTAACGAGATAGCCATTTGCGAAAAAACAAATCTATTGGAGGCTGTTTTGAAAATCCAATTCCTTCAAAAAGAAATCTGGTTACAGAATAAAAAGTACATTGTTCTAACTCCTGTATTTCGTACGAAAGATATATTCGCATGTGAATTTGAGAAGGACATGTTTATGATTTTTGGTAATCAACAATCGTTGCAGTATTTAGCTTGTGTTCTTCTTATAGGTTCAAATCACAGAGATAAGATCATTCATGTAACAAATTCGGAAAAAGACTTACCTATACACTTGCATAGATTTTCACATACGAAAAAGAATAATGAACTTGTTTTCCTTCATCATTCCCTACACCTTAATACGCATCAGTGGAAAGAGCTAAGACAGAAAGCACATCAGCAAAAGGGAAGAGTTAGAAGTTTTGAAGTGAATCCAAGAATATTTTCTGATTTAGACTATGATGATTATTTAATGTTCCATTATAAGGAAAATAAAGATAAGATATTGATGAAGCGAGATTATAACACTCTTTTTATAATAGGGAGCAAAATAGTATTTGAATACGCTTCTGGTTCTTTTGAGCCACTTTCAAGAACGGGTGCAGGTTCGTTTCTTAGGAGTTTCGGTCATGATCACTATCATTTAGATCTATTTACGCGAAACAATCAAGGTCTTTGTGTTGATTACTATGACAAAGCATTGTGGAATGAACATTTAAAAGATTAATGAAATATCAAAAGAATAGCGAGGTATAAAATGGAAAATCAAATAGAACAATGCCCGAAATGTGGAGGTAATGAGATTGGAAAAGGGAGGCAAGCTGGAGATGCGGCAGTGTTTCCTTTAGGCAAGATTATCCCTCTTGGTTCTGCCATCATTCATAGAATCTGTACGAATTGTGGTTATGTTATCGAGAGTTATGTTGAAAACCCCTCTAAATATAAAAGTTAAAATGATCTTGGAGATAATGAAAAATGAGCAAACTATTGTCCTATAAAGAAATTCATATTCGTTCTTCTACATCACCAATTGCGTATAAGCAGGCTGGTTATCGTCAAAGGTTTCTAACCATTGAGGGAAAAGAGATCGCCAATACAGGTATAGATTGTGAAACCTGTCTTTTTTATGCCAGCGCTTCAGGAATGGATATGAAAAGCGCAACAAAAATATCCAACAGATTAAATCAAGGGATAAATTCACTAGACCAAGAGTTCCTGTCTGATTTATCCTGTCTCATTCCCAATGGTCATTACATTGCAACTTTGCTGAAGGTGTATCCTAGGCTGAAAAGAGAGGCACATGGGACTGAGTACTATAAGGCTGGGCTAAGGAATATTAGCAGTATGAGGAAAATTGAAGAATATATAGTACCCATTCAATCCAGTGAATCATTAAATCCTATAGCAATTAATGATTACAAAGACAGGGTGAATGTAAAAGAAACCCCTACAGCGTTGAGCATTTCTTTCCTAGATATAAAATATCCGTTGAATCATTTTGATGAGATATGGGTTTATAGTCATTTTATATTGGATGGTCATCACAAAATGTTTGCGGCAGATAAAGCCCAAAAACCAATTACCCTATTATCCTTTTTATCGATTGATGAGTCATTCGCAAATAAGGAACAATTAGAAAAGCTTTTCCAAGTTTTAACCTGATGAATTGGCTGTTTTGTCGGTACAAGAAATAAGCCAAGGTATTTTAACCCTGACTTTAATCATCAATATACCATTTTACTAGATAGAATTACAGAGGTCACTTAGCTGTTTCTTTAGTTGGTGTAGTAGGTGTTTGTTCGGGGCTTGCAGCGGGTGCGTTTCTATATTCAAATACCATTTCGGAAGTACTACTTAATCCGGTTTGTTCCATGCCTTTACTCGTCAAGGCAATTCTCCCAAATGCCGTAATAGTGGAAGGAATCCTTCCATCTGGTTTGATAATGGTCACAGAAACGGAGTTAATCTCCTCTTTCTTGTCTTTCGCTAAGGTCCGAGTATTTTCCACTAAAGCGCGCAATTCCTTTTCATCATTTGATTCTGTCGCTAAAGCAACCATCCACATTCCGGTGCTTTCGTCAAACCGGTCAATGGCTAATACATATGCAGGTAGCGGCACTTCTGGTGTGCTTGCCGTTTCACTACAGGCTGGAAGGATTAGTGCTAGAGCAAGTATGAAGGCTAGTCTAAATTTCAATCTGCAACTCTCCTAATTCTGTTTTTAATCATTTTACCAAATTTGGGGTATTTTTACTATAACTAAAAAAGTACTCTTTCCGGAGGAACTGAATCCATGTGCCTAGAATTATTCGTCATGATAAGAGAAACACCAGGAATTGAGCCTAATCCGATAGTCTCTCCTTATGTTTTGACAGGCAAACTGTCACGGGAAAAAAGCCCTGATTTATTCAAGTATTTTCCGCAAAAACAGGCGTGGCTGGTGACAACTGAAGAGGGTTGCGCTTGCAGGTTTAGCATTTCCAAGCATCCTGATAAAGTAAAACTAGGGATGTACCCAGAAGAGGAGAGACCTCGTCATTATCAAAGATACGTAGAGGACTATCAAAAAAGCATGACCAGAATGATGCATCTACGTGCTTGGTGCGAGGAGCTACTTGATCACGACAAGACGCAGGTTGAACTGTATGGTCTATGGATAGGTGAGAAATTCACGAAAAGAGAACCAATTTACTCGACGATTGAGAACCTCTTTTCACCAGAAAAATTTCGTTTAGACGAGCAACATTACATCCTGAAAAAATGAACCACTTGATAAGAAACTGCCACAGTCACTTGCGAGATTTTGATTCTCCTATGTAAAATAGAAAAGCATACGATACAAATACATACTACAAAGAGCGAGGCAGGTGCTGTGAAAGTGCGTAATTTAGATGAAATTCTCGCATTTAACCGTGAATTTGTGGCGAACCAAGAATATGAAAAGTACCAAACCACCAAGTTTCCTGATAAACGATTGGTCGTGCTATCTTGTATGGATACCCGTTTGGTTGAACTGCTGCCGAAAGCCATGAACATGCGCAATGGAGATATCAAGCACGTAAAAAGCGCCGGGGCAATCGTGTCCCATCCTTTTGGGAGTATCATGCGTAGTATTCTGATTGCGATCTACGAATTGAATGCCGAAGAAGTGATGGTCGTCGGGCATTATGACTGCGGGATGAGTGCGATAGACAGCAAACGCACGATGGAGAAGATGCTGGAGCGAGGAGTCTCGGCTCAAACGTTTTCCACGCTTCAACATGCAGGGATTAACTTACATAAATGGTTGCACGGATTCGATCGTGTAGAAGAAAGTGTGAAAAATAGCGTAGAAACGATTAAAAATCACCCACTCCTCCCACCTAATGTGGAGGTGCATGGCTTACTCATTGACCCGGTGACGGGAAGATTGGACGTTGTCGTGAATGGGTATGAGCGAATGAAAGACAGTGAATGATCCTAACCTTGCCCCCATTTCAAGAAAATCATTTCTCCACAAAGTCACGAAATGGGTAGGTGGATTGATTGGTCTCGGTGTAGCGACTGGCGTGTACGGTCATGTATGGGAACGGAAAGCACTTGATATCGTGCGATTGTCCATCACGATACCGGGATTGCCAGAAAGCTTTAAAGGGACAAAGCTCATTCAATTCAGTGATGTCCATCTCGGCCATTATTTTGAACCGAAAGAGTTAGAGTCGGTTATTGCCTTGATTCAGAGCGAAAAACCGGATTTGATTTGTTTCACTGGGGATATCGTAGATGAAGTGACGCGGCCTCTATTCGCCGCCGTTCCCCTTTTCAATCAGCTCCTAGCCCCATTAGGCAAATTCGCCGTTTTAGGCAACCACGATTATCGAGCTGGTGAACAACAAAAAGTTCGAGATGGCTTAGTCGCTTCTGGATTCGATGTGTTGGATAATCGGCACGTTGTCGTGCACAAAGATGGCCAGCAGTTATACATGGCGGGGGTCGATGATGTTTTCTATGGCGTACCTGATCTTCCGCGGGCGTTGGAAAATATCCCGCCGGAGGGCAGCGTGATCTTGTTGGTGCACGAGCCTGATTTTGCTGATATTGCGTCAGAGCATCCCGTGCATCTCCAACTGTCCGGCCACAGCCATGGCGGACAAGTGCGCTTGCCCTTCATTGGTCATCTCTTGGCGCCGCAATACGGGCGTAAATATGTACAAGGACTGTATCAGGTAGGTGGCATGGCTGTGTACACCAACAGAGGATTGGGTACGACGATCTTGCCTGTTCGTTTATTTTGCCGCCCGGAGCTTACGGTACTAACCCTACAGTAAACTCTTGTTAATAATGTTCCTTGATCCATTGGACGAATTGCTGGAAAGCATCGTCCTCTTTTTTTGGATGCAGGTAGGCGATGAGCGTGGGGCGTACTAATTCGCCGTTTGCGATATCGTAGGCGACCAATCTTCCGGTCGCTAGCTCTTGTTGTATGGTTCTTTCCGGAAGGATCGTGATCCCTAGCTGACGTTCGACCATTTTTTTAACAGCATTGAAACTGTCCAATTCCATAATAATATTCGGAAAAACTCCCTGCTGCGCCAGATAGCGGTCAATCCGTTGGCGATAAGGAGCAGTGTGATTCCCGAACACAATCATTTCCTCGGTTCCCCATGCCTGAAAACCAGGAAACCCGTTTGCCCAAGGATGACTTGGTGCCATGACGAGCAGGAGGCGATCGCTGGGAAGGAATTCTTGATGGATATGTGGGTGATACATTTCACTCCCGAGAAAGGCAATATCGGCCGTTCCGGTTAGCAGAGCGCTGAGGGATTCCTCGTACAACGTAGAGCGGACGTAGCAGGTAAAGCCCGGATGAGCAATCCGGTACTCCCCGATCAGCCTCGGCAGTTCATAGGCGACAAAAGCTTTTCCTGCGACGATGTTCATCGATTGGCGCTGTTCTTTCTCTTGGATAAAGGAGCGCATTTGCTCCACGATATTTGTAGCCACTGGTAGTAACCGACGTCCTTCGCCTGTAAGACTCACTCCTGAGGCAGTACGAACAAAAAGCGCACTTCCAACCTGGCGCTCTAACTGCTTCAATCGGTGCGTCAATGTTGATTGCGCCAAAAATAATGCCTGTGCAGCGCGATTAATCGATCCATGACGAGCAATCGTCAAAAATACCTCAAGACTTTCTCGATCCATTGTGAGTTGCCTCCTATTCAAATTCTTGATAACTAGTTATCTGTATTCTATAACAAAGATGACAAACATTGGAATATGATGTAGGCAGGAGGTGTTCCCGATGAAGAATGAGGAGATCAAACAAGCTGTACAAGCGCAATTTGGAAAAAATGCCGAGCAATACGTGCAAAGCAAGACGCATGCAAAGGGTAGCGACCTGGAACTGATGGTGGAGTGGATGCAGCCAGCAGAGAAGTGGCGGGCACTGGATATAGCCACAGGAGGTGGGCACGTAGCGAGGACATTGGCTCCACATGTGAGCTTGGTCGTCGCCACGGATTTGACTCGCCCGATGCTCATGGCGGCGGCTGCGGCCAATGATACAGCACTTGTTCATAATGTGATGTATGTTCAGGCTGATGCAGAATCTCTTCCTTTTCTCGATGAATCATTTGAGATCGTCACATGCCGAATCGCAGCTCATCATTTTCCAGATCCGGCGGCTTTTGTTCGTGAGGTGAGTCGCGTGCTGTCCCCTGGTGGGTTGTTTCTCTTCATCGACAATGTTTCGCCTGAGGAGTCGTCACTCTCGGCATTCATAAATGAAGTAGAGAAAACACGCGATCCCAGTCATGTTCGCTGTCTTTCTGTAAGTGAATGGCGCGCTTTGTTTGAAGCGAACGGCTTGAATCCACAAAAGCAGCAGGAACGCAAAAAAAGGTTTGAGTTTTTACCATGGGTTCAGCGTACTTCCGAATCAGTTGAGCAGGAGGCGGACGTCGAAAAACTGCTGCTAAACGCTACAGACGAACAAAAGGAATATCTCGGGCTTACCACAAAGGAAGGCAAAGTAATGACCCATCAGATTGACGAATGGATGGTTCTGTGTAAAAAAAGAGGAGGAAATGAAGACGATGACAACAAAGCATGAATGGATTGGGCTCGATCATGTACAATTAGCAGCACCAGGAGGAACGGAGGACGTAGCCCGCAAGTTTTTCGGTGAGCTTTTGGGAATGCCGGAGGTTCCAAAGCCAGAGAAGCTTCTCGTACGAGGTGGTGTATGGTTTCAATGTGGCGCTCAAATGATTCATATTGGCGTAGAGGAAGGATTCATTCCCGCGAAAAAAGCACATCCGGCGTTCCTTGTGCAAAACATTGGTTCGTTGATGGAGCATCTGCAAGCAAATGGGGTATCGTTTCGGATTGACGAAGAAATTCCTCACCTTATCCGCTTTTTCACAGAGGACCCATTTGGAAACCGACTGGAGTTCATGGAGGCGAAATAGGAATGACCATTGATTTTCATGCAGAGAAAAACCAGTTGAGCTATACGGGAAGAACCGCTGACGATTCGTGGAGTCAGACGATCCTGTCACTCGTCAATCCTGTGGGAAAAAACGTCGTAGACATCGGTTGTGGTGGTGGAATTTACAGCAAGGCTTGGTCTAGGTTAGGAGCTGCTTCTGTCACAGGGATTGACTTTTCCCAGGTGATGGTAGATGCGGCGAGAGAGCAATGCGCTGACGATCCGAAGATTTCGTTTGCACAGGGCGATGCCCGCGCAACAGGCTTACCGAGTCAGTGTGCGGATATTGTATTCGCTCGCGCCTTGATCCATCATTTCCCGGAGCAAGACTTGCAGAAGTTTTTTAAGGAAGTCATTAGGCTCTTGGCACCGGGGGGAATTTGCTTCATACAAGACAGGACGATAGACGATGTCAAAATGCCAGCATCGCCAACTCATTTTCGCGGTTATTTTTTTACCCGGTACCCGCGCTTACTCACGATCGAACAGAGACGAAGACCGGATGATACAGCGGTGCAGAACACCATGAAACTCGCGGGGCTTAAACAGGTGAACAAGACAACCCTATGGGAGACAAGGCGTGAATACGATAGCTGGTCTGAATTGGAAGCTGACTTGCTTTCAAGAAAAGGCCGCTCCATTCTGCATGAATTGACCGATGCGGAACTGAAGGACCTCATTCACACCATCCATGATCACGTAGCCGGGCAAGAAAAATGGAATGAGCAAGATTGCTGGAGTATATGGATAGGCAACGCAACATGTGGCACAATAAAAGGGGAATAATTGTGAAACTTTTTGTTCACAAATTTGGATATGCTTGTCTCATAATACGTGAAGCTATATAATGGAATTGCCATTGTATTCCGGTTTGCGTCATCATGGTGAAGGAGTTGTCGTTTATGAAACTAGTTTTATTTGACATCCTGATGTTTATCTTCACATTCTTTATTGCTTGGGGCTGTTTGAGTTCCATCAAAGCGAAAAACACATTTGCAATCTTATTTGGCTTTGTATCTTTGATGGTTTTCCTGTTCGCAGATGGTTTGATCATTTACTACCTGGTCAAGGGTGCGTAGATGAAACTGAAAACGCTTCGCTTAAAAAGAGGTTGTGCATTTGATGCACGGCTTCTTTTTTTTGCATGTAGGAAGGAAATATTTAGCATACTAAAGGCGGAGGTGGAAAACGTGGGCAAACGAAAAAGTTCTGTAGCACATTCATACACGGCTGTCGTAGCAGCTGATCTGAAGACGAAGCAGTTGTGCAAACGTCTCCACTCCCATCATATCGCCATCATTGATCATCCGGATGTTGATGAGATAGCAGCACAGTCCTTGCTGGAAAGAGGGGTAAAAGTTGTCCTCAACCTTTCACCATTCATGACGGGGCAATACCCGGCTGAAGGAGCTCGTCAACTTTTAACAAACGGTGTCACACTCTATGAGGTACTGGATGGAGATGTGTCGGATTCGTTCGTGGAATGGGTCGAGGGCAAGTATGCAACGATACGTGAAGAAAATCTGTACATCCTATTGGAAGAGAAGTGGGTCCATGTATGTAGGCTGCAGCAGGTGACGGTTCCAGCTATTTTGAACCGATGGCATGAAGCGCACGATAAGTTGGATGACACGCTCTCATCGTTTATTGACAATACACTTTTGTACGCCAGCAAGGAAAAAGACCTATTTTTGAAACCAATTTGCCATGTGCGATTACATACAAAAATGGAACAGCGACACGTCGTTGCCGTCGTTCGCGGGAAACATTACAGAGAGGATTTACTGACGCTGTCTTCCTACATTCGCGAATATCGACCTGTTTTGATTGGTGTCGATGGCGGTGCAGATGCCCTCATGGAAGCAGGGTATCGTCCAGACCTGATAGTGGGAGATATGGACAGCGTCTCGGACAGAGCGCTCCAAAGCGGAGCGGAGATCGTCGTACATGCTTTTGTGGATGGGACAGCACCTGGAACGATTCGCGTAAAAGCACTCGGTTTGCCTTTTCATGTGTTGCCAGCGCCTGGTACGAGCGAAGATGTGGCGATGCTGTTAGCGTACGAAAACGAGGCTGAACTGATCGTTACGATCGGTGCCCATACCAATATGATTGATTTTCTGGAAAAAGGCCGCAAAGGTATGGCGAGCACGTTATTGGTACGCACGAAGATCGGGACAAAGCTAATTGATGCCAAAGGAGTCAGTCATCTCTATCGGCCGAGCGAGTCATGGAAGCTGTGGGGGTGGTGTATAGTCGCTATGCTTCTCCCTGTTTCAGCCGCGCTCGTCATTAATCCGATCACCCGTCATGCTGTCCAGATGATTTGGACCCAGTGGCGGACTTGGACTTTATGAACAACGCATTTTCATGGAGGTATACATGATACCCTTCCGCTATCATTTGATTTCACTGGCTGCCATATTTGTCGCGCTTGGGGTAGGTATCTTGTTAGGAGGGATGGCAGGCCATTCATGGATAACGCAAGGAACAAATGGCATTCTTTCCAATATGGAAGCAAAGTACGATCGCGCTCTCAAAAGCAACCATGAATTAAGGCAGCAAATGAATCGATTGCTCAAGGAAGTTGCACACAGCAACCAAGAAGTCGTCCAACTCATGAGCATACGCTATGTGGATGAACTGGCAGGAAGCAAGGTGTATGTTTGGCAGGAGGATGGCAACGTTGCTGAACAGATTAAGCAACTGATGCATTCGGTAGGAATGGAAGTGGTTTCGTATCGCGAGGGAAACAAGTGGGAAGATGGGGTGCTTTTGGTGGTAGCAAGGCAAGCCCCGCTTTGGCTACGGGAAAAACAGGCGAATTCCTGGATTCAGGTCGTAGAAGTGCCTGACTCTCCTGCAAAACAATGGGCACTTTTGGAGCAAGTGCAAAATAGATTGGCTGAGAGGAAGGGCTCGCGTGAAAAAAGTTAGCGTCGTCATCCCGGCGTTCAACGAACAGGCTTCTATCGGTGATACACTCCGTGCCATCCGTGAACGCTTTTTTTGTGATGAACTGATCGTCGTTGATGATGGTAGTAAAGATGAGACTGCACACATCGCAAGCAAGTGGGCGGATATGGTGATTCGAGCGCCGCGCAATCAAGGGAAAGGTGCAGCTGTTCAACTGGGCTGGAAGTGCGCCAGTGGGGATGTGGTCATGCTTCTCGACGGTGATTTGCGAGACAGCGCAGCAGAAGCTGCACATTTAGTTACGCCGGTGCTACAAGATGTCTGTGATATGGCGGTAGCTGTTCTTCCACCTCCGCAAGTGAAAGCAGGGCTCGGATTAGCAAAAGGCTTGGCCCATCATGGCATTCGGATGTTGACAGGCTTTGAAGCAAAAGCCCCTTTATCGGGACAACGGGCAATACGTCGCGAGCTTCTTAACCGATTGGGGAGCCAGGATAAAGGATTCGGCATAGAGGTGGGGCTCACTGTCGATGCTTTGCGGGCAGGGTATCGTGTAGCAGAGGTGCCTGTCTTTTTTTCGCACCGTGAAACGAAAAACGATTGGGCAGGCTTCTGTCATCGAGGGAAAGAGTTTGTCGCGATTAGTCGAACGCTATGCTGGAAATGGTGGGAGGGGCATGAGTGGAAACGAAAAACATGATGCTTATGATGCTTGTCGCGGTCGTTTTTCCGCTGGTGCTTGACCGCCCGCTGCATAAAATCGGTATACAAAAGCTTAATGCCATGGGGATGAATCGATTCAATTACGATAGAGAGCCAGTACTGACAGCAGGGGGTCTTATCCTCGTATGTTCGAGCGCTATAACCGGGATCGTGCTAATCGGATTCCTTTTGCTCAGAGGGGCCAAAAGCGAGCTTCTCCTGCCCGGCTTTTTATTTCTAACAGGTATGATCACAATGGCCTTTTGGGGGTGGCGTGACGATCGCGCATCAGATCGGGATGCAAAAGGCTTTCGTGGACATTTCGGCGTGTTATGGAGAGAGAGGCGAATGACCAGTGGCATGTGGAAGCTGATAGGTGGGACAAGCACGGCTTTTTGTCTTTCCTTCTCTCTTTCGAATTCGTTGTGGGCAGGTATTGTTTCCTTTGGTTTACTTGCTCTCGCCCCCAACATCATTAACTTGTTTGATTTGCGGCCTGCAAGGGCGATCAAAGTGTTTTGGGGCCTGACAGCAATTGCAGGGGCCTTTGGCATTTGGACAATAGGAGCCGGTACGGCGATGGCAAACTGGATTTTTTTGATGCCTATCTTCGTGGCGAGTATGCTCATGTTTCCTCATGACGCTGGCGGCAAAATCATGCTCGGAGATACAGGGGCGAATGCCTTGGGCTTTGCAGTAGGCTTTTCCTTGGTCATCGGGACACCGATTTATGTACAGGCGAGTATGCTCGTGCTTTTCTTGTGTCTTCAGGTTACGTCAGAATTTTGCTCGTTTTCCCGTGTGATTGAACAGGTTGGTTGGCTCAGACGACTCGATCAATGGGGGAGAGCTGCAGAAGCTGAAAATAAAAAAAACCAGACTGGCTCGTCCGGTTTGGTCTAGTCCTCGTCATCAGGTTCAGGAACCATGAAACGGGGCTGTACGCGATTTTTTTTGCGCTCGTGATGGAGAATAAATCCGGCAATAAACCATACAGGGATGGCGAAAGCCAGTATCCCTAGAATGAGTTTTCCCCATAAAAATCCAACATCCGGAGAGGCAGAATAGAAGAATGCGTCACGAATTAACTTGATTCCGTACATGGCGATTGCCGCCGGGATTACCATAATTAAGAGTGCAATGATTTTCTGAAAAACCAAGGGTTTTTCACCCCTTTCTCAAATGCGTAAACGACTTCACCAACTACAATAAGGTCTTTTCATCATATCGGATGCGAACAGCCTTGTCCACCGTACCTGTTGCACACGAACGAGCGCACGTTAGGGAAGAACGCCTGTCCATCAACGATTTGTTGGAGTACAATGGTAACGAGTAAGATCGTAAAGAGGTTGTTCAAAAAGTGAGGGGTCTCTCGCATGCACAAGCTGCTCATCGTTGGTGCGGGACGTGGTGGTACAGCACTCCTGCGGATGCTAAACCAGATGGACCGATTACAAGTCGTGGCTGTGGTCGATCAACGGCCGGACGCTCCAGGCATACTGTTGGCCCAATCTTTGGGGATTCCCGCCGATCAAGATTATCGGCCTTATTTGGACGAGGATCTGGATGTCATTTTAGAAGCTACAGGGGACTTGGGGGAGTATGAGCATCTCAGGCAATTAAAGAAAGATAAGACGGTGCTCATCCCGGGAACGTTTACGAGAATCGTCATGAAATTGATTCGGGAACGCGATAAGCTGATTGCAGTCTTGATGCAAAATCAGCGGGAGCGCGAAACGATGCTGAACTCCACTCATGACGCGATTATCGGGGTCAATCGCCAAGGAATTATTACGTTGTTCAACAAAGCTGCAGAGCGATTGATGGGCATCGAGGCGAGTGAAGTGCTGGATACTAAAGTCTCGGAGCGTATACCGAACACTCGGTTACATATTGTATTAAAGACAGGCTCTCCCGAATTGAATCAGGAGCAGGTCTTGCCGAATCAGACGCGGATTATTACAAACCGCGTGCCCGTTCGCAATGATCGAGGAGAAGTTGTCGGAGCCGTTGCCATTTTCCGTGATATTACAGAAATCATGGCGTTGGCAGAAGAAGTGACGAACTTGAAAGATTTGCAGAGCATGCTACAAGCGATTATTCAATCATCGGACGAAGCAATATCAGTCGTTGATCAATTCGGGAATGGACTTTTGATTAACAAGGCCTACACAAGGCTTACGGGCTTTTCGCAAGACGACATCATCGGGAAACCAGCGACGGTAGACATTTCCGAAGGCGATAGCATGCACATGCAAGTCCTGAAAACGAAGAAGGCAGTGAGAGGCGTCCCTATGAAATTAGGACCTAAGCGCAAGGACGTCGTGGTCAATGTTGCACCAGTTGTGGTCGATGGTGAGCTGAAAGGCAGCGTTGGCGTCATTCACGATGTCTCCGAATTCAAGCGCCTGACAGAAGAGCTGGAGAGAGCTCGTCGTATCATCCGCAATTTGGAGGCAAAATATAGCTTTGCAGACATCATCGGCTATAGCGAGCCGATGCAGCAAGCGATCGAGCAAGCCAAAAAAGCGGCGTCAACTCCAGCAACTGTCCTTCTTCGTGGGGAATCGGGAACGGGGAAAGAACTATTTGCCCACGCCATACATAATGAAAGTGAACGAAAATACAACCAATTCATCCGTGTCAATTGTGCAGCGATCTCAGAGAGCCTGCTGGAGAGTGAGCTTTTCGGTTATGAGGAAGGCGCGTTTACAGGCGCGCGTCGAGGAGGAAAGCGGGGGCTGTTTGAGGAAGCGAGCGGTGGAACGATCTTTTTGGACGAGATCGGCGAGCTGTCCATGAGCATGCAGGTCATGCTTTTGCGCGTCCTGCAGGAGCGAGAGGTTGTACGAGTGGGTGGAACGAAACCGATCAACATCGATGTTCGCGTCATTGCGGCTACCCATGTGAATCTGGAGGCGGCGATTGGAGCGGGACGTTTCCGTGAAGATCTGTATTATCGTCTCCACGTCGTGCCGATTCATATCCCTTCACTCAGACAGCGCTTGGAAGATATTAAACCGATTGCTATGCACCTGCTACGAAAAGCCAATCTGGAGTACGGAAGAAATGTAGAAGAACTGCATGAAGAAACATGGCAGATGCTTCTGTCCTATCACTGGCCAGGCAATGTACGCGAGCTAGAGAATGTACTGGGCAGGGCGATGATTCATATGCGGATCAACGAGCGAATCATTTTGCCGGAGCATTTACCCCCACTGGAAAGAAGAATTGTTTCGACCAAAAAGGAAGAGGCCCAGCATGAGGGTTCTACGGGTACCTCGTTAAAAGAAGCTGTGGAAAAGGCAGAACGTCAGCACATATTGCGGGAACTGGCAGCAGCCAAAGGCAATCGCACCCTTGCAGCCAAACGCCTTGGAATCGCGATTCGCAGTTTGTACTACAAGATGGAAAAATTGGGCATCATGGATGTGCAGGAAGAGTAACGAAGCAGCTGTGCAAAATATTGCACGCAAATATTTGCGCGTATATGCAAAAAAATGCAGACTTGACGTCAGGATACTCATTCCACGTTCTTGTAAATAAAGCGCTTTCATAAGTTTGATTTTATTGGCATGACTTTTGCATATACCTTTTGACGGGAAATTCTCCAAATGGAGCCCACTGTTACGCTAGCTTACCTAAGCGGAAAACGAAAGATACTAGGGAGGTTTCTTCAGTGAACATCTTTGACTACATGCAAAAGTACGATTACGAGCAATTGGTATTTTGCCAAGACGAAAATTCCGGTTTGAAAGCAATCATTTGCATTCATGATACGACATTAGGACCAGCACTCGGCGGTACGCGCATGTGGCCGTATAAAACAGAAGAAGAGGCGATTGTGGACGTACTGCGTCTCGGTCGTGGGATGACTTACAAAAACGCAGCAGCAGGACTGAACATCGGTGGTGGTAAAGCAGTCATCATCGGTGATCCGCGTGAGCACAAGAGCGAAGAGCTGTTCCGTGCTTTCGGTCGCTATATTCAAGGGCTGAATGGCCGTTACATCACAGCTGAGGATGTAGGAACAACGGTAGCAGACATGGATATGATCCACTTGGAAACAGATTTCGTCACAGGCGTTTCTCCAGCATTCGGTTCCAGTGGCAACCCATCCCCAGTAACAGCTTATGGTGTTTACCGTGGAATGAAAGCTGCTGCTAAATTGGCTTACGGTTCTGACTCTCTCTCCGGACGTGTGATTGCCGTACAAGGTGTAGGAAACGTAGCGTACAATCTGTGCCGCCACCTGCATGAAGAAGGCGCGCATTTGATCGTAACGGACATCAATCAAGAAAACGTAGATCGCGCAGTGAACGATTTCGGTGCCAAAGCGGTAGGCGTAAACGAGATCTTTGGTGTAGAGTGCGATATCTTCTCTCCTTGCGCATTGGGTGCAATCATCAACGATGACACCATTCCACTCTTCAAAGCAAAAGTGATCGCTGGGGCAGCTAACAACCAGTTGAAAGAAGAGAGACACGGCGACCAAATTCACGAAATGGGTCTGATCTACGCACCTGACTACGTGATCAATGCTGGTGGTGTAATCAATGTGGCAGATGAGCTGCAAGGCTACAACCGCGAGCGTGCACTGAAAAAAGTAGAAACGATTTATGACAGCATCCTGAAAATTTATGAAATCGCTGAACGTGATGGCATGGCTTCCTACAAAGCTGCTGATCGCATGGCGGAAGAGCGCATTGCAAGTGTTGCAAGATCACGTAATACTTTCCTGCAAAACGGCAAGACTGTTTACAAGCGCTAATCTCGTTTCTTCTATAAAGTTCAAACTCCTGTCCGCTCTTCTATGGAGGGCGGTCAGGAATACATAAACCGTTTTCTTTGAATATTCATATTCTCGTAAATACGCAGGTTAGCTTTCCGAATGAAAGGAGAGATCGTGGTGTCTCAAGAGTTTGATTTAGTCGTCCTCGGGGGAGGTACCGGCGGTTATGTAGCGGCAATCCGCGCTTCCCAATTGGGAATGAAGGTAGCAATCGTGGAAAAAGAAAAGCTCGGTGGTACTTGCTTGCACCGTGGTTGCATCCCATCAAAAGCGCTATTGCGCAGTGCAGAAGTATTCTCCACCCTGAAGGAAGCTGACAAATACGGAGTCTCGGCAGGTACTGTAGGCTATGACTTCACAAAAATACAAGAGCGAAAGCAAGGCATTATCGACCAACTTCACAAAGGGATTCAGTACTTGATGAAAAAAGGCAGTATTACTGTCTTCGAAGGCTTTGGAAGAGTTATGGGGCCTTCCATTTTTTCTCCGCAGGCAGGTGCTGTGCGCATTGAAAAGGAGAACGGGGACCAAGAAATGATCGTTCCACGATTCCTTTTGCTGGCAACAGGTTCTCGTCCACGCACACTTCCCGGTTTGGTCATTGACGGTTCATATGTGGTAACAAGCGATGAAGCGTTGCAGTGGGAGCAATTGCCTGCTTCTGTTGTCATCGTTGGTGGCGGTGTCATCGGGATTGAGTGGGCTTCCATGCTCAATGATTTCGGTGTGGAAGTAACTGTTGTGGAGTACGCCGACCGTATTTTGCCGTTTGAGGATGAAGAAGTGAGCAAGGAATTGGCTCGTCTGTTGAAAAAGCGGAAAGTCAACATCGTGACGGGAGCAAAGGTGCTGCCTGAATCGTTGGAAAAAGGGGAAGGCAAAGTCTCTATTCAGGCGGAAGTCAAGGATGGAGTCCAAACCTTTGAAGCCGAAAAGGTACTCGTATCTGTAGGACGCCAAGCGAATGTAGAAAACATCGGTTTGGAAGCAACAGAAATCAAAGTCGAGCGTGGCGTAGTCGTGGTTAATGAATTTTTCCAGACCGCAGAGCCTCATATTTATGCGATTGGTGACATGATTGGCGGTCTGCAATTGGCGCATGTTGCTTCGCATGAAGGAATACTCGCGGTAGAGCACATGGCTGGACAAAACCCGCACCCAATGGATTACACCAAGGTTCCGAAATGTACGTATAGCAGACCTGAAGTCGCAAATGTCGGACTCACTGAAAAAGAAGCAAAAGAGCAAGGCTACGATGTGAAGATCGGCAAATTCAGCTTTAAGCCGTTGGGCAAAGCTCTGATCCACGGTGAGAATGACGGCTTTGTGAAGTTGGTCGTTGATGCCAAGACCAATGATTTGTTAGGGGTTCACATGATCGGTACACATGTGACAGATATGATTTCCGAAGCGGGCTTGGCCCGTGTACTGGATGCGACTCCGTGGGAGATCGGACAGACGATTCACCCGCATCCATCTTTATCAGAAGCAATCATGGAGGCAGCACAGGCTGTCGACGGAAAAGCGATACACAATTAGCAAGGAGGGTATGTAACGATGACAACCAAGCGACATGAGCAAGTGGGATTGACCGATGCGCAAGTCCTTGACATGTATTATTACATGCTATTGGCCAGAAAAATTGACGAGCGCCAATGGCTGTTGAATCGTGCGGGCAAAGTACCGTTCGTGATTTCCTGCCAGGGTCAGGAAGCAGCTCAGGTGGGAGCAGCTTTTGCGATGGAAAAAGACAGAGACTTCTTGTGCCCATACTATCGCGATCTTGGTTTGGTTCTGGTTTTTGGCCAAACAGCCCGTGATTGCATGCTGTCCGCTTTTGCGAAGGCAGAAGATCCGAATAGCGGTGGAAGACAGATGCCAGGTCACTTCGGTGGCAAGAAGTACAATATTTTGACGGGCTCAAGCCCTGTGACTACTCAAGTGCCACACGCAGTTGGTATGGCTTTGGCAGGTAGAATGAAGCAAAAAGATTTTGTTGTGTATGCATCGTTCGGAGAAGGCTCCAGTAACCAGGGGGACTTCCACGAAGGTGCGAACTTTGCGGGTGTCCACAAGCTCCCGGTTATCTTTTTCTGTGAAAACAACAAATACGCGATCTCTGTACCACTAAATAAGCAGTTGGCTTGTGAAAGTGTAGCAGACCGTGCGATCGGTTACGGCTTCCCTGGAATCAGTGTGGACGGAAACGATCCGATTGAAGTATATCGTGTCATGAAAGAAGCGGTTGAACGTGCTCGTAGTGGTCAAGGGCCAACGCTGATTGAAGCCGTTATGTATCGCCTTGTTCCGCACTCTAGTGACGATGACGATCGTGTGTATCGTACGAGAGAAGAAGTAGAAGAAGCAAAGAAAAAGGACCCGTTGATTGTTTTCGCTGCCTATTTGAGAGAGATCGGACTCTTGGACGAACATAAGGAAGCAGATATGCTTGCCCGCGTCCAGCTGGAAGTGGATGAAGCCACTGAATATGCGGAAACCGCGCCATATCCAACACCAGAATCGACAATGACATACGTATACGGGGAATAAGGGGGGATCTTTTATGGCAGTCATTTCTTTTATTGATGCAATTACAATGGCGATGCGTGAAGAAATGCGTCGCGATTCCAATGTGTTTATCCTCGGAGAAGACGTTGGCGTACGCGGTGGGGTTTTCCGTGCGACAAACGGGTTGATTGATGAGTTTGGTGAGGAGCGTGTGATTGATACGCCACTGGCTGAATCCGCTATTGTCGGTGTAGGGATTGGTGCGGCAGCTTACGGTATGCGTCCAATCGCGGAGATCCAGTTTGCTGACTTCATCATGCCAGCTGTGAACCAAATTGTCAGTGAGGCTGCGAAAATGCGCTATCGTTCGAACAACGACTGGCATTGCCCAATCACGATTCGTGCCCCATTCGGCGGCGGGGTTCATGGTGCACTGTACCACTCGCAATCTGTGGAAGCGATGTTCACGAACACCCCTGGTTTGAAAGTAGTGGCACCTTCGACACCTTATGATGCAAAAGGTCTCCTAAAAGCAGCCATTCGCGATGAAGATCCGGTGCTCTTTTTCGAGCACAAGCGCTGCTATCGTTTGATCAAGGGCGAAGTGCCTGAGGACGACTATGTGTTGCCGATTGGCAAAGCGGACGTGAAGCGAGAGGGAACAGATATCACGGTCATCTCCTACGGCTTGACTCTGCACTTCTGTCTACAAGCTGCGGAAAAGCTTGCACAAGAAGGCATCAGCGCGCATGTGCTAGATTTGCGCACACTGTATCCGTTGGACAAAGAAGCGATTGTAGAAGCGGCTTCGAAGACAGGTAAAGTATTGATCGTACACGAGGACAACAAAGAAGGCGGCGTTGGCGGTGAGGTAGCTGCCATTGTAGCGGAGCATTGCCTGTTCGATTTGGATGCACCGATCAAACGTCTTTGTGGTCCAGATGTGCCAGCTATGCCATACAGCCCGCCGATGGAAAAATACTTTATGCTGAACCCGGAAAAAGTATTGGAAGCAATGCGCGAGCTGGCCAACTTTTAAGGCGAGGAGGACCAAGGATCATGGCAACGAAAGTACTTATGCCCCAGCTCGGAGAGAGCGTGACCGAGGGCACCATCAGCAAATGGTTGGTCAATGTAGGCGACACGGTGAAGAAATACGACTCGCTGGCTGAAGTGACGACGGATAAAGTAAACGCAGAGGTTCCTTCTACCGTTTCAGGACGCGTTACTGAGATCGTCGTGCCAGAAGGTGAGACAGTCGCTGTCGGCACATTGATCCTATATATAGAAGAAAGTGGAGCAGAAGGTGGAACTGTAGCGCCTGCTAGCACACCGGAAACTACGGCTCCACAAGCGCCTGCAACCGAGCAGCCAAAGGCAGCTACGCCGGCGGTATCGATTCAGCAAGCACCAGTCATTGATGAACCAAAACAACGTTATTCACCTGCTGTAGTCATGCTTTCACAGCAACATGGCATTGATTTGTCCCGCGTTGTAGGGACTGGAGCAGGCGGCCGTATTACGCGCAAAGATGTCCAAGCGATTATCGACGCGGGCGGCCAAAAGCCAGCTGAGACAGTGAAAGAAACAGTCGCGCAGGCTCCCGTGGCAGCAGTCGAACAATCTACTGTCGTTTCAACACCTGTGCCGTCAGCACCCGCTTCGACTCCTGCTGTTTCCGTAGATATTCCGGTTGCAAGCGGTGATCAAGTTGTACCCGTAACGTCGATTCGTCGTACGATTGCAAACCGGATGGTACAGAGCAAGCACGAAGCTCCACATGCTTGGACGATGGTCGAAGTAGACGTGACCAATCTCGTTAACTTCCGCAATCAGGCCAAAGGTGAATTTGCGAAAAAAGAAGGGCTCAACCTCACATTCCTTCCGTTCTTTATCAAAGCGGTTGTAGAAGCGTTGAAAGAGTACCCGATGATCAATTCCACATGGGCACATGACAAAATCATCGTGAAAAAGGACATCAACATCTCCATCGCAGTAGCCACGGAAGATGCTCTCTATGTTCCTGTCATCAAGCATGCTGACCAAAAATCAATTCTTGGCATTGCTAAGGCAGTCGATGATCTGGCAGCTCGCACCCGTGCAGGGAAATTGACAATGGATGACATGACAGGTGGGACCTTTACGGTTAACAACACTGGCTCATTTGGCTCTGTTTTGTCCCAGCCGATTATCAATGCTCCGCAAGCTGCGATACTTAGTGTCGAATCCATTGTGAAACGCCCTGTCGTCATTAACGACATGATTGCAGTGCGTTCGATGGTCAATCTGTGCATGTCCTTGGATCATCGCGTGCTGGATGGTCTGATTTGCGGACGATTCCTTCAGAGTGTGAAACAAAAGCTTGAAAATGTAGGTCCGGATACCAAGCTATACTAGGGTGTCGAAAAACCAGGTCAAGTAACGACCTGGTTTTTTTGATAAAAGAATGACAAAAAAATTTTCCAAATCGATCATTACGTATGTAACTTTTTCCGAGACATTTTCGTCTTACCAATTGGAGCCAGTAAGTCTCATAAATGATCTAGAAGAGATTCCCACCAGATAGCATTTGTGGTAGACTGGTAGCGTCCCGCTAGAGAGAATTTCCAGATTAAGGGTAATTATGGGAGGAAAAACATGGAGAAAAGTAAAAAAGCACTACCAATAGTGCTGGCATCAGCGCTGGCCGCTACACCATTTGTGGCAGTACCGCAGCAAGCACATGCTATTGAAAAATTGTCGGTAACGGCTGACAACGATGGTGCAGGTAAAGAAAGTGATTACACAATTGAATTCAAGCTAGAAGAAGATCTGGAAAGTGGAGAATCCATTACTATTGATTTCGATTCTGATTTTGATATCGACGATGATATTGATACAGACGATATTGATGCTAGCTTCGATGTGAAGAAAGTAAGTGTTTCTAAAGGCGAAATTACAATCAAGACTGATGAAGATCTAGATGAAGGCGATAAAATTAAGATTAAAATTACGAGCGGTATCACGAATCCCGATGACAAAGGTTCATACAGCGTAAGTGTAGAAGCGGGTGACGAGGATTCGGAATCGGATGATGTAGATATCAAAAAAAGCAGCTCGAGCAGCAGTAGCAAGTCCAGCAAAGATTACGCAGTATCGTTGAGCAGCAAAGCAGCAGGAGAAAAAGTTAGCCTCAAGCTTGGCAAAATTTCTCTCAAAGGAAGTGATGAGCTGGAGTCAAACTCCACGATTACTGTCACTTTCCCAGATAAAAACATGCTGCCATCAAGCATTGATGAAGAGGATGTAAAAGTAAACGGCTATACAGCGAAATCTGTCAGTGTTAGTGGCAGTACCGTTGATGTCAAAATTCCGAGTGGTGCAGACGCAGATGATTACATCACCGTGGAATTTGACAAGGATGCTGGAATCGAGAACCCTAATTCCGGAGGCAAGCACGTTTTCAAAGTGAAATATGATGGAACTACATACGAATCAGAGGATGTTGAAATTACTAAGAACGGTTCCTCCACTCCTAGCAACGCTTCCGACAGCTTTACTGTGAACCTGTCCGATCCGGGCGCAGGTGCTCGTACCAGCTACACCTTTGATGCTGATTTCGGTAGCAAAGAATTGAAAGCAGATGGGGAACTAGTTCTTGAATTCCCATCATCTGACATGGTACCGGGTATTTTGACTGCATCAGACTTTTTGCTCAATGGGAAACCAGCGAAAAAAGCAACTGCAGTTGGAAATAGAATCGCGTTGGTAGCGCCAACCAACTTCGGTACCAATAGCAAAGTGAAGGTTGAAGTTACTTACGGAGCGTGGATTTCGAATCCAAAAGCAGCGGGTAGCTATACGTTGAAGGCTACTGTTTCCGGAAGAACTTTGGAATCCAAATCCTTCAGCATCGGTGGCTCTTCGGTGAACCCGACGCCAACCAACCCGACAACTCCAATACCTGTACCAAATACAACTACTAACAACAGCACCGCAACTATCGCATTGACACAAAATGCACTTGGCAAGCAGACGGGTGTGAACGTGGCAATCAAAGGATTGGGTGTTGGTCTGCAAAAACAGCGCGATTTCATCGAGATCGTATTCCCGGTAGGCTACAAGGTACCGGCTTACATCGCGCCAGCTAACATCTCTGTGAATGGTGCAGGTGCGAATTTTGTTGCGGTTCGTGGACAAAACGTTCTGATTTATCCGTCTCAGGATATTCCTGCGGCAACAAATGCTACTATCGTGATCAATCCAGCGGCGAACATCGTAAACCCTGCTGTGAAAAACACATATAGCATTAGCGTATTTACTTCCGAAGAAAGAGGCTTGCTGTTTGCGCGTGCTGTTGGTGTAGGGATGCCTTCTCCGGCTCAACCAAAGCCTGGAACGCCAACACCACAACAGCCATCAACAGCTATTCCAGCGAACGCGGCTTCCTTTAAAGTAAATACAGCAAACTTCAGCCTGAATGGCAAAACGTATCCTCTCTCTGTAGCTCCTTACCTTGCAGATGGTAATACGACCATGGTTCCAGCCCAATTCTTTAAAGAAGGATTGGCACTGACTACGCAATGGAACAATACAAGTGTTGCTGTTATCAGTGGAACCAAAGTCGTGAAGTTTACAGTTGGGTCGAAAACAGCAAAAGTAGGCAAAACGGATATCCAATTGCCAACACCTGTTGTTCTCAAAAACGGCATGCCAATGATCCCAATCCGTACCGTTACGGATAATCTTGGTTATAAAGTCGGCTGGGATGCGAAAACTTCCAGCATATTCGTTCAAAAATAATAACGAGCTGGGACAAACGAAAAACCCCTTTCCGCTTTTCAGTCGGAAAGGGGTTTTTAATCGTTTTATCAATCGTTTATTGAAAGTAAAAAAACGTGGGAACGATGAGTGAGAGTATTAGAATGCCGATCAGGATTTTTGCAAAGAGCGACTGGTGTCTCATTCTAATCAAACCTCCTTTCAAGGTAGAGGAAATTATCAGGTGATTCTGTAAGTGGCTGTGCTAGAATGAAGAAAAGGATATCATTGGCTTTCTTTTTTTCGCCCATGCTGAAATTGTACCGAAATGTAGCCAATGAGACAACCACTTACAAAAGGATGATGATTCGTGAGCGCACCGAAAAAAATTGCCCATATTGGCATTGCGGTAAAAAGCTTGGAAAAGACGCTTCCCTTTTATACCGAGCAATTGGGATTGGAGTTGGTTGGAACCGAAATCGTTGAGAGCGAACAAGTACAAGTGGCATTTTTAAAGATCGGGGAAAGTCATATTGAATTACTAGAACCGTTAAGTGATGAGAGTCCAATAGCAAAATTTATGGAAAAACGCGGAGAAGGCATTCACCACATTGCTTTTGATGTGGATGATGTTGCGGGTCGTCTAGCCACATTAAAAGAGCAAGGTGTACCTCTCATTCACGAGGTCCCCAAAGCGGGTGCGCACGATGCTTTGATTGGATTTTTGCATCCAAAGGCAGCGAATGGCGTTTTGTATGAGCTATGCCAATATCCGAAAGAATCATAGGCGTTTACGTAGTAGAAAAATTTTTTTTGCGGTATACTGGAACTTGTGAATATGTACCAAAATCGGGCAGTACGATCAGGAGGTAACGAGTGTGAGTACGATCAACCAAGAGCGTTTGTTAAATGAATTTTTAGAGCTCGTCCAAATTGACAGTGAAACGAAGAACGAAGCAGAGATCAATAAGGTGCTCAAAGAAAAACTAATTGAGATGGGCTTTACCGTAGAAGAGGATGACGCAGCAGCGAAAACCGGACATGGTGCCAACAATCTGATCGCAACCTTAGAAGGAACTGGCAACGGTCCGACTATCCTGTTTAGCAGTCATATGGATACGGTTGTACCAGGAAACGGAATCAAGCCACAAATTCGCGATGGCTATATTTATTCCGATGGAACGACGATCCTCGGTGCGGATGACAAAGCAGGAATCGCGGCGATCTTTGAAGGTATTCGTAGCATGAAAGAGCAAAACTTGCCACATCCAACGATCCAAGTCGTATTGACTGTGGGAGAAGAGTCAGGACTTGTAGGCTCCCGCGCAATGGATTCCAGCCTGCTGAAAGCAGAAATGGGCTTCATCCTCGATTCGGAAGGTCCGGTTGGAAAAATTACAGTAGCTGGTGCTGGACAATATCGCATCGTAACCAAAATTCACGGCAAAGCAGCGCATGCAGGTGTGAATCCAGAGGATGGCATCAGTGCTATATCGGTTGCAAGTAAAGCCATTTCCCGTATGCCACTAGGCCGTATCGATGCGGACACAACTGCAAACATCGGTCGTTTTGAAGGCGGTAAAGCGTACAATATCGTAACGGATTATGTGGAAATTTGGTCAGAGGCTCGCAGCTTGGTCATGGACAAGCTGGAAGCTCAAGTGAAGAAAATGACGACAGCATTTGAAGAAGTGGCAGCCGAAATGGGTGCGACTTGCGAAAATGACGTTATTTTTATGTATCACGGCTACAAATTCAACGAAGAAACGCCTGTTGTACAAAAAGCGATTGCAGCGGTTAAGCGTGTAGACCGCAATCCTGAGCTGGTTGCAAGCGGCGGCGGAAGCGACGGTAACGTATTTAACGGCTACAACGTGCCAAGCGTAAACTTTGCCATCGGCTATGAAGAAATCCATACAAAAAGCGAGCGCATGCCAATCGCTGAACTGAACAAAGCGGCTGAGCTGGTGCTTGCTGTAATTGCAGAAGTACAAGAGTAATCAAAAGAAGGTCGGAATCTCCTTGCGAGGGGTTCCGGCCTTTTTGTACGTTCTCTTACTCGTTTGCATGATTGAGACAAGCACTGTTCATCATAGACTGAATAGAAAGTGGGGACGAGGCAGGAATGAAAGGGGGAAGCTGAGTGCTCCGTTTGGCAGTGGGGACGGTCCAAAAAGTTCTAGAAAAACAAACAGGGATGCAGATACTCGAAGTCCGGATAGAATCGGTTGCTGGATACAAAATGGAGAGAGTGCTGTCTTTTTTGCAGGAGGATTATAGCAGTGGCGATTTACTCTTGATCAATACAACTGCTGTTCGCCTTGAATTGGGGACAGGCGGGTATCACTTTGTCGTAGGGAAGGTTACCCAACTGGAGGAAACCGATGTTCTTCCGAATGAGTGGGGGCATGTCATGAAAATGCGCTATTCGCCATGGCAGCTCGCGGTTGATTCGGTAGAAGAACAGACTAGCCCGTACCACCCTTTGTTTGTGCAAGATGACCTATCCTTGGAAGGTACCCCTGTTTTGGTCGGAGAGCTGCACAGTCTTCTACCTGTTGCTGTCCTTGCTTTGCATAAAAAAAATCCAAATGTCCGTATCGTATATGTCATGCCAGACGGTGCATCCTTGCCGATTGCCTTGAGTCAGCACGTCCAGCAATTAAAAGCAGTCGGGAGCTTGGCTGCGACGGTAACGACAGGTCATGCGTGGGGTGGAGATCGCGAGTCGTTGACGATTCATAGTGGCTTGTTGGCAGCGCGCCATGTAGAGCATGCCGATATTATTGTTTGTATGTTGGGACCTGGGGTAGCAGGTACAGGTACACCTTATGGCTTCTCGGGAATTCAGTTAGCTGAGGTCATTCATGCCGTATCCACTCTCGGTGGAACGCCCTTTTTTATTCCACGAATCAGCTTTGGTGACCCACGTACCAGGCATTACGGTGTCAGTCATCATACTGTATCGATATTAAACCGATTTGCTCTTTGTCCTGCCCTGGTTACAATTCCGATTTTCGGAGATGAAAGAGATGAAGTCCTTTCACGGCAATTGAAAACGCTAGAAGTTGCGGGGAAGCATATTTTCATAAAAGGAAAAGTCCCAGACCAATTAGAACTAGCAGCGCTGGAAAAGGGGTATGGCTTGTCCTTTTCTACGATGGGACGAAATTGGCAAGAGGACCCTGCCCCTTTTCAGACGGCATGGATGGCTGCCGATTATGTAGAAAACAGTTTGGGCTACATCGTCCAAACCGTTAACGACGCCCCGCATTTGCCCGCTTCATTAAGTACGCTTGAAGCGTTAGGTCTTTATTTGACCAGGAACGAAGTGCAGCCTTGATCTCCCAAGCTTTCCCAACCATACGCAATTGGTTTTCGCTAACATATGTTTTCATTCATAATCTCCTCCGATACAATAAGATGGACAAGCTCTATGCTCCCAACTTATGGAGGGAATCGACGATTTAGAACGACTTCATGAAAAAAGGATGATGACGACAGTGAGTAAATATGATCACTTATATGAAAAAACCATTTCCAGTCAACCGATTTATGACGGAAGAATTATTAAGGTCAAGGTAGATGAGGTCCTTCTGCCCAATGGCAACACAGCCAAGCGAGAAATCGTGAATCATCAAGGCGCGGTAGCTGTAATGCCGATAACAGATGATAACAAAATGGTTGTAGTTCGACAGTTCCGCAAGCCATTGGAGCGTACGATCGTGGAAATCCCAGCAGGAAAGCTGGAGCCAGGGGAAGAGCCGCTTGCATGTGCAATGCGCGAGCTGGAAGAAGAGACTGGCTATGTTGCGAGTCAGTACACACCGCTCAGCTCTTTTTACACATCTCCCGGCTTCGCGGATGAAATTTTACATGTTTTTGTGGCCACTGGTTTGAAAAAAGGAGAAAGCAAGCCGGACGAGGATGAGTTCGTCGATGTGCTGGAAGTAACATTGGAAGAAGCGCATGCTCTGCATCAAAGTGGAGAAATTCGCGATGCCAAAACAGTCGTGGCATTGTTTGCGTGGGAAAACAAAATGCTACGCGAACGTGGTTAGTACTATGCTTTCTTCGTATTTTTGCGACATGCATATTCACATCGGTGGTACGTGGACCGGTAAACCTGTGAAAATAACGGCTTCTCGCCAAATGACACTCACGAAAATTTTGGAGGAAGCCTCAGATAAAAAAGGGATGGATGTCATCGGGATTATCGATGCACATTCGCCGGAGGTTCAGGATGAGCTGGTAGATCTGTTGGAAAAGGGATTAGCCACTGAACAGGTGGATGGAGGGATTTCCTACAAAGATACACTGCTACTCTTGGGGTGCGAAGTAGAAATCAAGGAGCCAGGGCGTGGTGCAGCTCATTTTCTCGTTTATCTGCCGAAACTGCAAGAAATGAAGCAATTTACCGCGTGGCTGTCTGAACGCTGCAAAAATGTGCATTTAAGTTCTCAGCGTATCTACACATCACTGAGGGAACTACAAGCCTGTGTCGATCAATTGCAGGGCCTCTTGATCCCGGCACATATTTTTACGCCGCATAAAGGGTTGTATGGGAGCTGTACGGATTCGATGGCCGAAGTGCTTGATCCGTCGCTTATCTATGCGGTTGAGCTGGGATTGAGTGCGAATACCATCATGGCAGACCGCATATCCGAGCTCCATGACAAAACCTTTCTCACAAACTCAGATGCTCATTCTCTGGCGAAGATAGGCCGGGAATATCAAGCGATATATATGCAAGAGCGTTCCTTCGCAGAGTGGGTGAAAGCAATTAAGCGCATCGGTGGCAGAGGGGTTCATATGAACTACGGTCTGCATCCCGAGCTTGGGAAGTATCATCAGACGGCGTGTCAAGGGTGCCAGTCTTTACTAGCGGCGGATGCCTCTGGCAAATGTCCAGAATGCGGCTTCCAACGAATTGTGCGAGGGGTTGCAGCGCGCATTGATCAGCTGGCGGATGTAGAGGCCGGCCAGCATCCGGCGTTCCGTCCTCCTTATATCGAGCAAATCCCGTTGGAATTCATTCCGGGAATCGGTCCGAAATTGTTGGACAAGCTGTATCGGTCGTTTGGTACACAGATGAACGTATTGCATCGCGTAAACGAAGAAGAGCTCACCTCTGTTGTCGGAGAGAAAATCGCATCGCTTATCGTACACGCACGAGAGGGAAAGCTCTCTGTTCAAAAAGGCGGCGCCGGTACCTACGGAAAGATCGTCCCGATGTAGGTTGTCATAGGGGAGAACTCGTCCGCATAAGCTGTACAGTAATCAGCCAAGCGGGAGGCGACGAAGCGTGCGTTCACGAGTCGGACAAACTATCCAATCCTATGCGAGAGAACATCAGTCACTCTACTGGTTCACGATCGTCCTGTTTACGATGGGCATTATTTTCGGAGCCGTCCTCGTCAATTCACTGCCATTGTCACAGAAGCAGGAGCTGTACGGTTTTCTACAATATTTTTTCAACAGTCTTGGCAGTGATGGAATCCCTGAGACCAGTGCCCATTTTCAGCAGGCGTTTGGTCATTATGCCAAAACCATAGCGATCATGTGGGTGCTAGGATTATCCATTATTGGGTTGCCTATGATTTTGTTGATGCTCTTCTTAAAAGGAGTCGTGGTTGGTTTCACCGTCGGTTTTTTGGTGAGTCAACTCCAATGGCAAGGCGTAACATTTGCCATGGTGGGTGTTCTCCCACAAAATTTATTAGTCGTCCCTGCCCTTTTTATTGTAGGCGTCAGCGGAATTTCGTTTTCTCTTCGACTCATACGAACGAGAGTGCTAAGCAAAAGGGATGTCATCATGCCGCATTTTATGGGCTATACGGTTCTTGTACTTAGCATGCTGGCGGTATTGACGATTGCAGCCTTGTTTGAAACCTTCATTTCCCCTCGGTTGATGCAGCTCGTACTTAATTAAGAATAATTCTCAGGTAAGAACTTATGCATTTGACTTATTCGATGCCCCTCTACTATAATAGGAACAGGTTTCATGCGAGCGGGGAGGGGCATTAATGTTGGAAGAAAAATTAGAGAAAATTAAGCAGCAGTTGCATTCACAAAACTACAAGCTGACACCACAGCGTGAAGCCACTGTTCGCGTGTTGTTGGAGAATGAAGAAGATCACTTGAGCGCGGAAGATGTTTACTTGTTGGTGAAGGATAAAGCGCCGGAAATCGGGCTTGCTACCGTATACAGGACATTAGAGCTGTTGAGCGAACTGAAGATCCTCCATAAAATGAATTTTGGCGATGGCGTAGCTCGTTACGATCTTCGTGATGATAATGCTGCCTATCACCATCATCACCTCATTTGCCTCAATTGTGGTACGGTGGATGAAATTTTTGAAGATCTGCTTGTCACAGCAGAAGAGAAAGTCAAGAATGTTTACAACTTTTATATTACCGACCACCGATTGACCTTCTACGGGATCTGCAATCGTTGCGTAGATAAAGTGAACGTGGAGGACTTCAAATAAAGTCGACTTCTCTGGGAACGGAGAAGTTTTTCTTTTTTCATTGGGAGCTTTTGTAATGGCAGACCTATTCCTGTGGAATCCTAAGAGAGGATCGATTCGAATGGAGCAGGGGACAAGTGCATATAAATGAAAGAAAGTCTGTAAGGAGGCTCACGGATGAAGGTCTCTTATCGCCGCTTGATGGAGGGTCTTCGCTTCTTGCTTCTTTTCATTACCTGCACCTTGCTCTCCTACGGCATCATTACCTTGCTGGCGGACAAATTTCTCCCGGCAAACCCTTATCATGAACCACATGGGAATGCAGTGAAGGTAGTAAAAGTCATCAATACCTCTCAGGCACAGGATTTTGACGGTTATGTCGCACGACTACAGCTCTTTTTTTTAACGGGAGAGTAATGCAAGTATGAGTTTTTTATTTGGAGAAGCAGGAGTTTCTTCTTCTTTGTGGAAAGCAATACAAGATACTTATCAGCTGAAGGGGACAGCTTCATGGACAGTCTGATTGATCAGTTTATTCATTTCCTGACTGTGGAGAAAGGGTTATCGAGAAATACCCTGGAATCCTATCAACGGGATATGGTGGCCTTTACCTCGTACTTACAGGAGCAAGGTGTTGCTCGAATAGAGGATTCTACTCGGACGCACATCATTGGTTACTTACTTGTTTTACGGGAAAAAGGACGTGCTACAGCAACGCTTTCTCGCAATATGGCATCGATACGAGCGTTTTATCAGTTTCTCATTCGGGATAAGTACATAGATAAAGATCCATCCATTCATCTGGAAACACCGAAGATCGAGAAACGCTTGCCGAAAGTGCTCTCTGTTGAGGAAGTGGAACGTCTTTTGGAAAGTCCTCCTGTCAATCATCCTGCCGGGCTGCGGGACAAGGCGATGCTTGAGCTTTTATATGCGACAGGCATTCGTGTCTCGGAGTTAGTCAATCTGGATAGTGCTGATGTGAATCTGGATATGGGCTTTGTCAAGTGCATGGGAAAAGGATCAAAAGAGCGAATCATTCCGTTAGGCTCGGTTGCCATTCAAGTGGTTCGCCACTATTTACAGGCAGGGCGCCCCAAGCTGGTAAAAGGAACTGGTGATACTGCATTATTTCTGAATCACTTGGGCAAACAAATTACACGGCAAGGTTTTTGGAAAATTATTAAACGATATGCCCAAAAATCTAACATCCGTGCAGAGATTACACCCCATACACTTCGCCACTCTTTTGCCACTCACTTACTGGAAAATGGAGCGGATTTGCGCTCTGTTCAAGAGATGCTTGGGCATGCTGATATTTCAACCACCCAGATTTACACACATGTGACCAGAACGCGGATTAAGGACATCTATGCCAAGACGCATCCGCGAGCATGAGTATGAAAAACCGATCGACTCCGCCTGATTGTCGGGCGGAGAAAAATTTTCTGAATCAGGTCAGACGTCTGACGACTTGATCTTAGAATTCGAATGACTGGTAAACAGGAGGCGTTAAGATGCAGTATTCACGAGTTTTTTTGATCGTCATGGACAGCGTAGGGATTGGCGAACAACCTGATGCGCCTAAGTTCAATGATGCAGGAGCGAACACCTTAGGTCATATTGCGGAACGAGTTGCAGGATTTTCATTGCCCAACTTGCAAAAATTAGGTTTGGGAAATATTGCACCACTCCAGAACGTTGCACCAGTAGCAACCCCTATGGCCCATTATGGAAAAATGCAAGAAATCTCCATGGGGAAAGATACGACGACTGGTCATTGGGAGATCATGGGTCTGCATGTGTCTACTCCGTTTAACACGTATCCAGATGGATTTCCACAAGAGCTGATCTCGGAATTTGAACAACGTATTGGTCGCAAAGTGCTCGGGAACAAAGTTGCTTCAGGGACAGACATTCTCGACGAGCTTGGCGAAGAGCATATGAAAACGGGTGCGGTGATTGTCTATACGTCTGCGGACAGTGTATTCCAGGTAGCAGCGCACGAAGAGGTTGTTCCGCTTGAAGAGCTGTACCATATTTGCGAGGTAGCTCGTGAGTTGACGCTTCGTGATGAATTCGCCGTTACTCGTGTTATTGCGCGTCCATTTGTTGGACAGCCAGGCAATTTTAGCCGTACGTCAAATCGCCACGATTATTCTGTGAAGCCATTTGCTCCGACAGTCATGAATCGTTTGCAGGATGCTGGCCTTGCTTCTATTGCAATTGGCAAAATCGGCGACATCTACGCAGAAGAGGGTGTTACCCAATCTATCCGTACCAAAGATAACATGGACGGTGTAGATCAAATTCTGGGCACGATGAAACAATCGTTTACAGGTCTTTCTTTTGTAAACCTTGTGGACTTCGATGCGAAGTTTGGTCATCGCCGCGATCCAGAAGGGTATGGTCAAGCGTTGATGGAGTTCGATGCTCGTATTCCAGAACTTTTGGAAGCGCTACAAGAAAATGATTTACTGGTAATCACGGCAGACCATGGAAACGATCCTGTACATCATGGCAGCGACCATACGAGAGAATACGTTCCGTTGCTTGTCTATCACAAGGGTATTCAAGCTGGGGCACATTTGGGCATCCGTGAGACGTTTGCGGACTTGGGTGCGACCATCGCAGACAATTTTGGAGTAACTGCTCCAGTGATTGGGAAAAGCTTCCTCAATCATTTATAAAGGTTAAGCAAAAATAAACATTTATATAATAGAAGAAACACAAAAAAGGAGAGAGTTGAATTGGCAAATTTCCATGATGCAGTAGCATATATCGAACCGAAACTAACAGAAAAACCAACCATTGGTCTCGTACTCGGATCAGGGCTGGGTGTTTTGGCAGATGAAATCGAAAATCCGGTGATCATTCCTTATCATGAAATTCCAGGCTTCACTGTGTCCACCGTTGTCGGCCACAAAGGACAACTCGTGATTGGCAAGCTGCAAGGCAAGCAAGTTGTTGCGATGCAAGGTCGTTTCCACTTTTATGAGGGACATGGTCTGGATGCCGTTGTTTTCCCAATCCGTGTCATGAAGCTGCTCGGCGTAGAAACCATTATTGTAACCAATGCTGCTGGCGGAATCAACGAAGGCTACAATGCAGGCGACCTCATGCTGATTTCCGATCACATCAACATGACGTTCCGCAATCCATTGATCGGTGCAAACGATGAACAATTGGGAGCACGTTTCCCAGATATGTCTGAAGCTTATTCCAAACAGCTCCGCAAACTGGCTCATGAAGTTGCTTCCGAGCAGGGAATCCAGCTCCGTGAAGGTGTATACGCAGGTCTGCTAGGTCCTACCTATGAAACTCCTGCAGAAATCCGTATGCTTCGCCTGTTGGGTGGAGATGCTGTAGGGATGTCAACTGTACCAGAAGTAATCGTGGCACGACACATGGGTGTGAAGGTGCTCGGTATTTCGTGCATTAGCAACATGGCAGCAGGTATTTTGGAACAACCTCTGTCCCATGATGAAGTAATGGAAACAACAGAAAAGGTAAAATCGCAATTCCTGGCTCTGGTGAACGGTATCGTAGCCAAAATGTAAGTAACGGATTCGGAGGGATTAACAATGCGTATGGTCGATATGATCGCCAAAAAACGTGATGGCGGAGAACTGACAACAGAAGAGATTCAATTTCTGGTGACAGGCTATACAGATGGAAGTATTCCTGACTACCAAATGTCCGCATGGGCAATGGCAGTCTTTTTCCGTGGCATGACAGCGAGAGAGACAGGAGATCTAACCTTGGCAATGGCAGGGTCAGGCGAACAGCTTGACCTGTCTTCTCTGCAAGGAATTAAGGTAGACAAGCACAGTACAGGTGGGGTAGGCGACAAGACTACTCTTGTTGTTGCGCCATTGGTTGCGGCAGCAGGTATTCCTGTGGCAAAAATGTCTGGAAGAGGCCTTGGATACTCAGGAGGCACCATTGACAAGCTGGAGTCCTTCGCAGGTTTCGAAGTAGAACGCACACGCGAGCAATTTTTGCAGCAGGTGCGTGATATTGGCGTGTCCGTAATCGGGCAGTCTGGCAACCTGACACCTGCAGATAAGAAGCTGTATGCGCTGCGTGACGTGACAGCTACTGTAGAAGCTGTGCCGTTGATTGCAAGCTCCATTATGTCCAAGAAGATTGCCGCTGGGGCAGATGCCATCCTGCTTGACGTAAAAGTAGGGAAGGGCGCTTTCATGAAAAGCATTGAAGAGGCAGAAACATTAGCAAATGCGATGGTTGCAATCGGCAGCCAAGTAGGACGTAAAACGGTGGCGGTCATCAGCGATATGAACCAGCCGCTTGGCTTTGCTGTGGGCAATGCACTGGAAGTGAAAGAAGCGGTGGAGACACTAGCAGGTAAAGGTCCGCGCGATTTGACCGAGCTGGTATTGGCTATTGGTTCCCGCATGCTTGTTATGGGTGGGCTTGTTACTGATGTGGAAGAAGGACGTAAAAAGCTCGAAGACCTGATGGCTTCCGGAAAAGCAGTAGATAAACTGGCGGAAATGGTAGAGGCTCAAGGCGGCAATAAACAGGACGTCTATGATTTGTCTCGTTTGTCGCAAGCAAAGATCATTCATACCGTTACAGCCGAACAGGACGGCTTTGTGAGCGCGATTGATGCAGAAGCGATCGGTCATGCTTCTGTTGTCTTGGGTGCTGGCAGATTAACAAAAGAAATGCCGATTGACTTGGCAGTAGGTCTTGTTCTGCACAAAAAACGCGGGGATCAGGTGAAGGCAGGCGAAGTTTTGGTCACCATCCATGCCAACGAAGACCATCTTTTGCAAAATGCGTTGAAAGAAATGGAAGGTGCCTTCCAAATTTCGACGGCAATCGACGGAGAACAACCGTTGATTTATAAAATTATCGAAGCATAGAAAGTCTGAATATTAGTTGATCAATCAAATAAAACAAGGCGTGCACAGCACATGAGCACGCCTTGTTTTATGAGTAAAAATACAGTTTCTCGAAAAAATATTGTTGATTAAATCTAGTTTTTCATATTCAATAGTAAGATATAAGTCGTTTTTTATTGTATAAAATATATTTTACTGTTCGGATTGACTTTATAAAGTTTTATAATTCTACTTGTCAAATTTCGTTGACACCGCTATCATTTCCGATTACTTTTATTGTATTAGACTGTTTGTAAAAGATTATTGCGAAATTCGTAAAAAAATGATGGAGGTTCCCAGAAAATCGTATTTATGAAAAAGCTGGACCATGTCGATAGACAGATTCTGCAAATCCTCCATGAAGATGGGCGTATCCCATATACAGAAATCGCCCATCAACTAGGCGTGAGCGAAGGAACGATTCGATCGCGCATCACTCGTCTTTTGCAAGACGGAGTCTTCCAATTCGTAATACAACCCGATCCAGAGAAATTAGGATTACATGTGCAGGCTATCATCGGGTTAACCACAAAGCTAGGTTTGCAGAAAGAAGTGGCAGAAAAATTGAGCAAATTTTCTGCAGTACGCTTTGTAGGCGCTTATAGCGGTAAGCACGACTTGATTATCCAAGCGTGTTTCCATAGTAATGATGAGCTGATCACCTTTGTCAATGAACGACTCTCTCAAATTGAAGGAATTGCAGCTGCGGACGTTTCACTGGAACTGAAGCAGTACAAAGACACCTTCTCTTTCGTTCAAGACGACGAGGTGACCCTGCAATGAAAGGGGTTGATGCCTTCCAGCCGAAGTCAAGCAGCTTCGCGTAGTTTTCGTTTTTTTTTCGTCCTTTATTTTCAGAAAAAAGACAAAAAAGAAAAACGTACTGGGGGTTATTGCGTTGAAAAAGAATATGTTTGCACTTGTGAGCTCGATTGCTGTATTAGGAACCGCCCTGGCAGGGTGCGGAGGAGGACAACCAGCTGCCGCTCCACCGGCAGGAGGAACACCTGCAACGCCAGCACCTTCACAGCCTGCAACACCAGCTGCTGAGAAGAAGCCACAAGTTCTAAAGATGAACCTGCACTCCGAGCCACCTACAACTGATCCAGGACTCGCAGAGGACACGACTTCAGGCGCGATTATCTTGGCAACCTTTGACGGCTTGACCCGCATTGGTACCGACGATAAGCCACATGAAGCTGCCGCTGAGAGCTACAAAGTCTCTGATGATAAGCTCACTTACACATTTAAAATCAGAGAAGCGAAATGGAGCAATGGTGATCCTGTAACTGCACATGACTTTGAATATGCTTGGAAGCGTGCTCTCGATCCAAAAACAGCTTCCAACTACGCATATCAGCTGTACTACGTGAAAAATGGTGAAAAAGCAAATAAGGGCGAAGCAAAGCTTGATGAAGTAGGTGTGAAGGCACTTGACGATAAGACGCTGGAAGTTAAGCTGGAGAATCCAACTCCATACTTCCTGGAATTGCTCGCATTCCGTACCTACTTCCCAGTTAACAAAAAAGTAATTGATGCAAATCCGAAGTGGGCAGCCGAAGCAAGTTCGCACGTCGGTAACGGACCTTTCAAAATCGAATCTTGGGAGCACAAGAGCAAGATGGTGCTCGTGAAGAACGAAAATTACTGGGATAAAGACAATGTAAAGCTCGAAAAAATCGAATTCTCCATGGTAGAAGACGAAAATACAGAGCTCTCCATGTTCGAAAATGGCGAAATCGACTGGGCTGGCGCACCAATGAGTGCTTTGCCAACAGATGCGATTCCAGCATTGAAAGATCAAGGCAAGATTCAAACAAATCCAATCGCTGGTACGTACTGGTACAAGTTCAATACCGAAAAGCCGCCATTTAATAACATTAAAGTGAGAAAAGCATTTGCCTACTCGATCGATCGCCAAGCCTTGATCGACAACATTCTCCAAACGGGTCAAATCCCGGCAACAGGCGCTGTACCTCCATCCATGGTGCTGAATCCAAACGGCTACTTCAAAGACAAAGATTTAGAAAACGCGAAAAAGCTTTTGGAAGAGGGACTGAAAGAGGTTGGCATGAGCAAGTTGCCAGCGATTACGTTGTCCTACAACACATCTGAGGCTCACAAGAAGATTGCTGAGGCCATCCAAGACCAATGGAAGAAAAATCTCGGTGTAGATGTGAAACTCGAGAACAAAGAATGGAAAGTTTACCTGGAAGATATGCATGAGGGTAATTTCCAGATTGGACGGATGGGCTGGCTGGGTGACTTCAATGACCCAATCAACTTCCTGGAGCTTTACAAAGATAAAATGGGTGGAAACAACGATACGCGTTGGGAAAATGCAAAATATAAAGAGTTGTTGAACCAATCCGCTCAGGAATCAGACCTCGAGAAACGTAAGAAAATTTTGGCAGATGCAGAACAAATCCTGATGGATGAAATGCCAATCATGCCAATTTACTTCTACACGCAATCTTGGGTACAGAAGCCAGAAGTGAAAGGCGTTCACCAAACTGGCCTGGGTGACGTGGATTGGAAAGGCGCATACATCGAGTAATTTCATAACGAAGGAAACGGGATTTGCAGCAGAGGTTATATGGTTGCTCATATACCCTCTGCTATGCAAGCCCTTCCCATAAATACCAGCTGGCATGATTGCCAGCAAAGAGAAAATAGAGAGAGAAGCTTTACTGCAAGAGATCTAAGGGTTATTTACACAGCCGATTTTTACACTGTGTCGGCAGCGTTCCGCAGTGTAAACATGGGACGTGAAAGCAATCAAAAATCTACAAGGGGGTAAGTTAGTTGATCCGTTATCTCGGTAAGCGCATCATTTTTATGCTCATCTCGCTCTTCTTAATTGTAACGGCCACCTTCTTCATCATGAAAGCAGTACCAGGTGGTCCATTTACATCCGAGAAGCAGGTCCCGCCGGAAATTAAGGCAGCACTAGAGGCAAAGTACAAGCTGAACCTGCCGTTGCACGAACAATACTTTGAATATTTGAAGGGTGTAGTAACGTGGGAGCTCGGTCCATCGTTTACGGAGAAATCTTCAACTGTTAATGACATGATTAATCGTGGTTTCCCAGTTTCTGCTCACTTGGGTGCACAAGCTTTATTGCTCGCTATCTTTGGTGGGATTACGCTAGGGGTTATCGCAGCGCTAAACCATAATAAATGGCAAGACTATTCCGCGATGGTCATCGCCGTTTTGGGATTATCGGTACCAAGCTTTATTTTGGCGTCCTTTTACCAATACATTTTCGCTATTAATTTGGGCTGGTTTCCAATCGCGAAATGGGAAGGATTCGAATACACCATCCTTCCATCATTGGCACTCGCCGCATCACCGATGGCATTTATCGCGCGTTTGACGCGTTCCAATATGATTGAAGTTATGGGTCAAGATTACATCAAAACAGCAAAAGCAAAAGGGCTGCACACTTTTACCATTACAGTAAAACACGCAATCCGTAATGCGCTCTTGCCAGTTGTTACTTACCTGGGTCCACTGATTGCCGGTATTTTGACAGGTGCATTCGTTATTGAACGTATTTTCGGTGTTCCTGGTCTTGGTCGCGAATTCGTTTTGTCCATTACAAACCGCGACTATACGGTAATCATGGGTACGACCGTGTTCTACTCCATGATCCTTGTTGTGATGATTCTGATTGTTGACATCGCATACACCTTGGTAGACCCACGGATCAAACTTTCGGACGCAGGAAAGGAGTAATGACACGTGCAAAACTTGACTAAAGAACATTTCGAGCCAATTTCCGTTGACCTTCGTCAAGCGGAAGCAATCAAGCGCCCAAGTCTCTCTTTCTGGTCTGACGTTTGGCGTCGTTTGAGAATGAATAAAGTCGCAATGATTTCTATGATCTTCATTGCTGCGTTGATCGTATGTGCCATTGTGGTCCCATGGCTAACTCCACAAGATTATTTTACGACGGATCTGGCTGGCAAGAACAAAAAGCCGTCTGCTGAACACTGGTTTGGCACAGATGACCTAGGTCGTGACGTATTTGAGCGTATTTGGTACGGTGCACGTATCTCTCTGCAAGTAGGTCTTGCCGCAGCGTTCATTGACTTGATCATTGGTGTGATCTGGGGTGGTCTCGCAGGTTTCTATGGTGGAAGAGTAGATGAATTGATGATGCGTTTCGCAGATATCTTGTTTGCAATTCCTTACCTGCTGGTTGTTATTTTGTTGATGGTTGTATTAGAGCCTGGTGTTGGAACGATTATTCTTGCCTTGACGATAACGGGATGGATCGGTATGGCCCGGATTGTGCGTGGTCAGATCCTTCAATTGAAAAACCAAGAGTTTGTACTGGCAGCACGCTCCCTTGGAGCTGACGCCAACCGTCTGATCTTCAAACACTTGATTCCTAATGCTTTGGGTCCAATTATCGTTACATTGAGCTTGACTGTACCTTCCGCGATTTTCGCAGAATCTTTCTTGTCCTTTATCGGGTTAGGGGTTTCGGCACCAATTGCATCGTGGGGAACGATGTCCAATGAGGGCTTGCCGGCCATGAAGTACTATCCATGGCGTTTGACATTCCCGGCAATCTTTATTTCCATGACCATCTTGGCATTTAACTTGTTCGGTGACGGTCTGCGCGATGCAGTAGACCCACGCCTGCGTAAATAGGAGGGATCGTCGTAATGGAACGCATTCTTGATGTAAAAGACCTGCATGTATCCTTCCATACGTATGCAGGTGAAGTAAAAGCAGTCCGCGGTGTGAATTTTCACGTCAACCGCGGAGAGGCTGTAGCGATTGTAGGGGAGTCCGGTTGCGGTAAATCCGTAACCGCTCAAACCCTCATGAAGCTGATTCCGATGCCTCCAGGTGAAATTAAACAAGGGCAAATTCTCTTCAATGGCGAGGATATCGTCAAGAAGTCGAAAAAAGAAATGGAATCGATCCGCGGTAAAGATATCGGGATGATCTTCCAAGATCCAATGACTTCCTTGAACCCAACCATGACCATCGGTAGCCAAATTACCGAGGGCTTGATCAAGCACCAAAACATGTCGAAAGCTGCAGCACGTGATCGTGCCATTGAGCTGTTGACCATGGTTGGTATTCCGCAACCTGAGAAACGTGTGGAGCAATATCCACACGAGTTCTCTGGCGGTATGCGTCAACGTGCGATGATCGCGATCGCTCTCGCCTGTTCGCCGAAGCTGTTGATCGCGGATGAACCGACGACAGCTTTGGACGTAACGATTCAGGCGCAAATTTTGGACCTGATGAAAGAATTGCAAAAGAAAACAGGCACTTCCATTATCTTGATCACGCATGACCTTGGTGTTGTTGCTGAGATGTGTGAACGCGTCATCGTTATGTACGCAGGAAAAGTGATCGAGACAGGAACAGTTGACGATATTTTCTACAATCCGCAACATCCTTACACCAAAGGCTTGCTTCGCTCGGTACCACGTCTTGACTTGAACCGTGACGAGCCACTGACACCGATTTTTGGTACGCCGCCAGACCTTCTGCGTCCGCCAGTTGGCTGTGGATTCACTGCGCGTTGCGAATCAGCGATGCGTGTGTGCCAAGAGATCGATCCTGAGCTGAACGACGTCAGCACGACTCAGCGAGCAGCTTGTTGGCTTCAGCATCCGCTTGCTCAGAACCGTGCATGAACGTAGAAGGAGGGATATCAGTGGATAAACGTGAAAATTTAATTGAAGTACGTAATCTAAAAAAGTTCTTTTCTATTGGCGATAATACTCTGAAAGCTGTGAATGATATCTCGTTTGAGATCAAACGTGGAGAAACATTGGGCGTAGTAGGAGAGTCAGGCTGTGGAAAGTCCACTGCCGGTCGTACCATCTTGAGACTGTATGATGCGACTGAAGGGGACGTCCTGTTTGAAGGTAAGAGCATCATGAATTTGAACCAGCAGGAAATGAAGGCGATGCGCCGCAACATGCAAATGATTTTCCAAGACCCTTACGCATCCTTGAATCCGCGTATGACAGTTGGGGATATCATTGGCGAGGCACTGGATATTCATGGCCTGGCGACTGGTCAAAAGCGCAAAGAACGCATCCAGGAGCTCCTTTCCTTGGTGAGCTTGAATCCTGAGCATATGAACCGCTTCCCACACGAGTTTTCAGGCGGACAGCGCCAACGTATCGGAATTGCCCGTGCATTGGCAGTAGAGCCAAAATTCATCGTTTGTGACGAGCCAATCTCTGCTTTGGACGTATCCGTACAAGCACAGGTTGTAAATTTGCTCGAACAGCTGCAAGAAAAAATGGGCTTGACCTACATGTTCATTGCCCATGACTTGTCCATGGTAAAATACATTTCCGACCGTGTAGCGGTTATGTACCTGGGTAAAATGGTTGAGCTGGCAGAAAGCGATGCTTTGTATGAAAAGCCGCTCCACCCGTATACGCAAGCGCTGTTGTCTGCGATTCCGATTCCAGACCCAGAAGTTGAGCGTAACCGTGAGCGCATTGTATTGCAAGGCGATGTACCTAGCCCAATGAACCCACCAAGCGGTTGCCATTTCCGTACTCGTTGCCCGAAAGCAATGCCGGAATGCGCTGCATCCGCACCTGTATGGAAAGAAGTAGAGCCAGGACATTTCGCAGCTTGTCATTTGTATAACTAAATCAACTACAAATAACGAGTTCCGAGGCTACTCGTGCAGCCCGGAACTCGTTTCCCTTCATAAGGGAGGTTTTACCTCTGAAAAAAATGGGTATTGTACCCAGAGGCAGTTTTTTCAGGGGTATTTTTTCGGAGTTCTTGCACTGGAAAATTGTAGTAGCGATAAAGGGGGCAAGTAGCATGAGTAAATTTTTGTCGCCACGATGGAACAAGAAGGAGGGAATTTCGAATCTCTTAAAAAAAGTAAATTTGACTAGCCAAGTAGCAACGGAAAAGCTAAAAGGCTCTCTTGCTACAAAGATGATTGTGTTTGGCCTAATTCTTGTACTTATTATTATCGGTTCTTTGCAATACATAGCTCTTTCCTTCTCGAAATCAACGCTGTTCAGCATTACCTCTAACCAGGCGAAAATGCTGGCTGACCAGCATGCAAATAGCATAGAAGATGACATAAAAGCAATTGTGAACTCCACGAAATCGGCGGCAACCAAACGTGTGATGATGACAGAGCTACAGCCGCTTATCATGGAGCAGTTTACTCTATTGCGCCAGGCACATAAAGAAGTATCCCGAATCTATTTGATCGACACGGCTACCGGGAAATCCCTGTATTCCTTGACCGGGACCAATGAGATTGACTTCAAGCAAAAGCAATACTTCCAAAGAGCACTAACTACGAAATCCTTGGTCATTTCTGATGAAGAAATCGTTGAAGGCAGCAACAAGAGTTTTCTTTATATTGCGACACCCATAGGGGAAAAGACAGATGATACGAGCCGATTGTTCGTTGTTGGGTTTACAATTGACCAAATGATTCAAAAAATTCCTGAGATCTCTTTCATGGAGAATGGCTACGCATTTGTCGTTCGACAAGATGGTTTGGTTGTAGCTCATCAAAATCCGAATAACAACAACAAGCTCGTGCTAGCTGGTGACAAAGATTATGAAGAGATGCTTGCCCTGATGCAGTATGAGACAAGCAATAGCTTATTGTACTCGGATCATGGTATTGATTCATTTGCAGCTTTTGCACCAATACCGTTGTTGAAATGGAATGTAGTTTTGTCCACGGGAACCGACGAGGTGTATGGCGAGGTGGACGGAATGTGGCTATACTTCGTGCTCTTCAGCTTGCCGATCATCGGACTCTCGGTTTGGGCGATCTGGTGGTTTGCGAAGCGGATTCGACTTTCCTTGTTCGCGATAGCCCGGGATATGGATCAAATCGGCGCCGGACATTTTAATATCAACGTAAAAGTAAACGGCAATGACGAGCTGGCTATGGTTGGGCGCAAAATGAATGAGATGGCGGCTGAACTTCGCAAGCTGATTGCCCTTGTACAGGGACAAGCTACACAACTGAACGTAGCGACAGATGAGCTGACTCTATTTGCGCAAGAGAACAAAGGAGCCATTAACGTCATTACGGATAATATTTCAACGATTGCTCAACGCGTTTCTACGCAGACAAATGAAGTGCAAGCGACGGCCAATACCGTCTCGGAAATATCGGAAGGCGTTGAACAGGTGGCTGTGGCTGCCGAATCAACATCGGTTGCTACGACCCGTACGTTTGAGAGAGCGCAAGGCGGAATGGAATTAGTGGGGAACGTAATCAATACGGTAAGACGTGCCACTAGTGAGGTAGAACGTACTGCTGGGCAAATGCACAATCTTCGTGATCGTGCTCGTGAAATTACGAGTATCGTCGAAATGATTACGAGTATTGCATCGCAGACGAATTTGTTGGCGCTGAATGCAGCCATTGAAGCTGCCCGTGCTGGAGATGCTGGACGAGGCTTCTCGGTTGTAGCCAGCGAGGTTCGCAAGCTCGCAGAGGAAAGCAGCTCCTTCTCTGAGCGTATTGCTGCTATTGCCCATTCGATCAATGATGAGGCAATGGATATGAGCAAGCATATGGACGAGATCGTTACCATGGTGAGTGGAGGCTTGCAGTCTGTAGAGTCTGTGGGTACTGCTTTCCAAAATATCGTGGCAGAGATTCAATCGGCCGCAGAGCAAAGCGAATCGATGACGGCGACCTCGGAAGAGATGGCCGCAGGTAATCAGGTTGTGACGAACTCCATGCAGCGTCTCGCCACCATGTCGGATGAAATTAGTGATTCCATCTCAGGTGTGGTAGAGACAGTGGATGAACAATTGAATTCGATTGCACGCATTAATGAAAACGTAGAACAATTGAAAAAAATGGCGGACGAGTTAACTCAAAATGTGAGCCGATTCGTCATTTAAGAAAGTGTCCCTTCTGCGAGTAGTGGAAGGGATTTTTTTGTGTAACCGGATGTCTTTCGAGAAGATAATCTTGCCGTTTTTGTGTGAATATTTTCCTTTCATGATGGTGAGAATAAAAACATGAATGGAGGGAAGAGACTGCTATGAAACGGAATGGATACCTCGCTCTATGCTTCGTTATGTGCTTTACCATCTTTTCTCCGATGGCTGTTGCCAAAGAAAAGGCTGGACAGCAAAAGGGTGACAATCATTTTGCCCCACTAGCTTCATCCGCAGTGATGATTGAAGCGGATACGGGAACAGTCTTGTATGAAAAGAACGCCAATGAAAAAATGCCACCCGCCAGTATCACCAAAGTAATGACCATGCTTTTGATCATGGAAGCGGTGGAGCGGGGAGAGCTTAAGCTTACCGATAAGGTTCGAACAAGTGAAAGAGCAGCATCAATGGGCGGGTCGCAAATTTTTCTACAGCCTGGTGAAGAAATGACGGTAGAGGACATGTTGAAAGGGATTGCGATTGCTTCTGGGAATGATGCCTCTGTAGCGATGGCTGAACACTTGGCTGGGACAGAAGAGAGTTTTGTCGCGCGAATGAATGAACGAGCACAGCAGCTCGGTATGAAAAATACGCATTTTGTCAACTCCAATGGACTTCCAGCCGCGAATCACTTCTCTTCGGCAGCAGATATTGCGATCATGTCACGTGAGCTCTTAAAGCACGATGGCATCACGAAGTTCACCGGTACGTATCAAGACTATTTGCGGAAAGATACAGAGAGCCCCTTCTGGCTTGTAAATACGAACAAGCTGGTGCGTTTTTATGAAGGGGTGGACGGTTTGAAAACAGGGTACACAGGCGAAGCGAAATACTGTTTAACAGCGACAGCCAAACGCAACAACATGCGTGTCATTGCAGTCGTCATGGGTGAGCCTGATGTAAAAACGCGTAACAATGAGGTTTCGACCATGTTCAATTACGCATTCACACACTTTCAGGTGATGCCGATGTACAAAAAGGGAGAAGCAGTGCGCGCACTCGTTGTAGATAAAGGTCAGAAACCGCAAATCAATGCGGTGACACCACATGCGGTTAGTTTGTTAATGAAAAAAGGAGAATCGGCCGATACCTTCCAGAAGGAAATTGTCATCAATGAGGCGGTTCACGCACCTATAGCAAAAGACCAAGTAATTGGCCACATTTTCATCCGAACGAAAGATGGCAAGGAAGTAAACCGAATCGATCTGTTCCCAGAAGATCAGGTAGATAAAGCCAACATGTGGGAGATTCTCAAGCGAACCACCAAGAGCGTTTTGATTAGCTACTGACAGACAGCATGAGCGCGAAAAGAATCGAGTTGCCCCGAATGGAATGGCGCGGCTGCTCGATTTTTTTGTTCTTTTGTCGGCTGGCAGGAATTGGTTTCGCCGAGGAAGAAAGAGAGTTTCTATCAAGGGAGAAGGAGTGTGTCAGCTATGAGTTTACGAGTCGCGATGGAGACACGGCAGGATGTGCTGGTGATCCGTTTGCAGGGTGAGCTGGATCATCATACGGCAGAGGAGTTGCGCAAGAAGGCGGATGATCTTTTGCGTACCTCTACGATTCGCCATATTGTGCTGAGTCTGGCTGATTTGACGTTTATGGACAGCTCTGGTATCGGGGTTATTTTGGGAAGATACAAGCAGATTTCTGCCCGATCTGGAGAAATGTATGTCTGCTCGATCAATCCTACGATCTATCGAATATTTGAGATGTCCGGGTTATTCAAGGTAATCAAGTTTCGCGAAAACGAAGCGGATGCTTTGCATGTTCTGGGGGTGGCGTAATGATGGTACAACGTAACTTTATGTCAGTGTCGTTTGCAGCATTGAGCCAAAATGAAGCATTCGCACGTGTAGCAGTCGCAGCCTTCATTTCTCAACTCGATATTACGATGGACGAGCTGGAAGAAATCAAAACCGTTATATCCGAGGCTGTTACCAATGCCATTATTCATGGTTATGACGAAAATCCAGAGGGTGTGGTACAGATCTCTGTGCGAATTCAAGAGGACAGTATTGATCTGATTGTAGAAGACAATGGACGTGGAATTGAGGATGTGGAGCAGGCTATGCAGCCACTCTATACGACGAAACCAGAGCTTGAGCGCTCTGGGATGGGCTTTACGATTATGGAGAATTTCATGGACTCTTTGGAAGTGGCAACGGTTGTGGGTAAAGGAACAACTGTGCGCCTCACCAAACGCCTAGCGTTTGCCAAAGCCTTGCAAAATTAGGGGTAGTGCCTATGGGTGCCGATATCAAAAACGCGAGTCAACCATTTCTGACCAATGACCAAGTAAAAGAGCTAATCGCCAAAAGCCAAGCTGGCGACACTGAGGCACGAGAGCTTTTAGTCAACAGCAATATTCGGCTGGTCTGGTCCGTCGTCCAGCGCTTTATCAACCGTGGATACGAAGCGGATGATTTGTTTCAGATCGGTTGTATTGGCCTTTTGAAAGCCGTAGACAAGTTTGATCTCTCCTATGATGTTCGATTCTCAACCTATGCTGTGCCGATGATTATCGGAGAAATTCAACGCTTCTTACGTGATGACGGTACAGTCAAGGTAAGTCGATCACTCAAAGAAACAGCCAATAAGGTACGACGAACAAAGGATGAGCTGTACAAGCAATTCGGTCGCGCACCCACGATTGCTGAGGTTGCGGACGTGGTGGGGATTACGCCAGAAGAAGTCGTGTTTGCGCAAGAAGCGAATCGGGCACCTTCTTCCATCCATGAAACGGTTTTTGAAAATGACGGGGACCCCATTACTTTGATCGATCAGATTGCGGATGAAGGGGTCAACAAATGGTTTGAAAAAATTGCGCTCAAGGATGCGATCAGTCGATTGAGCGAGCGGGAACAACTCATTGTCTACCTGCGCTACTACAAGGATCAGACGCAGTCAGAAGTAGCGGAGAGGCTGGGAATCTCGCAAGTACAGGTATCGCGCCTTGAGAAGCGCATTTTGCAAACGATCAAAGAGCAAATTGAGCATTAACAGATGCAAACACTCCGGTCACTACGTGGCTGGGGTGTTTTGTTTTGTGAAAAACATCTCGATAGTTTTCATTAAACAGAACGATCATTTCCGTTTGTTTGCATGGGTTTTGTGGCGAGGCACATACTAGCGAATAATCAGGTATGTGATGGAAGGGGAAGGTACCATGAATGACGCGTTGTTTCTGCGCCTGAGAAAGCGATTGGCCATACAGCCACAAGCTATGATTACGCTTGGGGACATTTGCCAGCTTTACTGGGATGGAGAGCGCGAGGAAGCGTTAAAGCGGATGCCCATTTACCAGACGAAGCCAACGGATGGCAATTTGATCATTATCGATATTATGCAGGTGATTAAAAGATTGCGTTCTGTCTATCCTGATGTGGAACTGGACGTCCAGGGTGCACCCCAAATCATTGTGGAAGTACTCAATCCACGTAAGAAATCAAATCCGATTTTAGTGGCATTGGTGTGGCTTCTGTTGTTCATTGGCTCAGGATTGGCGATCATGAATTTCCATACGGATGTCAGCATGATGCAGGTTCACGAACGAATCTACTATTTGATTACAGGTGAAAAAAGCCATCAGCCTTTGTGGATGCAAATCCCATACTCTATCGGAATCGGCTTGGGGATGATTCTGTTTTTCAATCATATCTTTCAGAAAAAAATCAACGAGGAACCTAGTCCGCTTGAAGTGGAATTGTTTATGTATCAGCAAAGCCTGGATCAATACTACATACAAAATGAAAACAAGGAAAACCAACGGACGAAGAAATGAGCGTCATCAAGTGCTTGTTGCTTATTTTGATCGGGCTGGGTGGAGGGCTTGCAGTAGGGAGCGGGCTGGTCGCGTTTATTACCGTTCTGGACATCATTCCGAGGTTGACACAATTAACGAATGCTCATCGGTATATCCGCTCGCTGGAATGGGCTCTGGTGGCCGGAGCGCTTTTTTTTACGTTTATTGATTTTTTTCATTGGGGTGTTCAATTGCCCGTTATTGTTTCTTCGCTTTACGGGATCTTTGCAGGGATATTTGTGGGGACACTCGCCGCAGGCTTAACTGAGGTACTGAACGTCTTTCCGATATTAGCAAAGCGAATCCACATGGACGGCAGTCTTCTTTTTCTGTTGATGGCAGTGGTGCTGGGGAAAGTGACAGGTTCCTTATTGCAATGGTTGCTCCATCTGTGAAATGGTAAATACCACTATTCATAGGCATCTTTAGAAAAAGGAAGGATATAGGAAGAAAGCTTACAAAGGGAGTGAAAGGGCATGGCAACCAAAACAAAATCCAAAAACCCCGGATCGATGCAGATGACCAAACAACTGTATCAACAGCAGGCTTCCAAGTTCCAGCCCAAACGAAATGTTCTGCTTAACTCGTTTCGTGCTTTCTGGGTAGGAGGGACCATATGTTTGTTGGGTCAGGCCATTCAAAATATGTATATTACCTTCTTCGGATTTACGGAGAAAACGGCAAGCAATCCGACCGTTGCGACACTCATCTTTTTATCCGTTTTGCTCACAGGTTTAGGTGTGTATGACAATATCGGGCAGTATGCTGGAGCCGGATCAGCCGTGCCTGTTACAGGCTTTGCCAATTCGATCGCTTCTGCTGCCATTGAACATCGGAGCGAAGGGTTTGTGCTTGGCGTTGGGGGAAATATGTTTAAGCTCGCTGGTTCGGTCATTGTTTTTGGGGTTGTTGCTGCTTTCGTTGCAGGAATATTAAAGAGCCTGATCAACATGTTTTTCTAAGGGAGGGCTGTCAGTGTCAAACAATCCACCTGTGAAACGAGTCAATCGGCAAACTTGGCACTTTGATCAAAATGTTCGCCTGCAAAGCTCGGCAGTTGCTGTGGGACCAAAAGAAGGAGAAGGGCCGCTGGCGCACTTGTTCGATAAGATCCACGATGATATGTATGCAGGCCAACAAACGTGGGAAGACGCCGAACGCCAGTTAATGGAGGATGCAGTCAACACATTGTTGCAAAAGGCGGGGATCACGGGCAAGGATGTGGATATCATTCTTGCGGGTGATCTGTTGAATCAAAACATCACCACCAACTTTACAGCAGAAAAGTTGACGATTCCGCTTTTGGGCATGTACGGCGCTTGTTCTACCTCAATGCTTACACTGGCAAATGCGGCGGCTTTGGTAAACGCAGGCTATGCAAACAAGGCGATTGCTGCTTGCAGTAGCCACAATGCCACAGCAGAAAGGCAGTATCGTTATCCTACGGAATACGGAGGCCAGAAGCCGCCCAGCGCTCAGTGGACAGTGACAGGAGCTGGCGCGGGATTGGTCGGGATAGGGGGAAATGGTCCGCGCATTACGTATGCAACGATGGGGAAAGTAGTGGACATGGGGATTAAAGACCCGTTTGATATGGGGACGGCCATGGCGCCAGCAGCTGCTTCGACGATTCAGACGCATTTTCAAGATACGGGGCGCTCTCCACAGTCCTATGATTTGATCGTGACTGGTGACCTGGCAGCTGTCGGGTATCCGATTTTAAAGGAGCTTATGCTGACAGAAGGATACGACATGGATCAAGTCTACAATGATTGCGGATTGATGATATACTCCCCCGATCAGGATGTATTTGCAGGCGGGAGCGGTTGTGCCAGCAGTGCAGTAGTCACTTATAGCTACATAATGGATCAGCTCAACCGTGGGTTACTGAAAAACGTGTTGATCTGCGCCACGGGAGCACTATTAAGCCCGGTAAGCACTCAGCAGGGCAATTCGATACCGTGCATCGCCCATGCGGTTGCACTTGAGGGAGGAAAATGATGGAGTACCTGATTGCTTTTGTCGTAGGGGGATTGGTTTGTGTAGTGGGTCAACTCCTTCTGGATGTTGGCAAGCTAACGCCTGCTCATGTCATGAGTACGCTGGTCGTGGCAGGAGTTTTTCTCGATTTTATCGGCGTGTATGACAAGTTTATTGATTTCGCAGGCGCAGGAGCGACTGTACCGATTACGAGCTTCGGTCATTCTTTGTATCACGGAGCTATCAGCGAGGCCGAACAACATGGGTTGATCGGTGTGGCAACGGGGATTTTTGAGGTCACGAGTGCGGGTATATCGGCCGCGATTGCATTTGGATTTTTTGCCTCACTCATCTTTAAACCCAAAGGGTAAGTCCAGGCAGTAAAAGGCGGTGACCCAGCATGGACACAGTACGCCGGAAAGTCATATTGGTGACAGACGGAGATCATATTGCCCAAAAAGTTATCGAGAATGTCGCTAAGCAATTTGGGGGGCGATGTATATCACTGTCTGCCGGGAATCCGACTCCATTACGAGGCAATCAGATGGTCGAACTCATTAAAATGACACCGTATGATCCTGTCATCGTCATGTTCGATGACAATGGAGATTACGGCAAGGGTAGAGGAGAACGAGCACTCGAATACGTGGTGAAGCATCCTGATATCGAAGTAATCGGTGCAATTGCAGTAGCCTCGAATACACACTGGGTCAATGGTGCGACAGTCGCTTATTCTGTAAATAACCAAGGACAAATTGTAGATGAAGCGGTGGACAAGGACGGGTACGCAGACGAGCAACTTCAGCATCATATTTATGGAGATACCGTAGACATCTTGAATTCCCTGCATGTACCAAATGTCATCGGCATTGGAGATATAGGCAAAATGGAAGGGAGGGATAGTTTGCAAAACGGTTGTCCCATCACAACGAGAGCGGTGCAATGGATAATGGAAAGGAGCGGCGCTCATGGCACAGGTCACGGAAAAACGGCATCCCATCTCGACTTATCTTGAAGAGAATCAGAGGTATTTGAACGACAGACTCGGTGTTGGTAAGAGCTTTGATATTGGAGTCCATGACTTTTATGTGGGTCATACACGAATGTTGTTGTATTACATAAATGGCTTCGCAGAAAGCTTACTGATTTCGCAGGTCATGCGTGAGCTGAACGATGTGCGTGAGCGGGATCTGGCTGATAACGCTTTCGACCATTTGTTTCACAAATTCATCCCTTTCTACCAACTGAGCAAGGTAGAAACGACTGACGAGTTTATTGATAAATTGCTCGTCGGTCAAGTAGGGCTGATCATTGACCGATCTCCCCACGCCATTATTCTCGATGCCAAAATCCTGCCGAATCGCACACCGCAGGAGCCAGATACGGAGAGAATCGTCCGCGGAGCGCATGACGGCTTTACAGAAGTGCTCGTAACCAATACAACTCTTACGCGACGAAGGATTCGTGACGAACGGCTCCGCTTCGAAATCATGCAGATTGGGGAGCGGACCAAGACAGATGTTGCCGTCGCCTACTTGCATGATGTAGCAAATGAAGAGCTGGTCCATACGTTGAAAGAGCGTCTACAAAATATCCAGATTGACGGGATACCGATGGCAGAAAAAACCGTCGAAGAATTTATCATAGGAAAAACGTTAAACCCCTTCCCGCTGGTTCGATACACAGAGCGTCCCGATGTAGCCGCAGTACATTTATTAGAAGGTCATGTACTGATTTATGTGGATACTTCGCCGAGTGTCATGATCACACCCGCCACTTATTTTCATCATGTACAGCATGCGGAGGAGTATCGACAAACACCGGTAATCGGTGCTTATCTGCGCTGGGTTCGCTTTTTGGGAATCTTTGCTTCTGTTTTTGTTTTGCCGATCTGGTTGCTTTTGGTCATGCACCCTTCTATGATACCGGAGCCACTTCACTTCCTGGGGATCAAAAAGATGGGGAGCATTCCTATTTTGGCACAATTCGTGATCGCTGAGCTTGGACTGGATTTGATGCGGATGGCCGCCATTCATACGCCAGCGCCCCTCTCGATTGCCGTAGGTTTATTGGCCGCGATTCTGGTCGGGGATGTGGCGATAAAGGTAGGACTCCTTGCACCCGAGGTTATCTTGTATCTGGCAGTGGCGGCAATCGGGATGTATGCGACTCCCAGTTATGAGTTGAGCTTGGCCAATCGACTGATTCGTTTGTTTCTCATTCTCATGGTGGGCTTTTTCTCTACACCTGGACTGATGATCGGACTTACGATCATCCTGATTTTCTTGGCTTCTACCCGTTCGCTCAATACGCCTTACTTATGGCCGTTCATTCCATTCAACTACAAAGGGATGAAGGATATTGTGGTACGGCTGGCTGTGCCAAAGAAAAACAACAGGCCGAGTATCGTTCGCGCGCAAAATTCCTCTCGGCAATAATATTCTGAAAACGGTTGACTTCACCCATTGTCAAACGCACAACCTTGTAGTAAATTGTAGGGAAGCCTTACGAACAAAAGTTTCTGTATGGCAACTGACGCTCCTCGTTGGTTGCCTTTCTCTATAACAGGTTGTCTATATACATCATCGGTGCGAATGAATTGGGGAGGAAACGAAACATGTACTTACACGGGACAAGTCGAGTGAATGAACAAGGAAACTTGGAAATCGGAGGCTGTGATACGACACAGTTAGCTGCTACTTACGGAACACCTTTATATGTGTATGACGAACAACAAATTCGCACCAAATGCCGGGATTTTGTCAATGCGTTTCACAATACGGGTTTTTCCTTCCAGGTTGCTTACGCGAGCAAAGCTTTTTGCACGATGGCAATGTGTAAGTTGGTTGAAGAGGAAGGCTTGTCACTCGATGTAGTATCTGGCGGCGAATTGTATACGGCTCTGCAAGCTGGATTCCCCGTAGAACGCATCCATTTTCATGGCAACAACAAATCTCGTGATGAGTTAATCATGGCACTAGACGCCAAAATTGGCTGTTTCGTTGTGGACAACTTTTATGAGTTGTACATCTTGGCGCAATTGGCCGAAGAGCGGAACGAAAAAGTCTCCGTTCTCTTGCGTGTCACACCGGGTGTAGAAGCTCATACGCATGAATACATTTCTACAGGACAGATCGACTCCAAGTTTGGCTTTGACGTGCAAAACGGCCAGGCTCTTGAGGCGATTCAATTCTCTCACGAAAGCAATCATCTCCATTTATTAGGAGTTCATAGCCATATTGGTTCACAAATTTTTGAAACAGAAGGCTTCCTCGTCGCTGTCAAACGATTGACAGAACTGTTGGGCGAAGCAAAAGGAAAGCTTGGATTCCTGCCAGAAGTACTGAATGTAGGAGGCGGCTTCGGTATTCGGTATGTAGAAGGCGATACACCGCAGCCAGCGGACACGTATATCAAAGCCATTACAGATATCGTTCGCCAAGAGCTCACAGCGCTTGCGATTCCTCTACCTGAGATCTGGATCGAGCCAGGTCGGAGTATTGTAGGGGATGCAGGGACAACCTTGTACCGAATTGGATCGCAAAAGAACATTCCAAATGTCCGAAAATATATTGCGGTCGATGGTGGCATGACAGACAATCTGCGACCAGCTTTATACGATGCAGAATATGAAGCAGCAATTGCGAACAAAATGAATGCACCTGCTACCGAGATGGTTTCCATTGCAGGGAAGTGCTGCGAGTCAGGTGATATGCTCATCTGGGATGTAAGGCTTCCAGAAGCGCAGGCGGGCGATATTCTCGCAGTCCCAAGCACAGGTGCATATGGATATTCGATGGCGAACAACTACAACCGAATCGCTCGTCCTGCTGTTGTATTTGTCAAGGACGGAGAAGCAGAAGTGGTCGTACGACGCGAAACGTACGCAGAAGTAGTTGGTCACGATGTTTTGCCAAAACGCGCGCAGCTTATGCGCTAAACTTCATAAAAAATGCACAAACCTTCCCGATCGTTTGGGAAGGTTTTGTATTTCCTTCATCTCCCATTCATGATTGCTTAATGTTTGCTCGGCATAATGGAAGGGTGAGGGGGAGCGATTCATCATGTTGTCGACTCTTATGAAGCGGTTTCGACGAATACCCTATATTTCGTTGGATAAACGCCAATGGATGAAGGCGATGATTCGGCAAGAGGTGGAGAGAGAGAAGAAAGTCGTCCTGTTTTATATAGATATCGTCAAGCTGACAGAGGTAGAGCATCGCTACGGCGATACGAGTGCCAAGAGAGTGCTTCATATATTTGAAAGCATTTTGCCAGCTGTAGCTCGTCAAGCATTTGAAATCAAAGGGAGAATCATCGCGATTCAAAAGCTATGGGGCGATGATTTTGCGATCTACACTTCCTTCTCGAAAATGATGAGTGAGGAAGACTGTCAAATGCTCTCGATTCATTTTCAGGAGTTGGCTGAACGACAGTTAAATCGGCAAGTGAGCTTCGTTAATCGTGAGGAGCTTCGTGTCCATATCGGCTATGCGGAAATCATCGGAGAAGATATCGTAAAAGAGATGTATACCTCTGTCAAACATGCTGTTCATATGGCCAAATATGGGATTACCTCCGAAAAATATACGCACATCAGACAATTTCACAAGCTGCTTGCAGAAGAAAATGTTCAGATGCACTTCATGCCGATCATTCATTTGCCAAATGGCGAAGCTTTAGGATGGGAGGCATTGGCGCGAGGGCCGGTCAACAGCCTCTTTGCAACTCCTGCTGCTTTGTTTAATTATGCGCAAGAGACGGATACGGTGTTTCGTTTGGAGCATATATGTCGCAAGCGGGCATTGGAGCATATACGCTACCTGAAGCCACATGAAAAATTATTTATCAATTTGGATCCACGGGCGATTGACGATCCGTTTCTGCTACGTGGCAAAGTGCAGATGCTTTTGGCAGAGTATCAGCTGACGCCACAAAACATTGTTTTTGAAATTACAGAGCGCCACGCGATTACGAATTACGCTGCTTTTCGAAAAATCATCGAGGAATACCGCAAGCAGGGCTATATGATTGCCGTAGATGATGCGGGTGCAGGGTATTCCAGCTTGGAATCGATTACAGAAATTTACCCAGACTTTATTAAGCTTGATATGTCATTGATCCGCAATATTGATGTCGATCCGATTAAGCAGGCGTTGTTGGAGACGTTTGTATCCTTTGCTGACAAGGTAAACTGCAAAATCATAGCAGAAGGGATCGAGACGGAGCGTGAGCTGGAAACGCTCATGGACGTCGGTGTCATCTATGGACAGGGTTACTATTTAGGTAAGCCGGACAAAGGGATGGCGCAGCTATGTGGAACGGCTATGAACTTTCTGCGGTTTACGATGGAAAAGCGGATTGAGCAAGAAGCGGAACCAGTGCTGCCCACACCGGCTATGACGGAAATCTTGGCGAAGACAATCAGTGTTGAAAAACACGTGAAAGTAAGACGCATCCATGAGATTTTCGAACAAAATCAGCGGATTGAAAGCGTGGTAGTGCTAGAGAAAGGTATACCGGTTGGACTTGTCATGCGGTTTTCCCTGTATCAAATTCTCGGTGGTCAATACGGAATCGCGCTATATTATGAAAGATCCGTTTCTCAAATCATGAATACGAACCCGCTCAAAGCTACCAAAGACGACAAGTTGGATGAGGTAGCGAAGCGTGCAATGGCCAGAGATGCTTATCATTTGTATGATGTGGTCATTATTATTGATGAGAATGGCGAGTACATCGGCATCGTTACCGTGCAGAAGCTGTTGGACAAAATGGCTTCCATTAAACTCGAGATGGCGAGCTCTGCCAATCCGCTGACTGGATTGCCGGGGAATGTGCAGATTGAAAGGGAATTGAATCAACGGCTGAAACGGAATGATCATCAGGTGGTCATCTACTGTGATCTCGACCGTTTCAAATGGTTTAACGACCGCTACGGGTTTGAAGTAGGGGATCAGATTATCGTTCGAACCGCGAACTTGTTGCGGGAAGCCTCGAAATGGTACGGAAGCGGGTCTGACTTCATTGGGCATATTGGTGGAGATGATTTTATCCTGATTACGACAGCACAATGTGCGAATGATGTCGTCTTGTTTATCATGGATGCTTTTACGCCGTATTTTTCGGACATTTATGAAAAGCGCAGAATGGGGGACGGTCAGGAGCTCTCGATGTCGATGGCAGGTGTCGTCCTCTATGCAGGGAAGTACACCAGTGCAAAACAAGTTGCAGAGAAGGCAGCGTACGTGAAAATGGTGGCAAAGGCGAAGGCGGGAACTGTTTTTATAACCGACTGTGAGTTGCCTGGCGAAGAGCAGATCCGCATCGAGGGATAAATTGGACGTCAATCGATCTCCATGGTAGAATGGGTACGTTAACTTTACAAGGTATGGAGGTTCAACATATGAAAAAAGCGCTCATCACCATGGAAAATGGTAACCAAATCGAGCTGGAGCTGTTCGATCAAGAAGCTCCGGGCACAGTAGCAAACTTTGAGAAATTGATTAACGAAGGCTTCTACAACGGTCTGTCCTTCCACCGTGTTATCCCTGGCTTCGTAGCACAAGGCGGATGCCCTTACGGTACAGGTACAGGCGGTCCTGGTTACACCATCAAATGTGAAACAAAAGGAAACCCACACAAGCATCTGCGCGGTTACCTGTCCATGGCACACGCAGGAAAAGACACAGGCGGAAGCCAATTCTTCATCTTGTATGATGCTTTCCCTCACCTCGATGGCGTACATACAGTATTTGGTCGCGTCACTTCCGGTATGGAACACGTTGATGCAATCAAACAAGGCGATAAAATGGGTACAGTAAAAGTAGGCGAATAAAAGCTTCATGAACACCGATGAGGGGAAACCTTGTCGGTGTTTTTTCGTCAGGATGTATGCTGGGTCAAGCTGGAATGGGGTTGTAAGCCTATCTATCTGCTGGTATGCTAGAAGATAGACGATTTTTATCTGGGGTTGTTCAAAAAGATGACTTTTTGAACTCGCATGATTGGAGGAAGCAATGGATCTTTTTCATTTTGATTGGAAAACGGTACCGTTTCGTTTGATTGCGTTCGTTATCGCTTTCACTTTGCATGAATGGGCACATGCCTTTGTCGCCTGGAAGCTGGGTGACAATACGGCGAAATCGGAGGGCCGCTTAACATTAAATCCAATCCCGCATATTGATCCGTTTGGTTTGATTCTCATTCTGTTTGGTCCATTTGGTTGGGCGAGACCAGTGCCGATCAACCCTCTGCATTTCCGTGGGAACAAGCGATTAGGGATTGTTTACGTTTCATTTGCAGGTCCATTAATTAACCTGATACTCGCGGTATTGTTTTACATGGTGTATTTCGTAGTAATTAATTCCGGAGTACTAGTAGGAATGCAAGAAAAAGTGGCTTATGCAATTGATCTGACACTACGATTTTCTGTATTGATCAATACAGCTCTTTTTATCTTCAACCTTTTGCCGATTCCGCCATTGGACGGCTACAAAATACTGCGATTTTTGTCTCCACGGAGTTGGGATGGAAAGTTTTACAATTATGAAGTCTACGGGCCGTGGATTCTCTTATTACTGATCTTTATTCCGGGGGTTAGCACAATCATTTTTGGTATTCCCCATGGGATTGCACTAGCATGGGTTCAACAAATTGGAAATAGTATCTTAAGCGTGTTCATCTAACGGAAACGAGGGACGTCTTTTGGCTTACAGCATCAAACTTGATTCTTTTGAGGGACCACTCGATCTGTTGCTCCATCTGATCGACAAGGCAGAGGTGGACATCTACGACATACCGATAGCGGAAATTACGGAGCAATACCTCGCGACGATTGACAAGATGCAAGAGCTCCAACTGGATGTGGCCAGTGAGTTCGTAGTCATGGCGGCTACGCTCCTCTCTATTAAAAGCAAGATGCTGTTACCCAAAAAGGAGGAGCATGTCTTTCAGCAGTTCCTCGATATGGATGTAGACGAGATAGACCCGCGTGAAGAGCTGGTTGCGCGTCTGTTGGAGTACAAGCGTTATAAGATGCTAGCCGGGAACTTGCGAGAAATGGAGATCGGTCGTAATCAAGTTTTTACGCGTCCCGCAGAGAATTTGTCTCCTTATGCGCGTGAAGAGGATCATACCGTGACGAATGTGACCCTCTACGATTTGATCAACGCGCTGGAAAAGCTGGTGAAGAAATCGAAAGAAAAAGAACCGATGACCAGGGTGTCGCGCGACGAAATCTCCATCAAGGATCGGATGACGGAGATACGCCAAGCGGTACGTAGCGGTGGGATGGTTCGTTTTTCTGAGTTGTTTTCCCAAGGTGCGACGCGCACAGAGATTGTAACTACCTTTCTCGCCTTGCTTGAGCTCATGAAGGCTAAGCACATTACGTGTGTACAAAATCAATTGTTCCAAGACATCATCATATGTGAAAACGGAACGGAAGGAGCCCATACCGATGGACTATGACAAGCTGAAAGGCGTAATCGAGGGCTTGCTGTTCATCTCGGGTGATGAAGGAATCGATGCCAAAGAAATCAGTGAAATCACTGAGGTGTCGGAAGAAGAGGTCATCGACTTGATCGAAGACATGAAAGCTGACTTCCGCCGGGCAGGACGCGGTATTCAAATCGTGGAAGTGGCAAAAGCGTATCAGCTGACCACTCTGCCCGAGCATGTGCCCTATTTTGAACGGCTAGCAACATCGCCGGGTCAGTCAACGCTATCCCAAGCAGCACTGGAGACTCTCGCCATTGTTGCGTACAAGCAACCCCTGACCCGCTCGGAGATTGAAGAAATCCGTGGCGTGAAATGCGAAAAAGCACTGAACACCCTCTTATCCAAACATCTCATTCGCGAAGCGGGGAGAGCAGAGGGGATCGGACGCCCCATTTTGTACGCGACCACCAAAGAATTTTTAGAGCACTTTGGATTAAGGGAACTGGGGGATTTGCCAGAACCGCCTGTCAATCTAGATATCGAAGAAGCGCGACTGGAAGCATCAGCGCTATTCGGAAAATCAGAAGAACCGACAAACGACTAGTTACAGCCCGGACAGTTTTTCGTACTATCATACGACTCGTCCCCATATACTATGGTACAAACCTGTGTATCGTGGTATAACGATGGCTTTTCTCTTGCCTAATAGGCAGGGTTGAGCCCAAGTTTTCAAATGGGGAGGACTTTTATGAGCATACGAAAATATCTGTCCGGCGTACTCGTCGTTTTTCTTTTTATACAGATGGCTCTTACGCCGGCAGCGATGGTAAATGCTGCTACAACTCCACCTAGCTTGTCAGCTGAAGGTGCAGCACTAGTCGATGTAGAGAGTGGACGGATTCTTTATTCCAAAAACGGTACGAAAAAAATGAGGATTGCGAGTCTGACCAAAACAATGACAGCAATCGTAGCGATCGAGATGGGCAAATTGGATGCACAGGTAACGGTACCCCCACAAGCAGTAGGCGTAGAAGGCTCATCGATCTACTTGAAAAATGGAGAAAAGCTCACGCTTGAAGAACTACTGTACGGTTTGATGCTACGATCAGGCAATGACGCAGCCGTCACCATTGCAACGCACATCGGAGGGTCAGTGCCTGGATTCACTTACTTGATGAATGAAAAAGCTGCGATGATTGGAATGGAGCATACGAACTTCACCAATCCGCATGGGTTAGATGACAGTAACCAGCATTACTCCACTGCGGAAGATATGGCAAAGCTGTCCGCCTACGCCTTACATAATCCGGTGTTTCGTCAAATCGTTTCTACGAAAGTCAAGGATATTTCATGGGAAGGCGAACAGTGGGACCGGCGTCTACTCAACAAAAACAAGATGCTTCACCTATACAACGGTGCTGATGGTGTGAAAACGGGATACACAAAACTCGCGAAGCGTTGCCTAGCTTCCTCTGCCACACGGGATGGAAGGCAGCTGGCGACGATTACTCTGAATGCTTCTGATGACTGGAACGACTCCGCCAAGCTGATGGACTGGGGCTTTGCGAATTATCCGCTACAAGAGCTGGTCAAGAAAGGGCAGGAGGTAAAGCCTGACACACCAGTCACACTTGAAGCAGGAATTCATCTTGTCACAACAAACGCTTTTCAATATCCGTTGCAAACGGCAGAGGCAGAGGGGATTCACAAGCGTGTCGTTATGGGAGAATCAACGGTTACAGCGAAGATGAATGGCCAACTGGCAGGGTTTCTTCAACTCTATTTAAAGGAGAAGATGATTGGACAGGTTCCGTTGCTAGTTAGTGTGGATGCGCCGGCTTTCGCAGCTCCGCAGGCTTCACGCTCAATGTGGCAGCCATTTTGGGACATAGTGTCAGGGGGGCTGTGGAGTGCTTAATGTCATTTGGCTCGGGCTCATTGTCATTAGCATTGTCGTTGCGGCCATGACAGGGCGGATGGAAGCGATCAACGCAGCCGCGTTTGAGGGAGCCAAAACGGGAGTAACCGTTAGTCTCGGTCTTCTCAGTGTTCTCGCCTTTTGGATGGGAATGATGCGGATTGCAGAAAAGTCAGGACTCCTTGAGCTATTGGCGCGGGTATTGTCACCGATCATCCAAGCCCTTTTTCCGGATGTACCAAAAGGGCATCCTGCTATGGGATATATCCTCTCAAATATGAGTGCAAACCTACTCGGGCTGGGTAATGCAGCAACTCCAATGGGGCTGAAAGCCATGGAAGAGCTCCAAAAGCTAAATCCAGACAAGCAAAACGCTTCGCCTGCCATGTGTACGCTGCTGGCGATTAATACGGCGAGCATTACGATTATTCCGACGACGATGATCGCGATTCGCATGCAGTATGGCTCCGTGAATCCGGTAGAAATCGTAGGTACTACGCTGTTATCTTCCTTTGCTGCCACCATTGTCGCTCTGTTGATTGATCGCATGTATCGTTATCGGCATATACGAAGACATAGATAGGGGGAGTCCTTATGTACCAATGGGTATCCCTGCTCTCTCTTTGGGCCATTCCCGTTACGATTGCCTTTGTCTTGTTGTATGGGTGGCGGAAACAAGTCCCCGTCTACGAGACATTTGTAGATGGAGCAAAAGGCGGCTTAACCACTACGATTCGCATACTCCCACATCTGATTGCCATGATGGTCGCGGTAAGTATGTTTCGGGAGTCAGGAGCATTGGATCTACTGCTTCGCGCACTCAAACCGCTTCTTGACCTGTTGCATTTTCCGGAAGAATTGGTCCCGTTAGCATTGCTTCGTCCGTTGACGGGAACAGGCTCACTTGCGATTGCAACAGATCTGATCGCGCAGTACGGTCCCGATTCTTTTTTAGGCAGACTGGCAGCTACCATGCAAGGGAGCACAGATACGACACTGTATGTCCTAACCGTTTATTTTGGCGCAGTTGGCATTCGCAATTCTGCTTATGCGCTAAAGGTAGGCTTGTGGTCGGACCTGGCTGGTGTCATCTTCTCGCTGCTCATTGTCTCCTACATATTCGCTTAAAAAGAGTTCAAATAGCGTAGTCAGTGAAAACTTCCTCATGGATATGGGGAAGTTTTTCCCTTTTTCTTGTCCACACTAGTAAGAATGGGTATGATGTTGTAGAGGTGAACCAACGATGGAACGTTTACAGAAAGTATTGGCGCATGCTGGAGTCGCCTCTCGTCGCCATTGTGAAGAATTGATTGCGCAAGGCAAGGTGCAGGTAAATGGCCAAGTCGTACGAGAGCAGGGAATAAAAGTCGATCCGCTCAAAGATAAAATTGTGGTGAATGGACAGCAGGTTAGGCTGGAGCAACATGTCTATCTCTTGCTGTACAAGCCTACTGGTGTCATTACGAGCGTCACAGACCCGCGCGGCAGACGGGTAGTGATCGATCTGTTGAAGGGAATTAAAGAACGGGTATATCCAGTAGGTCGCTTGGATTACGATACTTCTGGCTTGCTGCTCTTGACAAACGACGGGGAGCTAGCCAACAGGTTAGCACATCCAAGCTATGAAATCGATAAAGTGTATCGGGCATGGGTAAAGGGAATCCCTAGTCAGGACAAAGTGAGCAAGCTAGCAACCGGCATTCGTTTGGAAGACGGCATGACTTCTCCCGGTCAGTCCAAATTGTTGAAGACAGAGTCTAACAGCCAAAAGGCATTGGTAGAACTGACTATACATGAAGGACGAAACCGCCAAGTGCGCAGAATGTGTGAAGCGATCGGTCATCCGGTGTTGACATTGGAGCGAATCCGTTTAGGATTTCTCACATTAGATGGACTAAAGCCGGGCGAATTTCGCAAGCTTACTCATGAGGAAGTGGAGAGCTTGAAGCGGGGATTGGTTCAAAAGAAACGCAGCCCGCGGTAGAAACATTGATTCGTTCAAAATCTGTTCATAAGTTGTGCGCTGTCGGAAAAACTAGGAACGCTATAATAGAATGGGAAAAGGATGCAATTTATTAGCAGTAGATGGGAGTATGGCCTCATGAACAAAAGCAATCGTACATATGTCAGGATCGCGGTATTGGGTGTTTTGCTTGTAGCGCTGGTCTTTGCACTCTATTCCAGCTTTGTGAAGGACCCCGGTGCTGTGAAAGTAGGAAGCGATGCTCCGAATTTTAGTTTGGAGCAGCTGAATGGACCAGAGCTGACTCTAGAAAGTTTGAAAGGAAAGGGCGTTATCCTTAATTTCTGGGGCACGTGGTGTGAACCCTGTAAGGAAGAAATGCCGGCATTGCAAGAGCAATACACGAAGTTTAAAGACAAGGGATTGGTTGTAGTCGGCGTCAATATCGGAGAATCGCCAGTTGCCGTAGAACCATTCGTGAAGCAGTTCGGGATTGACTTCCCTATTTTGCTCGATCGCCAATCGCAAATTACCAAGCTGTATCGAATCGGTCCGATTCCTACGACCTTTTTCATCGACCCAGATGGAGAAGTGCAAGAAATTTTTATCGGGCAGTTAGATGAAGCGATGATTGAGTCGAAAATAACAAAAATCTTGCCGTAAGTGAGGAGCAATGATGGATCAGAGAAAATGCGAATGCGGTCATACCAACCCGGTTGGGACGCTGCTCTGTGAGTCTTGCGGGAAGCCTTTGAATGTGGAAGTCCACGAGCAGACATCGTTTCCTGACATGCGTTATGAAGGAATGGCAAGACGTTCTCAAACGAATAAGACGAAGGTAATCGATCGAGTCTGGAACTTTTTTTCTTCGGTCAAAATTGCAATCGGTATCATTATTGTCATTTTGGTGGCGTCCGCAGTCGGAACCATCTTTCCGCAACAAATGTACATACCGGTTCCCGTACCGACTGAAGCAGATGTTGCCCGTTTTTATACGGAAACATATGGAACACTAGGAACGATTTTCTACGGCCTTGGATTTCACAATATGTACTCGTCCTGGTGGTTTGTGACGCTTCTGGTAATGCTCGGTACGTCTTTGGTTATCTGTAGTCTGGACCGCGTAGTACCGCTGTATAAAGCGCTAAAGAAGCCACGATTGAACCAGCACAAGTCCTTTTTGAAAGGACAAAAGCTTTTTGCAGAGGGTGAGCTTGCTCCAGAAGCCAATCAGGAAGCGATACTGGACGCCTCCGCTCTGGCATTGAAAGAAAAAGGATACCGCATTTTCCGCACGGAACGGGCGATTATGGCTGAAAAAGGCCGTTTTAGCCGTTGGGGTCCTTACATTAATCACATTGGACTGATCTTGTTTTTGGTCGGTACCCTGATGCGAAGCCTGCCTGGCTTTTACTTGGACGAGTACGTCTGGGTGCGTGAGGGACAAACAATGGCGATTCCGAATACCCCTTACTACATAAAAAACGAGAACTACACGACAGAGTATTGGTCGGAAGAAGAAATGCCGGAGCAACTGGAGCTTAAGGGCGGAGCTATTGTGAAGAGCTACCAGACAGAGGCCATTTTGTATGAAAATAAAAGCGCTGACGTTCCAGGGAAAAAGCCGGATTTGGTAGAAGTACAGAAGGGGCCGATCGTCGTGAATCATCCGATGCAGCAGGACAGCCTCTACATTTATCAGAGTGGCGTGCAAGAGATGCAGCTTGGAGCGCTTAATTTTACAGTGGTCGATTTGAAAAACAATAAAAAAGAGATCGGTCTTATCAAAATTGATCTGTACAATCCACAGCCCGAGCAAACCATTGCGGATGGGTTTACGGTACGGATTTTGGATTACTTCCCCGATTTTATAATGGGAAAAGACGGGAAGCCGGCGACGAAAACCAATTTGCCTAAAAATCCGATGGTGGCATTGGAACTCATTGGAGAGAATGGCAATTATAACGAAAAACTGGTTTATCTAGAAGGAACCATTCTTACACAGAAAAATGATACGCGTTACGGACTCGACATCAAAATGCCTGATTTAATCGATATTGCAGGGCTGAATGTACGGGTGGACAAAGCATTGCCACTGATTTATTTAGGTTCATTCATTTTCCTTGCGGGCGTTGTGATCGGTATGTTCTGGCAACATCGTAGGGTTTGGATACAGACGCAAGAGGGAAGTATCTTGGTAGCAGCTCACACGAATAAAAACTGGTTCGGTCTTCGCCGAGAAGTAGATGGGCTGGTTAAACAAGCGGAGCTCCCTGTCACGATAGAAGATAAAACGAAGGCCAAGGCCTAAAGCTTCAAAGGGGGTACAAACAACGTGCAGCTCATTCAACTGAGTGACTGGTTACTGGATGTCGCGTTTCTGCTCTACGTCATCTCGTCTATCGTCTTCGCTGTAGCCGTGACGGGTAAAAACTGGGCAGGGCGGGATCCCAAACAACATGAGGATCGCTATGGACGGATTGCGTATTGGTTAGCCGTTATCGGTTTTGTGGCGCAAACAGGGTATGTGATGGCTCGCTGGATTGCCGGCGGCCATAGCCCGACGAGTAACATGTTTGAGTTTATGGCATTCTTGGATTACTGTATTATCCTGGCCTACTTAATTATTTACCGGATCTACAAGCTGACCTCGATTGGAGCGTTCGTCCTTCCGCTTGGGGTTATCATGCTCGCGTACTCGTACGTGTTCCCGAAGGAAATCACTCCATTGATTCCGTCTTTGCAGAGCTACTGGCTGCATATTCACGTGACGACTGCTGCACTGGGTGAAGGGATTTTGGCAGTTGGTTTTGCAGCGGGTCTGATGTATTTGATCCGTACCGTTCCGCAGCATATTTCGACGAAAAGTACGAAATGGTTGGAGATCGTGCTAGCTGTGGTCTTGATGCTTGTTGGATTCATTTTGATGGATTCTTCTTTTGCTCGGATGGATCAAAAGACGGTATTTGAGATGAAGAAAGAAGAAATGAATGCAGCAGGACAGATGGTAAAACCGAAAGTGGAGTACATTCTGCCTGCAATTGTTGCACCTGCTGATTCAACCATCATCAAGGAAGGTCCAATTTCACCACTCTTTGAGGCACCTACCTGGATGGAAGGAAAAGACGCCGCACGTAAATTGAACACGATGCTGTGGTCAGTCCTTACAGGGGGAATTCTGTATGGCGGATTGCGCTTGATTTTCCGAAAACGATTAGGGGCTGCTATCAAGCCTTCCGTTGAGAGTGTCGATCCTGAACTTCTAGACGAGATCAGTTATCGTGCAATCAGTATCGGATATCCGGTGTTTACCCTCGGGGCCCTTATCTTTGCCATGATTTGGGCAGAAGAGGCATGGGGACGATTCTGGGGCTGGGACCCGAAGGAAGTATGGGCATTAATTGTCTGGCTCTTCTACAGTGCCTACTTGCACTTGCGTCTATCCAGAGGATGGATCGGTGCAAAATCCGCATGGATGTCCGTCATCGGGTTTGTCATTATTTTGATTACACTGGTCGTGGTCAACTTGGTCATTGCTGGTTTACACTCCTACGCTGGGGTGTAAAATTTCCTCGAAAAGCTGGTTTTACCACCAGCTTTTTGGACTATCTTCTAACGGTTTTACGATATTATGAGAGCAAGAGGTGTTCCAGATGGAAAAAATGGCACGTATTCTCGTAGTGGATGATGAAGAGCGCATTCGCAGACTTCTGAAAATGTACTTGGAAAGAGAAAACTTCCTGATTGATGAAGCAGATAATGGAGAACAAGCAGTCGAAATGGCTGTGGGAAGTGACTATGATATCATTTTGCTCGACCTGATGCTGCCAGGAATGGACGGGATCGAGGTATGCCAGCGTGTTCGTGAATTCAAGGCAACCCCAATTATTATGTTGACAGCAAAAGGGGAAGAAACGAACCGCGTTCACGGGTTTGAGGCAGGGGTAGACGATTATGTCGTGAAACCGTTCAGCCCGCGGGAGGTCATGTACCGGGTAAAAGCGATTCTGCGTCGATCTTCCGCGACAGCTTATTTGAAGACAGAGACATTCAACAGTCATTCTGTCCTTGTTTTCCCGGAATTGACCATTGACCACGATGCACACAAAGTCATCGCAAGTGGCCAAGAGGTGAGCCTGACTCCAAAAGAGTATGAGCTGTTGCACTACCTGGCATTGTCGCCGGATAAAGTGTTTACGCGTGAAGAATTGTTAAAAGATGTGTGGCACTACGAGTTCTTTGGCGATTTGCGTACGGTGGACACGCATATCAAGCGTCTCCGCGAAAAATTGAACCGTGTTTCTCCGCAAGCTGCCAATATGATCGCCACGGTTTGGGGCGTCGGATACAAACTAGAGGTGCCTAAGTAAAGTGGACGTTATTTTTCGCAGTGTAGTCGGAAAGCTATGGATGACCATTATTGCCTTATTTGCTCTCGTCTTGACGATCTTCAGTTTGTTGCTCGTTCAATCCTTTGACAGCTTTTATAGCAATCGGCAGTCCAAGAATTTGCACGATCTGGCAGATGGCATCGCAATCGGTTTGGCGCAGAGTCCGGATATGACAGCAGCTATGGAGATGGCTTCCAGGTTTGGCTTGGTCCATCATACAGGCATGGTCATTCTCGATGAAAAAGGTAAGCAAGTCGGTATGAGCGAAGGGGCTGGGCTCCCTCGTATTCCAGTAGAGCAATTGCTCCAAAATCCTGCTTTGCGTTTGCCTGATGCGCTGGCAGGTAAGCATCCTGCTCCCAAAACGATTTATATTAATGTGGAGAATTCCGCTGATCACACGAACAACAAGCATGAAATGCTTGCGGTCGCTGTGCCTTTAGAAATGGCAGCGGGGAAAACGGGCGCAGTGGTCATGTATCAGGCGATTGAAGATTTTGATGATACGGTTAGTGAAGTCAGATTTTTAATCTTTGTGGTTGGCGTCATCGGATTCGTCTCTACCACTGTATTCGCCTTTTTCCTCTCATCGCGTCTTACGATTCCATTACGTCAGATGAAAGAAACGGCGCATCGCATAGCGGAAGGGGACTTTCATGCTGAAATCCCGATTAGGACCCAGGACGAAACAGGTGAACTGGCGGCTTCGTTTAACACGATGGCAAGCAAGCTCAATCAGTTAGTCGATGCCCTGTCCAAAGAGAAGGAGCAGCTGGCGAGTGTCCTTAGAAGCATGGTAGATGGTGTTGTGATGATAGATGCGAACGGCAAGCTGGCCGTAACGAATCCGCCAGCAGAACGATTTTTGCGAGATTGGGATTTCGAGCATTTGGATGAGCCGGTGCCGCTGTTCTCATTCTATCAGCAGGTTTTGCAAACGGGACAGGAAGTGACAGAGGATATCCCTGTTCAAGGGCGGATCTGGTCCGTTGTCATGGTACCTTTGAATGATCGGGATCAAATCCGTGGAGCTGTCGCAGTTCTTCGGGACATCACGCAGGAACGAAAGCTAGATAAAATGCGTAATGATTTTGTGGCTAACGTATCCCATGAGCTGCGAACACCTCTATCCATGCTGCAAGGGTACAGTGAAGCGATTGTGGACGATATCGTGGCTACACCGGAAGAGCATAAAGAATTGGCGCAGATCATCTATGACGAGTCAGCGCGTATGACCAAGCTGGTGAATGAATTGCTCAGCTTGGCACGGATGGAAGCGGGGCATGTTGAATTGTTCCAGGAGACGATGGAACTGCGTCCGTATTTGGAGCGCATTCAACGTAAATTCACCAATTTGGCGAGAGAACGCGAAATCCATCTCTTCCTCGAAATATCGACGACGCATACGCATGTGCTCATGGATCCTGATCGCATGGAGCAAGTGCTAACGAACTTGATCGATAACGCACTGCGACATACGCCAAGTGGAGGAAGCGTCACCATTCGTGCTCGCGGAGATAAAACGTTGCTGGTTGAGATAAGCGATACAGGCAGTGGCATTCCGCAAGAAGATTTGCCGTTTGTTTTTGAGCGATTCTATAAAGCAGACAAGGCTCGTACACGTGGACGACTAGGTGGAACTGGTCTTGGACTAGCCATCGCGAAAAACCTTGTCGAGGCACACGGGGGCACCATCAGTGTGCAAAGTAAACTGGGTGAGGGAACGACTTTTACAATCGCCATGATGCTGCATAAAAACAAATAGGAGTGTAGAGAGAAATGATCAAAACGATCTTATTTGATGTTGATGGGGTTATGTTGAGTGAAGAGCGTTACTTTGATGCTTCTGCATTGACAGTGTGGGAATTTTTGTACAGTCCGCAGTATGTGGGGCTTGCAGGGGAGGAATTCACACCAGCTCCAGAAGAAGCGCAAATCAGACGAGTTCGCGAGCAAGTTTTCGCTCATGATGAAGTGCTGAATTTCATCAAGTCACGTGGAATCAACTCCAACTGGGACATGGTTTTCCTCGCGTTTTCCTATCAGTTGATTCGTATAATTGAAGCGGTTAAAACGCAAGTGCCAGAAGCAACGAGCCTTCTCAGCGAACAAATTGATCGACCGCAACTAGCAAAAGTGAAAGAGTGGGCAGCCACCTATGCTCCTGATTTCCAAGTAGACTACGCAGCGTTCACCGCTGATTTTGCCAAAGGTTCCGCACAAAAAGCAGAAATGCTGCTCTACTTGAATCAAATTGCAAAAGAGCGTTGCGGTGTTTCAACAGATATGTTCTCTCGCAATAGTGATCTATGGCAGTTGATTCAAAAGACGTTTCAAGAATGGTATCTCGGTGATGAGCGTGTGGCGGCATCAATTGGCCGTGAAACCATGCAGCCGGGCAAGAAGGGCTTCTTGTCAGACGAGATTCCGATTGTACCGCCTGCAGAAATGGTCGAGTTGTTCCGCACGTTAAAAGAAAAAGGATACACACTGGGGATTGGAACAGGGCGTCCTACCATCGAGACGCATGTTCCCCTCAGTGAGATGAACATACTGGAATGGTTCGACCCGAACCGCGTCGTAACTGCCTCTCACGTACTCGATGCGGAAGAAGCATTTCCTAGCTTTGCACCGATGTCCAAGCCACACCCTTATTCCTATGTAAAAGGGTTGCTCGGACTCGATGCACCTATTAGCGATGCTGTCCATTTTTCATTGCCAATCGAAAATGGAGAAGAGGTATTGATCGTCGGCGATTCACTCGCAGATTTTCTAGCGGCTCGCTCCATCGGTTGCAAGTTTGCAGCGACATTGACTGGATTGTCTGGTCAAGACGCGCGCAGCAAGTTTGAAGAGGAAAAAGCAGATTTTATTCTGGATGATGTTCGCGATATCCTGTCCATTCTGTAGATAAAAAAACTCCGCCGTTTCTACATACGGCGGAGTTTTTTTATTCCCAACAAATCGATTGCAAGCATTTGAAGCGAAAGGCGTCAATCAAAAAGGATTCAATCATGTCCGTCCTAACGATTACTTCAAAAGAACCGTCTTCACGAGAAAAAAACATGACATCCGTATAGTCTTTGTTCCCTTCAAAATAACGGCGAACTTCTTTCACACGCTCTCGCATTGATTCGGTTTTGACGATGATCTGAAAAGAAGCGCCCTGCTCAGAAACAACTTCCTTTATCTCGATTTCCTTTTCTTCATAGGTGTAATGGAACAAATGGATTCCTCCTCACCAAATAAAATAACGCAGGTAAACGTAGAGATGAGCAATCATGATAGAGATAATCATCAACGGGAAGGCGACCTTCATAAAGCTGAAAAAGCCGATATGATAGCCTTCCTTTGAGGCCAAGCCAGCTACAATCACGTTGGCACTCGCTCCAATCAAGGTACCGTTTCCTCCTAAACACGCCCCGAGTGCAAGGCTCCACCAAAGAGGCTCCAGGTTGGTGATCCCGAGGGCTCCCATTTCCTTGATCATCGGAATCATGGTGGCGACGAATGGGATATTGTCAACAAAGGCAGAGGCGATCGCACTCAACCAGAGGATCAACAGGGAGGTGTTCAATGGATCTCCACCCGTCAGATTCATTGCTTCCGTTGCGAGCTTTTTGATCACGCCTGTTTCCACTAAACCAGAGACGAGAACAAACAGACCGATGAAGAAGAAAATCGTATTCCACTCGACTTTGCTGATCGCGTCTTCTAAATAATGCTCTCCGGTAAGGAGGAGCAAAAGAAAAGCTCCAGTTAAAGCGATGGTTGCCGACTCCAAGTGAAGGGCCCCATGGAGCATGAAACCAATAATGGTCAATCCCATCACCGTCAAAGACTTTTTCAATAAACGGCTGTCGGTAATTTCATCGCGCTCATTTAACTGCATGATTTTTGCACTCAACTCAGGTGACGTTACTAACTGCTTGCGGTAAATCAAGACCAAGCAAACAACGGTTACAGCCATAATCACGATGATAATTGGGCTCAAATTCACAAGAAACTTCATAAAATCAAGCTCTGGTACAGAGCTTCCAATCATGATATTCGGTGGGTCACCGATCAATGTAGCTGTTCCTCCGGCATTAGAAGCGATAATTTCACTGATTAAAAAAGGTATCGGATTAAGCTCGAGCTGGCGGGCGATGCTAAACGTCACAGGTACGATGAGAAGTACAGTGGTAACGTTGTCCAAAAAGGCGGAGGCAACGGCCGTGATCAAGCTCAGGTAGACGAGGATGCGAATCGGTTTGCCCTTTGCGACCTTTGCCGCACGGATGGCCACATACTTGAAAACGCCGGTTTGCGCCGTAATGGCAACCAAGATCATCATCCCAATAAGTAGGCCGAGCGTGTTAAAGTCGATATGGTGAATTGCTTGTTCCTGTGTAACGATCCCGAACAAGACCATGAGAATTCCGCCCGACATGGCGACGATGGTTCGATGTAACTTTTCGCTAATAATAAATGCATAGGTAACTAAAAAGATAGCAATAGCGAATAATGCCTGGTTCGTCATAAGAAGCTCCTTCCTAGGTGTGTAGAATTATCTTGTCCCATTATAGCTCTAACCAAAATAAGGGTAAAGAAAAAGACCCGGCAAATGGCCAGGTCTTTTTCATCGGAAAAGGAGAACCTACAGCTCGATTTGTGTAACGCTTTTCACTTCCGCCAGCTCGCCCATCGTATCGAGAAGCTCTGGCGTCAATGGTTTGTCGACAGAGAGCATCATGATCGCGTCTCCACCGATATCACGGCGTCCTACCTGCATCGTTGCAATGTTCACGCTGTTTTCACCCAAGATAGAGCCGACACGTCCGATCACGCCTGGACGGTCATTATGGTGAATGTAGAGGAGGTAGCCCTCAGGCGCTACGTCAATCGCAAAGTCGTCAATTTTTACAATACGCGCACCGTAACCATTGAGTCGTGTTCCAGATACTGTGCGTGTCTCTTGCGTTGTTTTTAAGCTAACGGTCAGTAAGTTCGTAAAGCCTTTGTTTTGTGCTGCCTTTTGCTCCGTTACGGTGATGTCACGCACTTTTGCCAGAATCGGGGCGTTCACATAGTTGACTTCCTCGCCCAAACGGAAAGACAGCACGCCTTTGAGGACTGTCCGAGTCAAAGGAGACGTGTCTACATCCGTCAACTCACCGCTATATTTAATCGAAATCTCCGAAATGGAACCTACCGTCACTTGGGCAAGGAAATGTCCCAGCTTTTCACCCAACGTAAAGTATGGTTGAACTTTTTCCATCACGTGCGCAGGGATCGAAGGCAAATTCACTGCGTTTTTGAATGGCTCGTCACGAAGAACCTTCAGGATTTCTTCCGATACGTCTACGGCCACGTTTTCCTGCGCTTCAATAGTCGAAGCTCCTAGATGTGGAGTCGTTACTACTTGTGGCAGACCAACGAGAGGGTTGTCTACAGGTGGTTCTTCTTCGAAAACGTCCAGAGCTGCCCCCGCGACTTTTCCAGTGGTAATCGCCTCGTAGAGAGCCTTCTCGTCAATGATTCCCCCGCGAGCGCAGTTGATCAAGCGAACGCCATCTTTCATTTTCGCAAATTCACGCGTGCTGATGATATGGCGGGTTTCTTTTGTCAGCGGAGTATGGACGGTAATGAAATCAGCTTTGCGGCAAATTTCATCAACAGTCGCGTTGGTTACGCCCATCTTTTGTGCACGTTCCTCGGTCATGAAAGGATCGAAGCCCATAACAGTCATGCCAAATGCTTTTGCACGCTTCGCAACCTCTGAACCGATACGGCCCATCCCGATGACTCCGAGTACTTTGTTGTTCAACTCAACCCCTTGGAAGCTTTTGCGATCCCATGTACCGTCTACCAGCTTCTTGTGAGCTTGAGGGATGTTACGAGCGACAGCCATCAGCATGGCAAACGAATGCTCGGCAGTAGAGATGGTGTTACCGTCTGGAGCGTTGATGACTGGAATACCCGCTTGGGTGGCAGCGTTGATATCGATGTTATCGACCCCAACACCAGCACGACCGACTGCCTTCAGCTTTTTGCCGGCAGCGAGTACTTCTGCTGTTACTTGGGTTTGGCTGCGTACGAGGAGTGCATCGTAGTCGCCAATCACATCGATTAGTTCGGCAGGGGAGAGGTTTGTTTGACGAACAACTTCTACATCAGAAGCGTCCAAGAGCTGTTGAATTCCAAATTCGCTTAGTGGGTCGGTAATGAGTACTTTATACATGTGCAATGAGCACCTCCTGAGCAGCTTTTACACCAGCACCCAGCTCTACTGGGGCACCGATTTGGTGAAGCGACAATTCGATGGCAGAAATGACTTGCAGGACATCCAATGGCTCGCAATAACCCATGTGCCCGATACGGAAGATCTTGCCTTTCAGGTGCTGCTGTCCGCCAGCAATCGTGATGTTAAATTGCTGCGTTAACATTTTGCGGAGAGCTTCTGCATGAAAGACACCAGAAGGATCGCAAGAAGTTACGGTCGTCGATGCATACTGATCTTCCGCCATGAGTTTGATGTTTAATGCTTTCATCGCTGCGCGAGTCATGTCTCTCATCAGTTCATGGCGCTTTACGATAGCTGGCAAGCCTTCTTCCTCCAACATATCCAATACCTCGGCGAGACCGAAGATGAGGGATACAGCAGGCGTATACGGTGTTGTTTGCTCTGCCAAGCTCTTGCGGTATGCTTTCAGGTCCAAATAGAAGGCGAGCGATTTGTTTTGCTCAATCACTTGCCATGCGCGTTCACTCGCAGCGAGGAAGGCAAGGCCTGTTGGCAGCATGAAAGCTTTTTGCGAGCCGGTTACCACGATATCGACACCCCAAGCGTCCATCTCGCATGGAACCGCACCGAGGTTGCTTACCGCATCCACAATGAAGAGGGCGTCCGAATGTGTGCGGATTGCTTTCGCCAAATCAGCGATCGGATTTTCTACCCCAGTGGATGTTTCACAGTAGGTGGCAAATACGGCTTTTACTTGCGGCTTTTTTTGCAGGAATGTTTCAACCAGCTCAGGTGTTACGGCGTTTCCCCAAGGCACTTCTAACCGATGGGCGACTATACCGTAACGCTCGCAAATTTTTGCAAAGCGCTCACCAAATGCACCGCTGATGAGGACAGCAGCTTCATCGCCTGGTTGGAGCGTGTTTACGACGCTCATCTCCAGCGCGCTCGTTCCGCTACCTGCCAAGATGTATACGTCCTGTTTGGTGCCAAAGTAAGGCTTTAGTCTTTCAGCAGTACGGGCGAAGAGAGCGGAAAATTTGCCGCTGCGGTGTCCAATCATCGGTTGGCTCATCGCTGTTTGAACACGTGGTGGAATGGGGGTAGGACCAGGGATTCTCAAGATCATTTTGTCTGCAAACATGGTTTTCTCCTCCTATATATGTGCATATCAAAAAAACCTCCCGTTCTCACACTGCTCCTATTACAGAACAGTGAGGGACGAGAGGCTTTGCTTCGCGGTGCCACCCTCATTCGCTCTTTTTTTCTCAAAAAAGAGCCTTGGTAGGTACATGACCTAAAAGAGATAACGGATCTACCGTTTGCGTCTACTGGGATGGTGAACCCTCTTTTCAACGCAGCAGCTCAGAAGTGCTTAACCGTGGGAGAAATCGCCGATTCGCAGCAACCATCGGCTCTCTGGGGATTTCTCGATCACAGCGTTTCTTCGTCAACGCCGTTGTTTTATAAGGTGTTTCGTAAGATTTGTACTTACGATATCACGTCAAAATAACACCGTCAAGAAGAAAAACAAGAAAAAATGAACATTATTTATTTTAAATCGCTTATCGTTCGTGAATAACGCTCAATTATATGCTAGAAACAGCGGTAAAATGACCAAAACACGAACATTAAGATATTGACATCACAAAAAATGGAAAAAACGCACTTTAATGTTCGGTTTTTGCTGTTGCTTTTATCATACCGAAAAATCACAAAAGAAAGAACGGAAAGTTGTCGATCATTCGTTCAGTGGAGGAGAGGAGGGCATAATGAAAAACCTCTTACATACCGGAGTACGTAAGAGGTCTCTTCCATTAGTAGATGGAATACTATTCCACTTTAATAGAGTCGGTCGGGCATCCTTCAGCAGCATCACGAACATCGTCATGCAGGATATCCGGGATTTCAACGCTGTTAGCATTGTCATCCAACTTGTTGAACGCAAGGCCCTCATCGTCGTAATCAAAGACGTCAGGAGCCGTGGCGCCACAAGCACCGCAAGCAATACAAGTATCTTTATCTACCCATGTAGTCATCGTGGTTTCACCTCCCATACCGAAGTGGTACGTCCACTATCATAGACCATTGTATGCTCTTGGTGACAAGATTTCAAGATTGAATCAGTCTAAAAATGTACGACTACTTATAAAGAGGGATTTCAGGTGCCCTCAGCACGGAGTAGAGCTGTGTGTTCAAGCGTTTAAAATCTCCCGCAGATACTGCATCTGTCGCGTTCAAAATCTTTACGGCAGCGGCTAAATCCTTGATTCCTAGTGCTTGAACTTCATTAGACGCGATGAGCAAATCAAGTCTTGCAGTCAGGTCCTCAGGACTATAGCTGCTCCATTGATTGCTTGCCGACATGGCCACAGCTGCGAGATAGGTGCGGTAGTGAAACGGATACTGCTTCCACTGCGCGGTGTTAACGGCTCCAGGTACTTGTTTCGGCATGGCTTGCTTGACCACATAAGCCGATTCCCAAGACGCGATGGAGTGATAGACCATTTCCTGTGCGGTTAGCCAATTATTTTGGAAAAGCGTCAGGCTAGCTCCAATAGAAGCAGGCGTAGCATTATTTTGATCGGAACGAATCTGCTCCATACTATCCAAATACGCCCGTACACTGTTCGTAAAAGTGGCGTGAGCTTGTCTCAGCATGGGTGACGTTGGCAAGGGAACACTTTTCTCCAGCTCTTTCCTTGTCTGGTCAGCTAAATTGCTGAGCTGCTTCAAGCCATCCGTCCGTTCACTTTCGTTCATTTGATTCCATTTATCCATCGTATCAAAATGTGCTTGCTTCAGATCAAGCAGCGGTGCATAAACGGCATAGTAAAATCGAATAAAGTCCTGTTCATTGTACAGCTTTTGCTCACGCAGCAGTTTTTCTTTTTCGGCTTCCTTTTTCTCTGCTTCGAGTACGGCGGCTTGTTCCGACTCCAATTGTGTCTTCATATAATGGGCCCCGAAAAAAAATCCACCAACTGTGCATGCAAGTGTTATGATGATCATGTACGCCATCATAAATTCAGTTCTTTTCAATCGTTTTGTCATACTATCCTCCAAATCCAATGATGCAGTTTACTTCGCTTACTTTGAGCTTTGAAAAATATAGAATGATGTAAGGAGTACCAATGAACAGTCGGAACAGTGCGGCAGAGGAGCAGGACCTTTTATGTGCGGTCGCCTTGAATGCCATGTTACCTCTGGCCAATGAACGAACGCTGCAATCAGCCTACTACATACTGCGTGGCAGAAAAGCCAATCAGACACTGCAAGATGTGCATTTGTATACCCTTTATCCGTATTATCGGATGTTTTCTCGTTTTCCAAGAGAGGATTGGGAGAAAATAGTTTCAACTTTATTTCAGGCGGGCTGGATTTTACCGGTTGATGCAGGTGGAACGAATTCGAAGCCGACATTTACCTTTTCTGATACAGGATTGCAGCATGCCAAACATACGTACCAAAAATATCGGTTTGATGTATGGTTCGCACCTTTTACCCAGTCCGATTTGGCGGAGCGAATCGAACCATTTTGGAGTAGGCTTCATCTAATGGTGCAGACGATCTCGCAAATGCATCATGGTGATCTCGGTTTCATTCCGGTCGTTTCGGACAAGACGGCGCAGCGTTGGGTAAAAAACCAATTGGCTGATGGGGCAATGCGAACTGCTTGGAAGCAGCAATTGTCTGACGAGCTATATCGATTGTGGGAGCCCTTGGATGAAGGTGTTCAGGAGCTTTTATTTTGTCAACTGTCAGGAGTAGGACAAGTCGGCAAGACCTTGGGACAGGTAGCAGAGATTCGCCAAACGAGTCGTAGCTATCTCATGCTGCAGTTTCGATACGGACTTGCCGCGTCGATTCAGACGCTGCTTGCAGAGAGCAATCATTATCCTCTTTTATCAAAACTTGTTACAGAATCGCACAAGCTTGATCCACGTCTAACCGAAAGTGCTGCTCGAACGTATGCCCTTCTTCAGACTGGCAGTGACAAAAAAGAAATAGCGAAGAAACGACAAATGAAAGAAAGTACGATAGAAGATCATTTGGTAGAGATTGCCTTACGCTGTCCGGAATGGGATATGACAACGTATTTACCGAATGAGTTGGCAAAAGAGATCGTGGAGACGAGTGAGCGACTCGATACAAGCAGACTCCGGCTCATCAAGGATCAATTGGAAGCAACAGTGACGTATTTGCAAATCCGATTGGCACTGGCACGAGCGACAAGGGGGGCAAAATGAACAAACAGCTCATGCACGACAGATTAAAGCTGCATTTTGGATACGACTCATTCCGTCCCGGTCAGGAGTCCATTATTGAACGTGTATTGTCTGGACGAAGCGTTCTCGGGTTATTAGCAACAGGTGGCGGGAAATCAGTGACGTATCAGCTTCCAGCAATGCTTTTGCCGGGTCTGACCGTCGTGGTTTCCCCGTTAATCTCCTTGATGGTTGATCAGGTGCAACAGCTTCGAGCACGAAAAAAAATTCCAGCTACCTATTTGAACAGCATGCAAGATCCGACAGAGTCCCGCGAAATTTTAAAAGGGCTCGCAGAAGGCGCGTTCAAGCTGTTATATATTTCTCCAGAAAAGCTTCAACAGACCTATGTCCAACAAGTGTTAAAGCGGACGAGGGTGTCTTTGATCGCCATTGATGAAGCGCATTGCATCTCGCAATGGGGACATGACTTTCGCACAGATTACTTGCGATTGCCACAAGTTGTGAAACAATTGGGAGCACCTCCTGTTCTGGCTGTGACGGCTACCGCTACGGCGACTGTTCGTGAAGAAATTTGCAGCTTGTTTTCCATTGAAAAAGAAGACGTCGTGTTGCAATCCCTTAATCGGGCGAATATCGCCTATGATCTGGTTGAAGTTGCGGAGGAAATTGACAGGCGTTCGTATGTAATTGATCAGATGGATCGTTTGCAGGGCCCTGGGATCGTTTACTGCAGCACGCGACAAGCGGTAGATGTATTGGCAGCCTCTTATCAACTCGATGGGAAAAAACGCGTTCACGGTTACCACGGGGGGATGAACAGCATGGAGAGAATGCTGATCCAATCCCAATTTCTCGCGGGCGAGTTGGATGTTATTATTGCAACTAATGCGTTTGGTATGGGGATCGACAAACCAGATATTCGCTACGTCATCCATTACCAAATGCCAGCCAGTTTGGAGGCATACGCACAAGAAATCGGGCGGATCGGCCGTGACGGCAAGCCTGGGTATGCGCTGCTTTTATTTTCGTGGGACGATTGGCAGATTCATCAACACATGCTGGAGAAGGAGTACCCGACACAAGGGCAAGTTCAAAAATACGAGCAGTTGTGCAATACTGGAGTACCCTTGACGAACGAGGCATTGGCGATGGTGGACATATCCGAAGAAATGGGTGCACTTCTTGCCTTTTATACGGAAAGAGTGCTGGCCTCCTACGAAGCTGCCGCTGCGGGTGAATCGTATCCGAAGGCTCAAATCATTTGGCAGGAAACGGAAAAAAGAAGAAGCTTTAAGCAAAAAAAGCTGGCAGAAATGGTGTCTTACGTAAGAGGAGAAAACTGTTTGCGTGCGAGCATCAATACGTATTTCAAAGAAAATGATCATCAATTTGATCTATATTGCTGTAAGAAATGTGGCCTAACTACGGATGCGTATTTCCAAACGAATGACCATACAATCGCAAAGAATGAACAAATCAAATGGAATTTGCGGCAGGCGTTAGACACTCTTTTGCCGAACAAATAAAGGAGAGAAACATCGAGTGAGGGAAGATCGGCTAGAGGTGGATGAAGCCACGCTTCGGCTGAATCTATGGTTGACACAAGGAATCGTGATGGGAGTGGCTGCTGCCGGTAGCTTATTGGTGTTGGGCTGGGATGCTACTCTGTCCTTGTTTACTTTGCCAGGCTGGAACGCCGTACTGTGGGCCGTGTTTGTAGCCGGAGGTATTATCACCGCGAGTATGGCGATGGATCGTTACTTGCCTAAGCGATGGCAAGATGATGGCAGTATCAATGAGAAAGTTTTTGGGGCCATGTTACCATCCACTACGATTCTCGTCTGTATGGTAGTAGGAGTGGGAGAGGAATGGCTATTCCGGGGAGTCATTCAATCTCTTACCGGGAATTTTTGGAGCAGTCTTATTTTTACACTGATCCACGTACGTTATTTGAAAAAGCCGCTCATGATCATAAGTGTATTTGGTACAAGCTGGATCTTGGGACTCTTGTTTTCCCACTTTCAGTCCCTTTGGCCCTCGATTGTGGCTCATATCCTTATTGACGTCATGTTAGCATTTTATTTACAAAATACGATCAAGAAAAAGGGGGAGGAAGAGTGAATCTCGAGCATAATCCATTACCACCCCGACGCTCCCGTCATACTCGCCCTAAAGCGTCGTTCTCGTTTAAAAAGTGGATTCAACCGGGATTATACTTGTTTGGACTCGTCTTTTTCGGGTTGATTGGTCTTGAGTTGTACAGGGCCAATGTCCCACACGAGTCAGCAGCTTCTGGTAGTGTTGAAGTGAAAGATGTTAGTAAAGCGAGTACCACTTCGCAAGGAAGCAAGGCAGGGGAAAAGGAGCCTGTATCTGTCGTTCTAGATGCTACGCCTGATCCCAGTGCAAGCGTGACCACCCCACCTGCCAAGGTGAAAACGATCAAATCAAAATCAATTGAGCCTGCAGTGAAGGCGACCACAAGCGTACAGACACCTGCTGTAAGCCCAGTCCCAGCTCAAACTTCGACTGGTACACCTGTAAACAAGGCAAACCAGATCGCGAGTACTTCTACTAGCAAAGTAGCTATACCGGGAAAACAAGCTTCAACACCGCCTACAACAAAATCGAAGGTCGTCAAGCATGTGGTGAAGAAGGGTGAAACGTTGTTTATGCTGTCACGAAAGTACTATGGAAATAATTCGAACGTAGGACGAATCGCAAAATATAACAGACTTCATTCAGAAGCAGGGCTCGTTGAAGGAAAAATTGTCTGGGTTCCCCTCGTTCAGTAATGAGATCGTGCTCCACTGGCAATGCTATCGGGAAAAGGATAAGCAGGTGGATGCAAGTGGAGTATGATACCGTCATTGTCGGCGGCGGGATTGCGGGGCTTCAAACCGCAATCCAACTAGCAAGATGCCTTCGACGCGTTGCAGTCATTGACATGCCGGGTGGTCGATCAACAGTCGCCAAAGCCTACCGAAACATTCTCGGATTTTCGGAGGGGGTTAGTGGCGATTTTTTGCGTCAAGCGGGCAGGGAGCAAGCGCAAAAATACGGCGCAATCTTGATAACAGATGAGGTAACAAAGCTTGCTACTGATTCAAGCGGCTTATTTACGATAGGTACGAAAAGTGGCATACATACGCTTACTTCGCGAACGCTGGTATTGGCATCTGGCATTCGCGATCCGTTTCCAACGATCCCTGGCTTCTCCGATTGTGTAGGAATATCAATTTTCTTGTGTCCCGACTGTGACGGCTATGAAACCGTTGAGAAAGACACGGCAATCATTGGAGCGGGCCCACACGCTGTTTCGATGGCCGATGAACTTATTTATTATACAAACAAGTTAACCGTGATTAACCATGCAAAAGTGCAGGTGGATACGCAGGCTGTCTCTGGACTAAGTCAGCGAGGGATTATGTATCGGGAGGAAAAAGTATGTGCCCTTCATCATACGTCGGGGCAATTGCAAGAAATCGAGCTCTCTTCAGGTGAACGCTTATTTGCAGAAAGAGCGTTTCTTGCCTTTCCTGGTGCTCATGCTTTAACAGAGCTTTTGCGTGGTTTTTCCGTGCAAATTCATGAAAAAGGCCACATTCATACGAATCCGCGAACAAAAGAAACCGATCATCCCAACCTATGGGCTGTCGGCGATATCAATCAGCATTCTCAGCAAGTGTCGATTGCCATGGGGGATGGAACACAGGCGGCCATTTGGATTCAAAAGCGGCTACGTGAATATGAGAAGTAGAAAAACGCCTGATTCTGGGCGTTTTTTCATGTACAAACCTTTATGAATGAGAAGGAACCCGAACTAGCAGAGCCAAATATAAATACAGAAGAAGAACCATGAGGGGGAACTTTTCCTGGGAAAGCGCAGGAAATGACAGGCAACAACAAAGTTTCTTTTTTCGTGAGTGGATTCGACATCGATAGGCGAATGCTGCGTAGGTGTCATGGTAGCTTTTGTTCCAGTAACTAAATGTGATATGATAGGACTACCCCTTATTTTCCAGTCCATCAAAAAATGGATGAATGCCAACAGGTATTCGCCGGAGAATGTGGAGAACTCTTACAGGCTTACCATCATATTTTGTAGTACGACTGGATGGCGAGGAGGGACAGTCATGCGTGTTGAACGCCTTGGTCAAGATAAAATACGAATCTTTTTAACTTTTGACGACCTCACAGAGCGCGGGATAGAAAAAGAAGACATGTGGCGTGACATTCCTAAAGTTCATGAACTGTTCAACGACATGATGGAACAGGCTTATCACGAATTAGGGTTTGAGGTATCAGGGCCTGTTGCAGTTGAAGTGTTCGCCTTGCCAGCTCAGGGAATGGTCGTAATCGTAACGCGTGGCAAGACGGGCTCAAAGGACGGAAAAGAAGAAGAATTCGAAGACGAGGATGTATACGAGCTAGAGGTCACGTTGGAAGAAAGCGATCTGATCATGTATGCCTTCCGGGACTTTGAGCATATGGTTGAAGCTGCCCATCGCATTAACGCCCTTTTGACCAATGGCGGAGCTGCCTACTTCTACCAGGGGAAATATCATCTGGTGCTGGAGGAAGTCGACTTGGATCAGGAGCGTTATCACAAGTTAATTGCGATCCTCTCTGAGTACGGAGAAGCGACGCCGATAACGATTTATGTGTTGGAAGAATACGGGAAAGTGATCGTTGCCGACGATGCTGTAAAAGAAATATGCAGGCATTTCACGTAATCGGAAACGAAATGTCTGGGAATATAAAACAGCACCTAGTCAACCAACTAGGTGCTGTTGCTGTCTGTACAGATTATGCTAGGCCGTCAAAAAAATCAGCCTCTTTACCTTGAATGGTATAGTTCGGAATGCTGTGCCAAGCCAAGATGTAATGATTGTTTGGCGGAACAGAATGGTGCTCGCCTTTTGTTACCCCTGGGAAAACGCGTTCTACTGATAGGTGCTGTGTTCTGTGCGCCCGCAAGGCATCTGCGACTTTTTGCATGTATTCGGGGGCGTGAATGATCGTCGTAATGCTCTCGATTGGATCCGTAAAGGGAGGCTTTATTGTACCAAATCCTTCTTCGGACGAGCGAGTTGCGTAATAAAGCTTTCGCACACTCGTATCTGGGCCTAAAGAGAGGACAGCCTGGGTGGTAGCATGACTAATCGCCAAATGGTCAGGATGTCCGGAGATGCCATGCGGTGCAAACGTGACGACGATTTCCGGTTGGATCTGGTGAATGGCCTGATGGATACGAGTAACGAGCTCATCTACAGGCACTGAGTTTAGGAACTTATCCTGATATTCCCAGACGTCTACCTGATCGAACCCGAGTATGGCACAAGCGTCGCGAAGCTCTTGCTCGCGAAAGCGGGGGAGCTCTTCGGGTGAGCATAACGGTGGTTCACCAGCTTTTCCTGCTTGCCCTTTTGTTGCACACAAGAGATGAGTGCTGGCCATTTTCGTTTCACTATATTTGGAAATGGAAATCCCACAAGCAAACGTTTCGTCATCGGGATGGGCAAAAACAAACAAAATAGACTTTTTTTTCATAAAAACACCTCCATGAATAAACTTCCACCATTACTTTTTCCATTATGGCATAAATTCACTATTCCTGTAATGAAAGAAACAAGTTTGGGGACAATACAAGCATGACTGGACGTGCATTTGAAGCTGTTTGTGAAAAATGCAGTCTGTAAAAGCGATTTCAAAATGGATGGTAAATAATTGAATGATTATGCAAAACAAGGCACGAAAACGTTTTCGAAATGGAAAAAAAACATTTTTAAGCTTCTCATAAATGATACAAGCGTGTATACTAAAGGCGGCATTGACCGAAAACATTTTTGAGGTGGTAAGTAATGGGTAATCAAGACGTGGTAACCGAAAGCACCGAAGGGAAAGAAAAGCAAGAATCATTGAACTTGCTCCATTCAACTCAAACGGTGATCAAGGAAGCACTGGAGAAACTAGGTTACCAAGAATCGATGTTTGAACTCTTGAAGGAACCGCTACGCGTTTTGACTGTACGTATTCCGGTTCGCATGGATAATGGCGAAGTAAAGGTATTTACGGGCTATCGTGCACAGCACAACGATGCAGTAGGTCCGACCAAGGGGGGCATTCGTTTCCACCCGGAAGTTACTGAGGATGAAGTTAAAGCACTTTCTATCTGGATGAGCCTCAAAGCAGGTATCGTCGACCTGCCATATGGTGGTGGTAAAGGCGGTATCATTTGCGACCCGCGTGAAATGTCCTTCCGCGAACTGGAAAGACTGAGCCGCGGTTACGTTCGCGCAATCAGCCAGCTTGTGGGCCCTACTAAAGATATTCCAGCTCCGGACGTCTTTACGAACTCACAGATCATGGCGTGGATGATGGACGAATATAGCCGTATCCGTGAATTTGACTCGCCTGGTTTCATTACGGGTAAACCAATTGCGCTGGGTGGATCCCATGGCCGCGAAACAGCTACTGCAAAAGGTGTAACGATTTGCATCCGTGAAGCAGCGAAACGTCGCAACATCGACGTAAAAGGTGCTCGCGTAGTTGTACAAGGCTTTGGTAACGCTGGTAGCTACTTGGCAAAATTCATGCATGACGCAGGTGCTAAAGTTGTAGGTATCTCTGATGCTTACGGTGCCCTGCATGATCCGAACGGTTTGGATATTGACTACTTGCTGGATCGTCGTGATTCCTTTGGTACAGTTACAAAACTGTTCAACAACACGATTTCCAACAAAGAGCTTTTGGAACTGGAATGCGATATTTTGGTTCCGGCAGCGATCGAAAACCAAATCACAGCTGCAAATGCTCACAACATCAAGGCGTCAATCGTAGTAGAAGCGGCAAATGGCCCAACTACTTTGGAAGCGACCAAGATTTTGACTGAGCGTGGAATTCTTCTGGTTCCAGACGTACTGGCAAGTGCCGGTGGTGTGACTGTTTCCTACTTCGAGTGGGTACAAAACAACCAAGGCTACTACTGGTCTGAAGAAGAAGTAGAAGAGAAGTTGGAAAAAGTAATGGTTCGTTCGTTTGAAAATGTATACAACATGTCGCAAACTCGTCGTATTGATATGCGTCTGTCTGCTTACATGGTTGGTGCCCGCAAAATGGCAGAAGCTTCTCGCTTCCGCGGTTGGGTATAATTTTCCAAACAACCCTCCATATATTGAGAAAACATGGCTTCGCCGTTTTGGCGGGGCCTTTTTTTATTGGCGTTTGTGATGTGGCTTTAGTGGAGAGAAGAATATTTCCAGTCTAGGCTCCAGGCTCCGTCCTGCTAGGGGGGTGAGGCTGCCCGCTCCGAAGGGATTTGCGGGAAACGGCAAAAGTGGTAGCCGCTTCGTAGTATGGGCACGTTGCGTTTCTTTTGCCCGCAAATCCCTTCTCCGCTTGGTAGGACTCCACAAGTCGCTACGTCTGGAAATATTCTTCTCTGGCGTAACCGGTGACAATCTTCATTCTTTTAAGGCACTTAAAACTCGGTTAAACACGGAAAGCTTGTAGAGGAAACAGGAGAAATAAGCGAAGATCTTAGGGACACCGACCGAGACGGAATGGAAAAAGCGAAACACGCCCTTAAGCGGCCACCTCTGAGACACATCCTGAGAGGACAACTTTGGCCGCGGTTTCGCTTTTTGCATGGAGGCGGGCAGTCAATCCCACAGGGGGTGGCCCTAGAAGCTGAGTGTTTTCTCCTGTTTCCTCCCCACCAAAACAGCAACGTACAGTTCATTAAACAAAAAAAACCTCCTGAAGAGCCAGGAGGTTGTAGTCATTTAATTACTGGTCGAACAACTGCTGCAGCTCGTTGAAATCCCGTGTTTTTTGCAGCGTTACAATTAACTTGAGACGAGCCTTTTGCCCATTCAAGCCATTGGAGAAGATGATGCCCATCTCTTTTAGTTTACGGCCTCCACCTTCATAGTCATAGATATCCTGTACCTGGCCATTGTAGCACCGGGAGACGAGCACGATGGGTACGCCTTTGTCGAGTAGTTGCTGCAGGGGAGGGATGATAGCGGGAGGAAGATTTCCTAATCCAAACGCCTCTACGACCAGTCCATCAATGTGTTGCTCCAATAAAAACTGCAGCCAAGCGGGCTCCATGCCTGCAACTGCTTTGATCAGCGGTACATTCGCATCAGCATGGGTAATGGCGTAATGCTCTCGATCCAATGGAGCATGGTGGTATTGCACACTCTTTTTCGCAATGGTTCCAATCGGTCCGTATTGTGGCGACTGAAAGGTAGCGACATTGCTCGTATGTGTTTTAGTTACGTGACGTGCTGCGTGAATTTCATCATTAAACACAACGATAACGCCTTTGTTCAAACTGTAGGAATCTGCGGCTGCACGAACGGAAGAAATGAGATTAACAGGGCCGTCCGCTCCGAGCTCATTGCTGCTGCGCATGGCTCCGGTAACGACAATTGGGACGTTAACCGATAAAGTCAAGTCGAGAAAGTATGCGGTCTCTTCCAACGTATCAGTCCCATGGGTAATGACAATGCCATCGTAGTGATCATTGTGAAAGGCTTCCTCAATATCGAGTCGCAGCTGATTCATGATCGCAGGAGTCATATGAGGGCTAGGTAGGTTGAGTACATTTTTCATGGTGACATCCGCGTGTTTTTCTAAAAAAGGAAGGATTTTGTTGACTGCTTGATCATCCAATGGCTTTACGCCTTCTGAGTCATCGACAGACATGGCAATCGTACCGCCTGTGTTCACTACCAAAATTTTTTTTGACATGATCTCTCTCCTGTAGCGGGTTTTCATCAACCAGTATTCATGGTACGATGAACAATAGTCTTGTGTAAAGGAGTAATAAAAGATGATTGCTTTGATCGGCGCGGCAGTTGCCCCCGGTATCGCCATCTTAAGTTACTTTTACCTGCGTGACAGTCTCGAACCGGAGCCGATTTCGATGGTGATCCGGTCGTTTATCTTTGGGATGCTGCTGGTTGTACCGATTATGGTGCTCCAGTACATCATGCAGAATGAATGGAACTGGCGGGATGGCATTGTCGCGGAAGTTTTCCAATCCGCTGTCGTGGAAGAATTTTTTAAATGGATGGTCATCTATTTTACGGTTTATAAACATTTGGAATTTGATGAGCCATACGATGGAATTGTTTATGCGGTTGCGGTGTCACTTGGTTTTGCTACGCTGGAGAATTTGTTCTACCTCATTATCAACGGAACGAATATCGCCATCTGGCGTGCCTTTCTGCCGGTATCCAGCCATGCGTTGTTTGCAGTGTGGATGGGCTATTATCTCGGTCGGGCCAAGTTTTCCAAGGACGCCAAACATGAGCGGCTTTTTTTATGGATGTCGATTACCTTGCCAATTGGCTTGCATGCCCTGTACAACGTGATTTTTTTGGCAGTGCAAAACTGGTTGGTCGTGATTGTACCATTCATGCTCGTCTTGTGGTGGCAGGGCTTAAAAAAGGTACAAAGAGCACACGATTTCGGTTCTAAAAATCTCTCTTCACGTCCACAATAGACGGTAAGGAGGAGACGTACGTGTTAAAAACCGAACGAGCAAAAGTGACAATTCAATGCAATGTATGTGGAGAAAAGTTTACACTGCGTGGTCATCGAGAACCTGGAGGGCAAATAGAAACAGGGTTCAAGCAATGCCTGTGTGACAACGATAAACATTTTCGGATTGACGAGTCCTGATCTTTTCCTTTCCCAACTGAAAAAGCGTGACAAATCTATGTGGGCCGATGCAAATAGCATCGGTCTTTTTCTATATCCAGATTTACATGCATAATCCATTCTTCCTCCACCAACACTATGCAAAGATTTCAATACATGCCAAGGAGGATTCAGCCGTGCGTACAATCTGGATCGCAGGTGTGTTAGTGATGTTGGTAGCAGCTGGCTTGAGTGGATACAAGGTTGTCTGGAAAGAAAAGAATGTAGCTGCCGTACAAGAACAGCAGATGGCTGCACCTGCTGCAAAGAAAAATACTGCCAAAACCCAAGCCAGCTTTCATCCTTCACGGGTCTCTGACAATGATTTGAAAATCATGGCGAATGCTGTTTACGGGGAGGCAAGAGGAGAGCCGTTTGAAGGGCAAGTAGCTGTCGCAGCCGTTATTTTGAACCGCGTCAAGAGTCCTTCGTTTCCTGATACGCCCTCGGCTGTAATATTCGAACCACGTGCTTTTACAGCAGTTGCTGATGGTCAAATATGGCTGACACCGAATGAAAGTGCGACGAAAGCAGTGAAGAATGCGCTAAATGGCTGGGACCCGACGGGAGGCTGCACGTACTATTTTAATCCGGATACAGCAACATCCGGTTGGATTTGGACCAGGCCGCAGGTCAAAAAGATCGGGAAACACATCTTTTGCAGATGATGGATACGTAATCAAAGGAGGAGTGGCAAGGGATGGTATATGGAGCAACAGCACGTGTGTTATTTCCCATTGCCCTGGTTGCCTTAATAGGCGCTGGCGTGTGGGGATATCAGGAGCACAATGAGAAGAACTCGGTCCTGATCAAAGCGGAAAACTCATATCAACGAGCTTTTCACGATCTCACTTATCATGTGGACAAGCTGCACGATGAGCTTGGCAAATCGCTGGTAGTCAACTCGCGCAGACAAATGACCCCCATTTTGACGAGTGTTTGGCGGCTTTCCTATGCGGCACAAGCGGATGTCGGACAACTCCCACTGACCTTGATGGCGTTTAGCAAAACCGAAGAAATGCTGTCGAGGGTCGCAGATTTTTCTTATCGCGTCGCTGTGCGTGATCTGGACAAGCAGCCATTGAGCCAGAGTGAATACAAGACATTGAAGAGCCTGCACACCCAAGCAAAGGATATCCAGGATGAGCTACGCAAGGTACAAACCCTCGCGATGGACAAACAATTGAGGTGGATGGATGTCGAGACGGCATTGGCCTCCAATAAAAGCAAAGAGGACAATTCCATCATCGATGGCTTCCAAACCATTGAGAAAAAAGTGCAGGAATACCCTGATTTAGACTGGGGCGTCGGGATACAGAGTCTCGATAAGAAAAAGCAGCAGCGAATCAAAGGGATCGATGGCAAAGCAGCCACCAAAGAGGAAGCAGAGAAGAATGCACTGGCGTTTCTCGGGTTGAAGCCAGGGGATGCGAAAGTAGAAGTGAATGAGAACGGCAAGGGGCAGGAATACTCGGCGTATAGTGTACGTGTCACGCCAAAAGGACACAAGACAGGCATTAACCTCGATGTCACCAAACGCGGCGGTAAAGTGGTTTGGATGATGAACGAGCGTGGGGTTGGTGAGGAAAAGCTGGACATGACACAGGCGGAAGAAAAAGGTCGCGTGTTCTTGCGTAACCACGGATTTGACAATATGCAGGTCTCCGAGATTGACAGCTACGACCGCAACGCACTCTTTACGTTTGTGCCTGTTCAGGATGGCGTCAGAATTTATCCTGACGGGGTGGTCGTCGAGATCGCGTTGGACAATGGAGAGGTTACTGCCTTTAACTCGACGGAGTATCTGTTTAATCACAAAAAGAGAATTATCTCCGAGCCTCGTCTCACGAAAGAAGAAGCAAGGAAAAAGGTCAATCCGAGTGTAAAAGTGACGGATCAACGCCTTGCTCTCATCGAAGGGAAAAACGATGGAAAAGAAGTATTGACATGGGAAATGACAGGTAGCTTTGAAGGAAATTCGTACATGGTCTATATCAACGCCATGAATGGAGAAGAAGAAGAAGTTGTGAAAATGGAAACGGGATCAGCACAGAACGAGGGACAATAGCGTTTGAAAAATCAGGGGGAAAGCTAGTTTTTTAGCGGCTTTCCCTATTTGCTGATTCGAAACAAAAGGGTATATAATGGAAAGGGTGATAGGGAAGGGGAGGAACATTTACTTTATGATGCTTCCACGAATAGGACAAACAATCAGACTAAACTTCACGAGTTCCTCAGAAGAAATGGAGCTGCAAACGTTCAAAAGCCGAGTGGCTGATTTGAAGGATGATGTAGCTTCCATCGAGTTGCCAACCAGCGAAAACACTGGACGGACTGGGATATTTCAACCAGGGACAGAATGCTTGGTTTGGTATGTTGGCGAGGATGGCTCACGCTATGAATTCCGCTCTGCGATTGTCGGCAGGCAAAACAACCACATTCCTGTACTGCTTTTGCAACTCCCAGCGAAAGAGGAGATTGTGCGCACACAGCGACGAAACTACTTGAGAATTGACACCACAGTAGACATCGCAGTCAAACTGGATGATCCGATTCGACGCTATCATTTTCTGGCACGAACGCTGGATATCAGCGGTGGTGGGCTGTCTTTTAGTTGTGAGGAAAGCTATCATTTGAAGGAAAAAGACAACTTGCACGTCTGGATTTCCCTTCCAAGCAAAAATGGACAGGTTCAACATGCTTTTGTTGAGATGGAAATCGTCAGACAAAAACCGGCGGAAGAAAAAGGTTTGCACCAATGGATTTCGGGTAAGTTCACCCAAATCAGTGAGCAAGATCGGGCAAAAGTGGTTAGAGCGTGTTACGAGAGACAGCTAGAGCTTCGCAAAAAAGGCGTTGTGGATTGACGCTTCATCAGAGGAAGTGACCCTATTGACCAGTCAGTACAACGATCGTTTTCGCAGCTTTTCCAAACGGGTAGAAAAAGGCATCATGATTGGAATTGTCGTATGTGTGATTGTACTGACCGTAGGCGAAGTCCTCATTCAGTACGTACCCGCAAGACTAGTATTAATCGAAACAGAGCGCTTGGAAGGCGTGTCCAGAGAGCCCTAAAGGTTTGCGCATGCTTCCATACTATGGTACTATTATAGATAACATAGAAAACGGTCTTGGATCGTTTTTTGTAGACCGATAGTGGTCACAGCCAAATCCGAAAAACGCAATATCGTTTTTCATCACACAAAGAATGGGAAAGGGCTTCGACAGAAGCTTTTCTTGTTTTATTCCCATCCGAACTAACGTACATAGCAGGTGAGAAGTAATGAACATTGCCATTGATGGACCAGCGGGAGCAGGCAAAAGCACTGTCGCCCAAAAAGTAGCGGGACAACTGGAATACGTGTACATTGACACGGGTGCCATGTATCGTGCCCTCGCTTGGGCAGTCCACCATCATCAGCTCCCTATCAACGATGAGTCTGCAGTTTCCGAACTTTTGCAAAAAAACAGGATTCAACTGGTTCGGGAAAACGGACAGCAACATGTATACTGGAATGAAATCGATGCCACAAGCTGGATACGTTCCACAGAAGTGAGCCAGTACGCCTCCATTGTAGCTAGCTATGGTTCCGTACGTGAACAAATGCTTGTGCTCCAGCGACGATTGGCGACGCAAGGCAATGTCGTCATGGACGGTAGAGATATCGGTACTCATGTTTTGCCTGATGCAGATGTGAAGATATTTCTGACGGCCTCCATCCAAGAGCGTGCAGAACGCCGCTGGAAGGAACTACTCGCAAAAGGTACCCAGACAGACTTGGCTGAGCTGGAAAAAGAAATCGAAGAGCGAGATCGACGGGACATGCAGAGAGAAGTCGCACCGTTGCGCCAGGCGGAAGATGCCGTTTTGGTAGACACAACAGGAATGACCATTGATCAGGTGGTCGATCGCATCTTGCAAATCTGCAAGCGAACGGGAGAGTCAACCCATTGAGTTACTATCGTTTATTCAGAGGTTTTTTTCGCATAATTTTTTCGCTTGTCTTTCGTTGGCAAGTGATCGGGCGTGAACATATACCTAAGGAAGGCCCAGTGATCCTTTGTGCCAACCACATTTCTTTGTGGGACCCACCGCTTCTCGGGAGTGGTATCGAGCGTCAGGTTCATTTCATGGCCAAAGAAGAGCTTTTCAAAATTCCGGTCATATCCTTTCTCATTACCAAATTCGGTGCATTTCCGGTCAAACGGGGTGCAGGAGATCGTGCGGCCATTCGCACGACTCTCAAATTGCTGGAAGATGGAAAAATCTTTGGAATCTTTCCTGAGGGAACCCGCAGCAAAACAGGGGAACCAGGGGAAGCGATGCCGGGTGTGGCGATGTTCGCTCTCAAATCAGAAGCCGCAGTCATTCCGGTAGCCATTATCGGACCATATCGGCCGTTTCGTTCCATTAAGATCGTTTACGGTAAACCGATCGATCTGACTCAACTACGCGAGGCCAAATCAAGCGCTGATACGTTGAAGGAAGCGAGCGATCTGATTATGGAGCACATCAAGCAATTACGGAACCAGCATCTCTCTTAGCAAACGGTATAGAATTGCTAAAGGGACAAATACTAAATCTGCTGGAACTTACTGGCTTCATCAGTACTAACTGCCAGCCATCAGGCGACAGTTAAAAATATACATGCTCCCGCTTCGTGTAGTGAGGTTGTACACAACCTGTACATAGACGTTTGGGACTGGATGGTATTAAGGAGGTCTTTTGAATGATGGAAGAAACGAACGTAAGCTTGACGGATGCAACAACCATTTCCGTAGGAGATGTCGTAAAAGCAACCGTAACAAAAGTTGAGGACAAACAAGCGCTTGTAGATCTAGGTTACAAGTACGATGGTCTGATTCCTATCAGCGAACTGTCTCCACTGCATGTTGAAAAGGTATCTGATGTAGTAGCGGTTGGTGATACTTTCGAAGTGAAAGTCATCAAGCTAAACGACGAGAAAGAAGAGCTCGTTGTTTCCAAGAAAGCCGTAGCGATGGAATCTTCTTGGTCTGATCTTGAGCAAAAAATGCAAGCGGGTGAGATCATCGAAGCGTCCGTGAAAGAAGTAGTGAAGGGCGGCCTGGTTGTTGATGTAGGCGTTCGCGGCTTCATTCCGGCTTCCATGGTAGAGCGTCATTTCGTTGAAGATTTCTCTGATTACAAAGGCAAAACATTGGCTTTGAAAGTAGTAGAAATGGATAAGGAAAAGAATAAAGTCATCCTGTCCCACAAAGCGGTTTTGGAAGACGAAGTAAAAGTGCAAAAGCAATCCATTATGGATAAAATCCAAGTGGGTCAAGTATTGGAAGGAACAGTTCAGCGCATGACTGATTTCGGCGTATTCGTGGATATCGGTGGTGTTGATGGATTGGTTCACGTATCTGAACTTGCTTGGAACCGTGTAGATAAGCCGTCCGATGTCGTGAAGGAAGGCGACAAGGTGCAAGTGAAGGTCCTCAAAATTGACCGTGAAAACGAGCGCATTGGCCTTAGCATTAAGGAAACGCAAGCAGGTCCATGGGCGAACGTTGCAGAAGATTTCAAAGCGGGCTCTATTTTGAATGGAACTGTAAAACGTTTGGTGTCCTTCGGTGCATTTATTGAGCTGGCTCCTGGAATCGAAGGCCTGGTACACATCTCGCAAATTGCAAATCGCCGGGTGAATACACCGAGTGAGGTTTTGAAAGAGGGCCAAGAAGTACAAGTGAAAGTTTTGGATGTTGTTCCACAAGAACAGCGCATTAGCCTCAGCATCCGTGCAGTAGAAGAAGACCGTGTGGAGCAGGCAGAACGTGCGAGTAAGCGTGAACAGCAACAATTCACGCAAGAAAACAACCAACCAATGGGCGTGACATTGGGCGAGTTGTTCGGTGATCTGAAAGACAAGTTCAAGTAAGATAAAAAGTAGGACTCATGGGGATACGCTCTGGCGTATCCCTTTTTTCTGGGAGTGAAAGTCTAGGAGGGGTAGAATGGATCGTCGTTCGATTAGAAAACTGGACCATATTCGAAATGCTCTTGTTACTGGGGAAAATGGTGCGAATAGTTTTGATGATGTTAGCTTTGTTCCAAACAGCTTGCCGAATGCAGCATTTGCTGAAACTTCACTGGACACCGAGATTGCATCCTTACGACTCTCCTCACCGATTATGATTAATGCGATGACGGGTGGAGCTGGTGGGACTACGCAAATCAATCAAAAACTGGCGATCATTGCGAGGGAACGCAATCTGGCTATGGCTGTTGGATCACAAATGGCGGCTCTGCGTGATCCGGATGTTACGGATAGCTATCGGATTGTCAGAAGGGAACATCCACAGGGGATCTTGTTTGCAAATGTTGGGGCGGAGGCGACAGTGGAGCAGGCAACAGCAGCGGTGGAGATGATAGAAGCGAACGGACTGCAAATCCATCTGAATGTCATGCAAGAGCTACTGATGCCAGAGGGAGATCGGGATTTTCGCGGCTATCTCGAGAGGATTCAAGCAATCAGGGAGAGTCTGGATGTACCGGTTATGGTCAAAGAAGTCGGTTTTGGCATGGCGAAAGAATCAATCGAGAAACTCGTAGAAATCGGGATCAGAACCATCGATGTGGGTGGAAGGGGCGGAACAAATTTTGCTCAAGTCGAAAATATGCGTAGTGATCATCCTCACGCGATGTTTGAAGATTGGGGATTCACGACGGTAGAGAGCTTGCTGGAAGCGAATGCTGTCGGTCATCCGGGAATGTCGTACATAGCAACAGGCGGTGTTCGTCATGGACTCGATGTAGTCAAAGCCGCTTCTTTAGGCGCGTCTGCTGTCGGGATGGCGGGGGCAATGCTGCGTCTGGTTCAACGCGAATCTCTGGAAGAATGCTTGTCTACCGTCGACAGATGGCATCACCAAATTCGTGTGGCTATGACGGCGCTAGGTATGAAAGGTCTGGCAGACGCAGTTTGTACTCCTGTTATGATCACGGGAAAAACAGCGGAGAGAGCTAGGCTTCGTCACATCCAATTGGAGAGACTGGCGCAACGTTAGTTAGTGGACGAGCATTCGATTCATGAAATTTCCTTGGTTGAGGCATACTTTTGGGGGAGACAACCATCATTTTGAGGAGATGAACATGAACGAGGGAACCGTTGCGATCCTCATCCAGTGGTCTTTGCTGTGTCTTGTCTGGATGGGAAGCTTTGACTTGCAGCTGCAAAACATGAAGATGGAACGCAGACGAGTGCTCGCAGTGATCAGTGCGTTTTTAATTTGTACGTTTGTGAACTGGGAAATCTATTTTGCCCCCATTCAAGTTAGTCTAAGTGGAACGATATTGCCACTGATCGCAAGTATTGTCCTTTACACCAAGCTCATGTCCAAAATACGCAGATTGTACTTGCTGAGTGCGCTGGCAACCGCCCTTTTGCTATTTTGGCTGCGCTGGCTGTTTTTTACCGATCCGATCTTGCTGTTTTGGGATGAGAGGATCATCGTACCCGCTGTTGGAGTCAGTACGATTTTTTTGATGAGCAGAACGAATCTGGGCCAGCTGTTTCAGCTCACGCTCGCCATGCCACTCGCAGATGCGATACATTCGCTTTATTTTTGGAAATTGTCGGGTTCCTGTCAATGGGGATCGGAGTATGCGCAAGATCTCTTGTGGAGTGGCATATCACTATGGGCTCTCGTCAGCATCGTCTGGTCTGCGATTCGTCGTATTCTTGGTAGAACAGAAACAGAGTCTTCCCATTCCGATACGGGCAGGTGACGCTAGGGTGTTCAAGGAATTGCTAGCTTATGAATATGTTTTTCCTTTAGTTCTGGGCTTCCTATTCGGGATTATGTGCCGGATTCATCTTTTGCGAACGGATTATCGACAATATCCAACCTATCCCCACGGAAAAATTATTCACATTTCACTTGGGGTGATTGCATCCGCGCTCGGAGCGTTAGCGATTCCTGCCCTGCTCAAGGAGAATTACACGGCGGTCACATTTTTGACGGTGGCTGCTCAGCAATTCCGCGATGTCAGGAACATGGAACGCACTACGCTCACAGAGATCGATAAGCAGGAGCTAGTGCCCCGTGGTGGTCCCTATATCGAAGGAATCGCAATGGTGTTTGAAGGACGCAATTACATGGTCATGTTTACTTCTTTGGTGACAACGACGGCTACCATCCTTTTTCATTGGTGGGGAGGTGTCATCGCGGGTGTCATCGCCTTGATGATTTCTCGCAAGCTGCGCTCTGGAAAAACACTGTCGCTGATTGCAGAGATCGAGCCGGGGGAAGTGAGAATGGAAGGAAGAGACTTGTATGTGAACGACATTTACATCATGAACGTCGGGTTGGCAGATGCCCAAGAGATCATACGTGAGCAAGGTGTGGGTTTTATTCTGACACCGAGGGATGCCAATGCCAAGGTCACGATTGCCCACCCAGGACAGCGGCAAGCGATATTGCACGATGTCGCGACGCAGCTCGGCGTTTATACAGATACGGGAGAGCCATCGCTAACACCATTGGTAAAACGTGATATACAGTCAGGGAGACTGGGTGTATTTTTATTACCGCAAGAAAAAGATGTGGAACGCGCAACGTCCGTCATTCGTGCAGTCCCGATTCTCGAAAGCGTCTTCCGAATGCCAACGAAGACTAGAATGGTGAAAAAGGAGCTGTAGGCCATGACAGGATTAATCTTGTCGGTGATTACGACGAACAAAGACAGGATTGCGGGTGGTGTCCCGATTTTTATCGAATCTACTACGGAGAAGATGCAGCAAACGGCTTTCACGCTGGAAAAGATACTGGACGCGATGGTGCATGAAGTGAGCGACGATACCCTTATCATTGTTCGGCATAAGTAGTGTATGGTATGATTAGCTAGTCAAAACGTAAAATGAGAGAGAGTGTTGTTGATTATGGGATTACCAGTGGTAGCCATTGTGGGGAGACCCAACGTGGGAAAGTCCACGATTTTTAACAGATTGATTGGCGAACGAGTCGCGATCGTGGAGGATATGCCGGGAGTAACCCGTGACCGCCTGTACGGGAAAGGTGAATGGTTAACTCATACTTTCCATGTGATTGATACCGGTGGAATTGAGTTTGGCGAGACCGACGCGATTCTTACACAGATGCGTTACCAGGCAGAGCTTGCGATTGACGAAGCAGATGTCATCATTATGATTGCAGATAGCCGCACAGGTGTGACAGATGCGGACGTTGAACTGTCACGAATGCTGAATCGGACAGGAAAACCTGTCGTACTCGCGGTGAACAAAGCGGATAATCCGGAAATGCGTGCGGATATTTACGACTTTTACTCCTTGGGCTTGGGTGAGCCATTCCCTGTCTCGGGTAGCCATGGTCTTGGCTTGGGCGATATGCTGGAAGACGTGGTTCAGCATTTCCCAGCAGAGGATGACGAAGAGAAAAGAGACGATATCATTCGTGTATCCATCATCGGTCGTCCAAACGTCGGGAAGTCTTCCTTGACGAATGCGATTCTCGGTGAAGAGCGAGTCATTGTCAGTGAAGTTGCCGGAACGACCCGTGATGCGATCGACACGCCATTTGAGCGTGATGGCCAAAGCTACATTCTCGTAGATACGGCAGGTATGCGCAAGCGCGGGAAGGTGTATGAAACAACGGAAAAATACAGTGTGATGCGTGCGATGCGTTCCATTGAAGATTCCGATGTCGTTCTTGTTGTCATTAACGGGGAAGAGGGCATTATCGAGCAGGACAAGAAGATCGCGGGTTATGCACATGAGGCTGGCCGTGGTGTCATTATTGTCGTGAACAAATGGGATGCTATTGAAAAAGACGACAAAACGATGCAACGCTTCACAGAGTTGATCCGCGAAGAATTTAAATACCTGGATTACGCTCCGATCATGTATGTGTCTGCAAAATCGAAGCAACGTGTCCATACGATTCTGCCGAAGGTTAATGAAGTAGCACAAGCACATACTATGCGCGTTCCTACCGGCGTTCTCAATGATTTGGTAACAGATGCGACGATCCGTACACCTCCACCATCTGATCGCGGCAAACGCTTGAAGATCAACTATGCGACACAAGCGACAGTGAAACCACCGACGTTCATTTTGTTTGTGAACGATCCAGAACTTATGCACTTCTCCTATGAACGTTACATAGAGAACAAGATCCGTGAAGCTTTTGTGTTTGAAGGCACACCAGTTAGAATCTGGACACGGAAAAAAACGTAGGGAGAGAAAAACGCCATGGTGTTATTATCCTGGGTGATTAGCTATTTAATCGGTTCTATTAGCTTTAGCTATCTTATCGCCAAAAAAGTCGCAGGAATTGACATACGTTCTCATGGCAGCGGAAATGCCGGTGCAACTAATACCTTAAGGGTGTTAGGAAAAGGCCCCGGCATTGCCGTTCTCCTTCTTGATGCACTTAAAGGAACAGCTGCGATGGGACTGACTCACCTGATGACAGGAGACCCGGCAGCGTATGCTGTGGCAGGCTTGTTTGTTATCGCCGGTCACAATTGGCCGATCTTTTTTGGATTCCGCGGAGGGAAAGGCATTGCGACCACGCTAGGTGTCGTGTTAGGTTTTTCTCCCTTGGCTTTTTTGATCGCTGCCGTGTTGGCTGTCATAGTCATTGCGATCACTCGCTTTGTTTCATTAGGATCATTGGTTATCGTAACGGTTATTCCATTTACCCTTTACTTGTTGGACAAACCTATTTCCTTTATTTGGGCGAGCTTGGCGATCGCAATCTTTGCTTACATTCGTCATTATAATAATATCCGCAATCTTCTTTCAGGAAACGAACGGAAACTAGGAGATAAGTCCAACCGGAAGCTGGGATAATGTACGAACGGACATGAGAAAAGTGGAGGGGGACGTATTGATTCAAAATGTTACGGTGATTGGGGCCGGAAGCTGGGGAACGGCACTTGCGACTGTTTTGGCGGACAACGGGCATCAAGTTACGCTTTGGGTACGGGATACCAAGCTGGCAGAAGAAATAAACAGCAAGCATGTGAATGAAAAATACCTGCCTGGAGAAAAGCTTTCAGTAAACATAGTGGCGACGACCAACATTCAAGAGGCTGTAATAGGCAAGCGAATTGTTCTTCTCGTTGTTCCTTCCCATGCCATGCGCCAAATCTGTCAGCAAGTGGCTCCGTACTTAGAACCGGATGTACTTTTGATTCATGCGACAAAAGGCTTTGAACTGGAAAGTCTGAAGCGAATGTCAGAAGTCATTGCGGAAGAGGTGCCGAAAGAGATTGCGTCCAGAATGGCTGTGTTGTCAGGGCCGAGCCATGCAGAGGAAGTAGTCAAACGGCAACCAACGACAGTTGTGATGGCGTCTGAATCGGAAGAAAGCATGCTGCGCTCTCAGGATTTGCTGATGAATACGAATTTTCGTGTGTATACTAACCCGGATTTGATTGGCGCTGAGATCGCTGGAGCGTTGAAGAACATCATTGCACTTGGTGCAGGGATGTCTGATGGCTTAGGATACGGAGACAACGCTAAGGCAGCGCTGTTGACCCGTGGTTTGGCGGAAATTAGCCGTCTGGGCATTAAGCTCGGTGCTAAGCCGCTTACGTTCTCAGGTCTAGCTGGTGTTGGCGATTTGATTGCCACATGTACGAGTAAACACAGCCGAAACTGGCGTGCAGGTTATATGCTCGGACAAGGAAAAAAACTCGATGACGTACTGGCGCAGATGGGGATGGTCGTCGAAGGCGTTCGGACAACAAATGCAGCCTTTTCCTTATCGCAACGCGAGCAAGTGGAAATGCCAATCACTTCTGTTCTGTATGGCATGCTGTTTGAAGGAAAAGAAGCTCGTCAAGGCGTGGAAGAATTGATGGGGCGCGGAAAAACCTTTGAAATGGCATACCTCAATCCTGATGCGGAATAAGTCATGAATGAAGTATCACCGATTTAGGCTTCTGCACATACGATAGGGTGAAAGCCCATGTGCAGGAGGAGATTTCACATGAATAATATGTCGAAACGACTTTTTGAGCGCTTACAAGGAAAAGCAACGGAAAATGTTGATGAAGAAAAGCTTCGTTCACTAGCCGGTCAGGTCAAGCGCAGTGATTTTGAAGATGAGACTAAGCTCCGTCAAATCATTCGCACACTCGCTACCCTTAGCGGCAAGCAATTAACTCCTGAAAAGGAGGATAAGGTCATTGAAATGTTTCGCAATCAGGAAATCAATCTCAGTGACATGTCCACCTTGACCAAGCTGCTCAAATAAGAGAAATGGGCGATTATGCCCGTTACCTGCAACAAAAACCGTCATACAGTAAGACTAGGAACAATCATGGCTCTACAGGGACATGGCTGACCTACAGATTGCAAGAAAAAAAGAGGGATCTTATCCCTCTTTTTTTCGTTCCTTGGAGTTGCTGCTTACCTGTGTAATCAGGTTCTGGACTAATGGGGATTGCAGGAGACCCAGTAATTGCCCGATATCTATATTGCCCAAAAGGTTGCCTAAGCCTGATTCCTGTGGTGCTGTTTCTGCTGCCTTTTGTGGCTCTGGAGCAGCTTTGCGTTTGCCAGTAGGCTTTTCGGCAACGACCTCAGGCTCAGGCGTGCGTTTTCCGAGGTTCTCCATCATCTCCATCGCCCCGTACAACGAATCCATCGTGTCTTCTACCTGCCGAATCGTGCTGCCGATCCCTTTGATGTTATGGCGCATTTTCGATACAGAGGTGCGCAAATCAACCGAGGGCAGGATTCTTTTCGGTGAAATGGAAAGGGAGACATTTTCGATTTGGTCGCTTAATTTTTTGCTGGGTATAGGCGCGTATGGATTCCGCCATTTTCGATTATTTACTTTATTACTCAACGTTTCATCCCTCCAATGGGCGAATTCATCACGATAGTCTATGCGAATGTCTAGTATTAGGTTCGCAAGCGTCAGACGAAGATGGGGAAGTATGGTATAATAAAGCAAAAAATGCAAAGGATGCTGCAGTCCCGATGTATATTGATCCTATGACAAAGATGAACATTTCCTTAATTGCCATTGGGCTCATGTTCGTCTGCAATTTAGTTATGATCTTTGCCAGAAAAATAACCAATGCGTTTTTGCGGTTCCTGGTGAAGACCTTCGCATTCTTACTATTACTCGTCGTGCTTGTCATGATTTTGATTGTGATTTTTGTCTAGGGAGGATTATCGATGTCAACGATCACATTACTTACTCGTGCAGGCAGTCATGAAGTCTCGATCGAGTTGAATGAATCCATTGTTGCTCTTGCGAAAAAGAACAACATCGTGTGGGGCCATGCCTGCCAAAGAGGGGTATGTGCACAATGCCGTACGCATGTTCTGGAAGGAGCAGAGTACTTAAACGAAGTGACACCAGAAGAAAAACTGCGATTGCGCAAGGCTGAACGTGCAGAAGGCTACAGATTAGGCTGCCAGACAAAGATTGTTTCAGCAGGAACAGTCAAGGTAGCTCATCGGCCGTACTAGTAAAGGAAGTGACAAAATGGGGAAAGTAACCTTTCTCCCGAGCAAGAAGAGTGTGAAGGCGCGGACAGGGCAAACCTTGGTCGGTGTAGCTTCGTCAGCTCGCGTCGTAATCCCGCAGAGATGCGGTGGGCATGCATCTTGTCTGATGTGCCGTGTGGTCGTTGAGAATGGCCTGCTGTGCCCGCCAACGACGCTGGAAAAGCGCAAGCTGCCTGAAAAGGATCTCGCCAATGGGATTCGTTTGGCCTGTCAGGCAAAAACGACGGAAAAGGATTGTACAGTCAGGATTCCAGAAAGCAAGCTGAAATCAGTGGTAGCGGCTGCACTCGAGCGACAACGCAAAGAAAATGAAGATGGAATGTAAGAGGTGTGTACATAAGATGTGGCAATCGTGGCGAAAATCGTTCAAGCTTGTGATCAGTTTGACGATTCTGTCTTCTCTTTTATCCGGATGCTTGTATCCGGATGAACGCAGAGCAGAGAATCAAATTCCTAGTACCTTTTTTGTAGAAGCAACACAAAAAGCGATTGAGCAATTCCAAAAAGACACAGCAGTATTGCCAATCGTAACGAAAACCCTCGATACTCCTATTTTCGAAAAATACGAGATTGATTTCCGTAGGATGATCCCTAAATACATGCCGGATGTACCAGGGAACGCATTTGAAAAAGGTGGCGTATACAAGTACGTACTCATTGATGTGGATACAAAGCCGACAGTGAAGCTCATTCATTTGACCGCTGTCAGTACAGTAGCGGATGTACAGAGCGAAGTAGACCGTTACAAAGGACATTTCGAAAAGCTGCCTGTACTCGCTGACCTGGGGAATGGCTACTATTCCATCGATCATGAAAGGCTCGGGTTAAAAGCGTGGCAGGTGCCGTCCACGATGGGGACTTACTTATTGCCACTGGTCATGAACGCTGAAGGACAAGTCGGGATCGACTATGCTTCGGATATCGCGCAATTGCTTCGGGATACAAAAGTAACCGTGCCGGAAAAAACAGACCCGAGGTACGTTCTTGCACGCCATTCGATGTTTGTGCCAGCGAAATCGTTTCCATATGAAATGGTCGATGGTGACCCAAGGCTTCTCAAACTAAATTAGCTTTACGAAAAACGACTCTGATCAGGGTCGTTTTTTTTGTTCTAGTTAACGCAAAAATACATATATTTGTACTGTCCACAAAACTAGTACGAGATTCCCTACGAAAATACTGGCGGTCAGGGATAATTCGGAAAATCGGTCATAGTGTAAAAATAGACAAATAGAAGGAGGTCATCGATGGTGGAACGAGTCGACATCTTTAAAGACATTGCCGAACGGACGGGCGGAGACATCTACCTCGGAGTGGTAGGCCCTGTTCGTACGGGAAAGTCTACCTTTATCAAGCGGTTTATGGAGCAAGTTGTCATCCCGAATATTAACTCTGAAGCGGAGCGGATACGAGCGACAGACGAGTTGCCGCAGAGCGCTTCAGGACGAACAATCATGACAACCGAACCCAAATTTGTTCCGAATCAGGCCGTTAACGTACATGTGACAGAAGGACTCAGCATCAATGTCCGCCTCGTTGACTGCGTTGGCTATACGGTGCAAGGGGCAAAGGGCTTTGAAGACGACAATGGCCCAAGAATGGTAAATACACCTTGGTATGAAGAGCCTGTACCATTTGAGGAAGCGGCTGAAGTCGGGACACGCAAGGTTATCCAGGAACACTCAACCATCGGGATTGTTGTGACAACGGATGGCAGCATCGCGGAAATACCGCGTGTAGGATACATCGATGCAGAGGAGCGGGTTGTAAACGAGCTGAAGGAAGTCGGAAAACCGTTCGTGATCGTTGTAAACTCGACGCGTCCGCGCGCCGACGAAGCACAAAACCTTCGTGTACAGCTCCAGGAAAAATACGATGTCCCAGTCGTTGCCTTGTCGGTTGATCATATGACAGAGCAGGAAATCTTGCTCCTCATGAGAGAAGTTCTGTTTGAATTCCCAGTTCATGAAGTAAATGTCAATCTGCCGAGCTGGGTAATGGTGCTGGAAAACGGGCACTGGCTGCGTCAGAACTACGAGGAAGCCGTACGTGAGACCGTGCAGGATATCCGCCGGTTACGCGATGTGGACCGTGTCGTCGGCTTCTTCAATGACTATGACTTCGTAGAGAGAGCCTCTCTTGCTGGTATGCATATGGGGCAAGGGATCGCAGAGATTGACCTCTACGCGCCAGATGAACTGTATGACCGCATCTTGATGGAAATTGTCGGTGTTGAGATAAATGGCAAGGATCACTTGTTGAAAATCATGCAGGAATTCGCACATGCCAAGCGCGAGTTTGATCAGGTAGCGGAAGCATTGCACATGGTCCGAAGTACGGGCTACGGTATAGCAGCCCCGTCGTTGCATGAAATGACCTTGGACGAACCTGAACTAATCCGCCAGGGGCCGCGCTTTGGAGTCAGACTTAAAGCAACAGCACCGTCTATTCACATGATTCGGGTGGATGTCGAGTCTGAATTCGCTCCGATTATCGGAACAGAGAAGCAGAGTGAGGAGCTTGTCCGCTATCTGATGCAAGATTTTGACAAAGACCCACTTTCCATCTGGAACTCAGATATTTTTGGACGCTCGCTCCATTCCATCGTAAGAGAGGGTATTCAGGCAAAAATTACCATGATGCCAGACAACGCCAGATACAAATTACAGGAGACTTTAGGTCGAATCATCAACGAGGGATCGGGTGGCCTGATTGCGATCATACTCTAATAAATAGTTCCAAAGTCCTATAAACAACAAATATAGGGAAGGCATCTGACATGACGAGATGCCTTTTTTTCTTGTATTTCGTTCAATTTCGACAGGAGGGGCTTGAATTTAAGAAATCGGTGTATTACTATAAGCTTGTCAGATCGGTAAAAACAACCATTCGTGTATAAAACGCTTCGTTTCGGTTAAGAAAAATAATAGCTAGGACTTGGTGTTCTTTGAGGGGAGGTGAATAAAATGAACAAAACAGAACTGATTGCAAAAGTGGCTGAAACCACAGAACTCACCAAGAAAGATGCAACAAAAGCAGTTGATGCAGTTCTTGACGCAATTGCAGATGCATTGAAAACTGGTGATAAAGTCCAACTGATCGGCTTTGGTAACTTCGAAGTTCGTGAACGTGCGGCTCGTAAAGGTCGTAACCCACAAACTGGTGAAGAGATCGAAATCGCTTCCAGCAAAGTACCTGCGTTTAAACCAGGTAAACAACTCAAAGACTCCATCAAGTAGTTGTTTCTTTTGAGAACGAAGCACTTACATAAAAAAATCCACATTGATAAAATGTGGGTTTTTTTCTGTGTACATACAGTTTGCCTATGAAAATACTGGCATATTTTTTTGTCTTTTTTAAAACGATATGGTAAGATTGGCTTTGATCGCGAGCAGGCAGAGCTTTTGGATGAGAAACAAGGCGTATGCCGTTACGTAGGAGGTACAATGATGAACGTCGATTTGGATAAAATACAGCAAGCTGTTCGCATGATCCTAGAAGCAGTAGGGGATGATCCTAATCGAGAAGGAGTCCTCGATACCCCTAAGCGAGTTGCGAAAATGTACGCTGAAGTATTTGAGGGCATGCATATAGACGAAGATCAGTATTTTGAGACTGTCTTTAGCGAAGATCATGAGGAAATGGTGTTAGTGAAGGACATTCCGTTTTACTCCATGTGTGAGCATCACTTGGTTCCCTTTTTCGGTAAAGCGCATGTCGCTTACGTACCGCGTGGGGGCCGCGTGGTTGGACTGAGCAAGTTGGCGCGTGCGGTTGATACCGTTGCCAAACGCCCACAGTTGCAGGAACGCATTACATCGACAGTAGCAGACGCGATTATGCGCAAGCTCGATCCGCATGGCGTGGTTGTGGTTATTGAAGCAGAGCATATGTGCATGACGATGCGTGGCGTGAAAAAGCCAGGCTCGAAAACGATCACCTCTGCTGTTCGCGGGATGTTTGAGAAAGATGCGGCTGCCCGTGCAGAAGTATTTAGCTTGATTCGCTCATAAAAATTCAAAAATAAGGAAATTATATTGACTCTATAAGTAAAATATTGTATAGTACGGATGTACAGTCGGGATGTGGCGCAGCCCGGTAGCGCGCACCCTTGGGGTGGGTGAGGTCCAGGGTTCGAATCCCTGCATTCCGACCATCTGCATATAACGATCAGAAGCCTTGAGCAAAGGCTTCTTTTTTATGTGAAATGGCTACTCTCCCAAGTAGTACCATTTTGCTATTGGCTTCTTGATCTTTCTTTTTTATAATGATAGGTAGACAAGCTAGGGAAGGGTTGTTCAATGCTATGAAGGTGCCTGTATCACTTCAACCATATTTGCAAACATTGCCGCAAACCTATGACGCCTCTTCGCTTTCGTATGGAGACGAGGGGCTCTTCTCGGACATCCTGCAGTCCCAGCTAGCAACAACCGGCCAGCGGGTTATCAGTTCGCAGGAGATTTTAGCCAAGTTAGATGGTTCTAAGAACTGGAAGATTCCTACCCATATTCAAAATGAGCAGTCCCTGTTTTTTGCAAAAGGGCCATCTGTTCCTACCCCGGAAATTTTGGGCAAGATTGATCAGACAGCGAAAGCGATCGGAGTGGACGCTGATCTAGTGAGAGAGGTCGTCAGGGCCGAATCCAATTTCAATCCGAATGTAGAATCTCACGCAGGGGCGAAGGGCTTGATGCAGCTGATGGACAATACGGCAAAAGCCATGCAAGTCCGCAATGTATACGACCCTGATGAAAACCTTGAAGGTGGAACAAAATATTTGAAGTCGCTCTTGGATCGTTATGATGGAGATGTGAAAGTAGCACTTGCTGCTTACAATGCTGGTCCAGGTCGGATGAGTCGTCTGGGAATCAGCAGTGATGACGAACTAGAAGCGAAGTTTGACCAATTGCCGCAAGAGACACAGCGCTATGTAGACAAGATCATGAGCCGACTGGAGTCAGAAGGGGCATCATACTAGACATACTCGCATATCGTATTGGTCAGGAGGAAACATATTGGCACAACCATCGGGATTTAATCAGGATTATTTCGTAGTCAAAGCGAAGGAAAATGGCGTTCATGTGATCGGATTAACAAGAGGCACTGATACGCGTTTTCATCATACAGAGAAGCTCGATAAAGACGAGGTCATGATTTTTCAATTTACTGAGCACACCTCTGCGATTAAGGTGCGAGGAAAAGCAGTAATTTACTCGCAGCATGGCGTCGTGGATACGACCGAATAAAGAGCAAGTCGTTTTGCTAAGAAGCAGGCATAGCCTGCTTTTTTTGTTTGTACAATGGAGGAGAGGAGGGATGTCTATGCCGCGCCAATTGTTGATGGCGATTGCTGTTTCCACTTTCTTGGCTCTGATGCTGTCGCTCGTTCCCACAAATCAGTGGATGCAAGCGGATATACCGACATTTCAGTCGGCACGAGCCAGTCACTTAAGCGAGCAAAATGCCCTTGATTTGTTTACAAGGTTGTCGACACATTATAATATTAAGCGTATAAAATGGGAAAACCCATCGATCTATGTCGATTTTGTGGTGAAACCTGCCGAAAAAGTAGAGCTAAACACCGTCTATCAAGATTTTTACCGTTTGACATACGACTTGCGTACCTATGCAGACAATGTTGGGCCCGTGTACTATCGCTTGTTGGAGGAGACGGATCCACCAAAAGAATCGAGACTATTGATTGCCATACAATCGACAACGGGAAATCTCGCAGGGCATGACAAACCTTTGACCGACCCTTCGGATATCCAGTCCTTTGTAAGCAGTACATTTCCCATTCGAATCGAGCCGTATTTTTATGAGCGAATTAGTCCCTGATGGAAGAAGTATGGTATGATAGTAGAGACGGCCTTTTGACCGGACGGCAGAGGAAGACCGAAGAGTAAGGAACAGTACGGAACAGGCAGACATCTTTAGGTTGTGCAGCTTGTGGAGGAGGACGCATGAGCAAAGAACTTTCCCCGAATGTAGAAGAGGTTCGGTCCATTATCGAACAAATCTACAAGAGAATCACCCATTCCTATGTAGAACATTATGTTGACGTTCCTTCCATGGCGGAAAATCGTCTAGAGCTGTTGTACCTTTTTTTGCTGGAACAAGGTATGCCGAAGGAAAAGGCTTCGGTTTTATGTACAGCAACAGGACTTGTCCAATTGGGACTGGACACGCATGAGCTCGTGAAAAATGAGTACGACTCCTCACAGAGCGCGGAGCGAAACCGACAGCTGACCGTACTTGCGGGTGATTATTACAGCAGTCGCTATTATCACCTTCTGGCTTCAGCGGGTGAAATCCAAGCCATTCAAGTGTTGTCGGCAGCCATTCAGCGAGTGAACGAAGCGAAAATGAGACTCTACATCGCTGGGCGAGATAGCAAGATTTTATCAGATGAAGAGTACTGGGAACTGCGAAATACGATTGATACGGGCTTATACGTGGCTGTTGTAGAGGAGTATGCTGATTCAGCTGATCGCCGTCGATTCTGGAGCGATCTGATGAAGGAAACAGCCAAGGTAGAGAGTGTGATCGGAGAGTGGGAGCAGCTCAAATGGCAAGAACAAGTCCCTTTTGGTTTTGCCCGTTTTTTGCTGCAAAAACCCGGTGCTACACTCGCGCAAGTTTTGTCTGGCGTTGAGGGAAAAGCCATCGAATTAATCGGTTTATGTGAGCAAATGGTACGTACGCTGCATCCGGCAGAGACGCGGAACATGCTTGCATCCATTACGGCACGGTACTCCCATCGGATCAGTCGCTTGAAGAAGGTAATTGAGGAGATGTAGCCAAGTGAACCAGACACAGATGAATGAGAAAGCAGAGTACGTTCACTCTGTTTTCGAGAGCATTGCAAACGATTACGACAAAATGAATAATGTAATCAGCTTTGGCAGTCATATTGCTTGGCGTAATTACACGATGAAGCAGATGAATATCCAGCCAGGGCATACAGCGTTGGATGTCGCTTGTGGTACAGCAGACTGGACCATTGCATTGGCCAAGGCAGTTGGTAAAGAAGGCAGCGTTGTTGGCCTTGATTTCAGCCAAAATATGTTGGATGTCGGGGCATATAAAGTGGCGAACGCAGGTGTTGGCAACAACGTAAAGCTAGTAAACGCAGATGCAATGAATCTGCCCTACGAGGATCATACATTCGACTTCGTGACAATCGGGTTTGCCCTGCGCAATGTACCGGATGTTCAGCAGGTCTTGAATGAAATGGCGCGTGTTGTAAAGCCGGGCGGTAAAGTCGTTTCTCTGGAAGTGTCCAAGCCCCCGTTCATTCCGTACCGGAAGCTATTTTACTTATATTTCTACAAAATCTTGCCATTTATCGCGAAGCTGACAGTCAACAAGTACGAAGAGTATGCGTGGCTGCCACAATCCCTGACCAATTTCCCGGACAGTCGCGAACTGGCAAGCATGTTTCAAAAAGCAGGCTTGGACCCGGTTCAGGTCAAATTGTTTATGGGCGGCGTATCAGCCTTGCATATTGGCACAAAGCCATAGGTTGACGAATGCGATGGCGCCAAACGCGTACATGGGGAGTAAACCGGTATTTCTTCACTAGATAGGAAGTGTCATAGATGGGTCTACGTAAATTGAAAGTCATCTTGGAAATGATTAAATTCGAGCACTCCCTTTTTGCCTTGCCTTTTGCTTTTATGGGAGCTGTTTTGGGAAGTATTGTGGTAGAGAATGCATGGCCTACCTGGTCAGAAATTTTCTGGGTGACGGTAGCGATGGTGGGCGCTCGAAGTGCAGCGATGTCCTTAAACCGCGTCATCGACCGGGTGATTGATGCGAAAAATCCTCGGACGGTCACACGAGCGATACCTGCTGGTCTCATTTCGATTGTGGAAGTCATTTTATTTATCGTGGTGTCCTTTGCGGTGTTGTTCATTGCTGCATTCCAGTTAAATGATTTGGCTGTGAAATTGTTGCCACTCGCTGTGTTTGTTCTTGTGCTTTATTCCTATACGAAACGTTTTACTTGGCTTTGCCATTTTGTTCTCGGGGTTGCCATCGGGTTTGGTCCGTTAGGTGGCTGGGTAGCGACAACGGGTCAAGTAGATGGCATCGCCCTTCTATTGTTTGCATCTGTTATGTTCTGGACAGCAGGATTTGATATCATTTATGCGTGCCAGGACGCAGATTTTGACCGTAAAGAAGGACTTTATTCCATGCCGAGCCGCTTCGGAATTGCCAATGCACTTCTGATTGCCCGCGTATGCCACGTTCTTACTTTCGTTGGTCTGATGTCGTTGTATGTAGTCGCAGACTTGTCTATCTGGTTCTTGGTAGGCGTGCTCATTTCTGGTGCGATTTTGATCTATGAACACACGCTGGTAAAGCCGACAGACCTGTCCAAGCTGGACATGGCATTCTTCAATATGAATGGCATCTTGAGTGTCGTGATGTTTACCTTTACGATGATTGATTTGGTGATTGCATGAACAAGCAAAAGTGGGCTGTCGGGATAACGGGTGCAAGTGGTGCTATCTATGGTGTTCGAGTCGTCCAGGAGCTTTTACGTGCTGGACATATCGTTCACTTGATGATTACAGAAGCAGGCTGGCAAGTATTTCGTGATGAACTGGATTGGCACACGGATGACAGAGAAGCTCTATTGCAGAAGAAGCTGCAACAAGACTTTTCGGGTGAGCTACATTATTGGGGACTGCGAGATTTCAATTGTCCCGCAGCCAGTGGTTCCTATCGCTGTGACGGTATGATCGTAGTACCGTGCTCGATGGGGACTGTTTCTGGCATCGCGCATGGTGCATCAGGTAATTTGCTGGAGCGTGTTGCAGATGTCATGATCAAGGAAGGTCGGCGCTTGGTCATCGTTCCGAGAGAGACGCCGCTCAATGCGATTCAGCTCGAGAACATGCTCAAATTAAGTCGTCTGGGAGTCAAGATTCTGCCTGCTATGCCAGGCTACTATCAGAAACCGCAAACCATGGATGATCTGATCAATTTTGTAGTAGGGAAAACTTTGGATGCAATTGATGTACCACATTCGCTGTTCCGGCGTTGGGGGGAATAAACGCATGCAAAAGTCTTTGCGTGTTGGACAAATTTTGTATACCAATGTATTGCCGGTTTACTTCTATTTTGATCAGGCGAAATTCGAAGACCGAATCGAATTCATCCGCCAGGTTCCTGCCCAGTTAAACACTGCAATGGCGAATGGCGAGATTGACTTGGGACCGATTTCTTCGTTTAGCTATGCAGAGCATGCCTCCGAATACGTGGCATTGGCAGATCTGTCTGTCAGTGCCAAGGGGAGAGTAGGCTCCCTTTTCTTGTTCAGCAAAAAGCCGATTGAACAATTAAACGGTGCCAAAATAGCCTTGACCAACACATCGGCTACCACAGTGAACCTCTTAAAGATCATTCTCCATAAGTTTTACGATTATGAGATTTCCTACGTTACACAGGAACCCATTTTGCAAGAAATGCTGGAGGATGCTGATGCAGCGCTCTTGATCGGGGACGACGCTATTTCGGCTGAGCGAACGGCCAAAGACCTGCATGTCTATGACTTAGGAGAGCTGTGGCATCAATTTACCGGCTATTCCATGACCTTTGCCATTTGGGCTCTTCGTCGAGCGGTTATTGCCGATCAGCATGATTTGATCGCGGAAGTCCATGCTTCTTTTTTAGAGAGCAAAAGGAAAACAAGAGCGAATACAGCCCCTTTGATTGACTACGTTCACACACATTTCGGTGGAGAGAAAGAGCAATGGATCCACTATTTCCAAGGATTACAGCACGATTTCGGTGACGTTCAGCGGATTGGACTGGAGTACTATTACCGATGCGCAGCGGAGCTGGGACTTCTATCGGCACCTGCAACCGTCGATCTGTGGCAAGCTGGCGGCCGACAGACCAATACTACGTTGACGAGATAGGTGGAACGGATGAATCTAGTCGATATTTACTTCAAGATGAAAAAAGATGTCCAATACATAGAAGATGAACTGGAAAAAGCGATTGATACGCCGGTTCGAGAGCTGTATCTATCTTCGACTCACTTACTCAAGGCAGGAGGAAAGCGGATTCGTCCCGTTTTTGTTTTGCTTGGCGGTAAGTGGGGCAATTACGATGTCAAGAAGCTAAAGCATGTGGCCGTTCCTCTTGAACTGATCCACATGGCTTCGCTTGTCCATGATGATGTGATTGATGATGCGGATAAGCGTCGCGGAAAAGATACCGTTCGGATGAAGTGGGATAACAAAGTAGCCATGTACGCAGGCGACTATATTTTTGCGCGGGCATTGGCCATTGCCTCCCAGCTCCCGATTCCGCAATTGCACCAAATTCTCTCGAATGCAATCGTCGAGGTTTGCAAGGGAGAGATCGAGCAAGTAAAGGATTTGAATAACTGGGACCAAAATTTCCGTACGTATTTGCGCAGAATCAAACGAAAAACGGCGCTTTTAATTGCGATTAGCTGTCAATTAGGAGCAGTGGCAAGCGGAGCGTCAGCTGACATGATTCGCAAAATGTACTGGTACGGCTACAATGTGGGGATGGCTTTTCAAATTACTGACGACATTTTGGACTTTACAGGGACTGAGAAGCAGTTAGGGAAGCCTGCTGGAAGCGACTTGGTGCATGGAAACATTACGTTGCCTGCGCTTTATTCTGCTCATCATGGAAAGGCACGTGCGCAATTCCAGGAATGGATCGCGCAAAATACGTTTTGGGATCATACGGATGAAGCAGTTCGTATGGTACGAGAAGATGAGGGCATTGCTTTTTCGCAGCGCCTCGCTGAACGTTACATCGCCCGTGCGCATGCCATTCTCGTAGATTTACCTAACAACCAAGCTAAGACATCTTTGACAGGTATCGCCAATTACATCATCGATCGCAAATTTTAATGATATTTTGACGGTCTTCCTGTTGCTTGACCACTCTAGTTTTGATAAAATTTACGTTGGTGTCTTATGCACCAATACATAGCTCTAATGGAGGCATACTTACAATGGAAAAAACATTCCTTATGGTAAAACCAGATGGCGTACAACGCAACCTGATCGGGGAAATCGTATCCCGTTTTGAGAAAAAAGGCTACCAACTCGTAGGTGCTAAGCTGATGACAGTAAGCCGCGAACTGGCTGAAGAACACTATGCAGAGCACAAAGAGCGCCCATTCTTCGGTGAACTGGTAGACTTCATCACTTCCGGACCAGTATTCGCTATGGTATGGCAAGGTAACAACGTAATCACAACTGCTCGCGCTATGATGGGCAAAACAAACCCAGTAGACGCTGCTTCCGGTACGATCCGTGGCGATTTCGCTACTTCCGTTGGCATGAACATCATCCACGGTTCTGACTCTCCTGAGAGCGCTGAGCGTGAAATCGGCCTGTGGTTCTCCGCTGAAGAAGTTCTCTCCTTCGAGAAAACAATCCAACGCTGGATCTAAGACTGATCGAGAAAACCCCATTTAGTGGGGTTTTCTTTTTTTTGTCAAAATCTTTGTCAAAACAGATAGGATAATGACGAAATATAGCGAATGAAATTAAGGAGTTTTCAAAGGGGGTACGATTCAGCATGGAAGATAAGGACTTTCTCCAATTTATTGCTAGTGTGAAGAAAATGACTGGAATTGATCTTGCCCTCTACAAGGAAGCACAGATGAAGCGCCGTCTAACCTCGTTGAGACAAAAGCGGGGGTACAACACATTTGCCCAGTATTTCGATGCCATCGCTAAAGACAAGGAGCTTTTCTATGAGTTCCTCGATAGGATGACCATCAACGTATCGGAATTTTTCCGCAATCCAGGCCGGTGGGAAGTTCTCGAGAATAAAATTTTGCCACGCTTGGCGAAGCAATCACCGCGGGTGAAATGCTGGAGTGCTGCATGCTCGACAGGGGAGGAGCCGTACACACTCTCACTGATTTTGCTGAGCAAGAAGATGGATGCGACCGTGCTCGCTTCCGATATTGATGAGGGAGCACTGGCAAAAGCAAAGCAAGGGGTGTACACGGATCGCTCCCTGCAAGATTGTCCGAAAGACCTTGTAACGAAGTATTTTGAAAAAGATACACTCAGCTATCGCATAACGGACGAAGTGAAGAGAAAAGTGACGTTCAAAAAACATAATTTATTGGCGGACTCATTTGATTCTCAATTTGATTTGATTATTTGCCGGAACGTGATGATTTACTTTACCGAAGAAGCAAAGCATGAGCTGTATCATAAGTTTAGCCGGGCACTGAAACCTGGTGGGGTACTCTTTGTAGGCAGCACGGAACAAATTTTTCAGCCGCAACAATACCAACTGGAGACAGAGGATACGTTCTTCTATCGAAAAATGGGTTGATTCATGTTGGCCTTGGTATATCTCTGCTGTTTTTTCCCAAGACTAGGAATACCTACTTTGCAAGAGGAGGCAGCAGATGGATAAACACAAGGTCATCGAAGCATACCGTCGAGGGCTGATCACGCTGCAGGAATGTGGTCAGATATTAGGGGCGGAGAGGACACAACTAGATGATTTGATACGCGTAGATCACACTCGCAAACCGCTGAGCCCCAATCCTTTTTTCAACGTGTAGGTATGTCAATCCTGATTTATTCGCGTTAGCGTAACGAGAGCGCTTCTCCTTATACGGAGGGGCGTTTTCCTGTAAAAAGAAAAGGTTTTTCGCAGACGTTTGCCACTTTTGTATTTCCACGGCGTACTAGGTATGATATTATAGCGCTTAAAAGTGATAAAGGACAGCATCCCGAAAAGAGTCATTTTGGGATACAGGCTGCCTGGAGGATGGAGGAAGGATAGAGATGCGTTACTTGACAGCAGGGGAATCCCACGGGCCGCAATTAACAGCTATCATTGAGGGCGTACCGAGCAACTTGCCGATTTCCATTGAGGAAATTAATGAGCAGTTGGCACGTCGTCAGAAAGGCCATGGCCGCGGCAGAAGAATGCAGATTGAAAAGGATCAGGTGAAAATTCTTTCTGGTGTCCGTCATGGATATACAACCGGAGCTCCTATCACACTGGTCGTTGAAAATAATGATTGGACGCATTGGCAAGGAATCATGAGTGCTGAACCTGTAGAGGAAGGCACTGAAGAAAAGCGTCGTGTTTCCCGTCCACGCCCTGGACATGCTGATTTAAACGGGGCTATTAAGTATCATCAACGCGATATGCGCAATATTCTGGAACGTTCCAGCGCTCGTGAGACCACTGTCCGCGTAGCTGTTGGTGCAGTAGCTCGCCAATTGCTGGCTCCATTTGGTATCCGTATTGGCGGACAGGTACTCCAGATCAATGAGATCGTGGCGAAGCGACAAGAAGTAAGTCTGGACGAGCTGATTGCGCGCACAGAAGAATCGCCAGTACGCTGCTTGGATAAAGAAGCAGAGCCACTGATGATGGCGGCGATTGATAAAGCAAAAGAAGACGGGGATTCCCTCGGTGGTACCGTAGAAGTTATCGTTGAAGGCGTGCCGATTGGTTTGGGTAGCCATGTGCAATGGGACCGAAAGCTGGATGGACGTCTTGCACAAGCGATCATGAGCATTCAGGCTTTCAAAGGTGTCGAAATCGGTATCGGATTCGAGGCATCTGGTCTGAAAGGCTCGCAAGTTCATGACGAGATTATTTGGAACGAAGAAACCGGCTACAGCCGTAAAACAAACCGTGCAGGTGGACTCGAAGGCGGAATGACGACAGGAATGCCTGTAGTTGTTCGTGGTGTCATGAAACCGATCCCTACCTTGTACAAACCGTTGATGAGTGTGGATATTGACTCGAGAGAGCCATTCTCAGCGAGCATTGAGCGTTCCGACAGTTGTGCTGTTCCAGCGGCAAGTGTGGTTGCGGAGGCAGTGGTAGCGTGGGAGATCGCGAGTGCAATGTGCGAAAAATTCCCTTCTGATTCTCTTGACGACATGGCAGAAAACGTACGTCAATACCGTGCGTACACGGAGAAATTCTAATGAGTGTAGAGAAGCTGACTGTTGAACTGGGGGAGCGTTCCTACGAGATTGTGATAGGCGACGGTCTTTTGCACGATGCAGCAGCGTTGCTAGTAGAGGCAGGAATTGCTTCTACTAGCAAGCTGATGATTGTCACAGATGAGAATGTAGCGGTTCATTACCTAGAGCCTTTGCTTGAAGTTTTGCGACAGCATGGATATACGGCCCACTCAGCTGTCATCGCTGCTGGAGAACAATCGAAGAGCCTGGCTGTCTACGAACGATTGATGACAGAGGCAATTGATGCAGGACTGGACAGGAAGTCTGCTGTATTGGCTCTCGGTGGTGGAGTCGTCGGAGACTTGGCTGGATTTGTGGCTGCTACGTACATGCGCGGCATTGATTTCGTTCAAATGCCGACCACCTTGCTCGCACATGATAGTTCGGTTGGTGGAAAAGTAGCGATCAATCATCCACTCGGAAAAAATCTCATTGGTGCTTTTCATCAGCCGAAAGTTGTCATTTACGACACGAAAGCATTGCATAGCTTACCGAAGCGGGAGATCGCAGCAGGTTTTGCAGAAGTTGTTAAGCATGGTCTTATCGCCGACGCTGCCTTTGTCGATTGGCTGGAAGACAACGCGGATAGGTTATGGCAGCTCGATTCAGAATTATTAGGGAAAGCCATTGAAAAAGGTTGCGCAGTCAAAGCGGCTATTGTTTCGCAAGACGAGACAGAGCAAGGGCAGCGTGCATTGCTTAATTTGGGTCATACGTTTGGGCATGCATTTGAAGCGCTGTCTGCTTACTCCACGCTGAATCATGGGGAAGCTATCTCAATTGGGATGTGTTTGGCAGCCAAGGTAGCGGAACGCATTGGTTTTGCCGAGACAGGTGTATACAATCGCACGAAACGGATGCTGGAATTGTTCCACTTGCCAACGGCGTGGCCGGGTAATCTCTCGCCAGAAGCTGTGCTGGAAGCCATGAAACGGGACAAAAAGACGGTAGGCGGAAAACTGGCATTGGTGTTGCCTAGGGCAATCGGGCAGGTTGAAGTCGTCAAAAATATAGAAGAAGAACTCATACTGGGAGTCATGAGAGAAGAAGTGGAGGGATAAGGATGGGAATGAGAGGAATCAGAGGCGCAGTCACGGTGGAAGCCGATACGCGCGAAGAGATTGTCTCCTCTACAAAATGGTTGTTGGAAGAAATGGTAAGCCGCAATGAAGTAAACCCCGAAGACATTGGTAGTATTATTATCACGACGACAGAGGACCTCTGTGCGACCTTCCCTGCTCAAGCGGCTCGCCTGCTTGAAGGAGAAGCTTGGCAATATGTGCCACTCATGTGCGCAAGAGAAATTCCAGTGCCGGGTGGCTTGCCGCTTTGTATTCGTATTATGATGCATGTGAATACAGACAAGACAGCAAAAGACATGCATCACGTCTTTTTGCGTGATGCAGTCAAGTTGCGCCCGGATTTGACAAATCGCGGTTGACAATTAGGGCGCTCTCTTTTACCATAAGTGAAACGAGAGCGCCTCGTTTTTCCGGTAATAAGCAAAAGCCGGCTGAGAGCAGAGAATGAGTTGAGCAGAGTTGAGATGAGTTAGGTTGAGGAGAGAAGAGAAGGCTGGGTACATATTGACACCCAATCCAGGTCTCTTTGTCTGGGTTTTTTTGTATACAAAAAATTCCCCCCCCTACCTCTCGCTCTAGGAAGCGGGTGTAGAAAAGGCGGATGTCTGATTCCCTTTTCTCTCCCACTAATTGAGGAGATGAGAGTTCATGTATTTCCCTTCCCTTGCCGAGGTTAAGACCCTCTCGGCGTCGTATTCCCTTATCCCTGTAAGCATGAAACTGTTGGCGGATCAGGAGACACCGATTCGCTTGTATCAGAAGATTCGCACGAGTGATTCCTTTTTGCTGGAGAGCGTAGAAGGTGGTGCGCGCTGGGCTCGTTTTTCGTTCATTGGCATGAATCCTTTTCAAATCGTAGAAGCAAAAGGGGAAGAAATCACCATTTCCTATCGTACTGGTGAAAAGCTTGTCCAGACAGGAAATCCCGTCTCCTTTTTGCGTGAAGAAACCGATCGCTACAAAAGCCCAAAGCTACCCGGGTTACCTCGTCTCAGTGGAGGTGCCGTAGGCTTTTTCGGCTACAATACGCTGCGCTACTTCGAAAATTTGCCAGCACATCGCAAGGAAGCTGTACGAGTGCCGGATATGCGCTTTCTTTTCGTTGATGAGATGATCGCCTTTGATCATTTGAAGCAGGAAATTCAATTGATTGTGAACCTCCATGTGGAGCCAGGCGACACTGCGGATACTATTGGCGAAAAATACAAGCAAGTCTGCGAACGAATCGAGGAGCTCGCTGCAAAAGTTATGGCTCCGCTTGAAATGGATCAACGCATTCAAGTAGCGGCGGATACACCAACGCCATTAACAGTAGAGCCAAATATGACGCGTGAGCAATACGAGCAACTTGTCGTGCAGGCGAAAGAATATATCGCAGCCGGCGACATTTTTCAAGTTGTGTTGTCGCAACGTTTTTCCGTAAAGACAGATGTCGATCCTTTTGCGGTGTATCGATTGTTGCGCACGTTGAATCCTTCCCCGTATATGTACTATCTCGAATACGAGGGCGAGACCGTGGTCGGGACATCACCAGAACTGCTCGTGCGTGTAGAAGATGAAAAAGTAGAGATGCGACCGATTGCCGGAACGCGGAAAAGAGGGGCAACCCCACAAGAAGATGCTGCGCTGGCGGCTGATCTTTTGGCAGATAAAAAGGAGAGAGCCGAGCACTACATGCTGCTGGATCTAGGGCGCAACGATGTAGGAAAGGTCTCTGCGTACGGAAGTGTGAAGGTGGAGGAAGCACTGATTATTGAAAACTACTCCCATGTGATGCATATGGTTTCGCATGTGACAGGCAAGCTTCGTGAGGGACTGCACGCTTTCGATGCATTGCTAAGCGCTTTTCCGGCAGGGACGGTATCTGGTTCTCCCAAGCTAAGGGCGATGGAAATTATTGCAGAGCTCGAGCCTGACGCACGCCATCTGTATGCGGGAGCAATCGGCTACATTTCATTTGATGGTTCACTTGATAGCTGTATCACGATTCGAACGTTGTTCTTTCAGGATGGGTACGCACATGTACAAGCAGGAGCAGGCATCGTAGCGGACTCGGTCCCTGCGAGTGAATATCAAGAGACGGTGAACAAAGCAGCAGCGATGCTCTCTGCGTTAGAAAAAGCGGAACAGATGTTTGTCAGAAAGGTGGAGTTGTCATGCTAACATACGCGCTGGAACAAATTCTGCTTGGAAAGCACTTAAAACGGACGGTTGCAGAAGAGGCCATGGGCGAGATTATGGACGGAAAGGCAACTCCGGCTCAAATTGGTGCATTTTTAGCGAGTCTTCGCTTGAAAGGCGAGCAAGTGGAAGAGATTATCGGTTTTGCCAAAGCCATGAGAGCGCGGGCGATGAGTTTTCCGATCGATCTGCCAGATCTGGTAGACACCTGCGGAACAGGCGGAGACGGAAGTCACACCTTTAACATTTCGACGGCGAGTGCCATTGTCGCAGCAGCTGACGGTGTACGTATCGCCAAGCACGGGAATCGTGCAGTTTCCAGCAAAAGTGGCAGTGCTGATGTATTGGAAGCGTTGGGAGTGCCCGTCAATTTATCTCCAAAGGACGCCGCAGATTGCCTGCGTGCGACCAATCTCTGCTTCCTTTTCGCTCCTCTGTACCACCAAGCAATGAAGCATGCAGCTGGACCGCGAAAAGAATTGGCGATTCGCACAGTGTTTAATTTATTGGGACCATTGACGAATCCAGCAGGTGCCAGCCATCAGCTTATGGGCGTGTATGATGCCAAGCTGCTTCCAAATGTAGCCGCAGTCTTACACGAGCTGGATGTGAACAGAGCGCTCGTTGTCGCAGGTTCGGATGGTCTAGATGAATTGACGGTAACGGGAACGAGTCATATTGCCGAGTTGCGCGATGGGCGTATTTTGACGTATGAAATCGAGCCTGAGCAGTTCGGTCTTCGTAGACATGAAAGGGATGCTTTGCGCGGCGGTGATGCCAATGAGAATGCCAAGATCATTCACGACGTGTTTTCCGGTGCACGTGGGGCAGCACGCGACATCGTTTTGCTGAATGCGGGCGCGATCCTCTACCTCGCAGATCGTGTTAGCTCGATTGAAACAGGGGTTATACGTGCAGCGGAATTGATCGACAGCGGACTAGTCACGCGAAAGCTTGAGCACGTTCGTCACATCGCAGGAGGTATGATTCATGCTTCGTAAAATCGTAGAAAAGAAACATGAAGAGATCGCACGTCTTCAAGCAGAAACAACCGTTTCAGCATTGCTCGCAGCAACGAAAGAAGTACAACGTCCACGCGGATTTCGTCACGCATTGGAGACAAGTGTACGGCCTGTAAGCGTGATTGCCGAAGTAAAAAAAGCATCGCCATCCAAAGGGTTAATCCGACCTGATTTCCAAGCAGTGACCATTGCGAAGGCTTATCAGGCCGCTCACGCAGAATGTTTGTCTGTTTTGACAGACGAGACCTTTTTCCAAGGGAGCTTGAGCTATCTACGGCAAATTCACGAGGCAATTGATCGTCCATTACTCAGAAAAGACTTTCTACTTGATGAAATTCAAGTCGTGGAAGCAAGAGCAGCAGGCGCTGATTGTGTGTTGCTCATTGCAGCCATTCTCGATCGGGAAACACTTCGCCACCTGAACCAAACTGCCGAGGAGCTGGGCATGGATGTACTGGTGGAGGTTCATGACAAACGCGAGTGCGAGCTTGTTTTTCAAGCGATGGAACCTAAATTGCTCGGGATCAACAATCGAAACTTAAATACGTTTCAAACTGACCTAGCCGTTACGCATGAGCTGATTGCAGAACTGCCTACGTCATTGACGATTGTGAGCGAAAGTGGGATTTCGACGCCAGCGGATATTGAGAATGTAAGAAGTGCAGGTGCCCGGGCTGTGCTGGTTGGAGAGCATTTCATGCGCCAAACAGACGTAGAGCGCGCAGTCATTGATCTCGTGGGAGAAGCAGCACCGGGGGTGAGTGTATGACTCGTTTGAAAATATGTGGGATTAAGCGAGCGGAAACACTTGCGCTGTTAAAAGAACTGGAAGTCGATTACGTAGGCCTTGTTTTTGCCCCAAGTAAGCGACAAGTAGATGCCCAGACTGCTGGACAATTGCTTGCAGCCGTTTCGGGCCATCCTCCTGCTGTTGGTGTGTTCGTAAATCCGACGATGGAAGAACTGGAGGAAGTGCTAAGTGAGGCACCATTATCTGTGATTCAATTGCATGGACAGGAGACGCCACAATTTTGCCAGCAAGTTCGGGAGCGGTTTGCAATTCCGGTATGGAAGGCGTTGGCAGTGGGCGGAGAAGCGGATGCTGCTCAAGCAATTGAATCCTATCGAGGCATTGTCAGTGCCTTTTTGTTTGATACGTATGACCCTAGTCAAGCAGGAGGTACAGGGAAAAAGTTTTCGTGGGAGCAAATCCCTGCATTGCAAGCAGCATGCGAGGAAGCTGACTGCATCATTGCTGGAGGAATTCATGCGGAGAATGTCGGAGAATTAATGGGGCAGTATCAAGCAGGGATAGTCGATGTGTCCAGTGGAGTAGAGACAGATGGCGAAAAAGACGCCGAAAAAATAAAAACATTGGTGGAGAGGGTGAAGGCGCATGAACAACATTCAAACAACTACGCGAGTCGTGCCTGACGAAAACGGACGATTTGGTGCCTTCGGAGGCAAGTTTATTCCGGAAACCTTGATGAATGCGGTGACAGAACTCGAGATCGCTTTTGAAGAAGCACGTCGAGACCCGGCATTTGTTCAAGAATTGAATGGACTGCTCAGCGAGTATGCTGGACGCCCAACTCCGCTCACCTATGCAGAGCGTTTGACGAAAACGGTCGGCGGTGCCCAAATCTATTTGAAACGAGAAGATCTTAACCATACGGGTGCACATAAATTGAACAATGCTTTGGGCCAAGCCTTGCTAGCCAAGCGCATGGGCAAAAAATCAATTATTGCCGAAACGGGCGCTGGTCAGCACGGAGTGGCAAGTGCAACTGTGGCAGCAAAGCTCGGACTCTCGTGCAAGGTGTTCATGGGGGAAGAAGATATTCGTCGCCAGTCGTTGAATGTTTTTCGGATGAAGCTACTTGGTGCCGAAGTCATTCCTGCTGTATCTGGCTCACGTACACTTAAGGATGCGACAAACGAAGCGATTCGCCATTGGGTTTCCCATGTCGAAGAAACGTTTTATGTCATCGGATCTGTCGTTGGCCCACATCCATATCCGTACATCGTACGCGAATTCCAAAAAATTATCGGAGAAGAGACTCGCGGTCAAGTCCTGCAAATGCTCAAAAGGCTTCCAGACGAGATCGTTGCTTGCGTTGGTGGCGGCAGCAATGCGATTGGCATGTTTTATCCGTTCATTCAGGATGAGTCTGTCGCGCTTAGAGGGGTAGAAGCGGCAGGAAAAGGAATTGATACTGAAAAGCATGCAGCAACACTAACACTTGGACGCCCGGGAGTCATCCACGGTTCCTTAACCTACTTGTTGCAGGATGAATGCGGACAGGTGCAAGAAGCGCATTCGATTTCGGCCGGCTTGGATTATCCAGGAGTAGGACCTGAGCACGCCTATCTCAAAGACAGTGGAAGAGTGACCTATACATCGGTAACAGATGCGGAAGCGCTCGAGGCAGTACAAGTGCTTTGTCAAACGGAAGGGATCATTCCAGCGTTGGAGAGCGCACATGCGATTGCTGAAGCGATAAAACGTGCGAAAGAAATGACTTCAGACCAAATACTCGTGATCTGCTTGTCTGGTCGAGGGGACAAAGACGTACTAACTATTCAAGAAGCGCTGACAGCAGGAGGGGGAGAGTAATCATGACGACAGCTCTTAACAGAATCGATCAATTATTCGCGGATCGTGATCGCAAACGATTCATCCCATTTCTAACGGTAGGCGATCCTTCAATAGAAGCAACCTTTCATCTCGTAAAAGCGATGGTCGAAGCAGGAGCAGATCTCATCGAGCTCGGCGTCCCTTACTCCGATCCTTTGGCAGATGGCCCAACGATACAACGGGCTTCAGAACGCGCGCTGAAAAATGGCGTGACGATCGGGGATGCTTTGCACTTGGTCAAAAGGCTTCGCGAATCAGGTATGGAGGCTTCCATCGTCCTGTTCACCTACTTCAATCCGGTTTTACAATATGGCATCGAGCGCTTTTTTGCCGATCTCGCTGCCTATGGTGCTGACGGTGTTGTCGTTCCTGATTTGCCGATTGAGGAAAACGGTCCAGTAGTAACCGCAGCACAACAGAATGGCATTCATGTCATTTCGCTGGTGGCACCAACTTCTAGTTCCAGAATCAATACGATTGGAGCGCAAGCAACCGGATTTCTTTATTGTGTATCGTCGCTCGGTGTGACGGGTGCCCGTGTCGACCTGCGAGAGGATTTGGCAGATTTTCTGGAACGAGTAAAGGCTAGTACATCGGTTCCTACAGCGGTAGGCTTCGGAATATCCACGCCGGATCAGGTACGAGCAGTAGCACCCCATACAAATGGTGTCATTGTGGGAAGTGCCATTGTACAGCTGATCGAGGAACATGCTGAGCAGCTGAAAGATCCAAAACAGATGCCAGAAGCAGTAGAAAAAATAAAAACCTTTGTACATCAGTTAGCCAGTGCGCTACAATAGTGGGAAAAATGTGACTGGAGTGAACGTGGATGCAACCGAAACAACGCATACTCAATGCCCCGGTATATCAACCTGGCAAGCCCATTGATGACGTTAAACGTGAATTTGGTTTGACCGAAGTCATCAAGCTGGCGTCCAACGAAAATCCTTTTGGTTCCTCACCGAAGGCTAAAGCCGCCATTGCGGAACAGTTGGACAATTTGGCCCTATATCCAGACGGTGCAAGCCTTAATCTACGCTGGGATCTTGCTGACTTCCTCGGAGTCAAACCAGGTCAATTGTTTTTCGGCAACGGGTCTGATGAAATTCTGTTGATGATCTCTCGTGCTTTTTTGGGCGAAGGAACAAATGCAGTCATGGCGACGCAAACGTTCTCGCAATATCGCTCAAATGGGATTATTGAAGGAGCAGACTTGATTGAGGTGCCGTTGAAAGATGGCGTTCACGATCTCGAAGCGATGGCGGCTGCCATCAACGAACAGACGAAGGTCGTATGGGTGTGTAACCCGAACAATCCATCTGGGACGATTGTAACAACATCCGAGTTGGAAGCTTTTCTGAAAAAGGTTCCCCAAAATGTGCTGGTCGTATTGGATGAGGCTTACTACGAGTATGTGGTGGATCCAGAGTATCCACAAACAGTACCGATGCTCGCTGAGTATCCGAACCTGATTATTTTGCGTACGTTCTCTAAAATCTACGGTCTGGCTGCTCTTCGTATCGGCTACGGGGTCGCGTCAGAGGAGCTCATTTCCTCTTTGGAACATGTGCGTGAGCCGTTTAATACAGGCACACTTGGCCAAGTAGCAGCACGTGCGGCGTTAAAAGACCAGGAATTTGTGCAAACATGCCGCGATCGTAACCGTGAAGGCATGAAGCAGTTTACCGATTCCTTTGACGAGTGGGGAATTTCCTACTATCCATCTCAGACCAACTTTATCTTGGTTGATTTGAAAAGGGATTCCGATGAAGTATTTAAGAAGCTGCTCTCTCAAGGCATCATCGTTCGCTCTGGTAATGCGCTAGGCTTCCCAGGTTTTCAACGTATTACCATCGGGACCAAAGAGCAAAATGATAAGATTCTTTCTGTATTAAAAGAAATCGTGACTGGAGCATTGAAATAAAGAACGAAGATGCCGGGCATGCCTCGGCATCTTTGTCTAAGAGAGATGTAGGAAGGATAGAGAGTGGAGATGAAAAGAACCACCATTACTGTAATCGGCGTCGGGTTGATCGGCGGCTCAATCGCGCTGTCTATGCGACGTGATCCAAATATTCGGGTAGTCGGCTACGATTTACGTCAGGATTGTTTGGATAAAGCACTGACTCTTGGTGTCATTCATGCTGGCACAACTGATTTGCAGACTGCAGTTCGAGAAGCAAATGTCATTTTCCTCGCATCACCTGTAGAGCAAATCGTTGCGACCATTCGCTCGTTAGTGGAAATGGATCTGCAGCCTGGTGTGATCATTACGGATGTTGGCAGTACAAAAGCAGGTATTGTGAGACAAGCGGTGGATGTCATTCCCGATCATGTCACGTTTATTGGTGGACATCCGATGGCTGGCTCGCATAAATCCGGCGTGGAAGCTGCTTCTGACCGTCTTATGGAAAACGCCTATTATGTTTTGACACCAGCGCCGGGAACACCTGAAGAAAAAGTAAAGCAATTGTCTGAACTACTTACACTGACTCGCGCAAAAGTCGTGCAAATGGCCGCGGATTCACATGATCAGGTCGTGGGTGCAGTCAGCCATTTCCCGCATATTCTCGCTTCTGCTCTGGTCAATCTGGTGGCAGGGTACGACGAGGAAAATGCTTGGCATGCTACGCTTGCTGCTGGTGGCTTCCGTGATATTACGCGCATTGCATCGAGCAACCCTCAGATGTGGCGTGACATTTTGCTGCAAAACCGTGATCCGATCCTGAAAATCGCAAAAGATTGGGCAAACGCATTGGAAGATGTCGTTCACCTTGTAGAACAGGGAGATCCAGAAGGAATCGAGCATTTCTTCAAAACGGCACGAGAATTCCGCGACAGCTTGCCTGAGCGCAAAACGGGTGCATTGCCTCCTTTGAACGATTTGTATATCGATATCCCTGACAACCCGGGTGAAATCGGACGAATTACGACACTATTGGGAGCAAGAGAAATCAACATCACGAATCTCCAAATCAGAGAGACACGAGAAGACATTTATGGGGTGCTACGCATTACGTTCCATTCGCAACAAGAGTTGGAAAAGGGAGAGGAAGTTCTTCGCTTTTTCGATTACAATGTATACAAGCGCACATAAGTTTTTTTATGCAAACACACTTTACAACGAAGACGCTTCACAGTGCGACTGGCGTTCTGGAGAGCGTGAGAGAGAAAAGGAGTGGAAGAAATGCTTCGCGTACAACAAGCCAAACAAATCAAAGGTACCGTTCGCGTGCCAGGAGATAAATCCATTTCCCATCGTGCAGTTATGTTAGGAGCTCTAGCAGAAGGAACCACAACCATTGAAGGCTTTTTGCCGGGTGCCGATTGCTTGAGCACGATTAGCTGCTTTCGTCGGATGGGGATTGAGATTGAACAACAAGGAGATGCCGTAACCGTACAAGGAAAAGGCTGGTATGGCTTGCAGGAACCGTCTCAACATTTGGATGTAGGGAACTCCGGTACGACCATTCGTTTAATGGCAGGGATCATGGCAACACAGCCTTTCCATGTGGTGATGGAAGGCGATGAGTCCATTGCCAAAAGACCAATGCGTCGTGTGATCGGACCGCTCCGTCAAATGGGCGCCAAAATCGATGGAAGAAAAGACGGCGAATACACACCGTTATCCATTCGAGGTGGGGAGCTTCAAGGGTTCGCGTATCAATCCCCCGTTGCGAGTGCACAAGTGAAGTCAGCGATTATGTTGGCAGGGTTGCAGGCAAAAGGCGTGACGAGTGTAACAGAGCCGCATTTATCCCGCGATCATACGGAGCGTATGCTGCAAGCATTTGGTGTACAAGTTGTGCGTGATGGCTTGACCGTTTCAGTAGAAGGCGGACAAGAGCTGAAGGGCCGTGCCATTTCTGTTCCCGGTGACATTTCTTCCGCTGCCTTTTTAATTGCGGCTGTAATGGTTGTACCAGGCAGCTCTCTTCTCATTGAAAATGTCGGAATTAACCCAAGCCGCACGGGCATTATTGATGTTGTCAAGGCGATGGGGGGAAGTCTGGAGCTTTTGAATGAGCGAGTCGTAAATGAAGAGCCGGTTGCAGACCTCCTCGTGACACATTCGGAGCTGCACGGTATTGAAATTGCTGGAGATATCATTCCACGCCTGATTGACGAAATTCCGGTGATTGCGGTCATGGCAACGCAGGCCAAAGGTCAAACCGTTATCCGTGATGCGGAAGAGCTGAAAGTAAAGGAGACAGACCGTATTGCCACAGTGGTTAGTCAACTGTCCAAATTCGGCGCTAGGGTGACAGCTACAGATGACGGAATGATCATCGAAGGAAAAACAGGATTGACAGGGGCTGTCATAGATAGCATGGGGGATCACCGAATCGGCATGGCGATGGCGATTGCGGGTCTCGTTGCCGAGGGAGAGACGACCATCGAAAATGATGATGCGATTGATGTATCGTTCCCTGGCTTCCATGGCTTGCTTGTGAAAATCAGCCAATAAGAAAAAATGAAAGAGAAGTCTGTGCCTTTATAAGGTAGCAGGCTTCTTTTTTTGGGGGAGGACAAAGCGTTCCGAATTTTAGCAAAAATGATTTGACAAGCGCTTACATTCCGTTTATTATAAAACTACAGTATGGTTTCTCTCCACTCCTATCCAATATAAGAAAGCACGTGTGTGCTACCGTCGTTTGAATGCGCTTACATCAACGGCGGTCTTTTTTTTGTTTAAAAAGCGGTTTGATCTTCATTAGTACTTTTTCCCCTTTCTGTGCATATGCTCGTACAAGGGTAGTATGTGCATGAGAAACGGGAGGGGGACGAGCTATGCTGGAGCAAGGGACGGTCATACGTGGGGGAACGATTGTCACAGCACTAGGAATGAAAGAAGTAGATATTTGGATTCGTCATGGGAAAATTGTACGAATGGCTAAAGATACCTTGACGAAAAACCCCTTCAACGATTCATATGAAGAAATAGATGCTACCGGTATGTATCTTTTGCCCGGTTTCGTCGCACTCCCGACACATTCGTTGTATAAAATCAAAGATGTAGATGTTTATATAGAAGCCATGCGAAATCTCATCAGCTCGGGATGTACAAGCCTGGTGGACGTCTTCCAGCCAGAGCGTTGGATGAGCAGACCGCAAATTCACTATCAACAAACCCAGCACTTCAACAGTTTGTTGGATTATGTTTGGCATGTGGAAATCGATGTCGCTGATCTTCACGGTGACCGCTTAGCGGAGTGGATGAACCATGGCTATTCTTCGTTTCATGTCACGATTCGAAATCCAGAAGAAATTTCCACAATAAAATGGGAAACGCTTTTGCAACTTCATACGTCTAAACATACGATCCTGCACATGCAGGTACAGAATGATCCGTTTTTGAAAAAAGAACAACGGGAACTCATTAGACAGATTTGGATGGAGGCTACTCGTTATTGGCGATTACGCACAGTCATCACTGATTCTCAAGCGGCCTTTCATTTTGAAGAAAATGATCCGTTCCTGCATATCTTTCGTTTACCTGCTGAAGTGACGGATCAAGGTCTTCGTCAATTACATCGTCAATGGTTTGGGAGTTGGCAAGTAGCATCTCCGATTCACGATGTGCAGATTGATACACGAAAGAACTGGTGTACGCCTGAAGAATTGCTTTGCTTGCTAGTCAGGCTCACTTCGACAAATGTCGCAAAAGCAATTGGACTGTATCCGCGAAAAGGAAGCTTGACAACTGGCGCAGACGCTGATATCGTTTTCCTGAAAAAGGAAAACTGGTTGACAAAGAATGATCTTTCCACTATTCTCAATTTTAGTGAAATGCATCTTCCAACATCTGTTATGTCGAACGGTAAATGGATATATCGAAATATGCGATTTATCCCTTTGATTGGTATGGGTAAGTGTTTATTCGACACGAAGCCCTACGCTTATGTCATATAACCCCGGTTGGGGGTTTTTTCGTGAATGGTTTCCAGCAGACACACGAGAAAAAGAATCGTAAGGTCGCGCAACTTTTTACATCCCCAGCAGTCTAATTATGCAAAAGGCCGCTGAGGGATCGGAATCGCAAGGAGGTAATCCTGATCATGACCGATTCCCAGCTTATCCGAGAGATTAAAGAAGGTAATCTGGAATGCTATGCTGAACTGATTCGTCGATATGAAAAAAAGATCCTCTCATTTGTCACTCATCTTTTGCGTCAGGCACATTTAGAGCATATAGCGGAGGATATATGTCAGGAGACGTTTTACAAGGCGTATAAGAGCATTCATTCTTTCCGAGATGTAGAAGCTACATTCTCCACCTGGCTCTATACGATTGCACGCAACTCCGTACTCAGTGAATTGCGCAAGAGTCGCAATTCTGATGTGTATCTGGATGATACGTTGCAAGTGCCTATGGCATCTCCCAAGACACTGCCTGAGCAAGTTTTGCTCCGGAATGAACGGGAGAGCATGGTAAGACTGGCAATCAACAGTCTACCAGAGAAGCAACGCTCAGCACTGATATTACGCGAGTACGAACAAATGGATTACACAGAAATCGCTACGATTCTGGATTTAACAGTGAGCTCTGTGAAGTCTCTACTGTTTCGAGCGCGGCAAAGTATTCGTGGACAGTTGGAAAACTACATCCTGGACCCTCATTTGGATGAAGCTGAAGGGATGAATCGATGATGAGATGTGAAGAAGTTCAGGAAATGCTGCCTGAATACGCCGAAAATCTGTTGCCTGAGGTGACCCAACGTCGGGTTGATCACCATATGGCAGCATGCTATGCCTGTCGTTCCGACTATGAGATTTGGTCGGACAGTGGTGAGTGGATGGAAATGGATAAAGAAGAATATCATTCTGTAACTCCATCACGTTCCATTGTAGACGCGGTGATGGCCCGTATTTTATCGGAAGAGCAGTGGGCGATCCCGATCGGCAGAAAAATTTTCAGCGTGACAGCGAGAATGCGACGCATGGGTGCGAGTGTAGCGGTTTTGTTGCTCATGGTCTTTTCATTCACTTTATATGTGAATACAAGTACCACGGAGCATGCGAATTCTCTCGTTATTAACGGAGAAGTCATGGAGATTAACACGCCAAAGGCGCAAGTCATTTCTTCTTCCATGCAAACAGACGACGGTACATACGTGGTAGAAGCACAGCCGTATACGTCGCAAGGTGATTCACTGGAACATGCTACTGCATCGATCGTACCGCTCGATGGAAAGCCGACTTCTACTGATTTAGCCAAGCCGAATTACAGCATTGTGCTTAGTATTTTTGGAATCCTTATTACAGTTCTTACAATGAGCTGGCTAACGCGAGCATAATGGTATATGATCAAGAGTAAAAGAAAAGACCGTCTTCGGACGGTCTTTTGTGGCTATTTTATTAGAGTGGTTGTTCAACAAGCGCTTAGAGCAACAAGGCCACGCAAAATACATATGAGGTGAAAGAAATGCCGAAAAAGTGGCTGTATGTCATAGACGAAGCGATCAAGCGGATTGAAAACGATGAAGTGGAGTTGGGCTTGACCGCTCTGCAAAAGGTTCAGGAGCATGGAAAGGATTTGCCGGATGTCATGATGTATTTGGCGGAGGTCTGGTATCGACTCGGTCATTTGGAAGAGGCGAGTCAATTGTTGACAGATGTCATGGGCAAAAATCCGCAAATGGATTCCTCTTTGCGCAGAGAATGCCAACTGCTGCTAGCAGAGATTGCTTTGGATTCCAGTGATTTTGAGACGGCGCAACATCTTCTCTATGAATGCAAAGAATCTGGCTTTGAAAGCATCCAGTTGGACTTGTTGCTTGCGGATCTGTATTCCCTACAAGATTTAGATGAAGTAGCGGTCAAATATTTGGAGCAAGCAAGACTGAAGGAGCCAGATAACCAAGATATTATGGCAGCGCTGGGTAACTTGTATTTCCGCATTGGAGATGACGAGAAAGCAATGAAGCTCCTGGAACAAGCTGGGGATGAAAGTCTGTCCATGCTTTTGACAAAGGGGCGCTCGTACGCTCAAAGCGGTCAATTCGAACAGGCTTACCAAGTATTCCGTCAGGCGCTGGTCATGGATCGTTCGCCAGAAGTACTCTACGGATGTGCACTGATGGCATTCCACGTAGGACGACTGGATGAAGCAGCCGAATTGGTCAGCAGCTTGCAAGCGGTTGACGAGGAGTATGTGGCTGCGTACCCATTAGCTGCAGATGTGAATCTTTCGATGGGGAAAACAGAAGCAGCTATTGAGGCCCTAAAGCAATATGTATCGTTGTCAGGGTTCGATTTGGATCAAATCCGCAGGCTGATCGCTCTTTTGACTCAAGCCGGGCGCTATGAGGAAGCGAAAGAATACCAACAGCTTCACGACCAGTGGGACCATGAATCCGAAGAGGAGCAATAAAAAATCGACAAACAGGAAGTCACTTCGGTGGCTTCCTGTTTATTTTTCCGCATTTTGGCAAGAATGAGAGACAAGTAAGCCATCGTAAAGAAGGGATGCACAGATGAACTTGGCTGAGATCTTGGTGTACACCGATATCCGGCAGCTCCATCAGATTGCCAACCATTACGGATGCGAATGCAACCCTCATTCCAAAAACGAATTGATTACGTCACTGTTGTCTAGCTTGAGGCACAAGTTGACAATCTCTCAAGCAGTTGAGCAGCTGAGCAGTGCAGAAACCCATTTTTTGCTCCAATTGTTCCTGGACAAGCGTACGGTCATGTCGCTTGAGGATTTGTTGGCGAAAGCCGGGGTGGCACTGGAGTGTGAAAAGGAAAAAAAGCAGGAGGAAGGACGGAAGTTTGTCGCAGCAGCAATGAAGCGAGGATGGATTTTTCCGGCGAAAAGTAAAACCATAGGGCAGTATCAAATTCCGCTGGACATCCGTGAGCCGTACTTGCAAGCGTGGCTGACAAAATGGCGTGATTCAAACGCATTGCTTCATCCCGGTCCGCAAGCTTATAGGGATGAGGGAACAGCACTCTGTGATGATATCATGCAATTTTTACAATTTCTCCAGCAGGAGCCAGTACCGCTAACCGCAGAAGGTGGCATGTACAAGCGTCATCAGCAGCAGCTTTTTCAATTTTTGTACGTAAAAGAAGAGCCGCTTTTGCCGCAAAAATGGCGTTTTGGGTACGGGCTGCATTTTGATTTATACCCTGACCGTTTTTCTTTGCTCTACGATTTCTGCTACTATCACCGATGGATTGTAGAAGTGGACGGCAAGGTAGCAGTAACGGAAGCGGGTAGGGAGCGACTGGAGCAACCGTATAACGATCAATTGTACCATGATGTCATTCGCTTCTGGATGAGGCTGTACAAGCGGGCTGTCCCGAACTTGCCGATGCTGGTTCAGCTCATTCCGTTGATCGCGTCGGGTGGATGGGTAAGTCAGCAATCGCTGATGGACACGCTACTCCATTGGATGAAAGAGTTTTACTACGATTCGCCTACAGATATCTTGGTGAATCGGGTATGCAAAATGATGGTCCATCTAGGATTGTTGCGCGTCGGACAAGACGAACAGGGGCAGTGGTTATACACCGCAACGTATGCGAGCCAGACTTGGCTTCGAAAATACAATGGTTTTACCGAAACGACTATTTTATTGAAGTGAGGGATGGGTATGGAGTGGCCGAATTTCTATTCCAACGCGTACGGAACGAACAATCAAATGGTTTCCGGTTTGCTATCTGAAATGGTGATCGATGAGCAAATGCGTCAATATCGCAAGCGCACGCTAATCCAGGAGATTGATGAGGCTCTTGCATCGAAGAACAAAGAATTGTTTTTGCGCTTAACAGACGAATTAAAAGAAATCATGGCTTACGAGCAAGCCTAAATACATAATCGTATGCGTTATTGCGAGTCTCCAACCATTCATGGTACGCTTGTTTCCAGAAATGAACAAGGAAATGAGGAGACAGCTCTATGCAGTGGAACTTGAACGATTTTGAAAACTGGGAGGAGTTGCGGTCCTTTGTGGATACCGCGCTGCTCCCTCTTTATTTGTACAACTCGGACAGAAAAGTAGAAGAGCATGTTGTACGCATGAACTACTTATTAAATGTAGCGGCGGGGATTGAGCAGCGACTGAAGGGACGCGTATTGCTATTTCCGTTAAGCTATCAAATAGGAGAAGAGCAGCTGGAACAACGAACACCGGCGGAATTCCCCTATAAAGTACTGCTTCATTTTCGGGGAGAACAGATTCAATTAAAGGAACGAACGGAAGAAGGCGTGTTGACTTTATTGGTAGGGGATGAAGACCTGGAATCTTCTTTGCGTTTCGAAGTGACCGTGGATGTGCTATACAAAGAGGTCATCAAGTTGTGGCAAACCGGACGAGGATAATCGTTTTGACTAAAAAAAGAGACGCAATAGAGAAAGCGTTTTCCGGTAATACTACAGAAAATTGGGTGGGGCAAGGTCATAAATTTGACAATCTGGCAACAATATCCTGTCACACATCGTTTGGGTAAAGACATGTCCACTGGACATTCTTGACATCTTTATAGGCGTTAGCTATGATTGGGATTGACCTAGTGTATATGTATGAAAATGCCATCGTAGCGCTATTTTACAGGATAAGGAGGGAAAAAAGATATGGGAGACAAACGCGAAATTTCCAGGCGTACATTTTTGAACTACGCCCTGATGGGAACTGGCGGATTCCTTGCTGCGGGAATGATCACCCCAATGATTCGCTTTGCGGTAGACCCCCTTCTGCAAGGACATGCAGGTGGAGATAAAGTAGCTGTCGGCAGTCCGGATGAGTTTAGTGCCGTGCCAAAACGCGTAGAATTCAAGGTCCATACCAAGGACGGTTGGTATGAGTCAGAATCTACACTTACTGCATGGGTTACCAAGAACGACAAGGGTGAGATTCTTGCTCTGTCCCCGATCTGTAAGCACTTAGGGTGTACGGTTGACTGGGGAACTGGCCCAGGACAACCAAATGAGTACTTCTGTCCTTGCCACATGGGTCGTTATTCGATCAATGGCGAGCACATTTTGGGAACGCCACCGACGGCCTCTCTGGATGAGTATGAGACAGAAGTCAAAGATGGAAAATTGTATTTAGGTAAAGTAAAAGCAAATCCTCGTCCGGGGGTGAACGGCTAACATGATGCAAAAAATGTATGATTGGGTCGATGAGCGCTTAAACATCACTCCGATGTGGCGTGACTTGGCTGACCACGAAGTACCTGAGCACGTGAACCCGGCACATCATTTTTCAGCTTTTGTTTACTGCTTTGGTGGACTTACGTTCTTTATTACCGTTATTCAAATCTTGTCTGGTATGTTCTTGACGATGTACTATGTACCAGACGTTATCAATGCTTACGAATCCGTTAAGTACCTGCAGAACGAAGTAGCGTTCGGGGTAATCGTACGCGGTATGCATCACTGGGGCGCGAGCTTGGTAATCGTGATGATGTTCCTACATACTTTGCGTGTATTCTTTACAGGTGCATACAAAAAGCCTCGTGAATTGAACTGGGTAGTCGGCGTACTGATTTTCTTCGTTATGCTGGGCCTCGGTTTCACAGGTTACCTGTTGCCTTGGGATAACACCGCATACTTTGCGACCAAAGTAGGTGTGCAGATCGCAGACTCGGTACCATTTATCGGTCCGTATGTGAAAACATTGCTCACAGGTGGAGACATTCTAGGTGCGCAAACGCTTACTCGCTTCTTCGCGATTCACGTGTTCTTCCTGCCAGGCGCACTGCTTGGACTGTTGGGAGCTCACTTTGTTATGATCCGTTCGCAAGGTATCTCGGGTCCACTATAATCGGTCTTCGAAAAAAGGAGGAAATAGCATGGCAAAACAAGATAAAGATGCTACCTTCGTCGGAGATTCCCGAGTATCGGCGAAGCGTATCCCAAACATTTCTCCATCCTACTCCGACTTTCCAGGTAAAAACGAGCCGTTTTGGCCAAACTTCCTGTTGAAAGAGTGGATGGTGGCAGCCGTTTGCTTAGTTGGCTTCCTCGTGTTGACGGTTTCACATCCGTCGCCGTTGACAGACAAAGCAAACCCGAATGATACTTCATTCATTCCGTTGCCAGACTGGTACTTCTTGTTCCTGTATCAATTGCTGAAATATCCATGGGCTGCAGGGGATTGGGTCGTTCTTGGAATCGTTGTTATTCCAGGTATCGCATTTGGTGCACTGATGCTGGCACCTTGGCTGGATACCAGCAAAGAGCGTCGTCCTAGCAAACGTCCAGTTGCTACAGGCTTGATGCTGACGGCACTCGTTGGTATTTTCTACCTGACTTGGGCGGCAAACCATGAATATCATCTGGCTCACCCTGATAAAGGTAAAGGAACTGGTGGTAAACAGGGATCAAGTGCAACTGCACCTGCTCCAGCTGACACCAGCTTTAAAGCTGATGCGCTTTGGAAAGCGCAAACAAGCTGTATGGGATGCCATGGTAAAAACATGGAGGGCGGCATGGGTCCAAACCTCCAAAAAATCGGTGCAACTTTGGATGCAGCCAAGATTACTGATGTCATCAAGAACGGTAAAGGCGCAATGCCAGGCGGTATGATCAAAGATGATGCAGAAATCGCAAAGCTAGCTGAATACATGGCTGGCTTGAAATAAGCTAATAGGGGAAAAGCTGGCTGGTAATGCGGTCAGCTTTTTCGTTAGCGGCGTACACAGCGGGAGACGATTATAGATGATCTGGATATGGGAGTGGTTTCGGCAATCTTTGGGCAAAAGGTGGTTTCTTTGGACGCTGTTCGTCGTCAACTTTTTGGGAACCATATATGGATTTATCTGGTACGGTAACCAATTAGCTGAGACACCAGCATATTTGATTCCTTTTGTTCCAGACAGCCCGACAGGTAGCGGACTTTTTTCGCTTGTACTCCTTACCTATTTGTTGGGTCGCCACATTCCTGTACTGGAAGCTTTGGCTGGCATCACCAATTTTAAGTACGGTGTCTGGGCCGTCTGCATTATCGTGGCTGGTTGGATGATGGGCAATGAAGTGCGTTGGACAGACGTGATGCTAATCATTTCCCACACCGGCATGGCTGTGGAATCTGTTTTGTATGCGCGTTTTTACAAGCTAAGTCTTCTGCCGGTGGGAATCGCTGCGCTGTGGACACTAAATAATGATTTTCTCGATTACGTCATGGACATCCATCCGTGGCTGCCGAGTGTACTGGATCCGTATGAAGGCTTCGTCGGTTTGTTTACGGTTCTTCTCAGTCTGATCTCGATCTCGGTGATCTGGTGGGTGAATATGAAGTATACGACAAATAAGGTCTAATCTTGTCCTCCTTTCCATAGGCTGTACTAGGGAAGGAGGTTATTTGCGTTGAAGAAAAACATCCGGTTTTTATTATTCTTTCTCATGATCGGGTTGTTCTTGTCGTGGCCCATTCATAATTTGTACTCGAAGCTGAATCAACCGATAGAAGAAAAGCAGTTGGCCGCATTGGATCAAATTGCGCATGAGTTACTGACGTATGCAAAAAAGGGAGATCTTGAAGGGGCAGAGCAGCGCATTGTACAGCTGGCAGAACGATTCCCGAACCAGCATTTGCCCAATCCGATACGAATTGAGAGTCTGAATGCAGTGACACAGTCCATACTGGCAGCCAAGCAAAGCTTTGCTTCCGCAAACGCAAGTGAACAGCAATTGCTGTGGCATGCCACGCGGGTCCGTATCGCCATAGATGCTCTGACGCATGATCACCAGCCGATGTGGCGTAGCTACTATCCTTCTCTCGTAACGCAGGTCCAAAACCTGCAGCTATCGGCTGTTGATCGGAATTTCAGTCAGTTTCGCGAACAGTTCGATGAGAATTACCGATTATTTTTGGCCATTAAGCCGGGGATGAGTATTCAGCTCCCAGAGGGGCAAATGTCCTCGATTACGGTTGCGTACGATATCATATCCAAAGAGATGCGAAACAGCCAGGTAGATTGGCAACTAGTACGAGAGGCATTGCGAGAATTGAACAGCTCTTTTCAAGTGGCTTTTGTGGGAGAAGAAAAGAGTACGTTTGCTCGCTTAATGATGCGTCCAGATTCACCTATTGTCATTCTCGCCTCGATTTCGATTGCATTGATCATGGCCTTGTCTTATGTGGCGTGGAAGAAATATGACGGAGAAATCCGTTCGACTTAATGGATGCAAAAACCCTTGCCTGTACGAAAAGGCAAGGGTTTTTTGCTGTTCTGCTTCGTGCTAGTCGTGAAGCGGTTTCTTGTTTTCGTCTAGAGTAAAGCCTTCTCCGAGTACCTCATGAACATCGTTGACGATGACAAAGGCATGCGGGTCAATTTCTTGCACGATATTTTTAAAACGCATCACTTCGTTGCGGCTGATAACCACATAGATTACTTTCTTTTCATCACCAGAGTAGGCGCCTTTTCCTGCTAAAAGGGTAACACCACGACCGAATTCAAGGATTTGATTGGCAATCTTGTCCGCTTCGTTGGAAATGATCGTCAGTGCTTTGCCGGCATATGCCCCATCTTGGAAAAAGTCGATGACACGTGCTGCGATAAAGACGACGACAAGTGTGTACATGGCGCTTTCCAGATTCAAATAGACGAGGGACGCCCCAATGACCAAGATGTCTCCGAAAAACAACGTCCTCCCCATACTGATACCCATGTATTTCTGAAGCAGTCTGGCAATGATGTCCACACCGCCGGTTGTCCCGCCGTAACGGAAAATAATCCCTAAACCGACTCCGACAGCTACCCCGGCATAGAGGGAGGCGAGCAAGCGATCCTTCATTTGAAGCGGAAGAACTCCATCAAACAAGGATAAGAAGACGGAGAGTGAAACCGTTCCCAAAATCGTGTAGAAAAAAGAAGTTCGTCCAAGAATTTTCCAGCCTAGAAAAAATAACGGTACGTTTAGGACGAAGAAGACGACCCCCTGATCCACAGATGGAACTAGCAGCTTGATCAAAATACTGATACCAGTGATACCGCCCTCAGCTAAATGGTTGGGAATGTTGAACGCATTAATACCAAATCCCATAATGGCAGAACCGATGATAATGGCAAAGATACTATCAAGACGAATTTTCATATGTCCTCCTGTTCGCCGGATCAGGAATGGCTTCCCCCCGGACATGATGTGCAGGTAATACTTGAGTTACCTGAGGGCTATCCGAAAGCCATTATAAATGAACGCTCGTTTGATTGTCCATATGCTGGAAAGACGAAGTATTGTGATTTGGCAAACCAAGCCTTTTTTAGTACGATAGGTGAAAGAGAGAAGACTGTGAAAAAAGGAGTGGGCGGATGGAACGGCAAAAGACGATGCAAGAGATGCAGCAAGAAGTTGATCAATACATATCGCAATTTAAAGAAGGTTATTTTTCTCCGCTTTCGATGCTGGCTAGAATGACAGAAGAAGTAGGGGAATTAGCCAGAGAGATTAACCATTTTTATGGAGAAAAACCGAAGAAAAAGGACGAAGGCGAAAAAACAGTAGAGGAAGAGCTGGGTGACGTACTCTTCATCGTGATTTGTTTCGCAAACTCGCTCGGAATCGATTTGCAGGAAGCGTTTGATCGTATTATGCACAAGTTTAATACTCGCGATAAAGATCGCTGGACGAGAATAGAGGAGAACGAGCAGCATGACTAAAGAAATTCGTGTAGCAGTTGCAGGCGCAAATGGTCGAATGGGGCAAGAGGTAGTGAAAATGCTAGCGCAGGATACCTCACTTGTTTTTACTGGCAATCTGGATACGCGTGTGAGCGAAGAGAAAATCAATCAACAACTGGACGAAATGAAGCCGGATGTTCTGGTCGACTTTACTACACCCCATACGGTTTACTGTCATATGGAGCTCTGTTTGGCTCGTGGTGTGAGACCAGTTGTCGGAACTACGGGCCTGACAGCAGAACAGCTGCAAGAGATGACTGCGCGCTATAAAGAAGCGGGACTGGGTGCTATCATTGCCCCGAATTTTGCGATCGGCGCGATTCTATGTATGAAGTTTTCCGCAATGGCAGCAAAATATATGCCGCATGTGGAAATTATCGAGTTGCATCATGACCGCAAGCTGGATGCGCCAAGCGGAACTGCTTTGAAGACCGCTGAGATGATTGCAGCCGTTCGGGAAGAGCTCAAGCAAGGGCATCCTGAAGAGGTAGAAACGATTCCAGGCGCTCGCGGAGCAGATTACGAAGGATTCCGGATTCACAGTGTCCGTCTTCCAGGTATGGTTGCTCATCAGGAGGTTTTGTTTGGTGCAACAGGCCAAACGCTGTCTATTCGCCATGATTCGATTAACCGGGAATCTTTCATGCCAGGCGTGAATATGGCCATTAAAGCCGTAATGAATATGAACGGATTGATTTACGGATTGGAACATCTGATTGATTAAACGTTTGATTAACATACACACGATACCCAGCCATAAAGGGAGAGGTTTTCTTGAAAATTGCATTGATTGCCCATGATCGAATGAAAGAACAGATTGTGCAACTAGCGATGGCCTATGAATCCATTTTGGCAAAACATGACCTGTATGCCACAGGAACAACTGGGTCGCGAATCATGGAAGCTACGTCGCTGTCCCTAACCCGATTTCTGTCAGGGCCATTAGGAGGCGATCAACAAATCGGTGCGATGATCGCCCGCAATGAGATGGATTTGATTATCTTTTTGCGTGATCCGCTTACCTCTCAACCACATGAGCCTGATATTATCGCACTGCTTCGACTGTGTGATGTGCACAAGATACCGTTTGCCACCAATCTCGGTTCGGCAGAAATCATGCTGAAGGCTTTGGAACTGGGACAACTGGATTGGCGTGAAGTGGTGCATGAGGAGAATGAAGTATGAGTTCACTCGATATTTTGGCAATCGGCGCTCATCCTGACGATGTCGAGATCGGTGCGGCAGGCAGTCTGATCTTGGCTGCTAAACAGGGAAAGCGCGTGGGGATTCTCGACTTGACCTATGCTGAATTGTCTTCGAATGGAACGGTTGAAAGAAGGCAGCAAGAAGCGACTGCAGCTGACCAAGTGATGGGAGTGGCTGCTCGCTATAACTTTGGCCTGCCTGATCGTGGCTTGGAAGCAGTCAGAGAAAGTGCGATTGAACGTGTCGTCAAGCTCATTCGCGAAACTCGTCCAGCCATTGTGCTTGCGCCTTATTTCGCGGATCGTCATCCAGATCACGAAAGTGTAAGTCGAATCGTTCGAGAGGCGGTGTTTAATGCGGGCATCCGCAAGTATTTGCCAGAGCCTTCTTTGCCTGCCTATCGACCTTCGCAATTCCTTTACTATTTCATTAATTCGACTGTCACGCCTCAGGTTGTCGTGGATATCACCGCTGTTTATCCGCAAAAAATGGAGGCGCTGCGTTGCTACCGTAGTCAGTTTGAGCTAGAAGAAGGTGGCGTTCAAACACCGCTTACCAACGGGTATCTGGAATCTGTCGAGTATCGAGAGCGACTGTTTGGTCAGCAGGTTGGTGTAGCCTACGCAGAAGGATTTGTCAGTGCAGCTCCGTATGTATTAAAGAGCTTGTGAGAAGGAGTGACACTGTATGAAGATCGGGATTACTTGCTATCCGTCATTGGGCGGATCGGGTGTAGTAGCCACAGAGCTGGGCAAGCTATTGGCCGAGCGAGGACATCAAGTCCATTTCATCACAGGTGGAATGCCATTTCGCTTAGGTGCGTTTCACCCGAACATTTTTTATCATGAAGTAGAAGTGAACAACTATGATGTTTTTAAATATCCACCTTATGATTTGACCTTGGCGAACCGAATGGCACAAGTGGCGAAAAATGAAAACCTGGACTTATTACATGTGCATTATGCTGTGCCACATGCGTTGTGCGCGTTCCTTGCCAAGCAAATGGTAGGGGATCATTTGAAAATTGTGACCACCTTGCACGGGACGGATATTACTGTTCTGGGGTATGACTCGAATTTGAGTGATATGATCCGCTTCGGCATTGAGCGAAGCGATTTGGTAACAGCGGTGTCCCATGATTTGATCAGGCAAACACAAGAGCTGCTACATGTTGAAAAAGAAATTGTTCCTGTGTACAACTTCGTAGACAAGCGGCGTTATTACCCGAAAGAGGTTACGAAGCTGAAAAAGGTATTTGCACCGAATGGTGAAAAAATTCTTATGCACATTTCTAATTTCCGTCCGGTCAAACGAGTGCCGGATGTGATTGAAATATTTTCGCGTGTACGTGAAGAAGTGCCATCCAGACTGATCCTCATTGGTGAAGGTCCCGAAATGGGTCTGGTCCGCAAGATGATCGCTGAGCTCGGTCTGAGTGACGATGTTTGCTTCCTCGGCAAGCAAGAAGACGTCGCTGAGGTATTGTCGATGGCAGACATCATGCTGCTTCCATCAGAAAAGGAAAGCTTCGGACTCGTCGCATTGGAAGCAATGGCTTGCGGTGTGCCTGTCGTCGCTACAGTGGCAGGAGGCTTGCCCGAAGTCGTCCTAGATGGTGTGAACGGCTTCTTGCGTCCAATTGGGGACGTTGAAGGCATGGCGAAAGAAACGATACGTCTCTTGCAAAACGAAGAGCTATACCGCGAATTCTCCGCGAATAGCATCGAGCGATCCTGCAAAACGTTTTGTCACGAAACGATCGCCTCTCAGTATGAAGCACTTTACGCCAACTTGCTGGCAAGCAATCCGGTGTAAAACTAAGCTTTTGAACGCAAGATTGAGCTTTTCGCTAATTGATGCATCTTGGATATAAAAATAAACAATCCATACAAAACTCTCATGAAAACGCCTCCTTGTCTAGATCAGGCGGAGCAAACCAGAAAGGGGGGATTGGATTGGCGATAGAATTGGCAAAGCGTGTTCTCGACAGATTGGAGGAACACGGCTTCGAAGCTTACTATGTAGGTGGTTGCGTCCGCGATTGGCTTTTACAACGACCTGTTCATGATATAGATATATGTACGAATGCCCATCCCGGCGACGTCATCCGATTGTTTCCCGATCATGTCCCGACTGGTCTGAAACACGGTACTGTGTCTGTAAAAGTAGAGGGGCAGATGTTCGAAGTAACCACGTTTCGGACGGAAGGAAAATATGAAGATTACCGTCGACCCGCTGAAGTTCAGTTCGTTTCAGAACTTCGGCTCGATCTGGAGCGACGAGATTTTACGATGAACGCAATGGCGATGGATCGTCATCAAGTATTGCACGACCCGTTCGGTGGACGAGAGGATATGCAGCTTCGCCTGGTTCGGGCTGTAGGCATTCCGCTTGAGAGATTTCAGGAGGATGCCCTTCGGCTATTACGAGGTGTGCGCTTTGCTTCCCAGTTAGGTTTTGCGATAGAAGACCAGACTATGCTTGCTATGAAACAGACTGCGCCTTTGTTAGCTCATATTGCTGTGGAGCGCATAAGGGAAGAGCTGAATAAAACACTCGACAGCAAAGCCCCAGAGGTAGGTTGTCAGCTGTTGAATGAAACGAGACTCATGGCTTATGCCCCTGAGGTAGAAAAACTGTTCGTCCTCTCAAATGAGCATGTCTGGCGGTTGCATCATTTGCAAACCGTGACGCAAAAATGGTCGTTGCTACTATTTGCGGCGAATTATTCACCTGTGCAATCGCGTGAAGTATGCCAATTTCTCAAAATGTCCAAGCGCGAAACAGAAGCAATTTGTTGTTTGGTTGAACTTCTGACGCGATTGCAGCCACAATGGGATGTCCCTCAACCGATTGAGTGGGGGCCACTGTTGCTTGAAGTCGGTTTGGACACGTGCAACGAGTTCTTCCTTTTATTGCAAGCGTGTTGGTGGAAGGAGAGGCAATCGTTTTCGATGCAAGCACTCCTCGATCAATACGAAAACATGCCTGTCAAAACCATCAAGGATTTGGCAATCACGGGGCTCGACCTGCAAGTAGCGATTCAGAAAAAGCCAGGCGAGTGGATTTTCCGCGTCTTGGAATCGTTACTTAGACAAACAGCTCTGCACGGTTTACCAAATACACCAGAAGCACTCGTCGAAGTTGCAAAGAAAGAGGTTGCACAAGATGAACATTAAGCAAGTCATCCTTCAAGCATTCCGTGACCAGCCCGGTAGTTTCATCTCTGGTGAAGAATTAAGCCAAACATGTGGTTGCTCTAGGACGGCGGTTTGGAAGCATATCGAAGAGCTGCGCCGGGATGGTTACGAGGTAGAGGCGGTACGCAAATCGGGGTATCGCCTGCTGGTTGCCCCTGATCGCTTGTCAGCAGCAGAAATCATGGCTGGACTGGAAACGAATCGGATCGGTCAAAATGTCATTGCTTACGATGAGGTGGTATCTACACAGCCACTCGCACACGAGGCTGCGGCAAAAGGAGCAGTAGAAGGTACGATTGTGCTGGCAGAGCTGCAAACAGGTGGGAAAGGCAGACTCGGCCGCCCGTGGCATTCTGCAAAAGGAACGGGGATTTGGATGAGCTTGATCATTCGACCTGCGATTCCGTTACCGAAGACACCTCAGATGACGTTGTTAACGGCAGTTGCTGTAGCCACAACGATCCGGGAAGAGACTGGGTTGCCTGTTAAAATCAAATGGCCGAACGATATTTTTGTCGGCGATAAAAAAGTATGCGGGATTTTGACAGAGCTAAATGCTGAATCTGATCGAGTCAATTATTTAGTTATCGGAATAGGACTCAATGCCAACAGTGTCGAGTCAGATTTCCCGTCAGAACTGGCACAGATTGCGACTTCGCTTCGTATTGAATCTGGCGAGCCACTCAAGCGCGTTTCGTTTATCCAACGACTCTGCCGAATTTTTGAAGAAGAGTACGATCACTATTTGCAGGCTGGCTTCGAGCGTGTAAAACAAGAGTGGGAGGATCATTCGTACACCATTGGCAAATGGGTGTCCCTCCAGACGATTTCACAACAGTTTGAAGGTCGTGCCGTTGGCTTGGATGAGGAAGGCGTACTCAAGGTAGAGGATCAGGCGGGACAGATCCACAAAGTTTATTCGGCTGATGTCAATTATCGTGCAAATGATTAAATCATTTGCTATACTCCAATTTGGAGGCTGTATCACCTCGTGAACGGTACTCCCGGAGTATTTTTGTATCTATCGTGTAATCTTAAAGCAATACGTGTAAGGACAAAAATCTGCTCAGAGCCTGTGTGGACCGAGACAGAAGGAATCCGTTGGACGCAAATGTCTTTTTGACATGGACAACCTTCTCCCGATTGACGCGAGAAGGTTTTTTTATTCCTCACACGATCCACGGGCTTGATGCGAAAGAGGAGAAATGAACAATGGCAACACACGACAGACCTATTACGACTTCGAGTATCCGCAAGAAAAAAGAAACGCGAACCCCGATTACCATGGTGACCGCCTATGACTATCCGTCAGCCAAATTAGTGGATGAAGCTGGCGCTGATATGATTCTGGTTGGTGATTCATTGGGAATGGTCGTACTGGGTTATGACTCCACCATCCCTGTTACGATGGAGGATATGCTACACCATACGAAAGCAGTAACGAGAGGGGCCAAGCGTGCATTTGTCGTGACAGACCTGCCTTTTCTCAGTTATCACGGAACAGTTGAGGAAGCAGTGAAAAACGCGGGCAGACTAATGCAAGAAGGGCTGGCCAAGGCGGTCAAAATGGAAGGGGGCCGTGAACTGGTCCCAATCATAACACGCTGTGTACAAGCAGGCATCCCTGTCGTTGGACATATTGGACTTACTCCGCAATCGGTACATCAATTAGGCGGTTATAAAGTACAAGGAAGAGATCTGGAGGCAGCCAAAAAATTGTTGGATGAGGCCCTTGCGATTCAAGAAGCGGGTGCATTCGCCATTGTGCTGGAATGTGTTCCGGAAGAGGTCGCAGGCATGATTGCAAACAAGCTGGACATCGCTGTGATCGGAATCGGAGCGGGTGCAACTTGTGATGGGCAAGTGCTGGTGTTCCATGATATGGTCGGCTACGCATCGGATATCACACCGAAATTCGTGAAGCGGTACGCAAACATTGGTGAAACCATCCGTGAAGCAGTTGAGATCTATAACAAAGAAGTCGAAGCAAGAAGCTTCCCAGGACCAGAGCATGTCTTCCATGCCTCTGAAGAAACCATCAAGGAATTGTACGGGGAAGGAGTGAAGCAGTCATGATGCAAACAATGATGCAGCAAGTCTCCACCATTGAAGAGATGCGCGTTCATATAAAAGAAGCACGTCGGCAAGGCAAAACGATCGGAATGGTACCGACCATGGGTTTTTTGCATGAAGGTCATCTCAGCTTGGTAAAAGCTGCTCGTGAAGTATGCGATTTGGTTGTGATGAGCATTTTCGTAAACCCGCTGCAATTCGGGCCGAATGAGGACTTTGAGCGCTATCCGCGTGATATCGAACGGGATAGTAAAATGGCGGAAGAAGCGGGGGTGGACCTCCTGTTTACCCCGGAAGTCAGCGAGATGTATCCGAAACCGATGCTGACCAATATTTCAGTGGCAAATGTGACGACTCCATTGTGTGGAGCTTCTCGTCCGGGTCATTTTGATGGCGTATCGACTGTCGTCAATAAATTGTTTCAAATTGTCCAGCCCGATTACGCCTTTTTCGGACAAAAGGATGCCCAGCAAGTAGCAGTTGTGACGCAAATGGTCCACGACTTGTCGATGCCAGTACAAATCGTTCCATGCCCGATTGTCCGCGAAGCGGATGGTCTTGCCATGAGCTCTCGGAATGTATACTTGTCAGCGGATGAGCGAGCACAAGCACTCGTGTTATCACAAAGCCTGAAGCAAGCAGAAGAATGGCTGGGTGAGGACAGGCCTCTTACTGAGATCAAGGATCGAATCACGCAAATGATTTCCGAGAAGCCGCTGGCTGAGATTGATTATGTGGAAATTTTGAGCTATCCAGAGCTCACACCCGTCGAGCAGGAAACGGCAGGTCAAACGATCATCATCGCGTTAGCTGCTCGTTTTGGCAAAACGCGTCTGATTGACAATACGATTACATCCATCAAGTAGAGATAAGGGAGGAATTCTTAGTGTTCCGCACCATGATGAAAGCAAAAATCCATCGCGCAACGGTAACTGAAGCAAACTTGAACTATGTGGGCAGTATTACCATCGACAAAAATTTGTTGGATGCACTGGATATTTTGCCAAATGAAAAAGTACAAATCGTCAATAACAACAACGGAGCGCGTCTGGAAACATACGTCATCGAAGGGGCTCCAGGCAGTGGCGTCATTTGCTTGAACGGAGCAGCTGCACGTCTCGTTCAAGAGGGCGATATCGTCATTATTATTGCCTATGCGATGATGACGGATGAAGAGGCGAGAACTTATAAGCCACGTGTCGCCATCATGGATGAAAAAAATCAGATCAAAGAATTGATTGCTGAAGAAGTGCACGCGACGATTCTGTAAGCGATCTGTCTGTTCCTGTATAGAGCCACCTGCCTTGTGAGACAATGAAAGTACTCATGCCTCATAGGGGGTGGCTTTTCTTGTGAAAATCGAGGACTGGTTTCATACGCTTCGTACCAAAGCGCAGTCGATTGAAGAGAAGTGGCAGGGGGCTTCTGAACAAGAGCGTCTTCAGCTCGCGGAACAATTGTTTCAATTGCGCCAAGTAAGTGATACAGTCGTAGACCTGTGGCTGCAATTCGAAGAAAAATTATCGAATGCGATTCGTAACATCAAGGAAATGGAAGGCCAGCTTCCAGTGGAAGAGAAAAAGACGGATCAGTCGAAGGTGAATACAAAATCACCAAAGGCCGTTGAAACGAATCCATACGAGCCGATTTTTCGTCGAGGGGAAGGCTTTTATCATTTGCGGATGTTCCAAGACGCGAAAAAGTGTTTTGCAGAATTAGTCCAAAAATCGCCAGACTGGGAAAGTGGACGCCTGTACTACGCCTACAGTCTCCTTTTGTGCGAGGAGAATGAATTGGCCTTTCGGGAATTCCGTCTTCTCGGCAGGACAGCAAGCTCACCTACCGTTGTTGCCATCAGCTTTAATGCCATCGGTTGCATTCTGGCTGAAGAGGAGCAATGGTTAGAGGCGGTGCAAGCTTTTAAGACGTCTCTCGAAATCAAGCCAGAACAGGAAGAAGCCAAATACAACCTCGTGCTATGCTATTTAAGAGATGGCGATGCACAGGAAGCTTTGGACGAATTGGAACCGTATCTAGAAAAAAACGAGCACGATTGGGAAGCGCAGATGCTATGGCTGCGTGCTGCCAAATTACTGCATACGATGGACCAGACGGTGGAATGGAGCCCGCCTAAAGGCTTGCAACTGCCGACGCGCGATTTGGACAGCGATACTCTTCAGGAAATGGCCTCTTTATACGAAACAGTGGGCAATTATCACCGGGCACAAATTTGCTATCACTTTTTGACGGAGCGTTCCCCAAAAGATGGGTGGACGTGGCATGGCTTGGCCTGGAATACGTGGCTCATTGCAGGTACGAAGCGGGCATTGACGCTTGTCAAAAAAGCCATCAGTCTTGCACCCGAAAATGACGACTTTCTTTTTAGTTATGGATGGATGCTGTTGTTTGATGGAAGGGTAGAGGACGCAATCAAAGCGTTTCGGATCATGCTGGAGAAAAACCGAGACAATCGCCTCGGACAATCCGGGATGATTTCCGCATACGAAAAGCTGGGGGATACACAAGAAGCAAAACGGTTGGCAAAGTATTTCCTGGACGACGCTGAGCCATATGTACGTTCGTTAGGGTATTTTCATCTGGGAAGAATCGCGGTTGTGGAAGAAAATTGGCGCCTAGCTGAACAATATTTTCAACGGGCATTGCCATTCGCAGAACAGTTATGGGAAATCCCCATCTATCTGCAATTATGCGCAAGCAAGCTCGGTCAATCAGAAATGCAAACCGAGCTCGTACAGCCTTAAATGTACAGGAGAGCAGGAATATTTCCCATCGTTGCCGAATGTGAATGGGTGCGGATTGAATGTTTCCGCCCAGGTTACGAGGTGACAACGTTTGAATCGATTACTAGTTGTAGATTTTGAGACGACGGGAAGCCATCCACGCCAAGGGGACAGCATCATTCAGATTGGTGCCGTCGCAATCGATGATGGGCAGATTACCGAGAGTTTTTCCACCCTGATTCATCCAGGCCAGGATATTCCCCCATTTATTACCCAATTAACAGGAATTACCAATGAGATGGTTGCAGATGCTCCTTCCTTGGAAGAAGTGTTTCCAGATTTCTTGCGTTTATTGGACGGACGAGCTTTTGTTGCACATAATGCAAGCTTTGATCTCCAATTTTTACAAGAAGCCCTGCTGAGCCAGGGCTATTATGCGTTTGACGGCTACGTACTTGATACAGTGGAGCTATCCCGTGTTCTGTTGCCGATGCAAAATAGCTACAGACTCGGAGAACTGGCGTCTGAGCTGGAAATCGAGCACGATAATCCCCATCAAGCAGATAGCGATGCACTCGCAACGGCGCAGCTGTTTCTCCACTTGCTGGATATTTTAAAGAGACTGCCTCTCGTGACCATCCAGCGCCTGCAGATGCTCGTTTCTTCGTTTCGCTCTGATATCGAGGTTCTTTTACGTCAGATCGAGATGGAAAAGCTCATAGAGCTGCCAGAGCTGGATGGAACGCCAACCAAAAAGGATTCCTCAGACATGTGGGATGTTTATCGCCAGCTGGCCCTTCGGAAGCGAGAAGAAAAATTAACAGCCTCGCTAAAACGTTCCCATGTCGATGCGACAGTGACCAAAGTGTTTGCTGACCAGCTCGAGGATGTCTTGGGCGAAAACGGGCACATGCAGGCGAAAATGTCGGGATATCAACGCCGGGATGCTCAGGAAGCGATGATGCATGCGGTCTATGAGGCCATGGAGGATGGTGCCCATTTATTGGTAGAGGCAGGGACAGGTACGGGAAAATCATTAGCCTATCTCTTACCGGGGATCATTTGGGCTCATCACAATCAGCAGCAGCTGGTGGTCAGTACCAATACCATTCAATTGCAGGAACAGTTATTCCATAAGGAAATCGCTACCTTGCAGGAGTCTCTGCCGTTTTCCTTTACAGCTTCGACGCTAAAAGGCAGAGGAAACTACTTGTGCTTGCGTAAATTTGAACAAGCTGTGGACGAGCCTGTAGAAGGAAGCAGCCAAGAAATGCGCTTGGTCAAAGGACAGATGCTGACGTGGCTCACGCAAACCGTAACCGGTGACGTGGAAGAGCTGAGCATGCCTCCGAGTGGCCAACTGCTGTGGCAACAGGTAAAAAGTGACACGAGCTCTTGTTTGAATCGGGCTTGTCCCTGGTTTAGTCGCTGTTACTATTTTCAGGCGAAGGAACGGGCTCGCGATGTCGATGTACTCATCGTCAATCACGCCCTTTTCATCAGCGACTTGCAAGCGGAAAATAGAATCCTCCCTCCGTATGAAGTTGCCATCGTCGACGAGGCCCATCATTTGGAGGATGCCGCGACACAGCATTTAGGCAAACAGTTTTCAACCACGCAGCTTCTTTTCTTGTTAGATCGTGCATCAGTTGAAGAGAGTGGGGCAATTTCCCGCTTCGCAGAAGAGCTGCAAAGCTGGATGCCTGCGGTTGAAGAAGATGTCGCCACAAAGCTTCTGGAGTTGAGAAAACAGTCCGCTGCCTTACGTGAGAAAGCGCAGCAATGGACACAGCTCTTGTATGCATGGGCATCAGACCGTGCGGAGGAGACGACGGACGCCGGACGTGAGACAGTACGTTATCGGGTCGAATCATTTGTAGGTAAGCACGAGAAGATACGTAAAGTAACCAAAAAGCTGATAGAAGGGATGACTGCATACGCAGCGGGCATCGAGCAGCTTTTGCGAACGACTCCGCAAGAGGAAAAGCCACCATTTGTCGTACGCAGTCTACTGACAGATTTATTCGGTCTCATCAAAGACTGGCAAAATGTTGTGGAGCTGCTTCACTTCTTTTTACTTGAGCAGGATGGCGAGTATGTATATTGGATGGAAGTAGAGTCCCGTACAGCTCGCAAGCAAGTTCATTTGTCAGCAGCACTCTTGAAGGTTGCCGACTCACTGGCAGAACCGCTTTTCGCGCAGAAGCGGAGTCTGATCTTGACATCAGCCACTCTGACGGTCAAAAACAGCTTCTCCTACATCAAAAGCCAGTTTGGTCTCGACCAACTGCCCGAGGAACGAGTGCGTACCTTGTCACTGCCATCGCCTTTTCATTATGAAGAGCAGGGATTACTGTTGATTCCATCTGATTTCCCCGCACCAGGCAAAGAGAGTGACCACACGTATTTGGAGGCGGTCATTCAAGGGTGTGTTGATGTGGTACTGGCTTCGAAAGGAAGGACGCTGATTCTATTCACCTCCCACTCGATGCTTCGACTTGTTTACCAAGCGATGAAGGAACGGCTTGCGGATGCTCCAGAACCATATACGCTATTCGGTCACGGAATCGATAGCAATAATCGGAGCAAGCTGGTTCGTTTGTTTCGAAGCATGGAGAGAAGTGTCCTGCTTGGGACGAGCAGCTTCTGGGAAGGTGTCGATATCCAGGGGGAATGGCTGAGCAGTTTAGTCATTGTTCGCCTCCCGTTTGCTCCACCCAATCATCCTGTGTATCAAGGAAGGGCCGAGCTTTTGAAGACAGAAGGAAAAAACGCTTTTATGTCCTTGTCTCTTCCACAAGCCGTTCTGCAATTTAAACAAGGGGTGGGTCGATTAATTCGCCACCACTTGGATCGTGGGGTCGTGATCGTTCTTGACACGCGTGTGGTTGAGTCGAGATATGGACGCTCATTCCTTCAATCTTTGCCGCCATTTCAGATCGAAAGCGGTCCATGGCCAACGCTTCGAGAACGTATAGAGCCATTCCTTAGTATGCAATCCCTGTCAGATTCATAAAATGAAGCAATAGTCTCATAGGGATTAAGGTGATAAAATAAATGTTATGGAAAAAAGAGTGGCGTTGGTGGATTGTAGTTCTTAGTGCGATTTTCCTTTGCGCATGCTCGATTGATAGCCATTTGTATTTGCAAGAAGCAGCAGTGAAGATAGATGACCCGTTTGAAACAGAGACAGAGCAGGAATTTTCGGGTCTCATTATCACCTACTTGGCACTTCCGCATGGTGAGAGTACACTTTTGAGAATGCCAGGCGGCAAAACGATGCTGATTGATACGGGTACGGCAGATGATTGGCCCGTTCTCTCGGCACGCTTGGCAGAGCTCAAGATCACACGGCTCGACTATGTCGTGTTGACGAACGACCAGCCTGAGCATATGGGAGGCTACGCTTCATTGAGCCAGCAAGTGCTTGTAGATGCCGTCATTTTGCCCAAACTGATCGCATCATCGCTTCGCCATGTCGCGCTGCTTCGCTCCAACCAAAAACAGATGGAAGCAGAGCAAGGACAAGTACTCACTCTTGACCAAGAAATCTCCATGGAAGTTTTGCTCCCGGATGAACCGTTATTTTTATCGCCTCAGAACAATTCTCTCGTTTTTCGATTGACGCACGGTCAATTGCGATTTTTATTTATGAGCGCCGTGAATGAAAAAGCAGAAGAGCGACTGTTGGAACGGAAAAATGACAGACTGAAGGCGGAAGTGCTAAAGGTAGCAGGTCAGGGGAGCAATCAAGGCTCTTCGCAACCGTTTCTGACGCAAGTCGATCCACAGGTCGCCATTATTCAGACAGGCCGATCACGGGATCAAATGAAAGACGGTCAGACGGAAGTCATGGAGCGCTTGGGTGAGTCATGGGCCGAGACATACGTTACCAGCGACGACGGTTCCATTACCATTTTATCGAATGGAAAAGAATATCGGATTTTGAAGCAAAAGAATTAGGGGGGAAGACCGAACGTGGCAAAACACGAAAAGATTTCAGAAGCGGTCGTCCGTCGTTTGCCGATTTATCTGCGTTACCTCAGTTATTTGCAGCAAGTTGAGGTGACCACCGTTTCCTCCCAACAGATGGGCAAGAATCTTGATGTGAATCCTGCCCAAATCAGAAAGGATCTTGCAGCTTTTGGTGATTTTGGAAAAAAGGGAATCGGCTATGATGTCGATTATCTGGTGGAAAAAATCCGTGAAATTCTGAAGCTAACGGATGAAATCCGTGTCGCTTTGGTCGGAGCTGGGCATTTGGGCCATGCCATTAGTAACTACAACGCTTATTTGAAAGATAACATGCGGATTGCGGCCATCTTTGACAATAATCCAGAGAAGCAGGGCAAAAAAGTCGCAGGTATACCCATTCAGCCTTTATCAGAGCTGGAAGAAACAGTCGTCGACAAGCAAATCAAGCTGGCGATTATTACGGTACCGGCACCTGCAGCGCAATCCGTATGTGATCAGTTGACTCAAGCGGGTATCAGGGGGATCTTGAATTTTGCCCCTACGACGATTCGCGCAGGAAAAGATGTTCGCATTCACTATGCGGATGTGACGTCCAACCTGCAAAGCTTGGCCTACTATTTGACGTAAGAATGGAGTGTATACTATGAAAAAGACGATCCTCATTCACGCAACAGTCATTACCGTTAACGATACGAATGAAGTCATTTACGATGGTGCCGTAGCATTCGAAGGCAACAAGATTACGTATGTGGGCCCAACTCCTGAGGACCTGTCGGAAGCGGGATACGATGAAGTCATCGATCAAAAAGGTGATTACATACTGCCTGGCTTAATCAACACGCATGGACATGCTGGTATGTCCCTCCTACGCGGTTATGCAGATGATTTGCCGCTGCAACAATGGCTTGAAGACAAAATGTGGCCATTGGAGGCGCAATTCACGGGAGACACAGTAAAATGGGGTACCCAGCTGTCGCTTATCGAGATGATTCGTACCGGTACCACTACGTTTGTGGATATGTATGATCATATGGATGTCGTGGCGAAGGAAGTCGATACTGCTGGAATGCGTGCTCGCCTTTGCAGAGGGATGATTGGTCTGTGCTCCGAAGAAGAACGTCAAACAAAGCTGAAAGACGCGACTCTTTTTGCAAAAGAATGGCATAATCAGGCAGACGGGCGTATTACCGTCATGATGGCACCGCATGCGCCGTACACGTGCTCGCCAGAATTTATTACCCAAATTATCGAAAAAGCCGATGAGCTTTCCTTGCCGCTTCATATTCATATGTCTGAAACTGCTTGGGAAGTCGGTCAAAACGAGAAGGACTACGGGCTTCGTCCAGTTGCGCATTTGGAAAAGCTGGGAATGTTCAATCGTCCAACACTCGTCGCGCATGCTGTTCACCTGACGGATGAAGAAATCGACATTTTGGCAAAATACAACGTAAGAGTTTCTCATAACGTAGTGAGCAACCTAAAACTGGCTAGTGGTGTTGCGCCAGTTCCTAAAATGTTGGCAAAAGGTGTAAGCGTGTCCCTGGGTACCGACAGCTCTGCAAGCAACAACAATTTGAATTTGTTTGAGGAATTGAAACTCGCTGCGATCCTACACAAAGGTGTGAACAACGATCCAGTAGCGGTTCCAGCAGAGGAAGCACTTCGCATGGCTACTCGTTATGGTGCAGAAGGGGTATTCCAAGAGGAAACACTCGGAAGCATTGAAGTAGGCAAGCAAGCTGACTTGATCGTGCTGGATAGCCACCAAGCCCATTTCCACCCGGCACACCAACCGGTTTCACACGTGGTGTACGCAGCAAATGGACGCGATGTGAAAGATACGATTGTAGCGGGTAAATTCTTGATGCGTAATCATAAGCTGTTGACCATCGATGAGGAGCGCGCGATTTATGAAGCAAACCGCGTATTCCAAACGTTAAAACGGTAAAAGGCTCCTGTCAGGTGGGGGACAGGAGTAAGGCAGTGTAGGTGTAGGTAGGGGAATTGGATACTACGACGTTCCGTTGTTCATTTTTGCCACAGCTTTTGTCAGGAGATGATGGCGAAAATGAAGAGTGGGTGTGTGCGACCATTGACGCAAGGGAGACGACAATCCTGCCCAGGAGACGCGGTATTCCTGTAACAGAAACCCAAGTATGTCAGGAGATGTGGTTTGTTGCGAAGATGTCACGCGCTCACCTCCTCGGGGTGTATATGTAGTATGACCGCCCGACCCTAAGGTATGATTAGCAACTTTTCCGTGTCGTTCTAAAACCTTCCCGTATAGCATAGGCTAAAGACAAAAATGGGACAGGGGGGACGACATGTACATCCGGCCCAAAATGCTGTGGTGGCTCATTCCTATCCTACTCGGTCTATTTCTCCTTGGGATTGTATTGGGGACAGTAAGTCGATCAGCCAATACAGACAGCACTGATACTGCGGCTGCGGTCAGACAAACAGCAGGAACAGAGCAGACAGCGACGACGGTAGCGGAGCTTTTGGAGCAGATCACGAAGGACGAGGAACGCTCATTTCTGGTATACATGCAGGATCAGACCTTGCATGGGCGATATCAAAATGAGCAATTTCAGCTCACAGGAGAAATCGGTGGCCACCAGCTTGAAATAGCCAGAAAAGATGGGCAACCAGTATCGGTGCGAATTGATGGCCAGATACAGGATCATGCCGCACTGCCGTATGCGATGTTCACCCCGCATGAGCACGCAGTATTGCTCAAGGGAGTTTTGCAATCGGTTAGTCCTGAACGCCTTGAAGATACTGCAGGGCAAGGATGGAGTGGATATCGGATAGCGGTTCCACCAGAGGAAGTCTCTTCGTTATTATCGATGTGGTTAGGTCCATCCTTCCCTATTCAGGATTTGTCTTCGAACGTAACAGAGGGAATGAAAGTCAATTACCAACTATGGTACGAGTCAACTACGGGGCAGCTTCGCCAACTGGAGCTGGATTTGCAAATGCAAACGGCAGTTGGAGTGAAGAGAGACCAGCTTCGATTCCGATTGTAATGTCAGCCACGTAAAGGAGTTACTTTGCTGTGTTAGTACGAATTATCCTATCAATCGTAGCCGTCATTTTACTTACGGGAGCTGGGTTCGCCTATCACCTGACGGCTTCTGTAGCAGGAGAGCGTAATCAATTTGAGGAAACCGTTCGTCAGTGGGTCCAGGATCGCACGACAATCACGGAGATTGAATCCATTGATGAATATCGAGGCAAGGAGAGCTACGCTGTCGTCATTGGGAAAAATAAGGCGGGTACACAGGTTGTAGCATGGATGACCGATCAGAAAGTTAGTTTCGATCGAATGGATCTAGCTGTTCCTAAAAAGAATGTAGAAGAGGCGGTTTACAAGTCATTCCCGCAATCGGAGATCACTCATTTGGTTCCTGGTCTCGAAAACGATAAGAAATTTTGGGAAGTCACTGTCAAAGACAAAGACGGTCGTTTTCACTATATTCACTATGATCTATTCACAGGTGCTTTGTTAACCTCATACGTGCTCGCGCCAACCTAATACGCTTGCTTGACGACAGGCCTTTTCCTTATGGGAGAAGGCCTGTTTGGCATTCCATCCAACATCTGTATAAGAAATTGATATACTCATATGATATACTGGGGACGTTGCAGAGAGAGAAAACGAGAACGATATTTATGGGGGGAGTAGCCGTGCAGTTGAAAAAGAGCGCAATTGGATTATCTTTGGTGGCAACCTTGGCACTCCTGTTCGGAGGATGGTTCTTGTATCAAAAGATGGAGATTGAGGAGCCAATCCGTGCAGAAATTGGACAAATGCAGTCCGCCACATTGGGTAATTTGGAGATCAGCAAAGATAAAATTCAAATAGATGTAACTGTTACAAAGCCTGACACGTTTCCAGCAGAATATCGCAATTTGCTAAAGGAAACACAAAAGATCGCAGGGGAAAAAGAAGTGGTCATTGACATAGACAATCAGTCGACAGCGATGAATGATATATGGCAGAGCGGTCAATTTGTGTTTACAGAAGCAGTGGAACTGCATGAATATAGCCGCATTCCAGCCCTCGTGGAACAATGGAAAAAGGGGAATCAGCTGGACGAAGCATCTGCATTAATGGATGACGAGAACATTTATGTTTACTTGAAAAAAGGAACGGCGGATTTCTACACCATCATCCCCCGTTCCATTGAAAAAGAGGTGACGGCACGTGCGTAAGGAAGTACTGATCGGCGTCGTACCTGCACTGTTTATTTTTCTTGTTTTTCTAGGTGTAAATATTACGCCATTCTTGGTGTTCGGAGCCGTACTGGGGGCGATTTACTTTCTGCTCATCCGTCAGCAAAATGGACAAGGCGGGAATGTCGCCCTCGGTGGGAAAAGAAAAGCAAACAAGCATGAGCTGCCGAAATCGGACGTGCAGTTTGCCGATATTGGTGGACAGGAACGCGCTAAAAAAGAACTGAAGGAATCGCTTGATTTTCTCGTGTATAAAGACAAAATTGAGCAGTACGGGATTCGCCCGATCAAAGGTGTTCTTTTGACAGGTCCTCCTGGTACGGGTAAGACACTGATGGCGAAAGCAGCAGCGAACTATACAAATTCTGCCTTTGTGGCGGCATCAGGTTCGCAGTTTGTAGAGATGTACGTCGGTGTCGGTGCACAACGCGTTCGTGAATTGTTTCAAGAAGCGAAGACATTGGCAGAGAAAAATGGGCAAGACAGCGCGATTATTTTTATCGATGAGATCGATGTCGTCGGTGGAAAAAGGGACGGTCAACAGCAACGTGAATACGATCAGACCTTGAATCAACTGTTGACGGAGATGGATGGTGTAGCTACGACCGACAAGCCGCGGATTTTAGTCATGGCAGCTACGAACCGGAAAGACATGCTCGACGCAGCGTTGTTGCGTCCTGGTCGTTTTGACCGTCATATTAGCGTTGATCTCCCAGACAAGCCAGCACGCGAGCAGATTTTGACCATTCATACGGCGAATAAACCGCTTGGCGAAGACGTCACACTGGAAAAAGTGGCACAAGAGACATTCGGTTTTTCTGGCGCACAGCTGGAAAGTGTAGCCAATGAAGCGGCTATTTACGCCATGCGTGACCGACTGGACAAGATCACTGCGAAGCATTTTGCTTATGCCGTGGATAAGGTCATGCTCGGAGAGAAAGTAGACCGACAAGCATCAGAGGAAGAGAAGAAGCGTGTTGCGCTCCATGAATTGGGGCATGCCATTGTCAGTGAGATGGTGCGACCAGGCTCTGTCTCGCAGGTCACGCTGAGTCCACGTGGCAAAGCACTAGGGTACGTCCGACAAAATCCAATGGAAGACCGCTATTTGTATACCAAGGATGCGATGGAAAAGCAAATCATGGTTAGCCTTGGAGGAGCCGTAGCGGAGGAAATCTACTACGGTGGACGCAGTACTGGATCGAAGAATGACTTCGAGCAAGCGCTGGGAATGGCACAGGAAATTGTACAAAGCGGTATGTCGGATCTGGGGATTGTACATTTGCAATACGTGGAGAAGAGTCGTATTCATGATGAGGTTGAGCGTCTGCTGGATGGGTTGCTCGTAGAAACTCGCAATCTTTTGAGACAATATGACTCCGTATTCCAAACAGGCTTGTACACATTGATGGAAGCGGAAGTTCTGCAAGGCGATGAATTCAGGACGCTTTTGTCACAAACAAAAGAAGAAGTTGCTGTATAAATGAAGATAAAGAACCTGCTAGCCAACGGGAGAGTTGGCCAAGCAGGTTTTTTTGTGTTGGCTGGAAACTTAGGCCAATAAGGATGAAACAATTTTGTAGACACGGTGCCAAATAGGGAAATGGATGAATATCCTACAAGAGTGATACGGGAATGAAATCAGGAGGCAAGGAGACCCTATGGCCAATGTGAACCGGCGAAAAGCAAACAAAAGTCTGAGTAAAACCTTTAGGCAGACCATGCACGAGTTACCGCTCTCATATACATCATCACCCGATCGGGAGTGGATGGAAGACCTCGAATTAAATCTGCTTGAAAGTAATTTGGAGAGCGATCAGAGAATACCTCCCCTCTCTGCTGCCACACCGAAAGAGCAACAACAACCGATTCCCAAAGTACCCAAGCAGGACCTATCCTCCAAACAGGACTCGTTTTCCAGACAGGATTCAACTTCCAGACAGGTATCAAATTCTAGGCAGGATACAACTTCCAGACAGGTATCAAATTCTAGGCAGGATACAACTTCCAGGCAGGATACAACTTCCAAGCAGGATACAACTTCCAGACAAGTTTCAAATTCCAGACAGGTTTCAAATTCCAGACAGGATACAACTTCCAAACAGGATGCATCTTCCAAACAAAGCTCAACTGCCAATCCGAACTTTTATTCGAAGGTCATCAAAGACCGAAATGATGATCGTGTCCAATCATTTGTCTATACAGACGACTTGACAGATCAATCAGTGACCACTGAAAAAATTGCGAACCGTGCCATTGACTCATCCAAGATTAAGCAAGGCGCCGTGGATAATTCGATTTTGAAGGATTATGCCGTGGACAGCAGCAAACTCGCGGACATGAGCGTAACCTCCACCAAAATCGCACCGCATGCGATACTGAGGGATCATCTGGGGCGGGGAATCGTAGACGGTGAGCATTTGCAGGATTATTCGATATCCGCGCAAAAATTGATCAACCATAGCATTACGTCGGAGAAGTTAGCTGATAAAACCATCGACTCCATGAAATTTGCCGACCACTCGATTCAGAGTAAGCATATTCAGGATCAAGCCATTACGAATGACTTGATCCAGGATCAATCGATTACCACGGAAAAAATAAAAATGGGATCCATTCAAACAAGTAACCTAGCCAATTATGTGATCAACACAGTGAAGCTTGAGGATGGAGCAGTCACAGGAGATAAATTACGCGATGGAGCAGTTACTTCGACGAAGATAGACGAGGATGCAATTGAGTCTCAACATATCCGTGAAGGCTCCATTTACCGTCATCACCTCACTGAAGAGCTAATAGCTGGCAGTAATATTAGCGCTGGCAGCATCACGAATCATCACATCGCATTTCAGGCCATTTACAGCCAGCATTTACAGCCAGAAGCGGTGACCAGTGATAAAGTGGGGCCAAATGCGATTTCGACTGAGCATTTGAGCAACAACAGTGTCACGACAGAAAAACTCGCCAAAGAATCAATCGGTAGTACACATTTACAAGCTGGCAGTGTCCTATCGAGCCACTTGCAAGATGGGATGCTGACGTCCAAAAAAATTGGGGATCAGCAGGTTACCACTGGCAAAATAGCCGACAAGGCTGTCACTATCGACAAATTGGCGAACAAGAGTGTAGGAGAGAAACACTTACTCGACGAGAGTGTGAGTTCACGACATCTGATTGACGGGTCCATTCGTTCAGAAAAGTTGGCAAGAAGATCTATAGAAGAACATCATTTGGCTGACAGACTCATTGGGGGCAATCATCTACGCGAATACATCATCCACACGCAACATCTGCATGACCACTTGGTGACCACCTCAAAATTGGCGCCGGAATCTGTTTCCACAGACAAAATTTCAGATCTAAGCATTACGACAAGCAAAATTGGAGATGCCGTCATCACAGCCCCCAAAATAGCCAAAGATGCGATCAAGACACGCCATCTGGGCAGAGCAGCCGTCACAGGGGAAAAGATCGCCGAAAAAGCAATATCGTCTACACATCTCAACAGTCATATCATTCAAAATGAACATCTCCAGGGTAACTCCATTTCCAAGGAAAAATTACAGGAAGGCAGTGTCACCCGAGAGAAAATAGCTGACCAGAGCATTGATGCGAGCAAGCTAGATAGCCATTCGATTCATGGTGCTCATGTCATAAAAGGCAGCTTGGATGGAACTCATATTATGGAGGGGACGCTCAAAGGAAATCATCTTGTCGCCAGAAGCATAACAGAACAGCATCTGCAAAACCGGATCATTACGCAGGAAAAACTGGCAGAGGACTCCGTGACCGGTTCCAAAATTGCGCCCAAAGCTGTCTCTACGCTTCACATTGAGAATGAGTCGATTACGGCTGAGAAGCTGAGCTTTCCGGTCATTGAAACGCATAATCACGTAGGAGTAACCTTTCAACAATACGGTTTCGTCCCATTCAGACTTTCTGCCACGAGCAAGTCCACAGATGTGACCGTTCGTTTGCCACAGCCATATGCGGATACACATTATTGTATGGTGGCGATGACAAATCAACCGGGGATATATACGTCGCTCAAATACACCAAGAGGACTTCAGCGATCATCACCGTGTTTCGCAATCAAGAGGGTCAAGAAGCGACTGGTGTGATTCACTGGATCGCGATTGGAGAAAAAGGAGTAGGTGTCCCACACGAAATATTGGAATGGTCAACGGAGAGGGAGCAACTGGAGACAGAAGAAGTCGACGAAGATCAGATCGAGGAAGATCAAGACATGGATGATGAAGACATGGATGATGAAGATACCGATGATGAAGATACCGATGACGAAGATACCGATGATGAAGATACCGATGATGAAGACACGGATTATGAAGACGCGGATGATGAAGATACGGATTATGAAGATACGGATTATGAAGACGCGGATGATGAAGATACGGATTATGAAGATGCGGACGATGAAGACATGGAAGATGAGGACATGGACGAGGATGACATGGATGAAGATGAAGATGAAGAAGATACGGATGAAAATGATCTCGAGCAAGATTATTATGAAAGTAGTGAAGAATACGATAGCGATATCGAGCATGATAAATAATTCGGTAGGAAACAACAATGGGGCGAGTGGATGATTCAGAAGCGGGGAGGCCGATGTTGAGATCAGGTCTCCCAAATGTACATTAGTTTACATAATAAATTTATGGTTAACATTATACAAGGAGACTTTCATTGAATTTGCAGGCCCCCAATAGTATAATTATCAGGTATACTTAGTCTGTATTTGCGTGGCATGGTAAATGGAGGGAATCATTCAATGTTGACGACGATTGCCCGAATCGGGCAGCATGTTGGACAAGAAGTACGCCTGGGATGCTGGTTATACAACAAACGCAGCAGCGGCAAGATTCAATTTTTGCAGCTCCGCGACGGCTCCGGCTTCATCCAAGGTGTAGTAGTAAAAGCGGAAGTAGCGGAAGAAGTGTGGGAGAATGCATCGCAGCTCACACAAGAAAGCTCACTTTACATAACCGGTGTAGTTCGTGCGGATGACCGCGCACCAAGCGGTTACGAACTGACAGTAACAGGTGTGGAAATTATTCAGATCGCCCAGGAATATCCGATTTCCTTGAAGGAACACGGTGTTGACTTCCTCATGGACCATCGCCACCTGTGGCTGCGTTCTCCACGTCAGCGTGCAGTCATGGCTGTGCGTTCCGAGGTGATTCGCGCCATGTATGAGTTCTTCCACGAGAACGGTTTCGTAAAAGTAGATCCACCGATTTTGACACCGACCTCTGCGGAAGGTACCACCAATCTGTTCCATACCAAATATTTTGAGGAAGATGCGTATCTCTCGCAGTCCGGCCAGCTTTATATGGAAGCAGTTGCTATGGCGTTAGGCCGCGTTTACTCTTTCGGTCCAACTTTCCGTGCCGAGAAATCCAAGACACGTCGTCACTTGATCGAGTTCTGGATGATCGAGCCGGAGATGGCTTTCGTGGATCATGAAGAAAATCTGCGTATTCAGGAAGCGTTTGTTTCTCATGTGGTACAATCCGTATTGAAAAACTGTGAGCGCGAACTGAAAACGTTGGAGCGCGATACCACAAAACTGCAAAATGTAACAGGGTCGTTCCCACGCATCTCTTATGATGATGCGATCAAACTGTTGCAGGAAAAAGGTAGCGAGATCAAATGGGGAGACGACTTTGGGGCACCGGATGAGACGATGATTGCGGACCACTTCGACAAGCCTGTTTTCATCACTCATTATCCTACCGAAATCAAAGCTTTCTACATGAAGCCACACCCTGAACGTCCGGAAGTGGTTCTGTGCGCGGACATGATCGCACCAGAAGGCTACGGCGAAATCATCGGGGGTAGCCAGCGGATTGATGATCCAGAACTCTTGGAGAAACGTTTTGCTGAGCATGAGCTTTCGGAAGAGGCATATCGCTGGTATTTGGATCTGCGCAAATACGGTACAGTTCCTCACTCGGGCTTCGGTTTGGGTCTGGAGCGTACGATTGCATGGATTTGCGGTCTGGATCATGTGCGTGAAACGATCCCATTCCCACGCATGCTGAATCGTCTCTACCCATAGAGAGTTCCTTTATCACTGAATGATCTACACCCTGTTGCGCGAGGGCAGCAGGGTGTTCCTATTGTTTGACAGCGCGTTTTACGCACTCCCTTGTTATTCCAACCCAGAGGTGAATATGCGTTATGGACTCCCATATATTGCAATTGTTGCAAGAAGGAGCAACATCCGTCTCCAACCTTCTTTTGAAAATGTATAAGCGTATGTCATTGACTGATGACGAGATGATGCTACTGATTCATCTGTTATCCTTTCAGCAGGAAGGGAATCGATTCCCGACCTTAACCGAGCTGGAGGAACGCATGTCCATGACGAGCAGGAAATTGATTCAATCTCTACAAAAGCTATTAAAAGAAGATTGGATTACGATAGATGAGTTTATCGATCCTCAGACTGGCATGCGTCATGAGCAATACAATTTGACCCCTTTGTACAAAAAGCTGTACCAGACCTGGCGGGAGCAGCAAGCAGACCCGAGAAGCATGGAGCCCTTTATGGAAGTGGCCGTTTCTCTGGATGCCGAACCTGTTGCCATTTACGCTCGTTTTGAACAGGCATTTGGTCGCCCGTTAGCGCCATTTGAATTGGAGAACATCCACATGTGGACCGAACAGGACGGCTATCAGGAAGAATTGATATTGACCGCTTTGCGTGAGGCTGCAACGGTCGGCAAACTCCACATCCGCTATATTGACAGGATCTTGCTCGAATGGCAAAAGCAGCAGATTACAACCGTAGAACAAGCACGTCTTTACAGCTTGAACTTCCGTAGACAAGCAAATATGAGAGACCACGGGCAACCGCTTTGATTTCATCCAAATCAAGCGGTTTTTTCTATGTCACCGTACACGTACCCATTTTCCTTGTCTGTCATAACATATTACGTAGATGCAAGCTTCAGGAGGCGATGACTTGTGGAAAAACGAAAAAAATGGGATCTGTCTCATTGGGTAACGCCAGGTGTGTTTTCAGGAAGTTATGTCGTAGATGAGGCAGTTCAACGTATTTCAATCGTAAAAGCCAATGAAAAACAGGAAGAGGAAGTAACGGAAAACGTTCAAGAGTTGGTTGTAAAAACAACAGTAGAGCAGCCGAAGGAACTGGTCTTGGAGCCTACCTTCGAAATTATTATGAGAGAGACCGACGAGGTAGTCGTGGAACAGGTTCACAAGCTTGAACAAGAAGTGATGGAGCTGAAAGAGGCACTGGCTTCGTGGGAAGAAAGATGGGAGAAGCTTGAAGGGAACCATACTAAACAATTGCAGTACCTGTATCAAGTAGTTCTTTCACTGAAAAAGGAGTGGGAGATCGAGCGAAATGAACATCGCAATTATTAGTCCGGGTCCCTTTTCTGTACCACCGGTCAAAGGAAGCTCGGTCGAACACGATATTGACGAGGTTACAAAGATGATTGAGCCCATGCATAACGTGAAGATCTACACGCGTCAATGTGCGACCTATCCAACCTCATCGGTGGAAGAAAACCGGCAGTTTATTCGCGTCCCGTATAAAGGGCCAAAGCCTTATTTGCGCAGGATTATTAACCATATCAAAAAAAACAAGCCAGATGTCATCCTCGTGGAAAACAGACCGATCTATGTTCTCACATTAAAACGCCATTTTCCCAAGATCCCGGTCTTTGTGAATATGCACTCTCACGTGTATGGGTCACAGCCGATCATCAGCAAGGAAAATATGCGGCGTGCCGTTCGACTGGCAACAGGTTTTATTACGAACAGTGAATTTTTACGTCAACATTTTATTCGGACTTGCAAGATTCCTGCCAATAAAATTCATGCGGTTCACCTCGGAGTCGATGTCACTCCTTATCAGGTTGCAAAGATAGCGGTCAAAAAAATGCGCCAAGAACTCGGATTGAAGCCAGATGATCGCGTCTTGTTTTATGCCGGCAGACTCATGCGCGGAAAAGGGGTGCATGTGCTGATCAAAGCCTTTCGCCAGGTGAGCAAACAAGACCCGAAAGCCAAACTCGTCATTGTGGGCGGTACGGGATACGGCAGTAATCGCCTGAACCCGTATGTTCGAGAGCTCAAGCGACTTGCGAAGCCTTTGGGTAAAAAGGTACGTTTCGTCAATTTCGTACCATCCGCAAAAATGCCGCTTTACTATCAAATTGGGGATGTCGTGGCGACACCATCCGTTTGGAAAGAAGCGTTTTGCCGTGTCAATTTAGAGGCAATGGCTTCCGGAAAGCCCGTTATTTCCACTCCACGTGGTGGCATTCGTGAAGTCGTTGCCCACGAGAAAAGTGGCTTTATCATTCCGCCAAAAGATTGGGAAAAAGGATTGCCTGCTGTCTGGGAACTGTTGTGGAGTTCACCTGCTGTCCGGAATGAAATGGGCAAACAGGCCCTGCAACGAGCCAAGTTTTTTTCTTGGTACGCGACAGCGCAAGGCTATCTGAACGTGTTTGAAACAGTTGTTCCAACGCGAAGTGAAGAGAAACAACCGCTTTTAAAAACTGGTTAATTCGAACGGAAAGGATGTAGGTGGTTGCCTTTTCTTGCGCCAATGTGGACGTCTGCCCTGTCCAGCTATCCAGATACGCATACCTTATAAGTATCGCAGAGCACAACTGGGGAGTGATACTTGTGAAAGGGTTAATCTTGTGTGCTGGACGTGGGTCGCGACTGCACCCCTTTTCCTATTCGCAACCGAAAACCCTCCTCCCTGTGGCCAATCACCCGGTCTTACACTATTGCATTCGCAAACTGCGTGAAGTGGGCATTCAGGACATTGGCATCGTGATACATCCTTCTCAATCACAGATTCCTCCCATGGTGGGCGATGGTAGTCAATTCGGGGCTACCATTACGTTTATCAGGCAGGAGGTACGACTGGGAATTGCCCATGCTGTCCAGCTAGCGCAACCGTTTTTACAAGACGAACCGTTTATCTTGCTACTAGGTGATAATTTATTGATGGATTCGCTTCACGGACTTACAAAAGCGTTTACGCAGGGAAAATCTGACGGTGTCGTGATGCTAAGTAAAGTGGAGAGACCACAGGATTATGGGATCGCAGAAGTACAAAAAGGACGACTAATCTCTGTAGAGGAAAAGCCACGTCAGCCAAAGAGCAACCTGGCAGTGATTGGCGCATACCTGTTTACGCCACCTATTTTTGAGTCGATTGCTACCCTGCAGCCATCTCCCCGAGGCGAACTAGAAATAACGGATGCGATTCAATCGATGATTAATCGCGGATTCAAGTTGGCTCACTCCGTCACCAACGGAAAGTATTCGGATGTGGGAACCATTGATCGCTGGCTGGAGGCCAACCAGTGGATGCTTACGAGGGAGCTAGGCAATCAACATCAAATTGGCAAAGGAACCATAGTGAAAAATTCGAAGATTACGGGTCCGGTACTAATCGGTGATGATTGTGTGATTGAAAATTGCCAAATCGGACCGTACGTCTCGATCCAAAATGGCGTAAGCTTGAGAAATTGCTCGTATATCGAAAATAGTATCTTGCTGGAAAACAGCTCGCTGCAAGAAATCGCTTGGAAAATAACAAACAGCGTTTTCGGCCGCTCATCGATGTTGACGGGTCAATCTTCTAACAGTACAGGAGTCTTCATTGTAAGCGACAAATCGTCCATTTGCATTCCGGCTTTCAAGAGGGAGGACGTATGAATCCGACCTTTACTGTAGTTATTCCGACATACAATCGCGCCAAGTTTATTCGCAAAGCCATCAACAGCGTCTTGAATCAAACCTCAAAAGATTGGAAGCTGTTGATCATTGACGATGCGTCAACCGATCACACCAGAAGTAAAATTGAAAAATATATGTACCACCCAAACATTATGTATCATCGAATGGAACAAAATTCTGGAATCGGCAAAGTCATGAATCAGGCATTGTCCATGGTGGATACCCCTTATCTCGTACAACTCGACTCCGATGACTGGTTACCGAAACGAACGCTGTCAGTGCTCAAAAAGTACATTCACAAAAGCAAGAAAAGCACAGCTCTCTTCTATGGCAACATGAACATCTGGAAAGTTAGGAGCGGAAAGTATACCAAAACGATTAAGGTGAAGCATAAGACATTTCATAACAAATACCAGTTTCTGAAGTACAATCGCTGGATGGTTTCTCCACGTTGCTATCGCGTAGAAGCCCTGCACAAAGTGGGTGGTTGGGATACCTCGGATCGATACGAGGGAAGGATTATGGAGGACCGGCGAATCATTTTGCGATTAATTGAAAAGTATCGGGTGAGATACATCAACCAGATCCTGTACAACCGGACGAAGCATAAAGGTCAGCTCACAGACAGCAAAATGAAGTTCCGCCGTAATTATTTGCGAAAAAAAACATTCAAATTTTATCTGAACAGGTGGGGTAAGAAGTACAAGGCCATCTATGGTTACAAGGAAGGTTATTTAGTCATTAAAAGGCTGAAGAAAGTGAGGCGTCGGAGGCGATGAAGAAAGCTCTTGTCACCGGCTGTGCAGGTTTTATTGGGTCTCATTTGACACAGCGCTTGTTGAACGATGGCGTGACAGTCATCGGGATAGACGGGTTTATCGATAACTACGATGTTGCTGCGAAACTGCGTAATCTGGCCGAAATAGGAAAACATCCTGCCTTCACCTTTCACTCTACAACGCTTCAGACTGGGCGCTGGGACGTTTGGCTTGAGAACGTCGATGCTGTTTTCCATCTCGCTGCCTTGCCGGGCGTGAGAAACAGTTGGGGAAAGTCTTTTGCTGATTATGTTAGCCATAATATTTTGGCTACACAAGAATTGCTGGAGGCTTGCTTGCAAAGACCGAAGCCACCTGTCATCGTGGTTTCGTCCTCTTCCTCGGTTTACGGGACGATGCAAGGGACAGTAACCAATGAAAATGCGCCTCTTCGCCCAGTTTCCCCATATGGTGTGACCAAGGAAGCGATGGAGCAAATCTGCTCCGTTTATGTAAAAGCTTATGGACTCCCGGTTACCATGCTGCGCTACTTTACGGTATACGGTCCCAGACAACGTCCCGATATGGCTTTTCATCGTTTCTTTCGTCAAATGATGAAAGGCGAGCAGGTCGTTATCTATGGGGATGGCCAGCAATCACGAGACTTTACGTATGTGACAGACGCGGTAGAGGCGAATCTGCTCGCTGCACAGCATGCTGTTCCCGGTGACATTTTTAATGTGGGTGGCGATCGGGAAATCAAGCTCATCGATGTGCTATCCATCATGGGTACGTTAATGAATCTGACCCCTCGCATTACGTATCAAAATGGGCCGGCAGGTGACTCCTTACGAACCTGTGCGGATATCCAATTTGCCCAACAACGCTTGGGATACAAGCCAAAAGTGACGCTAGAAGAGGGCCTTAGCCATCAATTAGCAGAGATTCGTTCGCAATCGAAGGGGTAATACCCGTCATCAAGGAGGCCAGTTGCATGCATCGGGTCCTCGTTTATCGCAGAAAGTTTCTTCCCAAGAGTGAAACGTTCATTTACGAGCAATTGCTTGGACATCAAGTGGTCAAACCCGTGGTGTTAACCCGACAGCGAGCCTTTAACCGAAAACAATTTCCTTATTCGCCGGTCTATGTGCGCAAGCATATGGCCGGCCTCTCCACTTGGCTGCGACGAAAAAAATTTAAGTGCCTGCATGCCCGTTTTGGTCCTGCTGGATTAGAATTACTTCCTCATGCACAAAAAAGCAAGCTCCCTCTGATCACTTCCTTTCACGGTTTTGATGCCACCAAGCGCGTCAAAGAAAATCCATTGTACAGAAGGTCCCTCACGCGTCTCTTTCGAAAGGGCCATGCGTTTACAGTCGTGAGCAATCACATGAGAAAGAGATTGATTCATCTGGGCTGTCCCCCATCCAAAATTACCCTTATCCGCTCAGGAATTGATTTACGCAAATTTCCCATGCTGCCGCCACAGCCTGTGGAGAATGGGGAGTACCGATTGCTAAGCGTAGGGAGACTGACTGAAAAAAAGGGTATGGATACGTTAATCAAGGCGTTTACCCACGTGCAAAAAAAACATCCCAAGGCGAAGCTAATCATCGTCGGCGATGGAGAAGAAAAAAAGAAGCTCAAACGACTGATCAAGAAAAACAGGTTAGGCACACAAGTCGTGCTCAAAGGAGCTCTGCCACATCGTGAAGTCCAGCGTGAACTGGCTAAGTGCCATTTGTTCATCATCGCATGTAAGACAGCGAGAAATGGCAACCAAGAGGGGATTCCTAATGTCATCATGGAAGCGATGGCTAGCGGACGCCCTGTCATTTCCACCTATCACGCGGGGATTCCGGAGCTGGTCGAGAACAAAGTGACCGGATATCTGGTTCCAGAGAAATCACCGACTGCACTCGGGAAAATGATAAATCGTGTACTAACAGATAGTCACGAGTGGGCACAGGTCACGACGGAGGCTCGACTGAAAGTAGAAAAAAACCACGATATCCATAAGCAACGGATGAGGCTAGAAGAGCTCTATTTGCGTGTGTCGAAAAAATGATGAGGTGAAGGAATGAAAGTTGCAGTTATTGGGACCGGCTACGTAGGTTTGACGACTGCTGTCTCCCTTGCCATAAACGGTCATCAGGTGATCGGTATTGACCTCGTTGCGTCCAAAGTAGAAAAATTGCGGCAAGGGATCTCGCCGATTTACGAGCCAGGCTTAGAAGAGGCATTGAAAAAAGTATTGGATGATGGCGCGCTAGCTTTTTATACGGATCTGACAGAGGCGAAGGACGCAGAGATTTTTTTCATTTGTGTGGGGACACCTGAAGCAGCAGACGGCACAGCCGATTTAACGTATGTACTTGGGTCTGTTTCTGACATGGAAAAGGTCCATTCGCTCGCGCCGAAAGAACGCATCGTGGTAATCAAGAGTACCGTACCAGTCGGAACTGGCGAAAAAGTAGCGGGGATGCTGGCTGGCTGTCAAGGTGTATCTGTTGCATCCAACCCGGAGTTTTTACGGGAAGGGAGTGCATTATTGGACGCATTGGAGCCTTCGCGAATCGTCATTGGTGTAGATAGTCCTCAGGCAGCGGCTCGCATGGAGGAGCTGTACAATGGCGTGAAGGCACCGCGAGTAATCACCACCAGAGCAAACGCGGAGCTGATCAAATACGCTTCGAATGCATTTTTGGCAACCCGAATCTCCTTCATGAATGAGCTAGCACGGTTGAGTACCGCGCTCGGGACGGATATTGTGACGATTGCGCGAGGTATGGGACTGGACAGCCGAATCGGTCCCCAATTTTTACGGGCAGGAGTAGGCTATGGCGGTTCCTGTTTTCCGAAGGATACGATTGCGTTATTGCAGCTCGCAGCAGAGCACAATATTCACTTAAGCATTTTGGATAAAGTGCGAGAGGTGAATGCTACACAACCTGGCTGGTTTTTGGAGCAGTTATGCTTGCAACTCCCTGATCTGAAAGGCAAACAAATTGCCGTTTTGGGGTTGACGTTTAAACCGGATACGGATGACATCCGCGAAGCGCCTTCGCTCAAATTGATAGAATCACTTCTGCAAAAAGGCGCTTCCGTGAAGGCGTTCGATCCGATTGGAGCACCTGGTGTCAGCAAGCAGTTTCCACAGATCACGTACACGCAATCCGCGGCAGAAGCATGCGAGGGAGCACACGCGGCTCTTTTGGTCACAGAATGGGAACAGTGTGTCCAACTGGATTGGAAACAGGTTCATCAAAGCATGGTGCGGCCGCTCTTGGTAGACGGACGAAATGCTTGGCCGAACCAGGAGGTAAAGGAAGCAGGCTTTCACTATATTGGAGTAGGGAGAAGCTGACTTTTCCATCACGGGAAAGCTCGGCTTTTTTTCTGTGGAAAACGTGAAAGCGCCTGATTGATTTGAACCTGTAGGCATAATGCGATAGGATACACATATGGATGATTTGACCAATTCATCTTACATGAATAACGAGGGAGTGATCACGGTGAATAAAAGCAAAACACTGCCGAAACGCAGTGACGTCCCCGCTGAATACAAATGGCGTCTTGAGGACATGTATCCCACTGATAATGATTGGGAAGCGGACGTACAAAAAGTAAAACAGCTCACAGAAAAAATCGCAGCAATGAAAGGCTCTCTAGCTACTTCCGGTAAACAGTTGCTGGCCGTGTTGACTCTGCAAGATGAATTATTGAAGACGCTTGATCAAGTGTACGTCTATGCACGTATGCGTCGAGACGAAGACAATGCGAACAGCAAGTATCAAGGGCTGACTGACAGGGCGACCAGCCTCAGCACGCAAGTATATGGTTCCATTTCGTACATACAGCCAGAGATTTTGGCGATTTCCACGGAAGACTTGCAAACGTGGATCAAAGAAGTAGAAGGTCTTGAGCACTACCGCATTTTGTTGGAAGAGATAACTCGCTTCAAGCCACATACGCTGTCCGCCGAGGAAGAAGCATTGCTGGCAAATATGAGCGAACTTGTGTCTTCTCCTTCCAAAATTTTTGGGATGCTCAACAACGCTGACATGAAATTTCCGATGATCACGGATGAAAATGGCGAAGAAGTCGAGCTGACCAAGGGACGCTATACGCAGTTCATGGAAAGCAAAGATCGACGCGTGCGCAAAGAAGCATTCGAGGCGTTGTACAGCACGTATGGCAAGTTCCGCAATACAATCGCAGCTTCGTTGACATCTGCCATCAAAGGGGATGTTTTCTACGCACGAACGAGAAAATATCCGTCTGCCCTGTACGCAGCCTTGTTTGCCGATAATGTGGAGCTCCCTGTTTATGATAACCTGATTGCAACGATCCATGAGCATCTTCCGCTCATGCACAGATACATTGCTTTGCGCAAAAAATTATTGGGCGTAGATGAATTGCACATGTACGATTTGTACGTGCCAGTCGTACCTGAGACGGACATGAAAATCCCGTATGATCAGGCTGTCTCAACGATTAAAGAAGCCCTTCATCCTCTGGGTGAGGAGTACGGTCGCATTTTGGAAGAAGGTTTTTCCAACGGTTGGATCGATGTGCATGAAAACGAAGGGAAGACAAGCGGAGCCTATTCATGGGGCGCCTTTACGTCACATCCATTTGTGCTCATGAACTACCATGACAATGTCAACAACATGTTTACGTTGGCGCATGAGATGGGGCATGCCTTGCATAGCTACTATTCCAATCACGCACAGCCTTACACGTATGCCGATTACAAGATTTTCGTAGCAGAAGTGGCTTCCACATTGAACGAAGCACTTCTGATGAATCATTTGCTCGAGACGACGACTGACAAGAAACAGCGCATGTACTTGATTAATCATTACCTGGAGCAGTTCCGTGGAACGGTATTCCGTCAAACCATGTTTGCTGAGTTTGAGAAAATTGTGCACGCAAAAGAAGAGCAGGGAGAGCCGCTGACAGCGGAATCTCTCAGTACCATTTATCGTGAGCTCAATGTTGCCTATCACGGCCCGGATATGGTCGTAGACAGCGAGGTAGATTTGGAATGGGCGCGGATTCCTCATTTCTATCGAGGCTTCTATGTGTATAAGTACGCGACTGGCTTCTCTGCCGCGACGTCTCTTTCCAAGCAGATATTGGAGGAAGGCCAGCCAGCCGTGGATCGTTATTTGCAGTTCCTCAAGGGCGGTAGCTCAGATTATCCGCTCAATCTGCTTAAGGGCGCAGGCGTAGACATGACGTCGCCAACACCGATTGCAGAAGCATTAAGTGTATTCAAGGAATTGCTCGAAGAACTGGAACAACTGATCGAACAATAACAGGGATCAAATCCAAAAGGCAGTTCAAGTCTATGACTTGGCTGCTTTTTTTGTAAATTTTTCTATAAAATCGTCCAATAAAAGGTAACTTTCCCAGTTTTCTTGCGTATTTATTTATGCGCTGGGAGGTGCTGGTCTCCGTCTCGGGGCGGATATGAATTTCCACCCGCTGACTGTTTTGCAGCAGAGGTAAAAACTGGCACAATTACGCCATGAGGAATGATTGTGAAAATTTGGAGGAATTCTTGTGAAAAAACGGGCATCGATTATTCTGGCTTCGGTAATGTTGGTCGCAGCAGGTTGTTCAGCACCAGCACCAGAGGCACCGCAGCAGACAGAGGCAAAGGCGAAGGTAGTAGAGGTTGTAAAGGTACAAAAAGCAACAAAGCCAGTGATGCTCGCGGTCACAGGGATGGTGGAAGCTAAGCGGGAAGCGGTACTGTCGTTTGGTACAGGCGGAACGATCTCAGCGATCTCCGCGACCAAAGGAGCAAAAATCGCGCAAGGTCAGTTATTGGCCACATTGGATACGCGTTACACCCAAAAAGAAATTGCAGCAGCACAGGGGCAAGTAGAGGAAGCAGCAGCGCGGAAAATCAAGACGTTAAAGGGCGCGACAGCAGAAGCACTTGAGCAGAAGCGTTTGCAGGTAAAAAGTGCGCAAGACAGTTTGGATAAAGCAAAGCAGGACCTCGCAACAAGTGAGAAGCTGTTTGCTGGCGGAGCCATTTCGCAAAACGAAATAAATGCAAGTAAACGGGCTGTTACGCAAGCAGAGATTACCCTGCGTGACGCTCAGCTGTCTCTGAATGAGCTGCAAAAAGGAGCGGAACCAGAAGATGTCATGGTCGCCAATGCATCGATTAAAGCCGCTGCCGGCGGTGTAGACCGTGCGAAGAAGAGCTTGGATGATGCGAAAATTCAGTCGCCATTCGCAGGAACAGTCGTGGATGTAAAGCTGCAAATCGGAGAGCAGGCTTCTCCAAGTCAAGAAATTATTCGTATTGTCGACTTGTCTGAAGTTAAAGTAACCTTGGATGTCTCCAATGAATTGATCAGCCAATTCCGTGAGAAAACGAAGGTACAGGCTTTGGCGGACGATGGTAAGAAAAGTGAAGGAACCATTGCATTTATCTCTCCAGTTGTGAACAAGGATACAGGGAAGTACCGCGTCGAGATCACGATTCCGAATGCAGATGGTTACTGGCGTGGAGGAATGGCCGCAACAATTGAGGTGCCGCGCCAAGTGAATGGCTTCCTCGTGCCGCTGGAAAGTGTCGGCGTGAGTCAAACCGACCATTACGTGATGGCAGTAGAGAATGGACTGACAGTAAAAAAACCAGTGAAGACCGGTCAATTGGTCGGAGACTCCATCGAAATCGTATCTGGAGTGAAAGAAGGCGACCAGCTCCTGCGCAGTGGAATTACATTCTACGTCGAAGGGCAAAAAGTAGAGGCGAAGGGAGAATAGTTGCATGAACAAGATGATTCTCTTTTTGCTGAAAAGACAGCTAATCGTCTACTTGTTTACATTTTTGCTCGTCATTGCAGGCTTGGGGTCCTTATTCAGCTTTAATATCGAACTCGTTCCAAAGACGAACTTCCCTGATATTAACGTAAGAATTTCCGGTGGTGCACTGCCACCAGAAGAGATGGAAGAAAAAGTAACGAAGAAAGTAGAGCAAGAACTAAAATCGATTAATGATATTAAAAAATACTCTTCTTCAACAAGTGCAGGTTTTGTCAGAATCAATGTTTCTGCAAATGAAGGCAAAGGCGAGCAGGTTAAGCAAGATGTACAAAATGCCGTTAACCGTCTCCGAAACGGTTTTCCGAAAGCCGTTGACTCTGTAGATATCTTCCAGAGCAATATGGGTAGCGATCAAATGATTGATTTTGCCGTCGTGGGAGCAGAACCAAAGACCATGCTGAGTTTGGCAAAAACCTCAATCAAGGATCGCATTGAAGAAGTCGAGGGCGTCAAGGAAGTAATCGTAGAAGAGAAAAGCTTCGAGAATAAAATTACCATTTCCTTTTTGCCACAGCGATTGAATGCCTATCAAACAACGCCAGCGGCTATCATTTCACAGCTTCAGGATACAAACTGGAAGCAAGGGATTGGTACACTGGAGAACACGGGATTTGATACGGTTGTCATGATTGACAATACTTATCAGACTCCACAGGAAATAGAGGCTCTGCCAATTGATACACCGAGAGGAACCGTTTCTCTGAATCAACTGGCACAAATTGAAGATTTGCGTGGAAAAGTAAAAGACTTCGTCGCCCTGACAAACGGTTCTGTGTTTATTCAACTCAGCGTGACGCGGGCAGACGGTTATGACTTGATCACGACACAAAAGAATGTAGAAGAAGTCGTTCGCAAAATTAACACAGAAGCAAACGGCAAATACAACATCAAAGTCATGTTCGAAGGAGCTTCCTTTGTCGAGCATGCCGTGAGCAACCTCAGCCGGGATGTCATGATTGGTGGGGCGCTTGCGATCATCATCTTGTTCGTCTTCCTTCGCAACTGGAGGGTCACACTCGTTATCGCTACGACGCTGCCGCTCTCTGCGTTGATGACGTTCATCGCGATGAAACTCGCAGGCTACAACATCGATATGATCAGCTTGCTGTCACTTAGCTTGTCAGTCGGCTTGATCGTCGATGCCGCCATCGTCGTATTGGAAAGTATCTATCACTACAGGGAAAAGGGCGAAGAGCTGAAGCAGGCAATTATTAAAGGAACGAGAGAAGTTTTGACACCTGTGTTCACCTCGCAGCTCACGATCATCATCGTCTTTTTGCCACTTGTCTTTGCCGATTTTGAAGATTGGCTGAAACCGGTTTTAGCCACAATCGCTTTTACAGTATCCGCTGCCATTATTGCATCAACGATCGCTGCTTTCTTCTTCGTTCCCGTGTTTTCCAATCGCTTCTTGCAGAAGGATAAGCACGTTTCACTAGAAGGAGAAGGCAAGGAACACTTTATCATTCGTGTATTCAGCGGTATTTTACATGTAGCGATTAGACATCGAATGAAAACAATTTTACTCGCATTAGCATTGCTGGTTGGTTCTGCTTTCCTCACACCTTTTATGAAAATGGGTCAAGGAATTAACCCAAATGAAAATATCGTCTTTGTCACTATGAAAATGCCAATCGGTACTACGTTGGAAACAGCCCAAAAAGCAGCCATCACCGCGGAAACATCTATGCGGGAGATCCCGGAAATCAAAGATGTATTCTTCTTTACTTCCAAGGAAGAAGCAACATTGTTCATTTCCTTAATTCCGAAGACGGAGAGAACACGTGAAAAGGACGCTTTGAATGAAGATATTAACAAGCGCCTGAATGCGACCCCAGGAATCGATTCCGTCTCCATGTCTTTCGGACAACAAGGGGGAAGCGGCCCGATCCAACTGGATGTTTACGGGGATGACATGGAAGTCATGCGGAAGATCGCAACCGATCTAGAAGTGATGCTTGGCACGATCAACGGGCTCACCAACATTCGCAACGATTTTAAAGAAGGAAAAGAAAAAGTTACGTTGCTGCCAAAACAAGAAGCGCTTACCAGACTGAATGTAGATCACCGTTCCCTTTTGCAACAACTGAGCGTGTTAATTGGCAGCCAACCAATTACGTCCATCACACAAGATGGAATCGAAATAGACGTCGTTGCGAAGATGCCGGACAACTGGCTGAAGCACCCGGATCAGCTCAAAACGATTATGGTGACATCGAAAGACGGGGCAGCAGTGCCTTTGGCAGATCTGGTAGATATGGAGTACAGTAAGTCTCCGATCACGATTGAGCGTAAAGAAGGCGAACGTATCGTGTCGGTTTCTGCTGAGATGCTGGGAAGTGATTTAGGCCCAGTAGGCCGTGAGATTAATGAGAAATTGCCAAACGTGATTGTACCAGCAGGATATAAGGTGGAAATTGCCGGTAAGCTAAAAGAGCAAAGCACGAATATAAACCAGGGGATCTTCGTATTCTTGGGGGTTCTGGCTCTGATTTACGTCATTATGGTTGCCCAGTTCGGGCGGATGTCCCAACCGTTTATCATCATGCTGACGATTCCAATGGCCTTGGTCGGTGTTGTGCTTGGATTCGTCCTTACGCAACGGACATTCGGTGAAATGGCGATGATCGGGATTATCATGCTTGTCGGTATCGTCGTATCCAATGCGATCCTCTTGATCGACAGGATCAACCTGTTGCGTAAACGTGGAATGGAAACCGCAGAGGCGATCATCCAAGGAACGAAAGAACGTATTCGTCCCGTTATCATGACGAAGTTGACGGCGATTCTCGGGATGCTACCGATGGGTCTTGCAATGGCGGAAGGCTCTGATTTGGAAGCTCCACTCGCAACAGCCGTAATCTCCGGCTTGATTTTCCACACAATCGTGACACTGGTGCTCGTTCCAGTTCTGTACTCCCTGTTTGAGGGGGCGAAGGCAAGAAGACTGGAGCGCAAAGAGGCTCGCCAGGCGAAGCGCGAAGCGAAACGAGAAGCAAAACAAAATAAAGATAAGAACGTACCTCCGACAGAGGTATAGCGATTCGCAAGAGAAGGGGAGTATGTGCTGTACCCCTTCTCTTTTGCTTTTCCTTCGTCTGAAAGTTCTGTAGAATAAAGAGATCAAGATACATACAAAAGTGAACCATGAAAGGAGCATGCACATGGATCTATATTTGCAAGGAAAAACGGCTCTAGTACTCGCCTCATCAAAAGGATTGGGGAAGGCAACAGCGCAGTGCCTCGCCCAAGAAGGAGCGAATGTCACGATATGTGGTAGAGATGAAGCTGCTCTGGAAATCGTTCGTGCTGAGATCGAACAGGCTACTGGAAAATCACCTCTAGCCGTAACAGTGGATGTGACAAAGGAAGAAGACATAAAGCGAGTTGTCGAAGCAACGGTCAAGCATTTTGGCAGCGTCGATATTTTAATCAACAATTCAGGAGGGCCAGCGACAGGCAGATTCGATCAGCTCACCGACGAACAGTGGATGCAAGCCTTCCAGTTAAATTTGCTCAGCTATGTACGAGCCATTCGTGCTGTTTTGCCGCATATGCGAGCGAACCAATTTGGAAGAATCATCAACTTCGCTTCTTCGTCCTTTAAACAGCCGATTGAGAATTTGCTCTTGTCCAATACGTTTCGTACAGGGGTATTGGGCCTATCCAAGACGCTTTCCTCAGAACTCGGACCAGATGGGATTCTGATTAATACCATCGGGCCTGGCAGAATTGCGACGGATCGTGTGGCACAATTGGATGGGCTTACCGCAGAGGCGAAGCGCATCAGTGCAGATGAAGTAAGAGAAAATTGGGAGAAGCAAATCCCATTGGGCAGATACGGTCAGCCTGACGAGTTTGCTCGCATGGTGACGTTCTTGGCTTCGCCAGCAAACAGCTACGTGACAGGTCAATCCTTCCTCGTCGATGGTGGCTTGATCCGTGCGATCTAATAAAAGAGAGGAGAATTTCTTTGAGTAAAGAGAGCTCATTTGATATCGTGTCCAAAGTAGAGTTGTCCGAAGTGAACAATGCGATTCAGACCGCATTAAAAGAAATAGAAAATCGCTTTGACTTCAAAGGGAGCAAGAGCAGCATCTCCTTGGAAAAGGAAGAGCTCGTTCTCGTCTCCGATGACGATTTCAAGCTCAGTCAGGTAAAAGACATTTTACTTGGGAAGCTTGTCAAACGGGATGTCCCGATCAAAAACCTCGACTACGGCAAAATTGAACCGGCAGCGGGTGGTACTGTCCGTCAGCGTGTCAAGCTAGTGCAGGGGATCGACAAAGACAATGCGAAAAAGATCAACAGCATCATCAAAGATACAGGGGTCAAAGTAAAAACCCAGATTCAAGACGATCAGATTCGCGTGACGGGAAAAAGCAAAGATGAATTACAGCAAATCATTAACGCAATTCGCAAGGCTGATCTGCCATTGGAAGTACAATTTATTAACTATCGTTAACTACTAGAAAAGTTTTTGCTTCTAACTCTCTTCACTCTCGCATATGCATGTACAAATAAGTGACAAGCACTTGCGAAAGGGAGAGTAGAGACATGAAGGTCTTTATTATCAGTATGCGCAATCTCATTTTGGGCGGAATCGTTTTTCTTGTAGTACTAGTGGCGGGAATCGTACTTTTGGTCAAAGACCCTCTGAGCGTCTCTGACTCTTATCGACCGTCAGATCCAACTACTTCTGTTACAGCGACGGCACCCATGAACCAGCCAGCAGGGTCAGAAAAGCCAGCGCTGAATATGGAGGTCAAGATGGATGGGACGACGGCAGAAGTATCCTTGCTTACGGAGAACTTCACGTTTGTTCAGGACAATGGAGAATTGGCAGAGGCACCAGTCTTTGGTGAGGGGCACGCACATTTATACCTGAATGGCGAGCCAAAAGGGATGATTTATCAACCAGAATTTTTACTGAAAAAGTTGCCCAAGGGAGAGCATGAAATTCGGGTAGAGCTCAACTACAGCAACCACCTGCCATACAAGGTAGAGGTTACGAAAAAAATCGTCGTGCAGTAAAGTAGATGGCGTTCCACAACAGGGACGCTTTCTTTTTTCGTCAAAAGAAAGGAGCGTTCATGCAATGTCAAAATCGTCATCGTCGAAAGAAGAATTATTAGCGGGCGGAAACGTCACGAACGTTTACCGTTCTGGCCATACAGTTAGAAGGGAAGTAAAGCCAGGAAGCAAGAACATCCATGATTTATTGAAGCACTTGGAAAGAAAAGGATATCCGAATGCGCCGAAATTTTTAGGCATGGATGAAAAGGGGAGAGAAATCCTGTCCTTTATTGAAGGAGAGGCAGGTCATTATCCTTGGAAGGAATATATGCATGCAAACGAAGCGTTACAAGAAATTGCGAAAATGCTTCGGCTTTATCATGATTCTGTGAGTGATTTTCCTTTCGATGATCAGTGGCATTCGTTGGATCACACTCCTGGCCCGCGTGAGATCATCTGTCATAACGACTTTGCTATGTACAATATCATTTTCCATCAAGAAGTACCGATTGGCATTATCGATTTTGATTTAGCGGCTCCGGGTCCAAGACTTTGGGATATCGCCTATACGCTCTATACCTGCGTGCCTTTGAGTAGATTTTCTTTAACGGAATCTGGAGAAAAAATCCATTACCAACCACTGCTGCATGCCAATCAGCGAAAACAGCGAGTGGCCATGTTTTTTGAATCGTACGGGATGGAAATGAAGGAAGGTACGCTAGAAATGGTCTTGCTTCGTTTAGAAGGACTATGCAAAACCATTGCCAGAAAAGCCAGTGAAGGCGATGCTGCTTTTCAAAAGATGGTCGAAGAAGGTCATATTCTTCACTATCAAGAGGACATTGCCTTTATCAAGGAACACAAGAACGAATGGGTATAGGACGATAATGGAAAAAGAAGGGATTGTGGCGTAAAAGAAGAATCATACAGAATAGTCTGAATGTTTTGGGGGTGCTTGTATGATTCATATGACCACAATCGGCAATATGTTAGACGACACAACCAGTAAATATCAGGAAAAGGAAGCGCTGGTTTATCACGAACGAGGGCTCCGTTATACGTTTGGGGAATTTCAAGCGATATGCAATCAGGCAGCGCGGGGATTTATGTCTCTTGGCATTCAAAAAGGGGACAATATCGCGATTTGGGCAACTAATGTTCCAGAATGGGTGATTTCCCAGTTTGCTACGGCGAAAATGGGCGGTGTACTGGTAACGGTCAATACGAGCTACCGGGTACATGAACTGGAATATTTGTTGCGTCAATCCGAGTCGACGACGCTTCTCTTAATGGATTCTTATCGCGATGCGAATTATCTCGCCATGATTCAAGAGATTTGCCCAGAGTTACAGACGTGTGATCCAGGAGCGCTACAATCTAAAAGGCTTCCGCATTTAAAAAATGTGATCTATCTAGGGAATGAGCGACAACCCGGAATGTTTTTGTGGAGTGATTTACTCGAACGTGCTGTATTGGTCACGGAAGAAGAGCGGATCGCGCGTCAGGCGACGCTCTCCCCTGATGATGTCATCAATATGCAGTACACATCGGGGACGACTGGTTTTCCAAAGGGAGTCATGCTGTCACATGTCAATATCGTCAACAATGCGGTCAAGGTAGCGGAATGTCAGCGGCTCGGGTCAGAGGATAAGGTGTGCATTCCTGTTCCGTTTTTCCACTGCTTTGGCTGTGTGATGGGGACCTTGGCATGTGTAGCAACTGGTGCGACGATGGTTCCTGTCATCGCCTTTGATCCCGGTGTGGTACTTGCGGTTGTGGAGGCTGAACGCTGCACAACACTGTACGGTGTACCCACCATGTTTATTGCCGAGCTGAACCATCCGACGTTTGCCGAGCGTGACCTGAGCTCGCTGCGAACAGGCATCATGGCTGGTTCTTTATGCCCGATTGAGGTTATGAAGAAGGTCGTCGATCAAATGGGAATCCGTGACATTACGATTGCGTACGGACAAACCGAAGCTTCTCCCGTCATCACACAGACTGTGCCAGAGGATTCCCTCGAGCGAAAAGTATCCACTGTCGGTCGTCTCCATGCAGAGGTAGAAGCAAAAATCATCGATCCGGCGACAGGTGACATTTTGCCGCCAGGTGTACAAGGCGAGCTGTGCACCCGGGGATATTTGGTCATGAAAGGCTATTACAACATGCCAGAGGAGACAGTGAAAGCGATCGATCAGGAAGGCTGGCTACATACCGGAGACTTGGCAACCGTCGATGAAGAAGGCTACTATCGGATTACAGGCAGGCTCAAGGATATGATCATTCGCGGAGGGGAAAATATTTATCCTCGTGAAGTGGAAGAATTCCTCTATACACATCCAAAAGTGCTGGATGTCCAGATTGTAGGTGTACCTGATGCTAAATACGGCGAGCAGGTATTGGCGTGCATTCGGGTAAAGCCTCACGAAACGTTGACGGAGGATGAGGTACGGGACTATTGCGAAGGGAAGATCGCTCATTACAAAATCCCTCGCTACATACAGTTTGTAGACGAATATCCGATGACCGCTTCCGGTAAAATTCAAAAGTTCAAGCTGCGGGAGCAAGCACTGGAGCTGTTTGGGCAAAGCAACCCCAATCAGACGGGAACTGCATAGGAAGAGGTTCATAGGCCAGGGAGACGCTCCTGGTCTGTTTTTTTAGATAGTTCTTTACTTTCTAGCAACTCTTGACTAAGATAAGTGGAAATTAAAAATGGGAGAGGTGCAGCTTAGAATGGAAGTTCGCTTTTTGGTACCAGATGATGCAGATGAGCTCATTAAAATTAGACTGGAAGGGCTACAAACTGATCCAGATGCATTCGGCTCTACCTATGAAGAGGAAATTCAAATGCCTGGGGAAGAGTGGCTGAGAAGACTTTCGCAAGGAGAGGCGGGGGATAGCGGCTATTTTGGAGCTTTTGTGGAAGGACATCTGGCTGGCATCATCGGTTTTTTCCGCCACCGAGGGATGAAAGCAAGACACAAAGCATCTATCGTCTCCATGTACGTGCGTGAAGCGTATCGGGGGACGGGTGTCGCGCAAGCACTCTTGCAGACCGAGCTCGCGTATTTGAAGAAGCGGGGAGATATTGATACGGTACAGCTCGCTGTCGTCACGACCAATCCGGGTGCCATTCGTCTCTATGAAAAAATGGGTTTTCTCCCATACGGTTTAGAGAAGCGGGCACTGAAAATCGGCGATCAATACTTTGATGAGAACCACATGTATACTCATCTATAGGAAAAACATAGAAAAGCGAAGGGACACAATAGTGGATGCCTTCGCTTTTTCTATGCGCTACGCTATGGATGATAAATTAACGACTTGCTTCGTATGCAGTGATCTTATCTTGATACTGCAACGTGATTCCAATATCGTCGAGACCATTCAGCAGGCAGTAACGACGATAGGAGTCTACCTCGAACGGATAGGAGAGACCTTCACTGTCACGAACGACTTGTTCTTGCAGATCGATGGTCAGCTGGTAGTTCGGCTTGTTTTGAGCACGATTGAACAGCTCATCGACTTGCTCTTCACTCAACTTGATCGGCAGGATGCCGTTTTTGAAGCAGTTGTTGTAAAAAATGTCCGCAAAGGATGGAGCAATCACACAGCGGAAGCCATAATCAAGGAGAGCCCATGGGGCATGCTCACGAGAGGAGCCGCAGCCAAAATTGTTGCGGGCAAGAAGGACTGTAGACTCCTTGTACGCAGGCGTATTCAGAATGAACGTATCGATTGGCGCACCATCGACAGTAAAGCGCCATTCGTAGAACAGGAATTGACCAAAACCGCAACGCTCAATGCGCTTCAAGAACTGCTTAGGGATAATTGCGTCGGTATCTACGTTTACACGATCGAGTGGGGCTACCGCTCCGGTGTGGATGACAAATGGATTCATTGGAATACCTCCTTGCTAGCGTTCTCGCTTTTCCATTCACGTACGTCGACGAAGTGGCCTGCGATAGCTGCTGCTGCTGCCATTTCTGGGCTAACCAGATGCGTTCTTCCGCCGCGTCCTTGACGTCCTTCGAAGTTCCGGTTGGAGGTAGAAGCACAACGCTCACCCTCGGAAAGGATATCTGGATTCATCGCCAGACACATGGAACAACCAGATTCGCGCCAGTCAAAGCCAGCTTCTTGGAAAATGAGGTGCAAGCCTTCTTGCTCAGCGAGCTGTTTAACTGCCTGAGAGCCAGGAACGACCATCGCGTGTACGGAAGGGGAGACCTTGCGTCCTTTTGCCACCTCGGCTGCTTTGCGCAAGTCCTCGATCCGACCGTTTGTACAGGAGCCGATAAACACGCGATCGATTTTGATTTCGCTCATAGGAGTGCCAGGTGCAAGGTCCATGTACGCCAGAGCATCTTGTGCCGCTTTGCGCTGTGCGACTGTCTCGAATGACTCAGGGTTTGGAACGGTGTTTGTAATGTTCGTACCCATACCAGGGCTCGTTCCCCAGGTAACTTGCGGTGCGATCTCGGCTGCCTCGATTTCTACACAGGCATCAAACGCAGCGCCTTCGTCCGTGCACAGCTCTTTCCAAGCCTCGACAGCTGAAAGGAAGTCTTCCCCTTGTGGAACGTAACGTTTGCCTTTCAAGTAGTCAAAAGTAGTCTGGTCAGGAGCGATTAAGCCAGCACGAGCGCCACCCTCAATCGTCATGTTGCACACAGTCATGCGTTCTTCCATGGTTAGGTTGCGGATCGCAGCGCCTGTGTATTCTACGACGTAACCAGTTGCAAAATCAGTTCCGTATTTTGCGATAATCGCCAAAATTAAATCTTTTGCACTGACACCGAATGGCAGGTCGCCATTTACGCGTACTTCCATCGTTTTTGGTTTGGATTGCTGCAAGCATTGCGTTGCGAGTACATGCTCCACTTCACTGGTACCAATACCGAAGGCGAGGGCACCGAATGCTCCGTGAGTGGAGGTGTGGCTGTCACCGCAGACGATTGTTTTGCCTGGATGCGTGAGCCCGAGCTCAGGACCAATGACGTGGACGATCCCTTGATCTGGGCTGTTCAGATCCGCAAGTGTAATCCCGAATTCCTCACAGTTCGCCGTCAAGGTTTCCATTTGTTGACGAGAAATCGGGTCTTTGACATTGAAACGGTCAGCAGTCGGTACGTTGTGGTCCATGGTTGCGAAGGTAAGCTCTGGACGGCGGACTTTGCGGCCAGCCAAGCGGAGTCCTTCAAAAGCTTGCGGCGAAGTCACCTCGTGAACCAGGTGCAGGTCGATATACAAAAGGCTCGGCTTGCCTGCCTCTTCGTGAATAACGTGATTATCCCAAATCTTTTCAAACATCGTACGGGCTGTCATCATGTTTTCCTCCTTCGATCAAAAAACTCTTAACAAGGTTGTAACATGGCAAAGAGAATAGTTCAAAGATATAATAATTATAAGAAGGATAGTTTTTGCCTATCGGGAGGTCTATATGGAGTTACGACAAATTCGTTATGTACTCGCTGTTGCGGAAGAACGCAGTTTTTCTCGGGCAGCCAATCGATTACATTTGGCCCAACCTTCGTTGAGCCAGCAAATTGCAAAGCTGGAGAAAATACTCGGTGTCAGCTTGTTCCATCGCTTGCCGCAACACGTAGAACTGACTGATGCGGGCCAGCGCTTCATACAGGTGGCGCAAACGCTCGTCGACATGTCAGAGGGTCTAGAGAGGGAAATGCGAGCTTATGCCATAGGAGAAAGCGGCAAATTGCTAGTAGGAAGTCTACCGATTACAGGGGCGTACGTGCTGCCAAGGGTGTTGCCTACGTTTACACAGCAATTTCCCGGTGTCGAGCTGCAATTGATGGAGGAAACGTCGAGTCATTTGGAGCAGCTACTTGTGCGGGGGAAAATTGATGTAAGCCTACTAACGATGCCCATCAGTGATCCGTCTCTGGAAATCATCCCCGCGATCAATGAAGAAATCTTTTTAGCGGTACCGGCCAATCATCCGCTCGCGAAACGAAAAGAAGTCGATCTCGCAGAGGTAGCTGATCAGCCTTTTATCCTGTTAAAAGAAGGACAAGGCTTCCGCACGATTTCGCTCCGGCTCTGTGAGCAGGCGGGATTCCGACCGCGAATCGTGTTTGAGAGCTCGAACATCCAGACAGCTCAGTCACTTGTTGCAGCAGGTATGGGGTTGTCGTTTGCGCCGAAAATGATTACGCTCGCACCTGGAACAATTGAACCACCAACTTATGTGCGCATAAAAACCAAGCCATCTCGGACTCTTGTAGTGGCATATCGAAAAGACAAGCCCTTGTCTCGTCCGGCAGAGGCATTTGTTCAATGTCTCATCGAGCAGGGTGGCAAAATATAAAGGCAAACAAGAAACCCAGTCGCCGCAATCATTTGCGAACACTGGGTTTTTCATCTTGCGGTATTGTATCTTGAACAAGTTCGGAAAAGACGACGAGCCTACGAGCATGCTCCTGTGTTTTCTTGTTAAATTTGCCGGAGCAGGTAATCAAATTCAGATGTGAGCTCTCTGCATTTCCGAAAATCTGATCGATGGGGGCTTCGGCTGTCTGGAAGCTTTCTACTCTGCGAACCTGGAAGGTTAGCGTTCTTCCTTTTGCTTCACGCACCGTGATTTTGTCGCCAGGCTTTAGTTTTTTCAGATGGTAAAAAACAGCTGGACCCGTATAATGATCAAAATGACCGGCGATCACTGCATTTCCCTTCATCCCGGGCTTCGTCCATGGCGCCAAAATACCCACGCGATCAAAAGCCTTTGGGACGCCCATTTGCCCATTCGGTAAAACGCCGACCGGTTCTACACGAGCTTGCAGGTTCAGTTTTGGAATATGTAGAAGTGTCGGCATGATTCCGTCTGGAAGAGGAGGGGCAGGAAGGAACGTCGGTTGAGGTGGCAGCGAAGGACCATAAACGGTAACCGTTTGTTTGATATGGATGGGCCCTGCTGGTTTTTGCATGGTATTTACGATTTTGGGAGCTTCGACAGGTTGTTTAGCTGTATGGCCGCAACCGATTGTAACCAAACTAATGAATAGAAGGGACCCGAGCAGTTTTTTCATAGGTCGCAAAGAAAAGGGGGAAGATCCCCCTTTAATTGCTAGCCCCACCCATACCCGTTTTCGGCAAAGCCTTGATATGCACTTTGCCTTTATGTGCTTTGGTTTTCATATGGTGAGCTTTGGTCTTCATATGATGCGCTTTTGTTTGTACCTTGTGGTGTTTTTTGTGACCGTCATGTGTCGCAGCAGATACAGGAATTGCAGTAGTTACCAAGCATGCAACCATCAACAGAGCAGCGAATTTCTTCATGAGTAGCACCTACCTTAAATTTTTTGGGGTTACAACAGATAGGATTTCCGTTTGTTGATTTGTTAGTGCTGGCAATTGTTTCTCCTAAACGTCCCAAACAGCCCGTGCCTGTGGTACACTATTTCCAAATCATTCTGGGAGGAAGATAACATGAGAGAAATTAAGACAGAAGCTGAGTTCGAGCAAGTAATCGCAGCAACCAAGCCAGTCATTGTCAAATTCTTCACGGATTGGTGCCCAGATTGCCATCGCATTGATCCATTTATGCCTGCCGTGGAAGAAAAATACAAAGAACAGCTGGACATGATTGAAGTCAACCGTGACACGCTCCCGGACTTGTCCCAAAAGTACGATGTCTTCGGAATTCCGAGCTTTATTGCGTTCCATAATGGAAAAGAACTGGTTCGCTTTGTTAGCAAGCTCGGAAAAAGTCGTGAGGAGATCGAGCATTTCCTGGACCGTGCTATTCAAGTCAGTAAAGGACTCGAGCAAGCGTAATTGCATCAACATAGAACAGGGAGATAGACAGAAATGTTATTCATGAAAAAAGAAGGGGAATGGCTCGTTGCTCATTTACGAGACAAAGACGATGCTATCCCGATTGGGAACCTGCTGCGCGAAGAGTGGAAGCTGCCTCGCAAGCAGGTCCATCTTTTATTCCAATACAAAGAAATCCTACTGGATGGCGCACCTGTTGCTCAGCATGTTGCAGGAAAAGCAGGTCAGGAAATTCGCCTGCGGATGTGCAAGCCTGAGCCATTGGGGCTTGATCCGGCTAGTGAAGTTCCCGAGATTTTGTACGAGGATGATCATTTGCTCATCGTGAATAAGCCGGTTGGCCTTCTGTTACATCCAACCGAACGATATCATCATGTGACGTTGGATCATCTCGTGTCGGGGCACTTTTTCCGTACAGGTTTGGAAGCAAAAGTTCGCCATGTCCATCGGCTGGATCAGGATACGTCAGGCGTCGTTCTGTACGCGAAGCATGCGTGGGCCTCTGCACTATTAGATGAAATGCTGCGTGAGCGCACAATCAAGCGTACCTATGTCGCGTATGTTTCGGGACAAATGTCCAAAGAGCGCGGGAAAATCAATGAGCCCATTGGAAAAGACCGGAATCATGGGACGCGCAGAAGGGTTACACCTAACGGCGATCCAGCGATTACCCATTATCAGGTGAAGGAACGCTTTCAAACAGCTACGAAAGTAGAATGTCAATTGGAGACAGGGAGAACCCATCAAATTCGCGTTCACTTCAGTCATATTGGGCACCCGCTTTTAGGGGATGAACTGTATGGTGGCAAGCGCGAACTCATTAAGCGACAAGCGCTGCACGCAGCAGTGCTCAAATTTGTGCATCCATTCGGGGGAGAAGTCATCGAAGTCACGGCTCCGTTGCCACTCGATCTGTTTCACTTGGAAAAGAAGCTGAGATAATCGCCATTTGACTACGGACTGAATAAACTGCCAAGGAGGAAACGAGAGAGGGTGGTCTTTTGAAACGACCCATAATCGGCATCTTGACTTGGCGGGAAGGCAAGCGCTTTGCAGAGCCAACCTATTTTCGGCGACTACTCAAGGCTGGACAAGAACTAGGCTGTACCGTTTTCTTGTTTTCACCAAACGATGTGCTTGGAGCAGGGAAGCAGGTGAGAGGGTATGTCCCGGGGAGTAATGGCGGTTGGCAAGCAAGGATTTTTGACCGTCCAGACGCTGTTTTCGACCGATACCGCTATACACCGTCACAAGCGTTTAAGAACTATGTGGCCTTTCGGCGGACGAGTAATTTTTTGTACGCAAACAATCGCTTGGCAAACAAATGGCGTGTACATGAGGTGCTGCATCGGGACCCCAGAATGCATCGCTGGCTTCCGGAGACACACCTCTACAACCGACAAAGCCTAGTCAACATGCTAGGCAAGCATCCATTGCTCTACGTAAAGCCACTCAATGGAACAGGAGGACGAAACATCTTGTCCATTGAAAAGCGTGGCGACGAACTTCGACTGCTCGGACGGAACAAGCAAAGGGCGAAAGTATCCACAGTAGTAAGAGACAAAGCCGCTGCCCAGAGATGGGTAGAGCGATGGACGAGACAGGAAAAATACATCGTTCAGCAAGGACTTCGTTTGCAACTGGTTCCTTTGCGTGCAGTAGACATGCGCCTCTTGATTCAAAAGAATGGGCAGGGTGAATGGAGCATTACAGGTCATGGAATTCGCGTGGGTCCAGAACGCAGTGCCACCTCTAATCTGCATGGCGGGGGAAAAGCTATCCCTGTTTCGGTATTTCTCCGACCGAAGTTTGGGGAGGAGCGCACTGCACAGATCGTGCATGATTGCGAACAGCTCGCTTTTCAAACAGCGGAAACACTCGAGGATCATTTTGGACGGATGGTTGAATTTGGACTGGATATTGGCATCGATGTAGATGGTCGCGCTTGGCTGATCGAAGTGAATCCCAAACCAGCTCGGGAAATTTTCCGGGAGATGGGGGCAACGGGGCAGTACAAGAATGCCATTACTCGCCCGCTTGAATACGCCATCTACCTTGCAAAAACACAAGGACGCGAAGGTCGCGAGCCACTTTTGAAGAGAAAGGTCGCCAGAGGATAGTGTGAGAGCAGAACAGCGGTAGTCAGGGACAACATTTGAAGTCCTTGACTGCCGCTGTATTTGTTAGGTGGAGATAGAAAGTGGTAATTGCAATTTACTCGGGATGTCGGGGGCGTAATCGGGTGTATGGATAACAGAAAACGAGTATCCTTCCCGGACGAACGTAAGCTCATGAGCATCCGAATGGAAGAGGACATTACTTTTTTCAAAGCGTCTCCGCACTTTTTGCAGAAACGCTTGGTCAGGTGTTCCAAAAGTGACGTGCATTTTCGGTGGCAACGCTTTCATTGCAATGGGAATCCAGGGCCTGTTTTTCCATGTGGCTACAATATGCGCCGTACCTCCGATGACGAAGTTAAAAATTTCGCCATCCTCATAGGTTTTCAGGCTTATATTCGATTTAAGCCATTGCGTAAAAACAGGCACACTTTCCACAGGACAGCCCACTTCTCGTAAATATAGAATGTGTAGGGGAGTGGATGGCAGGACGACCTCTTCTGACACATACTCGTGGGCAATAATCTCAAGAAGATTCCCGTCTCCATCGCGAAAATACAGGTTCATCCGTCCTTTTTCTTGATCAATGTCATGCCCATCCTCCCATCGAACAAGCAAAAGACCAGATTCTTTGATCTTTTTCGCTGATTCATGAAATAGGGAATAAGGCACTTGAAAAGCAATATGGGCGGGGGAAATCGGTTCATACACTTCTTCAAAGGTTAAACGAAAATCGGGTGTGACTTGAAACGTAATCTGTTTGTCTGATTGAGATGAAATCGGAAAGCCGAGACGGTCTGCGTAAACCTGGTGTACCCCTTGGATGGACACAGTTTTTAAGGTTAATTTAGAAAAATGCGTGATCACCTGGCATCACCTTTTCCTATAAAAAGATAACATAATATAAATTATGTATACTCATTTGGTTCACACTGTTTCTAGACAATCTTCTCAAATATCTTGAGAGAGGCGAACCATATCTACCACTTGAATCCCGTTTTCGTAAATCTCTTCCTCATAATGCCGCAAGAAAAAGTCTCGATCGATCCAATTCATCCGAAAGCCACACTTTTGATAAAGGGCGAGCTGACCCACGCTAGAATTCCCTGTTCCGACCTCGATCGTCTTATAACCGAGAGATTTGGCTACTTCAATGGAATGAAGAACGAGCTTTTTGCCAATGCCCTTGCCTTGATAGGCCTCATCGACGGCAACATTCACGAGTTCAATCGTATCCGGTCTGGTTGGAATCAAGACGTAGACACCTACGATGCTATTCTCCAGAACAGTGACATAGCAGTGACCTCTTTGTAAATAATCTTTCACCAATCTGACAGAGGGGTCAGCCAATAAGAGTAAATCCATTGGTGGTTGTTCCTGTGTGGCAAGCTTGCGAATTTCCATCTGTGTTTCTCCTCCGATTCAAGTTGTTACCGGCTTTGGCAATGGAGCTGTTTCATAGTTGATAACCTGGTTATTTTCGTACGTAAAGGAATGCTGACAAGGGTCAGCTTCTTCCAACATGTATGGTAAAAACATGGGAAGGTTTTCTGGGACGCCAGCATTGTCGGGGTCCAAGATCCACGCTAGCTCTTTCCAGTCAAGTATGCCTTCATCCACTACCTGTGGGGTTTGAGAGCGCTCGTAGTCTTCTGGAAGATGAGCGAGAAATGCATACATACCACCCGTTTCCATTCCATCGACGAGCCAAGAGACAATTCCTTTGTAGCAAGCTTTTTCTAGCAAAATGCCCGTCTCTTCCCGAACCTCGCGAAGAACACTGTCCATTGGAGTCTCATCGTGCTCTAGTTTACCGCCTACGCCATTCCATAGCCCCATCAACGGTGATTTGTTGCGATTCAGCATGAGGATTCCATTTCTATGTTTGAGAAAGCATATGGTATAGCGATACATGTTATCACTTTCCTTTTTGTTACAGTCAACTTCTTTAACGACCATTGTATCAAATGAGTGGATTCATCAGTAATTTTTATTTGGTTTTCCTAAAGAAGTTTCGCACTATTTCGATATAATAACAAAGATGAGTGGAAGGAAGAATAGGGGGCTCGTTCAAGATGGGAAACAATGAAAAGGTGGAAGGACTAACAATGGAGGAGTGGAAAAAGAAATATCCGCTTCTTCCTAACATGATGGAGACGGATGAAGTTTTCTGGACGAACCCTAGCTATGATGAGATCGCAAAAGCAACTCTCTCTGTTACACCAGAGGAAGTCCAGGATGCAGAAGAACGCTTGCGACGCTTTGGCTCGTTCATTCAAGTGGCTTTTCCCGAGACGAGAGAAGCTGGTGGACTGATCGAGTCCCCACTCGTACCGATAAAAGAGATGAAAAAGCACCTAGAGTCTCGCTTTGCGTCGGATATTCAGGGGAATCTCTGGTTAAAATGCGACAGCCATTTGCCTATTGCCGGTTCCATCAAAGCGCGTGGCGGCATCTACGAGGTGCTGGCACATGCAGAAGAATTGGCACAAAAGCATCAGATGCTGCAACCGGACCATGATTATGCCATTTTGGCTTCGGATGCGTTGCGGGAACTGTTTTCCCGTTATTCCATTGCGGTAGGCTCGACAGGAAATCTCGGTTTGAGCATCGGGATTATCAGTGCGAAGCTTGGTTTTCAAGTCACCGTACACATGTCAGCGGACGCTAAAGCATGGAAAAAGGAATTGCTGCGGGCAAAAGGAGTCCAGGTTGTGGAGTACGCATCCGATTACGGAAAAGCGGTGGAAGAGGGCAGGAAGCAGGCAGAAGCCGATCCGAACTGCTATTTCATCGATGATGAGAACTCCAAGCGATTATTCCTCGGCTATGCAGTAGCGGCAAAACGATTGAAAAGGCAACTAGAGGAACAACAAATAAAAGTAGATCGTGATCATCCGCTGTTCGTCTACCTTCCGTGTGGAGTTGGTGGTGGTCCTGGTGGTGTAGCGTACGGGTTAAAGCTCATTTATGGTGATCATGTTCATTGCTTTTTTGCGGAACCAACTCATTCTCCCTGCATGCTGCTAGGGTTAATGACAGGCCTGCATGACAAAGTCTCCGTTCAAGATTTCGGGATAGACAACAAGACAGAGGCGGATGGTCTGGCAGTTGGTCGACCTTCCCGATTGGTAGGAAAAATGATGGAGAACCTACTGAGTGGCTTGTTTACAGTGGACGACGAGGAGCTATACGCTTTGTTACGTGCGTTGCGCGATCACGAATCCATTCGATTGGAGCCGTCTGCATTGGCTGGCATGCCAGGACCTGTTAGATTGTTTCAGCAGGAGATAGGGCGTCACTATTTGGCGAAGCAAGGTCTAACGGAAAAAATGAAAAAGGCGACTCACATCGTATGGGCGACGGGTGGGAGTATGGTGCCGGAGCATATCCAGGATGAGTACTATGCGAAAGGTCTGGATGAAAATGAAATCGAAATAAGAAAACCATAATGTTTATGAAAGCCCGGATCATTCCTCCGGGCTTTTGTTCATTCATTTCAAAGTCTTTTGTGTCTTGAAAATAATAAATGTCGGTCTTCTTACTTCGGAAATCTGATGCGGCTGCAAGCAGAGTCCTTCTGGCGTGCAGGTTGGCTCGATGATCTTTTGCAGGGTAAGCCCCGCTTGGATTAACGTATTGACAGCAGTGGACATGGAGCGGTGGTAAAAAAGGGCCTTTCTGCCGTTCATCATTTGCATTTCACGTTCTCCATCTTCCAGGTAGTTGTCCAAGGGCCAGAAATGCTTCTGTCCTTCTTCGTCGCGTACCCAGCCCTCGACCTTTTTGCGAGCAGTAATATGCGGATGGAGTGTAGAGTAAACGAAATGTCCTCCGTTGCGCAAGGCGCGGCTTACTTTGTTGATCACTTGCTCATAGTCACGAACATAGTCCATGACGAGAGAGCTCGTAATGAGATCGTAGTCATGATCGGCAAGCTCAATGTCCTCCAGGGAGCTTTGTAGATATTGAATGTTCTCATGGCTGTTATTCGTCCGGGCATACTCTAACATGTTGTGGGAAAGATCAACACCGATCACTTCTCGTGCTCCTTGCTCCACACAGTACTTGGCAAACTGTCCGCCACCACATCCGAGGTCGAGTACACGCAATCCTTTTAGGGAGGGGAGACAACCCCGAAAGGCAGGCTGTTCGATCAAATCATTCTCCGATTGACCGGACAGACGGAGCTTTTGATAGTCCTGATAAAAATCCAGTTGATCATACAGATTTTGTTTCATCCCTTTTCACCCGTTTTCATTTTTTCTCGGATTCCTATTATGGATAAAAGATGAAGAAGATGTCAATTATTCGTTTAAAACGATTGAAAATGAGAGCAGGAGTTTGCTTTTTTTACGAGAATTAGTGAGAGAGAACCCATTTTTTGCGATTCCGTCCGCTTTGTTGAGACGGTTTTTTTCTGTAAGAAGATTAGGTTTCGATATTTTTTGGCGAGACTGAAATCGAAGGAGGGATAAATGTGGACCAAATACTTCAACTGATCAAAGATTACTGGCCGATTGCGCTAGGTATCATAATCATTATCATGGCTGCCCAATGGGTGGTGCGAAGTATCATTCGAATTATTTCGCTGGCTGCTATTATTGGTGTTGTGCTCGTGTTGTTTTTCCAATTCAGTCCTGAAGAAGTGATCCAAATGGGACGTCAAGCAGCCGTAGCTACACAGGAAGTCGTCGATAAGACGATTACACCCGTCTTGGACAAAGAGCTTAAGGATGCCGATATTTCCTTCAAGGAAGATGGTACCTATGAAGTGAAGACAACGAGTATTCGTATCGTAGGCAAAAAAGGCGAATCCAAAGCGACTGTTTATTACAAGGATGAGGAATGGGAAGTAAATATCGGTCAATTGAGCAAGCTGTTCCAGGATCGACTCGGTAAAGCGGAGCAAGAAAGCAAAACGATGTAGAGATTGAAAAACGCATGGGCCAAAAGGCCTCATGCGTTTTTTGTTGGATAGGCGAGTACTTCCTTTACCCATGTATCTAGCAGATGCTGATAATCTTCGCTCGTTTTGATTCCGGGAGCTGAGGCAAATTGTTTTTCGAGTGGGAGCGTGAGCAGTTTTTTAGCGAATCTCCTATCGATATCATCTTCATCTTCTAATACTAAATACACGACATCTTCCAAGGAGCGAAAGCTAGTAACGCTATACTCGCTTTCATTCATCATCGTTTGAAAATGACCGTGCCGATATTGACAAAGGATGAAAGTGAAATCTAGGTTGTTTATGATTTCTAAAAATCTGTTCAAAAACGCTGGTTCCACCATGATACACGCTAGCCAATGGTGTGGATCATGAGAGTGGCTGATGTGGAATTTTGGGATAATTTGGATAAATTGCTGCTTTCGTTCAGGACTGGTTTTGTCATAGTAATCATAGTTGAATTTGCGAATGATTTTCTTCAGGTGTTTGAAAGGGATTGCTGTGCCAATAAAAAGTCCGTAATATCGGTTCATTCTGTGCTTCCTTTACGCTTTCGTCATATTCGGAGCTACACGTAGTCGAGTTGCTTGCTCGTAAGCGTAGGCCAGGCGAAGTAGAGTAGGTTCCTGGAATGCCAATCCGGTCAGCATGATGCCAAATGGCTTGCCCGCGGAAGTATAGCCAGCTGGAACCGTAATCGAAGGGTAACCAGCTTTGGCAGGGATAGCATAACCCGTACTGCCGGGGTACAAGAGGGCATCGAGTTCGTGCTCCTTCATAACAGCATCAAGGCCTTGTTTCTGTGACATTTCCAAATCGAATAGGCGATTAGCCAGATACTCCGGCTCAGTCAGTGTACCACTTGTTTGCTCGGATTCTTCCAGCAGCTCTTGCCCGTAAAGCAGGGCTTGTTCCTCATGTGCCCGATTAAAAGCAATAACATCCTGTAAGGAGCGGATCGGGGAGGAGGCTGGTAAGGTTTTTAAGTACGCATTTACCCCAACCTTGAATTCATGCACGAGCACATGTATGTCCCATTCGGCATTTTCTGTCGGAATGGTGACCGCATCTATGACAGTTGCGCCAGCTTCTTTGAGTTTTTCAATAGCTGCTTCATACAAGGCGATTTCGTCGGCTACACACTCAGCCAAAAAGCTTGAGCGTACAACGCCGATGCGTGCGCCCCGCAATCCATCTGCATCGAGGAAGGTGAGGTAATCGGTATACGCGAGACCCTCGCTTTTTCCAGTCACCGGATCATTTGCATCTATACCAGTAAGCGCACCAAGCAAAATAGCTGCATCTGTCACGGTTCTCGCTATCGGTCCGGCTGTGTCTTGGCTATGGGAAATCGGGATGATACCGGAACGGCTGATTAAGCCAACAGTAGGTTTGATTCCCACGAGTGAATTCTGCTCGGCTGGGTGGAGAATCGACCCGGAAGTCTCAGTACCGACTGCCACAACGGCAAAACCTGCGGCAATACCAGCAGCTGAACCCGAGCTAGACCCGCCGACATCGAGTACACCAGGACCGTATGGGTTCAACACTTGTCCACCACGCGAGCTGTAGCCATCCGGCATGTTATTGGAGACAAAGTTAGCCCATTCCGTCAGATTGGTTTTCCCTAAAAGGACGGCGCCCGCCTCTCGGAGCCTAGTCACAACAAATGCGTCCGCAGAGGCAAATGAATCAGCCAAAGCTAGAGCTCCAGCTGTCGTGTGCATCTTGTCAGATGTCGCAATGTTATCCTTGATCAGCACAGGGATTCCGTGAAGCGGCCCGCGACTGCCAGACACCGCTCGTTCCCGATCCAGTGACTCTGCGATCGCCAGTGCATCTGGATTCAGTTCACAAATGGCATTGATTCGGATGCCTTGTTTGTTGTAGGTGGCAATCCGCTGTAAAAAGGCGAGAGTCAGTTCCCGCGAAGTCGTAGTTCCAGCTGTCATTGCAGCTTGCCATTCGAGAATGCTTGTTTGATGAATCAATGACATGATTTATCCCCTTTTTCGAATGATTTGATTTTTATTATAGTACCAAATTCAGGCAAAAGGGAGAAGGGATGGAAAAGGGAGGAAGAGAAGGGTGAGCCTTTTGCCTATAAAAAAACAAGCTGACTCTACGTAAGAATCAGCTTGTTCGGTCGTGTATGCTGTTTAAGCGTTTGATCCAGCAGTTTCTAGCTTTGCTTTTTCTTCTGCTTCTACATAACGGTTGCGAGGGTGCTCGCGGCATTCGTCGGAGCAAGAACGCTTGAATTTTGTCTCACATTCTGGGCAGCAGAAGTGCTGCTTGTTGCAGAATGGGTTGGCGCAGTTGAGATAGCGGTCTTCCACAGTACCGCAGTAGTGGCAGCGTCCAATCACGACGTCTTCTTCGGTATGGTTGATCGGAATAGAGATACGCTCGTCAAATACGTAGCATTTTCCATCCCACAGACGCCCTTGGACTTCTGGATCTTTTCCATACGTGACAATTCCGCCCTCAAGGTGGTAAACATTTTCAAAACCTTGTTGCAGCAAGACACCTGTCAGCTTTTCGCAACGAATACCGCCTGTGCAGTAGGTGAGGACTTTTTTATCCTTGAACTGGCTCATGTTTTCACGAATCCACTCAGGGAACTCTCGGGATGAATCCACTTCTGGGCGAATCGCACCACGGAAATGTCCCAAATCGTATTCGTAATAGTTGCGACCGTCAAGGATCACGACGTCTTCTTCCTGCATCATTTCGTGCCATTCTTTTGGGTTCAGATAGGTGCCGACTAGTTCATTCGGATTAACATCTTCCTCCAAACGCCAGGTTACGAGCTCCTGTTTCGGGCGCACAAACATTTTTTTGAATGCATGCTCTTCCGACTCATCTATTTTAAACCACATATCACTAAAACGTGGATCTTTTCGCACATATTCCATGTAGGCGTCGGTTTGTTCAATCGTGCCGGATACGGTTCCATTAATGCCCTCCGGAGCTACGATAATTCGCCCTTTCAGCCCGTTATCCTTGCAAAATTGCAAGTGCTCGGCTGCGTACTCCTCATAATTTTCAATAGGAGTATACTTGTAATACAACAAAATGCGATATGGTTTTTGTACTTGCAAGGTACAATTCCACCTTTCTTTTCAATTGTGATTTTAGATGCAACGGTGATTATATCACATTCCATTGTTAAAAGCGCTGAAAAAGAAAGGGATTTGTGAGGTTTTTATGAAAATCGGTGCTTCTTGCTGGAAGTGGACGCATCCTGTACACTATGAATGGTAATCAGCTGAAACGCTATAGAGGAGAGACCATTACATGAACATGACAAATGAGCGCCTGGTTACACAGGTGAAAATTAAAAAGCTCCACCAAGACGCCGTGATCCCAGCGTACGCGAGAGCAATGGACGCGGGCTTTGATCTGGTCGCGGTAGAGGATACATTGATTGCCCCTGGCCAATCTGCAAAAGTTCCAACTGGCTTGGCGTTCGCGCTTCCAGAAGGATTTGAATTGCAAGTGCGCCCTCGCTCCGGGATCAGTGCAAAAACAAAGCTGCGCTTGTCCAATGCACCAGGGACTGTTGATGCAGGCTATCGCGGTGAAGTATGTGTCCTGATCGATAACATTCGAATCGCATCCGGAAAAAGTGGCAAGGTATGTCTGGGCGCTAGCGAAAACGAAGTAACCGTTGAACAAGAAGTCGATGCACATAGCTACTTGATCAAAAAAGGCGACCGGATTGCACAGGGCGTCATTGCAATCGTTCCAGTCGCACAGTTCGAAGTAGTCGATGAGCTGGATGAAACAGAAAGAGGAGCGGGCGGCTTCGGCAGCAGCGGTATCAAGAGCTAGTTCTATCGAGTAAAAATACAAGACCCCTGATCATCAGCCGTGTAAATGGACGTAAGCTGATCCGTCAGGGGTCATTGTTTTGATCAAATCCTCATCCTTTGGCGGATAAAAACTGGTCGATTCTCGAAAGATCGTCAGCTGTCAGCGAACGTCCATTTGCTTTGACGAATACGCAAGGTCCATAGACCCAGTCTAAAAAACCATCTGATGTGATGGGGAAATTGTTCGCTTGTACCCCGCGGGCATCTTCATTCACAACGAGAGAGATACCCTCTAGATGATCATCTTCCACTACCTCATAATCACCATCCACCAGATCCTGTAGTTCATCCGTCCCAGCGATTTCTCGAACAACTGCATTTTCATGCGGAAGCTTTACGTATACCGTAGTCAAGCGCAATCACTCCTTCTGACACCCATCATAACGTATCACCAATGAATTGTGCGATAGGGGAGCGGATGCCTGTTGGCGTGTTGGTTATCCTATGGTTGAGAATTGAAGTAACGTCCGTATTGATACTTTCAGCCTGAGGGGACTTGCTGATGATATTCGTGACCGGAAAACTGTATTGGCCAGAAACATTGCCAGCGCCACCCCTATATCCCGCACTGACCGAGGACGTGAAGTGTGACGTTCTGGTCATTGGCGGCGGTGAGGCAGGAGCACTCGTTTCCTATTATTTGAAGCAGCATGATGTGGATGTCATCCTCGTGGATAAACGGCGGGTGAGTGGGGGCAGCAGCAGCGCTAACACCGGTTTGTTGCAAATATGCAACGATAAAACGTTAACAGCCTGTATCCATTCGTTCGGTGAGCAAAAAGGAGTTCGTTTTTACGAACTGACGCGGCAGGCGGTTGATGAATTGGAAAACATCTCTGGGCAGCTAGATCAATCTCCAGATTACATAAGACGTGACAGCTTGTATTATGCCAGTGAACCAGCTGATGCAGAGAGCTTGAGGACAGAGTACCAGTTATTGAGGAAGTTTGGCTTTCCAGTCACCTATTTGGAGCGACCGGATATAGAGAAGCGATTCTCTTTTTCGAGGGCAGGGGCTATTTATTCCAAGGGAGATGCGGAGCTCAATCCGTACAAATTTGCCAACGGTGTGATCGCCCACTCTGTGAAAAAAGGGATGCGTGTTTACGAAAACACGGAAGTCGTGCATCAAAAAGTGCAGGACGGAGGGCTTTTGGTCTACACCAATAATGGGTACACAATCAAGTGCAGGCGTGCCGTGTTTGCCACTGGCTACGAGGCACAATCCATGAAGCGCAACGCCAACGCTGTGATTTCCAGCTCGTTTTCCATCGTGACCAATCAAGTCGATGCATTTCCAGGTTGGCCGCAAGCATGTTTAATCTGGGAAACAGCCCGTCCCTATTTGTATATCCGTACTTGTTCGGAAGGGAGAATCATTGTCGGAGGACTGGATGAGCCGTTGAACGACTTACAAAAGAAGGAGGCTTCCAGTCTGAAAAAGCGGGATCATTTGCTCGCAAAGATTCAAGAGTTATTTCCAGAGATTCCAATGCGAGCCGAATATTATTGGGGAGCGACTTTTGTCGATACCCATGACGGACTCCCGCTTTTTGGGGAGCAGGAAGGCTATCCGCATTGCTTGTTCACACTAGGCTACGGTGGGAATGGAACCGTCTATTCGACTATCGGCGCGCAAATTATCAGTGATCTGATTACCAAAGGAAGTCATTCGGACGCCGATCTTTTTGCTTTTGACCGGATAAAATATCCCAGTGTCACAGTCTGATCGAAAAAGCTTTCCCATTCAACGGGAAGGCTTATTTTTTTGAAAATGTCAGAACGGGCGGGCCCAAATTTGTTGGATGGGCAAGTAACATTTGAACGTGGCCTACCTGCCTAGCATAGGGTAGATGGAAATATCGTTGACAGGAGTAAAAAGGCAGGTATAATCTTCAATAACAGAGTATTCCGAGTAAAATACTATAGATTAGAAGAGGAGTGAAGGTGAGCTGTATGAAAACCACGAAAGGCAAGGTCCAGACGATCCTGCAACGCGTAGGAATGGTTGCTATGGCAGCTGCTTTGGCAGGCTGCTCGGCTGCTGCACCAGCAGAAACAGGTAATGGAGCGGTGGGCAGCAACTCTACGGTAGAGCTGCTCAATGTTTCCTACGATCCGACGCGAGAGTTTTACCAAGATATCAACAAGGAGTTTGCCTCAGAGTGGCAACAAAAGACTGGTCAAACCGTGACGATCAAGCAATCACATGGCGGTTCAGGCAAGCAATCCCGCTCCGTCATCGATGGTTTGGAAGCAGATGTAGTCACCCTTGCCCTCGCTTATGATATTGACGCGATTGCCGAACGCGGTCTGATTCCTGCCGATTGGCAAAAGAAACTCTCGGACAACAGCTCGCCTTACACCTCCACGATTGTGTTTCTCGTGCGGAAAGGCAATCCGAAGCAAATCAAAGATTGGGATGATTTGATCAAGCCTGGTATATCCGTGATCACACCGAATCCGAAAACGTCTGGGGGAGCCAGATGGAATTACTTGGCTGCCTGGGGTTATGCCTTGAAGACAAATGGTGGGGATGAAGCGAAGGCACAAGAATTCGTTGCACAATTGTTTAAAAATGTACCCGTCCTCGATTCTGGGGCACGTGGTTCGACCACTACGTTTGTCGAGCGTGGCATTGGGGATGTGCTAATTGCGTGGGAAAACGAAGCGTATCTCGCTGTCAATGAACTAGGGAAAGACAAGTTTGAGATTGTGAATCCGTCCTTGAGCATTTTGGCTGAACCACCTGTAACCATCGTTGACAAATACGCTGACAAGCACAAGACAAAAGAAGTAGCAGAAGCATACCTCCAGTTCCTGTATACCAAAAAAGGCCAAGAGCTCGCAGCCAAGCATTACTACCGCCCTCGTTCGCAGGAAGTGCTCCAAGCACATACACCGGCATTCCCTGACATCCAATTGTTTACCATCGATGAGTTATTTGGTGGTTGGACGAAAGCACAAAAGACTCATTTTGCAGATCAAGGCGTCTTCGATCAACTTTATAAACCATAGACGTACACTTTCCTCAGAGGAGTTACCTTCATGAGAAAATCATTCCGCAACAGAGGGTTTTTGCCAGGCTTTGGCATGACCATGGGCTATACAATCATCTACTTGAGTCTTCTGGTGCTGATCCCTCTGTCTGTCTTGTTTTTAAAAGCTTCGGCGATGAGTTGGGAGCAATTCATAGGGACGATTATGGATACGAGGGTCCTTGCCTCTATTCGTGTGAGTATTATGACTTCTCTTTTCGCGGCTTGTCTCAATGCGGTGTTTGGTGTCTTGGTAGCATGGGTGTTGGTACGCTATCAGTTTGCGGGGAAGCGGATCATTGACGGCATAGTTGATCTGCCATTTGCTTTACCTACCGCGGTAGGCGGGATTGCCCTGACTTCTATTTACGCTGAAAATGGCTGGATCGGGCAGTACCTGGCGGAGTGGGGGATCAAGGTAGCGTACACTCCCATCGGTATATGGGTTGCACTGACATTCATCGGTCTTCCTTTTGTCGTCAGAACGGTCCAGCCTGTGTTGCAGGATTGGGATTTGCAAATGGAGGAAGCGGCAGCTACGTTGGGTGCTACTCGATGGAACACATTTTGGCGGGTGGTTTTGCCGCATCTGTTACCGGCGATCATTACGGGTTTTGCGCTCGCCTTTGCTAGAGCACTGGGTGAGTATGGCTCCGTTGTTTTCATCTCCGGGAACATGCCGTTGAAAACAGAAATTGTGCCCCTCTTGATTATGACCAAGCTGGAACAGTTTGACTATGCGGGCGCTACGGCAATTGCAACGGTCATGCTAGTGATTTCCTTTGTCATGCTGTTGGTCATCAACTACTTGCAATGGAAAATCAATAAATTCGATGCGGCCCGTTAGGAGGTATCACGTATGAAGCATTTGACGGAGCCGGCCTATATCCGATGGACACTGATTATCGTGGCCTTGCTCTTCCTCGGCTTGTTTTTGATCCTACCGCTAGTAGCTGTTTTTACAGAAGCGTTTCGGCAAGGGGCGGAGGTGTTCGTGGCGTCCATTACAGAGGAGGAAACGTTATCCGCTGTCAAGCTCACCTTGCTTGTCGCTGCCATTAGTGTACCGCTGAATGTGACGTTCGGGATCGCTGCAGCATGGGCAATAGCCAAGTTTTCGTTCCCGGGAAAAAATGTGTTGCTTACGTTGATAGACTTGCCATTTGCCGTGTCTCCAGTCATTGCGGGTCTAATCTTTGTCCTCTTGTTTGGGAGTCAAGGTGTGGCGGCGCCCTTGCTTGCGGCATGGGACTTACAAATCATTTTCGCAGTTCCCGGTATCGTGCTGGCGACCACCTTTGTTACCTTCCCGTTCGTCGCTCGTGAACTGATTCCGGTCATGGAAGCACAGGGAAGAGACGAGGAGGAAGCAGCAGTCTCGCTCGGAGCAAGCGGCTGGAAAACATTTTTACGCGTCACGCTGCCAAACGTAAAATGGGGACTCCTGTACGGGGTCATTTTGTGTAATGCCCGCGCCATGGGTGAATTCGGGGCAGTATCCGTCGTTTCCGGTCATATCCGTGGCATGACCAATACGCTCCCGTTGCATGTGGAGATTCTCTACAACGAATATCAATTCGCTGCTGCCTTTGCGGTAGCCACCTTGCTTGCTGCCTTAGCCTTGGTGACGCTTATTCTGAAAAGCTTGATCGAGTGGAAAACCGAGCGGCAAGCAAAGCTGGATGAGGAACAACACTACGACGTGACAGGAGAGAGAGCCGGATGAGTATCGAGGTAGTGAACATTACGAAGTCATATAAAAGCTTTACGGCGTTGAAAAATGTGAATCTGCATATCCCGGAAGGCGAACTCGTAGCACTTCTCGGGCCTTCCGGATCGGGAAAGACGACGCTTTTGCGTCTCATCGCTGGACTGGAACAACCGCAGGAGGGAAGCATCCTTTTTCACGGAGAGGATAATACGAATCGCGACGTGCGCGAGCGGCAGGTTGGATTTGTTTTTCAGCATTACGCCTTGTTTCGGCATATGAACATTTTTGACAACATTGCGTTTGGGTTGTCCGTTCGCTCCCGCAAAACACGACCGAGCAAGGAGGAAATCAGTGAAAAGGTTCATTCGCTGTTAAAGCTCGTTCAGCTAGAAGGTCTCGCACATCGCTATCCCTCACAGCTATCCGGTGGTCAGCGCCAACGTGTCGCATTGGCGAGGGCATTGGCAGTGGAACCAAAATTTTTGCTGCTGGATGAACCGTTTGGCGCTTTGGATACGAAAGTGAGACAGGAGCTGCGTCGCTGGCTCCGTCATCTGCACGGGAAGCTCGGGCTGACGATTCTGTTCGTCACGCACGATCAGGAGGAAGCGATGGAATTGGCGGATCAGGTAGTTGTGATGAATGAAGGGCGAGTGGAGCAGGTAGGATCGCCCGAAGAAATTTATCACCATCCGGCGAATCCGTTTGTGTACAGCTTTCTGGGGCGGGTCAATTTGTTTCACGGACGAATCCAAAATGGCAAAATCAAGCTCGGCGAAGCAGAGTTCGAGACAGATTGGAAGGATAAAGCGGTGGAGGCTCCCGCTGTTGGATACATGCGACCACATGATGTAGAGATATCGTTGCGACCGCCAGAGGGGAAGTCTGCCAGATCTGTTCAGGCCGAAATTAACCATATTTCGCTCTTGGGTCCGATCGTTCGCCTGGACCTGAAACGTTTGGACACGGATGAAGTTTTTGAGGCAGAGATGAGCAGGCAGCGTTTTATGGAGTTGAACGTAGAAGAGGAGAGCATTGTGTATGTGACGTTGCACAATGTATCGATCTATGTGGATTCACAGCCTCTACAGACACATCGCCCTTCACTCGTTCCGTTGCAGGCCAGTGTTTGATCCGATTGATTGCAAATAAACCGGTCTGCATTTGCCGCAGGCCGGTTTTTGCTGGAGGCACTCTCTACTCGCCACGTTGCTTGGAGCGTGTCTGTTCTTTGCTAATTGTGTTCGATCTACGGGTTTGCGAAGGGTTTTCTTTCTTTCCCATCTCATTTTTGACACCGTTTTGCTTGGACATTTCTTTGCCTCCTTCCCATTGGATTGCCATGGTAGTTTTCCCTGTGAAAAGGATTTTCATGAATCAAGTGATTTTTGCTGTGTGCGAAATCGTTTACCTTTTGCAAAATGAGGTCATCTCTGGTAAGATAAGTGTTTGAACGATTCAAAAAAGGCAGGTATTGCGACGATGATAAGCACTCAGAACGTGACGCTGCGCTACGGTAAGCGCGCACTGTTTGAAGATGTATCCATTAAGTTTACCCCAGGTAACTGTTACGGCCTCATCGGTGCGAACGGTGCAGGGAAGTCTACCTTCGTGAAGATCCTCTCCGGAGAGATCGATCCGACGAGTGGTCACGTTTCGGTGACACCGGGCGAGCGTATCGCTGTATTAAAGCAGAACCACTTTGAATTCGACGAGTACGAAGTGTTGAAAACGGTAATTATGGGCCACAAGCGCCTGTTCGAGATCATGGAAGAGAAGACCGCTCTCTACATGAAAGAAGATTTCTCTGAGGAAGACGGCAATCGCGCGTCCCAATTGGAGGGAGAATTCGAAGAGCTGAACGGCTGGATGGCCGAAGCAGATGCAGCTAGCTTGCTGATCGGTCTTGGTATCCCGACTGACTTGCACGACAAGCAGATGAAAGACCTCTCTAGTACGGAGAAGGTACGTGTTCTGTTGGCGCAAGCCCTATTTGGTAATCCACACATCCTGCTTCTCGATGAGCCTACGAACCACTTGGACATCGAGTCGATTCGTTGGTTGGAAAACTTCCTGGCGGATTATGAAAACACCGTCATCGTTGTATCCCATGACCGTCACTTCCTGAACAAGGTGTGTACGCACATTGCGGATATTGACTTTGGCAAAATCCAAATGTACGTGGGTAACTACGACTTCTGGTACGAATCCAGCCAATTGGCACTGAAAATGGTTCGTGACCAGAATAAGAAGAAAGAAGAAAAAATGAAGGAACTGCAAGAGTTTATTGCGCGTTTCTCTGCGAATGCTTCCAAGTCCAAGCAGGCGACTTCGCGTAAAAAGCTGTTGGAGAAAATTACGTTGGAAGACATTCGTCCTTCCAGCCGTAAGTATCCGTTCATCAACTTCAAGCCAGAGCGTGAAGCGGGTAAAAACCTCGTAGCCATCGAGGGCTTGAGCAAGACGATTGAAGGCGAAAAACTGTTTGAAAACCTTCACCTCACCATCAACAAAGGGGACAAAGTTGCTTTTGTCGGACCAAATGAGCTGGCGAAAACAACCTTCTTCCAAATTTTGATGGGCGAAGTTCAGCCTGATAGCGGTTCTTTCGAATGGGGCGTTACGACTTCCCAAGCGTACTTCCCAAAAGACAATGCGGAGTACTTTAGCTCCGATTTGAGCCTGGTTGACTGGCTGCGCCAATACTCCAAAGATCAAGACGAGACATTCATTCGTGGATTCCTCGGTCGCATGTTGTTCTCTGGAGATGAAGCGCTGAAAAAGTCAAACGTATTGTCCGGGGGAGAAAAAGTTCGTTGCATGCTGTCCAAGATGATGCTGGCGAGTGCCAACGTATTGATCATGGACGAACCGACGAACCACTTGGATTTGGAATCCATTACTGCATTGAATAACGGCTTGATTGAATTCGACGGTACACTTCTGTTCGTATCTCATGACCACCAGTTCGTTCAAACCATTGCGAACCGGGTCATTGAGTTCACGCCGAAGGGTGTCATTGATAAAATGATGACATATGACGAGTATCTGGAGAGCGATGAAATCAAACGCCTGCGTGATGAGCATTACGCGTAAGCTGCCTACGCACATATAAAAAGCCCTTGGCTTCGCACAAATCGTGCAGAAGTCAGGGGCTTTTTCTCATGTTACGGGGTCTTCCACGAATTCGATTTTAGTAAGGAAGGCTTCCTTGCTAGAGAAAACAACGCGCTCTTTTCGGGGGGAAGTAAAGAACACCACGATATACTGGTCATCTATGTATTCTACCGTGCCTCGTTTCTTTGGTCTCTGTATCGTCTTCACGGGTTTATTCAACCATTCATTCATCTGTTGTTCCTCCTACCTGGCTTTCCCATTCATTATACCAAGATTAAAGGCGATGCCCAATGACATGTGCAGTTATGGCGATGCGCAGAAGCATTTGATCGTGCCCGTTTTCCGCATTCAATCCAGTCCACTCTCGGATGAGCTGGATGCGGTATTTGATTGTATTTTTATGGACATACAAACGACGCGCGGCTTCCGCGTAATTCCCATCCGCTTGCAAAAACACTTGCAAGGTTTGCAAGAGCTGTCCGTTCTTTTCTCGATCATAGCTTTGAATTTTGCCCAGACATTCTTCTGCAAACGTTTGGGCTTCTGTCGCTGGATCGTTTGCATACATGATTCGCTCAAGTCCTAAGTCGTGGTAGCTTTTGATGTGAAGAGAAGAGACGTTGGCTGGGGTTGTAGAATGGAGAGCAGTTCGCAAGCTGATCAGCGCTTCCCGATAACTACGAACGATGCCTTCTCGCTCAGGATGATATCGCCCAATTCCTGCAAAGACGGGTTGATCCAATTGCTTGGTGACCGTCTTTAAGCACTGTTCCTGCAGCCATTGCGAGAGCGGTTCAGTGGGGGCATGAATAGGCATAGGTACGAGCAAGAGGACACGATTTTCCTGATCCAAACCATACAGAATCGCCTCATTTGAGGAAAAAAAGCTGTGCAACGCGTTCAGAAGATGATGGTTTTCTTGCCAAAGTTCCATGCCGGTTTTGTCATGAGGGGAGGAGCTTACGATCATCGCGATATAGTGATCGGACAACTCCCAGCCAACTTCATCCGCCTTTCGCATGAGCATTTCATGTGAGACGATCTGGCCACTGACGAGTTGTTGCAAAAAATCATTGCGAAAACGCTGGAATGTTTCCTGGATGGCTCGTTGTCGCTGCATTTCAAGTGACAAGAGGGCAGCACTTTGCTCGATGGCGACTTTTTCCCACGCGTAAAGATCACGCTCCCGCTGTCTAATGATGATGGTTCCCTGCACGATTTGGTCGTGGAGAAGCCACCGGACATGGATGCCTTCTTTTAGTCTGCTAAGAGGCTCTTGCGTTAGTCGAATTGGGGCGCGTTGACCGTATAGCTTGTCCAATGAATCATCGCCTGGGAACGAACCAAGCGAGGAATCCCATTTCCATTTATGCTGGGGGACATGGATGGATACAGGAGCATCAAGGGTATCGGACAGTAAATCTGTCAAAGTAGAAATCGGAGCTCCTCCCGTTAAATAGTGATGAAACCGTTCATAAATGGCATGGGTTCTGTCCAGCTCGATGCGCTGTTTGTCATTGATGTATTGAACGACTGGCACGATGACATCCGACCAAGCTTTATTCATCGGAAAGGACAGGATGGGAAATGCCTTTTTCGTAGCGTGGGAGAGAACAGCTTCAGGAAGGTCCTCGATGTACCGACCTAATTTGATGGCAAGCCCGGGGGTGCCGATGGTGACTAGCTCATCGATGAGTGTTATCAGCCGTTTCGTACATGTTTTTTGCTGAGAGAGAAATGGAAAACCTGTCGTCAGAACGAATTCACCAGCACGCAGCCACCTGTGGCCATCGGGAGAATCAAACGAGGTGACGCCCAGCAGTTCATTCTCTAAAGAGTCCGCGCCTGCAAGCACTGACGATTCATCAAAGCCACCAACTAGTATGAGCTCACGGACAGTAATCATTACGCTCACCATGCTTTCATCATCTTTTAGCTACTTGTACAAAACACCGTTCCATTTTCTAGTCATGTGAACAAAGGAAGTATTTGAATTTTTAGATAATAATAATGTACATGTCCAGGATGTGTACAGGCAATGGGACAAATCGAGCAAACTGGGGGGAGTCGTATGAAAGCGAGGGATTGGCTAGGAGTACTGCCGTTCATTGGGATGCTAGGAGGAATTCCGTTTGTGAATCGGGTAGAGCCTTACGTATTAGGCATGCCGTTTGTCCTATTTTGGATCGTTCTCTGGGTTGTCTTAACTTCCGTCATCATGGCATTCCTCAACAAAATCGACCCTGCTACGAAGGAGGACGGCCAATGAATATTGCCTTGATCATTATTTTTGCCTTTTTATTGCTGTCCTTCTACTCCGGTATTCGTGCGCAACGAGGGAAAGACATGAATATGGAACAATGGACCGTTGGCGGCAGAGGATTCGGTTCGATCTTTATTTTCTTGCTGGTAGCAGGCGAGATTTATACGACATTCACCTTTTTGGGAGGCAGTGGTTGGGCGTACTCCAAAGGGGCACCTTCTTATTACGTTCTCTCTTACATTTCCCTCGCCTATGTCATTTCCTACTGGCTCTTGCCGCCTATTTGGCGGTATGCCAAAGAGCACAAGCTCGTCTCCCAATCCGATTTTTTTGTAAGCAAATACAATAGTCCGATACTCGGCATTTTGGTCGCAGCGGTCGGAGTCATTGCGATTATTCCGTATCTCGTCCTCCAATTCAAAGGCTTGGGGATCATCGTGTCGGAAGCATCCTATGGCTCGATTTCGCCTGCTGCTGCGATATGGATCGGAGTCATTGCTGTGACCATTTACGTCATGATCTCAGGAATTCACGGTTCGGCTTGGACGGCTGCGATCAAGGACATCATGATTTTCTTTGTCGTCGTTTTCCTCGGGCTTTACCTTCCGTTTCATTATTACGGGGGTATCCAACCGATGTTTGAAGCCGTACAAGCTTCCAATCCTGGTTTCTTGACGTTCCCTAAGGAGGGATTAAGTATTTCCTGGTATATTTCAACGGTGCTGGTCACGGTGTTCGGATTTTACATGTGGCCGCATACGTTCGGTTCCGTGTTTTCAGCGAAAAATGCAAATGTGTTCCGCAAAAATACAATCATGCTGCCGCTCTATACCTTGATGCTGTTGTTTGTGCTCTTTGTCGGCTTTACGGCGATTCTGCAAGTGCCCGGATTAAAAGGGGCGGACGGTGATTTGTCCTTGCTCCGTCTGTCGTTGCAAACATTCGATCCGTGGGTAGTCGGGATCATTGGAGCAGCAGGCTTGTTAACTGCGCTCGTACCAGGCTCCATGCTATTGATGACAGGGGCAACGCTCTTGGCGAAAAATGTGTACAAAGTCATGGCTCCGCACACATCTGACGCACAAATCGCCCGCATTGCCAAATGGTTAGTGCCTGTCATCTCGTTGATCTCGCTGTATTTTGCAATGAGTGGGGGAGATACGCTCGTAACGCTGTTATTAATGGGCTACAGCTTGGTCACACAGTTATTCCCGGCATTGCTTTTTAGTCTTCCTGCCAAGCCGTGGGTAAATAAATACGGTGCGTTTGCCGGGATTTTATGTGGGGTGTCAACTGTTGCGTATGTGACGATTTTCCAAGTGACGATAGCGACTATGCTCCCGAATTGGCCAGCCGTTGTCAAAGACTTGAACATTGGTGTCGTGGCATTGCTAGTCAATCTCGTCGTGATGTTTACTGTGACGTTTTTGACGAAGAATCTTTTTGCACTCAATCGTCATGCGGCAAACACAGAAGGGACACCCACTCTTTAATACTCATTTCCTAAAGGGGGCAGTTATATGGCAGATATGGTTTTTCTCAATGGACAGGTGATCACGATAGATCATGAGAATCGGGTGGCAGAAGCAGTGGCTGTCAGAGGGAATCGCATTCTTGCTGTCGGGTCTAGTGAAGATGTGAAACAGTTGATTCAATCACATACAAACGTCATTGATTTGCAAGGGAGGAGTCTATTGCCCGGCTTCATCGATGCCCATCTGCATATTACGATTTACGGTACGAACAAACTGGGAGTCGATTGCAAAGCGAGAGGGATCAGGTCGATTGATGATCTGCTCACCGCACTGAAAGAACAAGCGGCAAAAACACCAGCAGGAGAATGGGTGAGAGCATGTGGTTTCGATGAAAATCTCATGATCGAGCAACGCTATCCGACAATCGCCGAGCTGGATGAAGTGACGACAGCGCATCCTGTTTTTGTCATGAGGACGTGCGCTCATCACTCTGTCGTAAACAGCAGAGCGCTTGCCTTAGCGGGTTACGACAGAGAGACAGCCGATCCCCAAGGTGGACGTATTGATCGTGATGCAGATGGTGAGCTAACGGGATTCCTCATCGAAACGGCACATATGAACCTATTTGAAAAAGCGGCTTTTACAGAAGTAGAGTATATCGAAGGTTTGCGATTAGCTTCGAAAGACTTTGTTGCTGCGGGGATTACGAGCATCCACGATGCGGGAGGATATGGTCCAGAGAACTATCGGGCGATGCAAAAAGCGGTACAGAAAGGTGACGTGAAAGTTCGCATCTACGCAATGATTTGTGCGCTGAATCAATCCGATGATTTTGTCCGAAAGATGGTCGATGCAGGGATGGTAACGGGTACGGGGAATGCTCGGTTCCGTATCGGACCCGCGAAAGTTTTTACAGATGGGGCAAGCATTGCGCCCACGATGGCCATGCGTGAACCGTTCACCAGCCGACCAGATGATTATGGAATTCTCTACTATGAACAGGACGAGTTGAATACCATTTTGGGAGAGGCACATGCAAAAGGTTTTCAAATTACCGCTCATGCCCAGGGAGATCGAGCGATTGACATGCTGCTGACATGCTTTGAATCGGCACTAGAAGCGCATCCGCGCGAGAACCACCGACATCGAATTGAACATGCTGGTGTATCTGCGCCTGATCTGCTGGCAAGAATGGCTCGGCTAGGCGTCGTACCCATCCCGAATCCTGCTTTTATCTACGATTACGGTGATTCGTATGTGACCAACATCGGAGAGCGTGTCGGACATATGTTTCCGGCGAGGGATCAGTTCGACGCGGGGATCGTTACGGCAGGAGCGTCGGATAGTCCCGTGACTGATTTCAACCCGCTGATTGGGATTCATACTGCCGTTAATCGAGTGAGTAAAACAGGTCAGGATGTGGGGACAAATCAAAGGGTCAGCATCATGGAGGCGATTCGCATGTTTACTTGGAACGGAGCGTACGCCAGTTTTGAGGAGGGGATCAAAGGGAGTATTGAAGTTGGGAAGCTGGCTGATCTCGTGGTGCTGGACGGCGATATTTTGGCAACGCGGGTAGATCGTATCAAAGAGCTGCGCGTAGACAAAACGATGATCGATGGGGAGTTCGTCTATCAACGCCAAGATGAGGAGGTTTTACAAGCATGAACGTAAAGGCGAGAAAGCTAGCGATCAATGAAGAACGACTGCAAAAACGAATCGAGCAATTGGCGCAAATCGGGAAAATAGGTGAAACGGGTGTATGTCGACTCGCTTTGTCTGCTGAAGATCGGGCAGGCGTAGAGTTGGTGCGTAGCTGGATGGAAGAAGCAGGTCTTCAGACGCGGATCGATGACTTCGGCAATTTGATTGGTCGGATGACGGGGAAGGATGATCAAGCTCCGATCTTGATGATTGGCTCTCATATCGATTCGCAGCCGTACGGCGGTCAGTACGATGGTGTGATCGGGGTATTGGGCGGGCTGGAGGTTGTCCAGACGTTGAGTGAACAAGGGCTCATGCCTGCACAGCCTATTGAAGTCGTTGCGTTTTGTGACGAAGAAGGATGCCGATTTCAAAAAGGACTGTTTGGTTCCAAAGGCATTCTCGGCATGCTGGATCCGACGGACTTGGAGCGGACGGATAAAAACGGGATCACACGCAGGCAAGCACTGAGTGATTTTGGATGCGACCCTGATCGTCTGGAAGCGTCTATTTATCCAAAAGACAGCATCGGTGCTTATCTGGAGCTGCATATTGAGCAGGGGCCGATTCTCGATGATGCGAAAGAAGCGATTGGAATCGTGTCTGCGATATCAGGGCCTTTGTGGTGGACGGTCGAGCTGACTGGCTTTGCCGGGCACGCTGGTTCTGTACCGATGCCGATGAGAAAGGATGCCCTTGTCGGAGCAGCAAAAGTAATTTTGGCTGTGAACGAGCTGGCAAAGCTCGATCCACAAGCGCCAACAGTCGGTACAGTCGGTCACTTGGAGGTTTTCCCGGATTCGCGCAACATCATTCCAGAGCGGGTGCGTTTTTCGATTGATTTGCGGGATATCGATTTGAAGCGTCGCGATGAGCGCGAACAAGCGTTGCGCGAGGCGATTGAGCTAGCCGCTGTAGAAGGTGGATTGCAATATACCATTACGGAAGATACGAATAGTGACCCGCGTTACTGTGCCGATTGGATTAAGGCAATCATGCACGAGGAGAGCAGCAGGCTTGGTGCCTCTGTGCGCGAGCTGATGAGTGGTCCTTTCCATGACGCTTTGGCACTCTCCTACGTTTGTGATTACGGGATGATTTTTGTCCGCTGCAAGGACGGTATCAGTCATAATCCGCAAGAATATGCAGCCTATGAAGACGTAGCACTGGGAACAGAGCTGCTCTACAAAACCGTTTTGCGGATGAGCACCAACCAATAAGAGAGAGAGTCGCCCGTCTAAGTGGATAGGCGACTTTTTTCATACAGCCAATGACGAGACTTTACAGGCTGTTTTTGATATATTTTATTCTTAGAGATTCTTATCACGTTTGAGGAAGGAAGAATGGCATGAAAATGCGTGTTTCCGCTGTGCAGTATCATCTGCATACCATACATAGCTTTGAAGACTTCGCCAATCAAGTTGAGCACTACGTGAAAAACGCACAAGAGTACGACACAGAATTTCTCCTTTTCCCGGAGCTGTTTACGACTCAACTCATGTCGATTGGAGACGAGCAGGGCAATGCGCTGCCGATTACGGCATTGCCATCATTCACGGACCGATATGTCGAGCTGTTTCGTTCCCTCGCTGCCAAATACGAGATGTATCTGATTGGTGGAACGCACATCATCGAGGAAAACGGCAAGCTTTACAATACGGCTTTTCTGTTTTACCCGGATGGACGTGTAGGCCAGCAGAAAAAAATCCATATCACGCCATGGGAAGTAAAAGGCTGGAACATGGGGGCTGGCGACTCGTTGCAAATCTTTGAGACCGATAAAGGGAAAGTCGCGATGATTATTTGCTACGACATCGAGTTCCCTGAGTGGGTGCGCATCGCCAAAGCACGGGGCGCAGACGTCATTTTCTGCCCATCTTGCACGGATGATCGCCACGCTTTCCACCGCGTACGTTATACCAGTCATGCCCGGACGATTGAAAACCAGGTGTATGTCGTATTGACTGGAACCGTAGGCTCGCTGCCGACAGTTGATTTCATGCGAGCGAACTTTGGACAAGCGGCGATCTTGACGCCAAACGATGTTCCGTTCCCTCCGCGAGGCATTCTTGCTGAAGGGGAAATCAACCACGACATGATGGTAACCGCTGACCTGGATATCCAATTGCTATACGACGTGCGGGAAAAAGGCTCCGTCACAACGTGGCGCGACCGCCGTACCGATTTGTATACAGACTGGAAGTAAAGCATTCCATCGTGATCAGGACAGCAGGAGGATGAATATGTACAGAAAAGAGCTGTATGTATTTGAAGGGAACAAGCCACGCAAAGCCGTCATACGCAACTACAATCATGCAGACTTCTTCGAATTGATCCAAATCCAGGCGGAGAGCTTTCCCCCGCCGTTCCCGTCTGAGTTATGGTGGAACCAGGAGCAGCTGATGAACCATATTACGCTGTTCCCAGAAGGTGCTATTTGTGTAGAAGTAGACGGGATTTTGGCGGGTTCGATGACAGGGTTGCTCGTGAGGTTTGATCCGGCTCACCCCGAGCATAAGTGGGAGGATGTCACGGATAGCGGTTATATCCGTAATCACGATCCGCAAGGGGACACGCTGTACATCGTAGATATTTGCATTCGTCCGAGCTTCCGCAAGCTGGGATTGGGTCAACAGATGATGCAAGCGATGTATGAGCTGGTAGTACAAAAAGGACTGCGCAGATTGCTCGGCGGAGGTCGCATGCCAGGATATGGACGTTATGCAGACCAATGGACACCTGAGCAGTATTTGGAGCGTGTTCTAACAGGGGAAGTAAGAGACCCGGTGATTACATTTCTCATGCGCTGCGGTCGTACTCCTGTTCAGGTCGTGGCGAATTATTTGGAAGATGAGGAATCTCGCAACTACGCGACACTCATGGAATGGAAAAATCCATTTCAGCAGCATCTGTAGGGCGTTTATCCGACATAATCGATCGAGAGGGGATATGACTGATGGAATTCGTACGTATTCAACATATTGACAATCCGCTGTTTGCGAAGATGCACCGTTTGATGCAAGAGGTTTTCCCGCCTGAGGAAGTATTGGAGTACGATCTGTGGAAAGAACCGCTGGAAGATCCGGGTATTCGTGTATTTGTAGCTGTACACGAAGGAGAAGTTGTGGGCGCTACCGAATACCGTTATTACACAGACATGAACGTAGCCATGACAGACTTCACGATCATTGGTCAAGAAGGTCTCGGAGTGGGCCGATTCCTCGCCAGAGAGCGTCAAAAGGACCTGCTCGCTCTGGCTGCTGAAAACGGCAAGGAGCTGTACGGGATGTTTGCAGAAATCTACGACCCGTACCGTGTGGAAGAACACAGCTTTGGCGGGATCAAGCCAATGGACCCATTTGTACGCCGTGAAGTGCTCTCCCATCTCGGCTACAAACGTACGAGCTTTACCTATGTACATCCGTCCTGGCAAAATGACGGGGAAGCGGTATCTGGACTTGATCTGGGCTTCATGCCGACAAACGAAGAGCAAACAACCCTCGAAGCGGATCTGATCGTCACGTTCTTGAAGCGTTATTACGCCGTGCTTCCACAAAAGCCACAAGCATGGCTCGACATGGTGAAAGACTTGGAGAGCAAAGAGTCTGTAGAACTGCTTCCTATCTAATCGCAAGACAACAAGAACCAACTCTCCTGTGGAGCTATGGTCACGGCTCCATGGGAGTTTTTCGTAGTAGCCCAGTCAGATTATTACGAAAAATGCAAGCCATAGGAAGAGGGATTCAAAATGAAAATCATCACGCTATGCGGGTCTACAAAATTCAAAAAAGAATTTGAGCAGGCGAATACGTATTTGACTCTCCAAGGAAACATCGTGATGAGCGTAGCTTTTTTTGAACAGAGCGAGGGCTTTGAGATATCACAGGAGCAAGCAGATCTACTCACTGACATTCACTTTCGAAAAATCGATTTGTCCGACGAGATTTTTGTCATCGATGTAGAGGGCTATATTGGAAGCAGTACAAGCAAGGAAATTGCGTATGCAAAAGAACAAGGAAAGCCGGTTCATTATTACTCCAAGAGTGGGATCAACGATAAAGTGATTGCCGCATTCTTTCACTAACGAGAAAATACAGAGGTGAAACAGGTGAATGCTCAAAATCTAGCATCGATCTTCCTTTACATAGCCGTCATCTTTCACTTGCTGGGCATGAGTGGCTGGACTTCTGCTAAGCTGGCACAACCAATCGAGCTCGCCATCCTCGCGCTGATGCTCCTGTCCATTTTCATTTTACGGAAAAAGAAACGAAAAAAGCGACGGGCAAGAAGGCCAGCACCAGAAGTAGCAGTCATGCTTGAGAATGCCGAGGAAGGAGAGCCAGGCAAATGATCCATGACATCCACATGCAGGCGATTCTGGACGCTTCCCATGACGGCATCATCGCGGTCGATCGGGATTCCATTATTATCGGGGTCAATAAAAACGCGATGGAAATACTCGGTCTGCCAGGCAATATCGTGGGACAAAAAATTACCCGTTATATTCCCAATTCAGATATGTTGAGAATTTTGGCAACGGGAAAAAAAGAGAGAGGGGATATCGCGACGATCCTGAATCGGCAAATTATCATCAACCGTTTGCCGATTGTCGTAAAGGGTGAAATCGTGGGAGCGGTGTCCACTTTTAAAGAGATCACCGACATTCAAAAAATGGAGATGCGCATTCGCAAGCAGAGCATGGAGAGTGGCTTGGAAGCCAAATTCCGCCTGGAGGATATCGTGGGAGAATCATCTGCGATCCGCGAAGCGAAGGTATGGGCGGAAACATTTGCACGGACAGATGCGACGGTTCTCATTCAGGGGGAGACTGGAACTGGCAAGGAGTTGTTTGCCCAAGGAATTCATTTGAGCAGCCAGCGTGCAACTGGGCCCTTCATCCCGGTTAACTGTGCGGCGCTCCCTGGCAATTTATTGGAGAGCGAGTTGTTCGGATACGAGGAGGGCGCTTTTACTGGCGCGCGAAAAGGCGGAAAGCCAGGGCTGTTTGAATTGGCACACGGAGGCACGCTGTTCCTCGATGAAATCGGAGAGATGTCGATCCCGATCCAAGCGTTGCTCTTGCGTATCTTGCAGGAGAAAAAAGTCCGCAGAATCAGCGGGGAGCGCATCGTCCCTGTCGACGTGAGAATTATCGCGGCAACGAATCGGGATTTGGAACGACTGGTAGAGGAAAAGCAGTTTCGCTCAGACTTGTACTTCCGATTGAATGTGCTGACGTTAGAGCTGCCTGCTTTACGAGAGCGAATTGAAGATATTCCGCTATTGGTGGCATCGATCATTGGAGAGATCAAGGAACGGGAAAATAAAAGGCATCTGAAAGTAGAAGAGGCCGTTTTCCGCGTTCTCAAACAATACGACTGGCCAGGTAACGTACGAGAGCTGCGCAACGTGGTGGAAAGAATGGTCTTGCTTTGTAAGAATGACGCGCTTGGCAAGGAGGACACTGCTTTTTTTGCCAAGAAGCTGTATCAGCGGCAATCTTACCGAGATCAAGAAGAGAGAGAAGCAGAAGTCATCCGAAAGGTTTTGGCGGAGACGAAGGGAAACAAGGGAGAAGCGGCGAAAATTTTGGGAATGGATCGGTCTACGCTGTGGAGAAAAATGAAGCGCTACGAAAGATTGTAGAAATTGATGCAATTGCAACATCAGCGATGCATGTTTGCAACAGAGTGGCTCCGTTACTTGTTTAATTTACAGAAAATTAAAAACATATTCATTTGGCATGGTAGTTGCTTATTTATGGAGGACACAACGCTTACGACTTTTACGAAAAGGCGAGGGGAGAGCATGACACCACAACCGATTATTCGTGTAGAAAATGTCTCGTTTGCCTATCAGGTTAACCAAGATCAACAAATTCCTGTTCTGCAAAATGTCTCCCTAGAAGTGTTTCCAGGAGAGTATGTCGCCATCATCGGTCATAATGGGTCCGGTAAGTCAACGCTGTCTAAGCATCTCAATGGAATTTTGACTCCAAACGATGGCGATGTCATCGTTAATGGAATCAACACGCGTGAAAAACAGCGAATTCATGAAGTGAGGAGCCGTGTCGGGATGGTTTTTCAGCATCCGGACAATCAGATTGTCGCGACGATTGTAGAGGATGATGTGGCCTTCGGATTGGAGAACATAGGGACATCTGCAGAAGAGATGAAAACACGAGTGGATTTTGCCCTAGAGGCAGTAGGAATGAGTGCCTTTCGCCATCGACCGCCTCATCATTTGTCTGGTGGACAAAAGCAACGGATCGCCATTGCGGGGATATTGGCGATGAAGCCACAATGCCTCGTCATGGACGAAGCGACGAGTATGCTGGACAGCTACGGTAGACAGGATATACTAGCAGTCGTTCGCAAGCTGCATCGCGAAGGAATGACGATCGTCACCGTGACCCATCACATGTCAGAGGTAGCAGAAGCAGATCGCGTCATCGTAATGGAGGGCGGCAAGATCGTATTGGAGGGTACTCCACGTGAAGTATTTTCCCATCAGGAAAGACTTCGCGAGCTTCATCTGGATGTTCCAGACGCGAGCCGAATTGCTCATCTCGTTCACTCCGAATATCACGAATTTACACCTGATCTCATCCACAATGAGGAAGTTGTCGCGGAGGTTAATCGTTTATACGTCAGACAAGCGGAGGCGAGTGGTTCATGACGCAACCGATCGTAAACGTGGAAAATCTATCTCATGTCTACATGCACGGAACGCCTCTCGAACATCGGGCCCTCGACCAGGTAAGCATCCAGGTGGCAGAAGGCGAATGCTTGGCCATTATCGGTCATACTGGATCGGGAAAATCGACGTTAATCCAGCATTTTAACGGCCTGATTCGCCCGCAATCCGGTACGGTCATCATCAATGGAATGGACGTATCTTCACCCAAGATCGATATTCGTACGTTGCGTAGACAAGTAGGACTGGTTTTTCAAAACCCGGAGGATCAACTTTTCGAAAAACTGGTCGGTGATGACGTAGCCTACGGACCTTTTCGGATGGGGCTCCCTCTAGAGGAAGTGCGGCGACGTGTACAGTGGGCGATGGACTTAGTTGGCCTCTCGTTCCAGGAGATGAAAGACCGTCCGACTTTTGCCTTAAGTGGCGGGCAGAAACGCAAGGTGGCATTAGCTGGCGTCCTTTCCTTGCAACCCAAGGTTCTCGTACTTGACGAGCCAACAGCAGGACTGGACCCGCGCTCTCGTCATGAGCTATTGGAGCGCATCCGCCGTCTCAATCGGGAAGAAAAGCTAACGGTTATTTTCGTCTCACACAATATGGAAGAGGTCGCCAAGCTTGCTGATCGTGTCTACGTCATGGCAAACGGCAAATCAGTCTGTGAAGGGACACCAAGACAAATTTTTGGCAATCAGGAATTGCTGCGGCAGCATCATATCGGCACACCGGAATCGGTAGATATTTTATACAGACTTCGTGAGCAGGGCTACAGCATCGATCCTAGCGCTTTTTTACCCGAAGAGACAGCGATGGAAATTTTGAAACTGATGAACCGCTAAGGAGGGGGTCCACATGTCAGCAGAATTTGAATTGACGCGCAATATTACCATCGGTCAATATTTACCCACTGCTTCGGTCGTTCATCGTCTCGATCCTCGTTTCAAGCTGGGTGCTTTTGTCATCCTCATCTTAGCGATTGCCATCTGCGATACATACGTGGGGAATCTGTTTGCTTTAGCCATTTGTATCTGGATGTTTCAAATCTCGAAAATCCCCCTGCATTACGGTATATCCGGGATCAAGCCCGCTATCCCCTTTATCATGATTTTGGCGATCATGCAGCTGCTATTTTACGGGGAGGTTGTCAATGGCGGAACCGATTATTTGAAATACGGCTTCATCACGATCACGAGTGAGAGTGTACGCCTCGTCATCGTGTCTGCCATACGCTTTGTAGAAGTAATCTTCTTATCGAGTGTCCTCACGCTCAGCACTTCGACGACGGAACTTACACACGGAATGGAGCGATTGCTGGGGCCATTAGAAAAAGTAAAGTTTCCGGTTCATGCCTTTGCTTTGATCATCACGATTGCTGTGCGCTTTGTACCTACCTTCGCGATGGAAATGGAAAAAATGATGAAAGCACAAGCATCCCGTGGTGCAGATTTCGGTACAGGAGAATGGTGGCGGATCATTCAGCGAACAAAAGACATGTTTCCCATCATCATCCCGCTGTTTAATGTGGCGCTCTCCAGAGCAGAAGATTTGATTTTGGCAATGGAAGCCAGATGCTACACACCAGGTGCTGCACGGACCAGATACACCCAATACAAGGCTGTAGGCAAAGATTACGTCGCGCTGATCGTGAGTATTGTCATTTCAGCCGTCATGCTCGCCATACCTTGGTAAGGGAGACTAGCGGGAATTCGCCCGAGTAGGGCATTCCACATAAAACTCGTAAAAGGAGGAGTATGCATGGAAAAAGGCTTGACCGTTCGCAAGATTGTCATTGCAGGCGTTTTGGGCGCGATAGCGATTTTGCTCGGGGTGACACGTCTCGGCTACATTCCGGTTCCGACAGCAGCGGGCAATGCCACTATTATGCACATCCCGGCTGTGATCGGGGGCATAATGGAGGGCTGGGGCGTTGGTATGATCATTGGCCTTATATTTGGAGTCTCTTCTTTCTTAAATGCCACCGTTCCGCTTTTTAAAGACCCTCTTGTAGCCATCCTGCCACGTTTGTTCATCGGTGTGACTGCTTACTTGACCTATGTTGGTTTGAAAAACGTCAATCAGTACTTGGCGATTGGTGCCGCTGGCTTTATTGGGGCGATGACAAACACGATCCTGGTACTGGGCATGGCCGTCATTCGAGGATACATGACCCTCGGCGTAGCGACCACAGTTGCAATCACGAACGGCTTGCCAGAAGCAATTGTTTCGGTCATTGTTACATTGGCTGTCGTTGCGGCTTGGAAGAAATTGGGCTCAGCAGGTAGGCAAAAATCAAAAATTTCAGGAGACTTATAATGACCGGAACGATTGTTGACGTACCCGGCGTTCTCGTCGGGCATGCACAAAACGAAGAAACATTAACGGGATGCAGTGTAATTATGCTAGAAAAGCCGTCTGTTTGCGGCGTGGATGTCCGGGGCTCCGCCCCGGGCACCCGCGAGACGGACCTCTTGGACCCTGTCAATCTGGTGAGTGTCGTCCATGCGATTTGCCTTTCGGGTGGCAGTGCATACGGTTTGGATGCTGCTACAGGTGTCATGCAGTATTTGGAGGAACATGGCATCGGACTGGATGTTGGCTATGGCGTCGTTCCTATCGTTCCAGCAGCAGTTTTGTTCGACCTGGCAGTAGGCGACTATCGGGTTCGTCCCGATCGTCCAATGGGCTATGAGGCAGCACAGGCAGCAAGCCATGAGAAAGTAGCACAAGGAAACGTAGGTGCAGGTACAGGTGCGACAGTAGGCAAGCTAAATGGATTTGGGAATGCGATGAAGAGCGGGTTAGGCACAGCTTCGGTGATTTTACCCAATGGACTCGTCATAGGTGCAATCGTCGCTGTAAATGCGGTCGGTCATGTCGTAGATCCGCAGTCAGGGACGATCATAGCCGGGCCGAGAGATGAACAGGGAACCATTCGGGATAGCATGGAGATACTGCGCCAGCAAGCTTTTGCTCCGATCCCTCCAAGTACGAACACGACGATTGCCGTAGTCGCCAGCAATGCTCACTTGTCCAAAGCAGAAGCAAACAAAGTAGCGCAAATGGCTCATGACGGGCTTGCCCGTACAATCCGTCCGATTCACACCATGTACGATGGCGACACGATCTTTGCTGTAGCAACAGGCGAAGTAGAGGCGAGTGTAGACTTGGTGGGCGCGTTGTCCGCAGATGTGCTGGCAGAAGCCGTCATTCAAGCGGTTAAGCACGCAGAGGAAGCAGGGGGACTGCCATCTTATCGCAGTTACTTCCAGGGGTAGGTGTAACATATTTGGATGCAGAGGAGAGGATTGGCGGATGAATCAGGTGATATCCTTTGTTGACGAGCAGGAAGTTGTACGCCTAACGCAGGAGCTAGTTAGAATTCCAAGTGTGTTTCGTCCCGATCAGACAGGAGCGAATGAAGAGCGGGTAGCGCTATTTGTCGCCGATTATCTTCGTAACATGGGTTTGCAGGTCTTCTATGAAGAGGTTGTTCCAGGCAGACCGAATGTCATCGCCTTTTACGATTCGGGCAAGCCTGGCAAAACGCTTTTATTCGAAGCCCATACAGATGTCGTAACAGAAGGGGATCGGGATGCTTGGAGCTACGACCCTTTTGGTGGAACAATATCTGGTGGGCGTATCTACGGGCGTGGCTCTTGTGACACAAAAGGTAATCTGGCCGCCGCGATATGTGCCGTCAAAGCTATCCAACGATCCAAACAGTCTTTTACAGGCAAAATCCTCCTGTGCATCCCTTGCGATGAGGAGAGCATGATGATCGGGATCAAAGATTTCATTCGTCGCGGTTGGGCCAATAACGTCGATGCGGCGATTATCTGCGAACCGGAAGAAAATCAGCTCTGCATCACGCAAAAAGGAGCCATGCGAGCAATTCTTCGTACGTTTGGCAAGATGGCGCATGGAGCTATGCCACTGACGGGCATCAATCCGAACACCAGGATGGCACGCGCCATCGTGGCGTTAGAAGAGCTGGAACGAAAGGAAATGGCTCGTCTGGGAGAGCATCCAATGTTGGGGTGGCCGAGTATCACTCCGACGATTTTGCAGGCACCGGTCAAAGGAGACGCCCAAATCAACGTCGTACCCGATCAATGCATGACAACACTTGATATTCGCACGGTTCCCGGGCAGGACCACCAAGAGCTGTATAAAGAGATCAGTGTCATATTAGAGGAACTAGGCAAAGAGGATGACAAGTTCAAGGCTACTCTGGAAGTAATCGAAGAGCGCCCTTGGACGTTGACTGGCATGCATGAAGAAGTTGTGACTTCCGTTGCGAACGCCTATCGGGAAATCACAAAAAAAGAGCCGGTATATAATGGCGTCCCGGGTGCGACAGATGGAACCTTCCTGCACAAGGCCGGCATTCCTATTTTGACGACAGGCGCAGGTGATCGCCACATCCCTCATCATGCAGATGAGTACGTAGCTATTGACCAATTGGTGGAATCCACCCAGCTGTTTGCCTTGTCTGCATTAACGTTTTTGACGCAGCCAGTACGAGCTTGATCACTTACAAAAGAACTCTGCTTACGCTAGCGGCAGAGTCTTTTTATTCTCGCAAAAGAAGTTTTCTTAGCAAAAACTTGCAGAATCCATCTAAATTTTTTTACAATAGGCTTGTTACATAAGAGAAAAGGAGGCGCGTGCCCATGAATATGCGCTGGAATTTGGACGTCTTGTATTCCTCATTTGATGCACCAGAATGGAAACAAGATTGGGAGAAGTTTGTACGTGAAACAGAAGAGATCAAAAGCTGGGCAGCGCAAAACTTTCAATCTTCAGAAGATGCAGTAGCGAAGATGGAGACATACATAACGATGATGACCTCTGTCTTGCAAACGCATTTCCGCTTGTACGCCCACGGAGAGCTGACTGCCAGCGTGGATGCCAAGAATGAAGTAGCACTGCTTGCAATTGAAAAAGTACAGAATCAGGCTGTGGAATTGGTTGAACCAGGCGTACAATTCCAAAAATGGCTAGGATCGTTGAGCAACCTGGACGAGTTGATTAACCAATCGGAGCTGTTAGAGACACATCGCTTTATGTTGACAGAAATGTCCGACAAGAGCAAATACATGCTGAGCGAAAAAGAAGAAATCGTCCTAGCAAAAATGAAAAATACAGGGTCAAATGCATGGACAAAGCTCCATGAAATGCTGACTTCCACTTTACTGGTAGACATTACAGTCGATGGGGAGCACAAACAGCTTCCATTGCCAGTGGTGCGGAACATGGCGAACGAAAAAGATCCGCAGCTTCGCAAAACGGCCTACGAGGCGGAACTTGCCGCTTACAAAAAAATCGATGGAGCTGCTGCTGCCAGCTTGAATGGAATTAAAGGCGAGGTTATTACCGTAGCGAAGCTAAGAGGCTATGAATCGCCGCTGGATAAGACGTTGCAAGACTCCCGTATGGACCGCGAGACGCTCGAAGCGATGCTTCAGGCGATGCGTGAGAGCCTGCCATCCTTCCATCAATACTTCCGTACAAAGGCGAAGCTACTCGGCCATGAGAGCGCTCAGTTGCCGTTTTATGATCTGTTTGCGCCAGTGGGCGAGGCAGACATGCGGTTCTCGTATGAGGAATCCCGCGACTTCATTGTGAAGCACTTTGGTAGCTTTAGCGAAAAGCTCGCCAACTATGCAGCACGAGCTTATGACAATCAGTGGATTGATGCTGAGATTCGTGAAGGCAAGCGTGGAGGGGCATTCTGCTACAACCTGCACATCGTAGGGGAGAGCAGAATTATGTCCAACTACACAGGCAGCTACAGCGATGTGAGCACAATGGCACATGAATTGGGTCATGGCTATCACGGAGAATGTCTCGTAAACGAAGCATTCTTGAATAGCGAATACCCAATGCCAATCGCCGAAACAGCGTCCATTTTGTGCGAAACCATCATTGCCAATGCAGCACTTGAACAAGCGACCTCCGAGGAAGCATTTGCGATTTTGGAAAATGATATCAGCGGAGCAAGTCAGGTGATCGTCGATATTTATAGCCGTTACTTGTTCGAGACTGCTGTATTTGAGCGCAGAACAGAAGGTGCCTTGTCTGTTTCCACTCTGAACGAACTGATGCTACAAGCGCAAAAGGACGCTTACGGAGATGGTTTGGATCCGGCAGCTCTACACCCGTACATGTGGGTATGTAAACCGCACTATTATAGCGCGGATTACAATTTCTACAACTTCCCGTATGCTTTTGGACTTCTGTTCGCGAAAGGCCTGTACGCAGAGTATCTCAAGCGCGGGGAAGCTTTTGTTGAGCAGTACGACAAGCTCTTATCTGTTACGGGCAAAATGAGCGTTGCAGATGTAGCAGCTATCATGGATGTTGATGTACGCTCCGTCGATTTCTGGCGGAATTCACTCTCTTTGGTTGCAAAAGATATCGACAAATTCGTAGAGCTCGCGTCTGCACGCCTAAACTAAATAGGAAGAACGTCCGCTATGTCATTAGCGGACGTTTTTTATTCATGTTGCAAAGCGTTTTTGTGCGCATAGGGAACAGAGCGGAAGGAGAAAGTAAGAAAAAACAGATGAGGTGATTACGTGGTAAACGGATTGCAGTTACTCGACCTATTGCGGGAAACGGAGAACAAGATGCTGCATTTACATAGAGCCATCGACAGAGTAAGCAGCGAGCCGGATTTCAAGGAGTCTGTCAGTGTTCTTACCGTAGTCGTTCGTGATTATCAACTTCAGCTCGACAAAATGAAACAAGCATTGGGCAAAATCGAAATCGGAGGGCAGCAGCAACAACATCAGCAGGCCCATAATACCGAAATACATTAAGCACAGAAAGACAAACAGCCCTCGAACTGCTGCAAAGGCAGATAGGGCTGTTTGTTTGCTTTTATGTGTAGAAAGCTTACTGGAAGTTAGCGTATCGCTTCACTCCATAAAACGGGTAGAGCTTATGCATGTATTCGACTTTGCCATAGCGAACATCTTCGCCATTCGCATGCACGATTGCTCCATTACCCAAATAGATCGCTACGTGGGACACGCGTCCTTTTCCAAGCGAATCGTAGAACAAGAGGTCACCAGGCTGTGCTTGATCTAGTGATACTTCTTGACCGCCACGGAATTGATCTTCAGAAGTGCGCGGAAGTGTAACCCCAAGCTGTTCAAAAACGTATGAAGTAAAGCCACTACAATCAAAGCCATTCGGAGTAGTTCCGCCTAAGACGTATGGTGTATTGAGCAATGGCTCAAAAATTTCCTTCATTCGACCCAGATCTTCTGCATTTACCTCGGCAGGCAGCGAAACGGTAGAAGTGAGGTTTGGACTAAGGAACTCTGTAGCAACGTATGCTTCACGATCTTCGAATTCGATTTTCGTCCATTCATTACCCGTTTCTACGACTTCTACAATGGAACCGAAACTTAGCTTGCCTAACACTTTTGCGTCAGTCGAAGGCTTTTTACGCACATTCAGCACGTCACCAGTGACACGGGCTTTTTCACCAGCAGTTAGTTCTTTAGACTCAGTGGTAGCGTTATCATTCTGATTGACAGCTACATCGGAAGGAGTGTCAGTCGCAATGGAGCCAGAAGTGTTTTCACCGTGAATAGATAGAGTTTGTCCAATTGACAATCTATCGTCATTCAGTTGGTTCCATTGAATGAGTTGATCCACCGTTACTTGATGTTCACGAGCGATCTTGCTCAGCGTATCACCTGCTGATACCACATATGCCGATGAGGAAGCATGGGCAGCAGTAGGCAGCAGAGTGAAGAGGGCGAGGAAGGTGAGTAGCCTCGAAGTCTTTTTCATGTCATCGTCTCCACCAATCTACTAAAATCTGCATATCTAGCTAAAATTCTATCGGATTTTCGTTGGTAAATCTATGAAAAAATTAATCTTTCATTATTTTTTTAAAAACTATTGCATCTGGAGATAGAATCGTGCTATATTACAGAAGTCGCCGCAAGATGGTGATGGTGACAAAAACCATATGGAGCTGTGGTGAAGTTGGAGTTCACGCCGGTCTGTCACACCGGAGGTCGCGGGTTCGAGTCCCGTCAGCTCCGCCATTCTATTTTTAGAATGTGCGAATTACATAGTTTCTCGTAATGTGCCGGTATAGCTCAATTGGTAGAGCACCTGACTTGTAATCAGGGGGTTGTGGGTTCAAGTCCTATTGCCGGCACCATTTTTATGCGGTCGTGGCGGAATTGGCAGACGCGCTAGATTCAGGTTCTAGTGGTGGCAACACCGTGGAGGTTCAAGTCCTCTCGACCGCACCATATGGTAAACAACAGGTTCGTAAATTGGCTGATGAAGCTAATTACGAGCCTTTTTTATTTTTTCTGGAATGTTGAATCCTCCTCCATTTTCCATTACAATCACATTGTGATAATGAATCTCATTTTCACTATTACTTGATGATTCGTAAACAAACAGAAAGACAGTGGAGGGGTAGTTGTGGGAGAACAGTTGGAGCTGTTTGATGTAACCATTATTGGCGGTGGCCCTGCGGGGATGTACGCTGCCTTTTATAGCGGGATGCGAGATCTGAAGACGAAACTCATTGAAGCGAAAGAAGAGCTTGGTGGACGAATGTTGATCTATCCAGAAAAAATGATCTGGGATGTAGGCGGAGTACCACCACAGCTATGTGAAAAGCTAGTTGCCAATCTGGTGGAGCAAGCGAAGACATTTGATCCCACCATCGTGCTAGGCGAGGCGATTATTGGACTAGAGCCACAAGAAGATGGCACGTACATACTCGTTGCAAAATCGGGGAGACGGCATTGGACGCGCACGATCATACTGGCTCTGGGCCGAGGTATTTTGAAAATGGCAAAACTGGAGATCGAAGGGGCCGAGCGCTACGAGGTGACAAATCTTCATTATACGGTGCAGGAACTGGAGCCATTCCGTGGGAAGCACGTCCTCATCTCAGGTGGCGGCGACTCCGCGGTCGATTGGGCAAATGAACTGGTGCAAATCGCAGCGTCTGTAACTGTCGTGCATCGCCGTGATGTATTTGGTGGACATGAGCGGAATGTAAAGCGCATGAAAGAGTCATCTGCGATCGTTCGCACCCCATATACGGTCACGCAATTGCAAAGCTCAGACAAAGAAACGATCGATAAAGTGACGATACGTCATCTAGAGACGGACGAAACGGAGCAAATCGATGTCGACGCCATCATCGTCAATCACGGATTGAAGGCCGATTTCACTGGGATTAAAGAGTGGGGCTTGGACATGGATAAGTGGAACGTGTTTGTCAGTCCACGTCTGGCAACGAATCTGCCAGGGATTTTTGCGGCGGGAGATTTTGCGAGCTTTGACAGCAAGATCACGCTGATCGCGGGAGCATTCACCGATGCGGCTGTGGCCGTAAACAGTGCAAAATTACACATAGACCCAGTAGCAGATCGGATGGCGTATGTTTCTTCCCATAACCAGCGCTTTAAAGAAAAGAACAAAGCCCTCGGGGTTATCGATGAGGATGACGAGTAGAACCTGATATAGGACAAAAAGCCCAACATTTGCAGGTTGATTGTCGCTTTTCCCATACGTTACATTGTTAGAGACAAGGTGTAATAAACAATGACAGACTATATAAATTGGGAGCTTCGCGTCAGTCAATCGATCAACAAATGTGGGAGAGGAAGTAGAAATGAAGAAAGTTCGGCATTGGCCGATCAGTATGGCGACAGTGGCCCTTGTGTTCTCGCTGGGCATGAACTACGCGCCTGAGCGTGCAATGGCGTTACAAGTGGAGCCGTTATCTCCTGCTATCGAGTTGCAGGAAAAGTATGTGGAGAAGATGGACCTCAAGGAAGAGGAGGTTCTCGGTTTTTATTACTCATCGATGAAAGACAGCACAGATACTCGTAAACATAACATCAAGCAAGCATTGGCCAAGATTCATAATGAAAAAATCAAACCGCAACAGGTGTTTTCTTTCAATGAAACAGTGGGAAATTCGAATTTGCCAGAGGATGGTTGGCAGAAGGCCGGCGTTATTCAGAATGGTCAGCTCGTCGATGACTATGGAGGCGGGATTTGTCAGGTTTCCAGCACGCTTTACAATGTAGCTGCTGAAGCGGGGATGATCATGGTGGAACGGCATAACCACAGCAAATCAGTGGGATACGTGCCAGTGGGTCAAGATGCCACAGTAGCGTATGGCTATATGGATTTTAAATTTACCAACTTGTATGATTTCCCTGTGAAAATCAAAGCAAAATCATACGATGACGAACATGTTGTGATTGCGATCATACGTGCGTAGCTTAGAAGGAATAAAGGGGGCATCCTATGGATGAACCCTGTTTTTTTCGGTATTTCGTCAGGAAAAAAATGGATGGAAATTTAGTTTTGAGTCATGCATTCCTGACCATACTGTTTTTAGAGGGAGGTGCCGTGATGTTCGTTCAGATGACAGGTGATTCACACAATCAAGAGGTTCTCGTCATGGGAGAACGGTTAGATCGCCAGCAGGATGGTTGCTATCTTTTGCCTGGGAGACTTGTCCATGCATTGAAGCCACAGGATTTGCCGGTAGGAATCCCATTTAAACTCTCAGGTGCGCTGCCCTCTGGCTACGGGTTTTATCGGGAGGACTCTGTTATTTTTCGGCGGACGAATGATACTCCCTCTCTGTGGATTGATGTTACTTCTACATATATGGTTGCGGAATGGGATGGTTTGTTCTCGGTAGAAGCGACGGTTGAAGCCAGAAAGCATGTCGTGGAACAACAACAGCAGTTTGCCTTTGTCCTCTCCGAAGTGACAGAGCAGCAAGTGATTTTCCATTACGAATTTTCCTGGTGCTCTAAGCACGAGATGGATCTGGAAAGTGCGTTGGAATCCATTTGTGATACCGTGATTGAAGTAGAAGCACGAGGGAATGCCCGTCTTTGGCCTGGCTATCGAAACTACATGGAAGAGGACGAACAAGACAAGCTGTAATACGCCGTGCAGCCATGATATAGTGAAAAAAGAGACAGCCACCAAAGGAGAGGACAAAATGGAGTCAGTCAAAAATATTTACTGTATCGGTCGCAACTATCGATTGCATGCTGCGGAGTTGGGGAACGATGTACCAACCAAGCCAATGATCTTTGATAAGCCAACACATGCGCTTGCAATGGCAAATGGCGAGGCCATTGAGCTTCCGGCATATCGTGGAGAGCTCCATTATGAGGCGGAGCTTGTGATTCACATCGCGAGACCATATGAGGCTGGAGTTACCCTTGACGAGATGATTGACAAAATAGCACTCGGCATCGACTTTACTTTGCGGGATGTTCAGAGCGAGCTGAAGAAAGCAGGGCATCCATGGTTGTTGGCAAAAGGGTTTAAAAATTCAGCCATTTTGACGTCTTTTCATCCTTTCCCTGGTATTCATGAGCTGCACCAAACGGATTTCTCCTTGCTGAAAAATGGAGAGCAAGTGCAACGCGGTAATCTTCGTGATGTGATTTTTGATTTGGAAACCATGATTGCCTATATTTCCGAACATCTAGGCTTGGGTCAAGGGGATATCATTTACACAGGTACGCCAGCGGGGGTAGGACCTGTTACAGATGGGGATGTCCTCACTCTCAAGTGGGGAGAAGAGACTTGGGGGCAGTTTACGGCGAAAATGAAATAGGTATGAATTGAGAACCATCTTCTGACAGAAACAAGCAGAAGATGGTTTTTGTTTGGGGTTCGGGCCAGCAAAATAGCCGTTTTTTGCGACGAAAATCACCTTTGATACCGTTTTGTAACTTTTATGGTTCCATGGAACTAAGAGGTAGCAACCGCCTACTTTGCACCCTGTTTTCTGACTAGTCCCATGCTACCAATTCCATCATTGGAAAATTTTACGGTCTTATCCTCCTGTTTCCTCCTGCGCTATTCTGTCCATGTACCCAAGACGGGTGCCACAACATGACAAGGAGGAAAAGAAAGTGACGAAACGAGATTGGGTAATGAAGTCAACAGTAGCAGTCATGCTGAGTACGTCCCTGTTAATGGGTGGTCAAGTTGGAGTAGTGGCCGCTAAGACACAAGATTCAAAACAGTCAGAGGTTGCAAATATTGCTACTTCTTTGATCGGGAAGGATTACGAGTACAAAGCAAAGGGACCGAAGCAATTCGGATCAGCGGAGCTGGCTACGTATGCGTACAAACAAGTAGGGATTTCCATTGGGAGCACAATCTCTAGCCTGTACAAGACTGGGAGTAAAGTATCCGAAAAAAGCGTGGCGCCAGGAGATTTGGTGTTCTTCGCCTCTAGCGGAAGCGGCAGCCCAACTTTTATGGGAATATACATAGGCAGTGATCAATTCGTCTATTCTTCGAAAGGGGAAGACGAGGTAGTTGTAAAAAAATACTCGGCGTACAGTGACAAATTTGTAGGGGCTCGTCGTGTTATTGATTCCTCAGAGAATACGCCTAGCAAGCCAGAACAGCCAGTAAGCAAAACAGCTGATCAGGTCATTAAAAATGGCGAAAAGTATTTGGGCACGAAGTACAAATACGGTTCAAGCAGTAGCACAACCAGTACGTTCGACTGCTCTTCCTTTACCCAACGTGTATTCAAGGAAGCGGGTATTACTCTGCCACGCGATTCCCGTCAGCAATCGACTGTTGGGAAATCTGTTTCCAAAAGCAACCTGCAAAAAGGTGATCTGATCTTCATGAAGGCATCGGTAAACAGTACTTCTGATCGGATTACACACGTGGCTATTTACGCAGGGAATGGAAAAATCCTGCACACTTACGGTAGTCCTGGTGTGACTTACTCCAAGTACGATGGAACGAACTGGGAGAAGCGCACAGTGAAAATCAAGCGTGTTATCTAATCATACAACTTCAAAGTGTTTACTCCGCTCTCGTGTTTTCGTACGGGAGCTTTTTTTATGTGCTTTTGTATAATAAGACGTTGCTTCACTTTTTTTGTTTCGCGTCAATTATTGCCAACTGAGTAGAGAAAGTTATTCCCTTAGAAGAAGGGCCAGCCGCCTTGGCTGAACTCGCGACGCGTCGAGTGAAAGGGAAAGGCCACTATGGTCCCTTTTCTTATTGTGAAAACGAGTCTCCCTAGAATGAGTGCGAAAAATACATATTGTAATATTCTGAATTATACTTATAATAAAAACTGAGAGGTGATTCAGGTGTCAGAAAATAGTCTACCTACCCCTGTTTTGACCAAAAAAGGACAGGAAACCCGCAAAAAAATACTGGATGCCGCGGAGCATGTGTTTGGCGAGCTGGGTTATTATGATGCATCTATCGTCTTGATCACACAGCATGCACAGGTGTCTCAAGGAACGTTTTACAATTATTTCGAGTCGAAGAAAGCCATTTATGATGAATTGATCAGGCAGTTGAGCAGAGAGCTTCGTTCGACGATCAAAGAAGCAATCATGGGAGCAACCACACAAGAAGAGAATTTGCGCCTAGGATTTCTGGCCTTTTTTCGTTGGATCAAACATCATCGCAACATGTACAGCATTATTCAACAGGCTGCGCTCGTCGATCAGGAGCTATATCGCTGGTATTACGCCAAACTGGCAGCGGGGTACGTACGAAGTCTGAAGAACGCCATGAACGAAGGTGCGTTTCGAGAGATGGATCATGAGACGCTGGCTTATTGTCTTATGTCGATCGGACAATTCATCGGGATGCGTTGGGTTTACTGGGAAAATGAAGACGTACCGGAAGAGGTGCTAGAAACAGCCATGTCGATGATTATGAAAGGGATTGCTGCCAAGCCGTAACCGATTCATTTTATAGGCAAAGGAGTAGAGTTCATGCACGGAATTGCTTATTGGATTGAAAAGCGAGCCCGAATCACTCCGACGCGGATCGCAGTGATTGCCAACGATCAATCACTTACGTATCAGCAAATGAATGAGCAGATGCAATGTCTTGCCAACTATTTACGACATGAGCTACAGGTCAAAAAGGGGGACAGGATCGGCATTTTGTCCCAAAACAGTTTGGAGTATGTGCTTCTGCTGTTTGCCATCGCCAAACTCGGTGCGATTGCTGTCCCCTTTAATATTCGCTTGACCCCTGCAGAATTAGACTATCAGTTTGAGGATAGTGGTATCCGCGTGTTATGTGCCCAGCCGGAGTTCGCTGCCACCATTGAGCTGATCAAGGGGAAGGCCAGTGTTGCGCACATGATATGGCTGGAACCGGGAGAACTCCCTTGGAGCCAGGATGGCCCGAGTGAGTCATCCCAGCACAGTAGGACCGAGGCAGATGATGGCAGTGGAGATGATCCATACATCATTTGCTATACATCAGGAACGACAGGAAAGCCTAAGGGAGCAGTACTCACCCAAGAAAATATGTTTTGGAACTCCGTACACAATGTAGCCGCGCTTGATCTCACCTCAGAAGACTGCTCGATTGTCTTATTGCCACTCTTTCATATCGGGGGAATCGGACTGTTTGCCTTCCCTACATGGCTTGCTGGCGGACGCGTCGTAGTCGCCGGGAAGTTCGACCCTGATAAAGCGATTCAACTAATCGAATCACACCAAGTCACCATCGTGATGGGTGTGCCCGCCATCCATGAAGCCATTCGTCAAAGTCCCTTATTTGCTACCACATCATTCGATTCTGTCCGTTGGTTTTACAACGGCGGCGCTCCATGCCCCATGGAACTCATCCAGCATTTTCAGGAGCGAGGCCTCCCTTTTGGACAAGGATACGGCCTAACAGAAACATCTCCTACTGTGTTTATGATTGCGAAGGAAGATGCAAAAAGAAAAGCCGGCTCAATCGGTAAGCCCGTCATGTTTTGTGAAGTCCGCCTGATCTCGGATGACGGTAAAGACGTGGGTCATGGCGAAATTGGAGAACTGCTCGTCAAAGGTCCGAATGTGATGAAGGAATACTGGAACAAACCAGTAGAAACAGCCAAGACCATCCGGGATGGGTGGCTGTACACAGGGGATTTGGCACGTTTTGATGAAGAAGGGTTCGCCTATATCGTAGGAAGGCGCAAAGACATGATTATCTCAGGCGGGGAGAACATTTATCCGCTGGAGCTGGAACAGGTCATCGGTGAGCTGGATGACGTTCAGGAAGCCGCAGTCGTCGGTGTACCCGATGAAAAATGGGGAGAGGTCGCAAAGGCGTTTATCGTGCCCAAATCAGGTGCAGTCATCACGGAAGCATACATTAAAGCGCACTGTGAGCAAAGACTGGCGAAGTATAAAATCCCGAAGTCATTCGTGTTTCTGAACGAACTGCCACGCAATGCAACAGGGAAAATCGTCAAGCAAGCATTGACCAGATTGAAGAGCGATTCCATTACGCAATGAGGTGATTCGTATGGCGAGATTTGCAATAGGGGAGCAAGCATCTTTTAGCAGAACGATTACGGAAACAGATATCGTTCTATTTGCGGGAATGAGTGGGGATTATAATCCGGTGCACATCGACCAACAGTACGCAAAAGACACGCGATTCGGTCAGCGTATCTCACATGGACTGTTGACGGCGAGCATGTTGTCCAGATTGCTCGGGATGCAGCTGCCTGGCATCGGTTCCATTTACAAGGACCAGACCATTCAGTTTACGGCTCCGGTATTGATCGGAGACACAATCACCGCGACCGCCACTGTGCTAGAGTATCAGGAAGAGAGAGGCATGATCCGATTGCTTACGGAATGCACGAATCAGCATGGAAAAGTAGTTCTGACTGGAACAGCGACGATGCTCGTACCGAAGGAAGGAGCGAAAGTATGAATCATCTTGAAGCGAATACGATCCACGAGCAGACTATCGGAGTGGAAGCGACGTCCGTATTTTTTCCTGAGGGAGTAGAAACAGCTGAGCGATTGGCTGAAAAGACCGGAATCCCCACGCGAGTCATTATCGAAAAATTCGGTCTATACCAAAAACATGTCGCAGATGACACGCTTCATGCCTCAGACCTCGCTGTGCTCGCTGCCCAACAGCTGACCGGCTCGGTGATTGATCCATCTGAGATTGACGTGATTATTTACTTCGGCAGTCCGCACAAAGATTACTATGTATGGTCCAGCGCACCGAAGATTACATACGAGCTAAAAGCGACAAACGCATACGGTTTTGAGATGATGAACGTCAGCTCGTGCTTTCCAATCGCCTTAAAGGTTGCCAAAGATATGTTGACGGCAGATGCAACCATTAAAAACATTTTGCTGGTTGCTGGCTGTAAAGAATCACAAATCGTCGATTACGACAATCCTCGCTCACGCTTCATGTTTAATTTTGCAGATGGAGGGACAGCGGCTCTCGTAAAGCGTGGTGCTACAAAGAGTAGAATTCTCCACAGCTGTGTCATTACCGATGGTTCTTTTCACGATGATATTAGGATACCCGCAGGCGGCTCAAGGCACCAACCTAGTCATGAAACGGTGGAAAACAGACTCCACTACATCGATGTGCCGAATCCAAGCGATATGAAAGAACGACTGGATCCCGTCTCCATACCAAACTTTGTCCATGTGGTAGAGCAGGCATTGGCAAAAAGCAATCGTTCCTTGCGTGATTTGAAGCTGCTGCTTCCTTTGCACACAAAGCGTTCGATGTTCTTAGAGCTGTTGGAACGTCTGCAACTTAGCGAGGAGCAGGCCGTCTATCTCGATCATTACGGGCATTTGTCTGCACTCGACCCGTGTATTGGACTACATGTCGCACAGCAAGAGGGACGTCTTGCCCCTGGGGATATTGTCGTAGCTGTCAGTGCTGGAACTGGATATACGTGGGCTGCAACCGTGCTGGAATGGTTAGCCGAATCGCAATGAACATTATGACTTTCGAGGAGGAACCGGCGTGAAAAAAAGAGGTTGGAAAATGTTGCTCCCGCTAGCGATGTCTGTCGTGCTTGTTGTTGGTTGCAGCCAAAATGAAAGCGTTTCATCTGGCGGTGGTCATACGATCAAGGTAGGCGTACTCGCTTCGCTTACGGGGCCATTGGAGAGCTACGGCAAGCAGACGGTAAGAGGCTTTGAGCTTGGACTCGATTATGCAACAGAGGGCAAGCGAGAGATCGCTGGCAAAAAGATCGAGTTTGTCGTTGAGGATACAGAGACGAAGCCGGATGTCGCCGTCCAAAAAGCGACGAAGCTCCTGGAGACCGACAAGGTAGATTTTCTCGTAGGCTCCTCGAGTTCAGGCGATACGCTAGCTGTCCTTCCGCTGGCAGAAGAATACAAAAAAATCATGGTCGTAGAACCGGCTGTAGCAGATAGTATCACAGGGAAAAACTGGAACAAATACATTTTCCGCACTGGTCGAAATTCTTCGCAGGACGCAGTTGCTGGCGCTGCGGCGATTGCTTCCAAAGGAATGAAGATCGCGACGATGGCCCAAGACAGCGCCTATGGTCGAGAAGGGATTGAAGCCTTTAAGACCGCGGCTGAAAAATTAGGGGCTGTCATTATCGAAGAACAATACGTGGACACGAACACGACTGATTTTACAGCCAACATTCAAAAAATCATTAGCGCCAAACCCGAATATGTGTTCATCACGTGGGCAGGCTCGAACTCCCCGTGGAAACAGCTTCAAGATATGCAGGTTCAGCAAAAAGGCATCAAGGTGTCTACGGGAGCACCTGATATCGCTGCCTTGAAAACGATGGAGGCCATGATCGGAATGGAAGGCTTCTCGGTGTATTACCATTCGCTCCCGAAAACGAAAATGAACGATTGGCTCATCGATGAGCACAAGAAGCGTTTTAACGGCGAGATTCCTGACTTATTTACGGCAGGCGGGATGACGGCAGCCGTATCGATTGTGGAAGCGCTGAAAAAGACGAACGCCGATACAGATTCAGAGAAGTTGATTACGGCGATGGAAGGCATGACCTTTGATACACCGAAGGGGCAGATGCAGTTCCGGGTCGAGGACCATCAGGCACTGCAAACGTTGTACGCGATCAAGCTAGAGAAAAAAGATGGAGTCGATCATCCGGTTCCTGTACTCGTTCGGGAGATGACGATGGAAGAGACAGCACCACCTGTCAGGAACCAGAAGTAGAGGAGGTGTGTGATGAGTTACTTGTTGGAAACGATTGACGTAAGCGTAGCATTCGGGGAGCAAACCGTCATAAACAAGGTATCGCTAAATATCCCGAAGCAGCGATTTACTTCGATCATCGGACCGAATGGAGCCGGAAAGACGACATTGTTTAACTTGTTAAGCGGGCAGCTTACTCCATCGCAAGGAACGATCAAGTACAAGGGGCAAGATATTACGCACTTGCCCCCAGCAGCACGAACGAGATTGGGTATTGGACGATCGTTTCAATTGACAAACTTATTTCCCAAGCTAACGGTGCGGGAAAACATTCGATTAGCCGTGCAAGCCGCACAGGGGGTTCGGTTTCGTTTGTGGATTTCTCAGGCAGATCAGATGCGACAGGCTGAGGAAGTTGAGTGTTTGCTGCATCTGGTATTGCTGGAGAAAAAGGCGGATGTGCTGGCAAGCCTGCTGGCGCATGGGGAGAAACGAAAGCTGGAGCTAGCTATGCTACTTGGACTGCGTCCGGATGTTCTCTTACTAGACGAACCGACTGCGGGGATTTCACTGGAGGAAGTCCCAGCTGTATTGAAGGTGATTGAATCGATTAAGGAAAGCAATTCGTGCACGATCATCCTGATCGAACACAAGATGGACATGGTCAAATCACTCTCCGATCACATGGTCGTACTATTTCATGGAGAGCTATTGGCTGAGGGGACACCGACTGACATGATGCGAAATGAACAGGTGCAGTCTGCCTACTTGGGAGGGTTGTATAAGCATGATGCTGCAACTTGATCACATCGAAACGTACCTCGACCAGTTTCACATCTTGCAAGGAGTCTCGCTATCCGTGCAAGCAGGCAGTATTACTGTCCTGTTTGGACGAAACGGCGCGGGCAAAACAACGACGCTTCGTTCCATCATGGGGCTTGCCCCGATCCGTCATGGCCAAATTCGCTATTTAGGAGAAGAAATCGGGCATCTGCCGACCTATTTCATCGCGCGTAAGGGGATTGGCTATGTGCCCGAGAATCAAGGGATTTTTCATGATTTTACGGTAGAAGAGACGTTCCGGCTCGCCATGCAAAAAAATGACGACGAACAAAAAGAAAAGCTCGCCTGGATGCTGGATCTATTCCCTGACCTGCGACATTACTGGAAAAAGAAAAGCGGGCACTTAAGCGGAGGTCAAAAGCAAATGCTGGCGATTGCACGAGCTTATGTGAACAGCAACGGACTCTTGTTAATTGACGAGCCGAGCAAGGGACTGGCACCCATCATGGTTGAAAAGCTCATGTTTCACATCGAATCGATGAAGCAGAAAACGACTGTGCTTTTAGTCGAGCAAAACTTTATGATGGCGAGCATGATCGGCGAGCAGTACTACTTGATGGATGAAGGGAAAATTGTCCGCGGTGGCGCGATGCAGGAGTTGAAGGATGATGCAGATACGCGACAAAAATATTTGGGCATTGCCTGAGCGTATAACAGGGAGGGGGAGGATGAAATGGATGTCGCGATTAATTTGCTGGTAAATGGACTGGCGACAGGCATACTCATTTTCTTGCTCGCTTCCGGGCTCACGTTGATCTTTGGCTTAATGAGTGTGTTGAACTTTGCCCACGGTGGATTGTTTGCCTGGGGAGCTTTTGCTGGTGTATGGCTTTTCGGATTGACGGATAGCTTTCTTCTGGCCATTGTAGGTGCTGTCGTCATCGGGATGCTGCTCGGTTTTGTGTTGGAGCGCGTGCTGATCCGCCCCGTGTACGGTGATCATATTCAGCAACTGCTCGTGACATTGGGTGGGATGCTCGTGATCAGTGAATTGCTCAAGGTGTTTTGGAGCCCCAATCCTATTCGGGCAGTATTACCAGATTATTTGCAAGGGAGCATCGAGCTTGGCGACATCATACTGATCAATTATCGCTTGTTTGTCATTGCAGTCGGAATAGTTATGTACGTTGGGTTGCACCTGTTGTTGACGCGAACGAGACTAGGCTTGATCGTCCGAGCGGGCGTCATCGATAAGGAAATGGTGCAGGCACTCGGCATCAATATTAAACAAGTGTTTACTTTCGTCTTTCTGCTGGGGGCAGGCATGGCCGCACTCGGAGGAAGTCTGCTGGCACCGTATTCAGGGGTTATTTTTGCGGAAATGGGTATGCAGTATGCGATTCTGGCATTCATCGTCGTCATTGTCGGTGGGATGGGAAGCGTTCAAGGCTCTATGATTGCGGCGCTTTTAGTAGGAGTGCTTGGCTCGTTTATGGCTTACTTCGTTCCAGAGCTTTCACTGGCAGTGAACATGCTGCTGATGCTGGCAGTGCTGCTTATCAAACCATCCGGCCTGTTTGGAGCGAAGGGGTGATCATGCGTTGACTACATCCGGATTGTTGAACCATCGATTTATTCTTTTTGTGTTTTTGGCTTTGGCGGTTTTGCCGTTTCTTTCAGACTCGCGAAGCACGTACATCATGTTTACCCAAATCTTTATTTTTGCGATTTTTGCGATGAGCTTTGATTTGTTGCTCGGCTATACGGGGATCGTCTCATTCGGACACTGTATGTTTTTCGGAATAGGTGCGTACTCCGTGTCTTTATTCCTGAAAAACTTTGATGCGACGATCAGTTATTTTTTGCTTGGCGTACTCGTTGCCATCGTGCTTTCCGGTATTCTCAGCTACATGATCGGGATGCTGTCGTTGCGATTGAAAAGTCATTTTTATGCGATGCTGACCTTGGCGATTTCCCAGCTGCTATTTGTATTGGCAGAAAAATGGCGCTCAATGACGATGGGAGGGGATGGATTCACCTTTCCCGTGCCTGAGCTGTTTCGTGATCGTTTGTCCTTTTACTATGTATGCCTGATCCTAATGGTCATGCTGTTCGTCATCTTGCGGGCGTTTACGCACTCTCCACTCGGCAAGGTCTTGAAAGCCATCGGTCAAAATGAACAACGTGCGGAAGCGTTAGGCTATCAAATTCTTCATTATAAGGTAATCGTCAGCATTGTCGCTGGAGTGGTTGCTGCGATTAGTGGAGGCTTGTACGCGGTCATGCTGCGTTTTGTGAACACCCAAGTGTTTTCGATTGAAACGACGCTAGATGCACTCTTGATGAGCATGATCGGTGGGCTGGGAACGCTATTTGGCTCCATTTTGGGGTCGGGAATCGTAGAGCTGGCGCATCACGGGCTGACTGAGTTGGCGAAGCTTCACCCGATATTCGAGAGATGGGTCATCTTCCTAGGCTTGCTCTATATTTTGGTCGTACTCTGCTTTCCGAGCGGAATTGTCGGTAGCTTTCAAGCGTGGAGGGAAAAAAGAAAACAGCGTTCCCTGCAGGCTGCAACGATTACGGAGCAAGTAGAGTGATAGGAATGAAAGAAGGGAGGTCAACCCATACAAAAGGTTGGCCTTTTTTTGTCCCATTTTTGTCGAAAGAAAAAGGGGAGAATTATAGTGATGTCGAATTATTATTCATCAAACTTAGAAAAGGTGGAGATGTGCTATGGAACTGAACATTCCAGTGAACTATAACTTCGCTGCCCAGGTGGACGAATGGGCGAGAAAACATCCGGAGAGACGAGCGGTTTGGGAGTTAGATGAACAAGGTCAGGAACATATCCTTACGTACGAAGATTTGCGCCAATATTCAAATAAAATTGCGAATGGTCTAGGGTCCATTGGAATCGAGCATGGGGATCGGGTACTCGTCTTGGTTTCCCGAGGAACCTTGGCCTATGGCCTCTATTTGGCACTGCTGAAGCTGGGGGCAGTGATTTTGCCAGGGTCAGAGATGCTGCGTTACAAAGATATCGAGTACCGGATCAATCATGCAAAAGTCAAAGCTGTGATCAGCTTCGCGGGAGCAATGAGTGAGGTTGATCTGACGAGAGGCAACTGTTCCACCCTGCAACACTACATCACGACGGGCGAAGAGAAAGAAGGTTGGATATCGCTTGAGGGGCTACTCCAGGGGCAGGACACAGAATTTGAGGTCGTAAACACGAAGTCGGATGAGCTGGCCTTCCTGTCTTATACGTCAGGCACGACTGGGGGACCCAAAGGGGTTATGCACGTTCACGGTTGGCCGTTTGCGCATTTGGCTGTGGCCGCGACACAGTGGCTGGACGTTCGCGAAGGTGACGTGGTTTGGGCAACGGCGGGGCCTGGTTGGGCCAAGTGGATCTGGAGCCCGTTTGTCTCTACGTTAGGGCTGGGAGCGACCGCCTTTGTCTATAAAGGAAAGTTTTCTGCCGATAATTATTTGACAATTCTGCAAAAATATCCAGTTTCTGTCTTGTGCGCGACGCCAACCGAGTACAGAATCATGGCAAAAGTAACGGATTTGGAACAATACAAGCTGTCCGCCTTGCGCTCCGCATGTTCGGCCGGTGAACCGCTCAATCGGGAAGTGATCGACACATTCCGCCGCGTATTCCAATTGACCGTGCGAGATGGATACGGACAGACAGAGAACACTTTGCTGGTGGGTACCTTTGTCGGCATGGAGCCAAGGCCAGGTTCGATGGGTAAGCCATCGCCAGTTGTGAGAATCGCCATTATTGACGAAGAAGGAGAGGAGTTGCCAGTAGGCAAAGTGGGCGATATTGCCATCGATCGCCATATGGTGGCACTGTTCAAAGGCTATCTGGATGATCCACAGCGAACTGCCAGAGCGTTTCGCGGTGACTGGTACGTGACGGGCGACCAAGGTCGCATGGATGAAGATGGCTACATCTGGTTCGAAGGACGTTCGGACGACATTATCATCTCAGGCGGATATACGATTGGTCCCTTTGAGGTCGAAGATGCCTTGGTGAAGCATGCGGCAGTAGCAGAGTGTGCGGCGGTTGCCAGTCCAGATCCAGAGCGTGGTCATGTGGTAAAAGCCTTTGTCATCCTGAAAAAAGGGAATGAGCCATCCGAAGAGTTGATCGTCGAATTGCAAAACCATGTGAAGCAATTAACTGCTCCTTATAAATACCCGCGCAAAATCGAATTTGTACAGGAACTGCCGAAAACGACCTCCGGTAAAATCAGACGGATCGAGCTGCGGCAGCACGAGGCACAGCAAAATCAGCATTCGTAATGGTTTGTCTTACGAAATTGTAAGATTGCTGTAAGTGGATTCGATGGGACGAAATGCGCGCATCCCCTACAATGTGAGTAGAAGCAAGGTAAGGGGGAATGCAGCATGAACCACCTTCCAATCCCATTAGGAAGAAACACCGACTTGTATGAAGCGGCGAGCATGCCCAAGAGCATCAAGAAACTCGGTGTTCGTTGGAAAAAACGACTGCGTATCAGTTTTCTCGTGATCATGATGGCAGCTATCCTGGCGCCGATCGTGCTTGCGTGGACAGGGAATATATGGATAGATGAGAAAAAGCTGGCTGCTGTACAGCAATCCAACAGCTATGTAAAGCTGGACGAAATGCCTGACCATGTGTGGAAGGCGTTCGTTGCGATCGAGGATCATCGGTTTATGCAGCATCCAGGAGTAGATCCTGTTGGATTGAGCCGAGCGATCTGGGTCGATATCAAGGAAGGTGCCTACGTGCAGGGGGGAAGTACAATCACCATGCAGTTGGCGCGAAACCTGTTTCTGACGAACGACAAAACGATGACCAGAAAAGTGAAGGAAATCGCGATCGCTTTGCAATTGGAACAGCGATACAGCAAAAAAGAACTGCTCGAAATCTACCTCAACGTCATTTATTTCGGGCACGGAAAGTACGGGATTGGCGAGGCTGTTCCCTTTTACTTCGGAAAAAAAGCAACAGAAACAGGGAATCGAGCGGTAACACTGGGAGAAGCGGCCATGCTGGCTTCTTTACCGAAAGGACCAGAGCGTTACTCTCCGGTAAAGAACTGGGACCGAGCCAAACAACGGCAAGCGGTTGTATTGAACCGGATGAACGAATTGGAAGTGATTGATCAAAGCGAAAGTACATTGGCAAAGAACGAGCAGATTTACGTTGTTCCTACTGCCAAACGTGCAGCGAAATAAACGAATGTAATGGAATCCCCTGTCTAGATGGCAGGGGGTATTTGTTTTGGAATCGATCAGGCATACAGAATGGTTAGGAACTTCCTATGCACTCACCCATCCCAACCCTTGGGCATAAAATACAGGGAGGAACTACAGGAAGGAGTCCAAAAACGTCATGAGTTCGTATCCTTTTCAGACACAAGCACAACCAGCGTCGAGTACCCCCTCTATGAATTCCTTCATTGACCCTTATTTGTACCAGACGTTGCAGAGTGTTATAAAGCGTGAAGTTGCCATTCAAACAACCCAGGGAAATGTCCGTGGAATCGTTGTCGATGTGCTACCTGACCATGTGGTACTACAGACGGGAGGTTCTACGTTTTTTGTACGCCTACAACAGATCGTCTGGGTCATGCCGTTTTAAACTGGTATGAAACAACCCTTCGCCCACATAAAACAGTACAGGTAGGTGCAAAACGGGGGAGGGAAGCAGGTTGTTTACTCGTATCAACAGGTTGGCAATTGAGCTGCCAGAACCGGCTTATGGAGATGCCAACGCCGCTGCGGCCGTCCAGGAGCTATTGGGCGGTCGTTTTGGTGAGATGTCAACGCTAAACAATTATTTGTTCCAATCCTTCAACTTTCGTGGAAAGAGCAAACTAAAGCCTTTTTATGATTTGGTCGCCAGCATTACAGCGGAAGAAGTCGGGCATGTGGAGCTGGTCTCCAATGCAATCAATTTGTGCATGAAAGGTATTACACGGCCGGGGGACCCTGATACGACTCCCTTGAATAACGGTTTGAATAAGCGCAATACGTACCATTTTATTGCAACCGCACAAACTGCGATGCCAGGTGACTCCATGGGAAAATCATGGACAGGTGATTACGTATTTTCGAGTGGGAATCTGGTGCTTGATCTTTTGCACAACTTTTTTCTGGAGTGCGGAGCGCGTACTCACAAGATGAGGGTGTACGAAATGACGGATCATCCCACAGCTCGGGCCATGATCGGTTACTTGCTCGTCAGAGGGGGCGTCCATATCGTAGCGTACGCCAAAGCCTTGGAGATCGCTACGGGTGTGGATATGACGAAAATGCTGCCTGTTCCAAATCTGGATAACACACAATTCGATGCGACTCACCCGTATATCGCGATGGGATTGAATCGCAAGCTGTTTACGTTCAGCTATCAGGACTATCAGGATATCGCGATGATTTGGCGCGGCCCGTTGCCTGATGGTGGAACAGCAGAGGTCATTCAAGGCGTCCCGGATGGCGGCCCTGTTCCGGATTTAGATGAACTGCCAGAAGAATTTGCGCCAGGTGTATCGCGGGAAGACTTTATGAAAATCGCGGAACGCTTGCAAAGGTCAGCGGGGATGTAGATGGAATGGAAAAAGCACGAAAAAAGTGACCAGTCCGCAGTGGTATGCAGATTGGTCACTTGTTCTTGTTGAGGCATTCTTACGTCGTTCGGTTCACAGCCTTACCCAGAGCATCTTCTAGGACATGGGCATACTGCATGGTCGTTTCGATTTTGGAGTGCCCCAGTTGTGCTTGTAGCTGATGGGGGTCAGGGTTCAAGCGGAGAAACTGTGTAGCAAAGCTGTGACGAAGCTTATGGACAGACAGATCGGGGATGCCGAAGGCTTTGGCGTACTTTTTGACCAGCTTTTGGACAGACCGCACTTCAATGCGATGCCCATTCGGATTGGAAGGGGAAACAGCGAGAAAAACAGCGTCCTCTTGCGGTTCAGGATTGTATTTGTCACGCAGCTGCAAGTATTTGGTTAAGTACTCCTTGCCCCAGTCACTGAAAAAAGGAGCGTCCTCTTTCTTTCCTTTGCGGATCAATTTCAACTGGTTTTTTTCCATAATAATGTCGGATAGATCGAGACTGACGATCTCTGACACACGGAAGCCACCGGAGAGAATCATCGCGATCAAGGCAGTATCTCGGTCGCGGTTTTGCATGTGATACTGCTTCTTTTTTTCCGTATCACAATGGGCCAGATATCCGTTGTAGACAAAATCAACGAACTGATAGATTTCGTCGTCAATCAGGATTTTTGCCCGAATGGCGTGGGCGCGTGCGAGGGGAGTCAGCTCTGTGATCTCCAGTTCGATTTTGGCGAGGACATTCCGCGTCAAATACGATTCCCCATTCTCATCCTCAGCGAGGGCAGACAAGTAATGAAAAAGCGATTTCAGGCTCGATATTTTTCTGCTGATGGTGCGGTCACTGTATTCTTTCTTTGCGCTTTTGGTAGGGTTCGAGAGCAAAGCGGATCGCTCATATAAATGCGACTCCTGCAAGTACAATATGTAGCTTTCTACCGTTTCCTTCTTTAGGTCATTCAAATCGCTTAACGGAATGTCCTTCATATCCATCGCGGTACTCAAACCTTCTGTCATCATCCAGCGAAAGAAAAAAGAGAAATCGCGAAGGTATCCAAGCAAGGTGGAGGGTGAATTCTTTTTTGCTTTTTTATGCTCAATAAACTTTTCAACATACCATGGGTAGGAGCCCACTGTTTGCAAAAGCTGCAAGGCATCGCGCTGTTTGGTAACGGACATGCTTTCACCACCAAAATCATTTTGTAAATCGTATACGAACATATATTCTATCAAAAACCAAACGTTCTGGGAATTGCAAATTGAACAAGAAACCGTCATGATGGGGAGTATGGATGGATGTTGGACAAGAACGGAGAGGATTCGTAGTGGCAACATGGGACTTATCTCAGACAAAGCATCATGTGTTGATCTGTAATGGCGGAAGCTGTATGCGCAAGGGTGGTGAAGAGGTTACGGTAGCGATACGCGAAGCGATTACCAACGCAGGTTTGGATGACTATGTACATACAACCCGCACGCGATGCAACGGACGCTGTGAGGACGCATGCGTGATGATCGTGTACCCCGAAGGAATCTGGTATGAAAACGTGACGCCAGAAGATGCACAGCTGTTGGTGGAAGAGCATTTTCAAAATGGCAGACCAGTAGAGGCTTTGATGACGCATCGCTTCGAAACGAACGGTTTTGTGCGTACGATTGACACCAAGCCTGGTATCTTAAAATCACAAAAAGCAAAAAAATGAGGAAAAGGCCACGATCTGCTCACATGAAGCAAGAGAGTGGTTTTTTCATTTTCAGGAGTCTACGAATTACGACAAAAGGAGAAAGTAGGAGAGATGACAATATCAAAAGGAAAATGATTGAAAGCGTTAACAATATGTCTTTGTGATGTGGACGTTTTAAGTAAATGGTGGTAAAATGTTTGTAGATTAAGTTGATTTTATGCGAATTTTATCACAATGATGTGTCCATACAGTGTGAACAATTGTTTTTGTGGAACTTACTAATCGATGGCTGTAATAATGGAGGGATTCTCGTTGGCGAGCAAAACACTTGAACATTTTTTACATGAAAATCTGACAGATTTGAAGAGCAAGGGACTGTACAACGTCATTGACCCTTTGCAAAGTGCGAACGGTCCTGTCATTACGATTGCAGGAAAAGAACTGATCAACCTCTCCTCCAACAACTATCTGGGCTTGGCTACTGATCAACGCCTAGTGGACGCTGCGATTGCAGCAGCGAGCAAATACGGTGTAGGGGCAGGGGCTGTACGTACCATTAATGGTACCTTGGACTTGCACGTGAAGCTGGAAGAAAAGCTCGCTGCCTTCAAGCACACGGAAGCCGCGATTGCTTACCAATCTGGTTTTAACTGCAACATGGCTGCGATCTCTGCTGTCATGGACAAGGACGATGCGATTCTTTCTGACGAGTTGAACCACGCTTCCATTATCGATGGATGCCGCCTGTCTCGTGCACAAATTATCCGTGTGAACCACTCCGATATTGATGACTTGCGTGCGAAAGCGAAGGAAGCGAAAGAATCCGGCAAATATAAAAAACTGATGGTCATTACTGACGGCGTATTTTCGATGGATGGCGATGTTGCCAAGCTGCCGGAAATCGTAGAGGTTGCCGAACAATATGACTTGATTACGTATGTAGACGATGCCCACGGCTCTGGAGTTCTCGGTAAAGGGGCAGGAACGGTTAAGCATTTTGGCCTGTCTGATAAAATCGACTTCCAAATCGGTACACTTTCCAAAGCAATTGGGGTAGTCGGCGGTTATGTAGCGGGACGCCAAGAGCTGATCGACTGGCTCAAAGTACGCAGCAGACCGTTCCTGTTCTCGACTTCGCTGACTCCAGCGGATGTGGCTGCATCCATTGCGGCTATCGATATTTTGATGAACAGCACCGAACTGCATGACAAGCTGTGGGATAACGGACATTACCTCAAAAAAGGCTTGAAAGAACTCGGCTTCAATATCGGGGAGAGCGAAACGCCTATCACTCCATGCATTATCGGAGACGAACAGCAAACCCAGGAGTTCAGCAAGCGACTGTATGAAGAGGGCGTGTACGCGAAAGCGATTGTGTTCCCGACTGTACCAAAAGGAACCGGTCGTGTACGGAATATGCCAACAGCGGCACATAGCAAAGAAATGTTGGATCGTGCCCTTAGCATCTACGAAAAAGTCGGGAAAGAAATGGGGATCCTGAAATGAAAAAAATTCTGGTAACCGGGGCGTTAGGACAAATTGGTTCCGAGCTCATCATGAAATTACGCGATATTTACGGAGCGGATCAAGTCATCGCCACAGATATCCGGAAAAACGAAGACGATCCTGTTGTGCAATCGGGTCCATTCGAAGTTCTTGATGTCACCGACGGGAACCGGATGTTTGAGCTGGCGAAGAAACATGGCGTGGATACGATCATGCATTTGGCTGCCCTGTTGTCTGCAACAGCTGAAGCAAAGCCTCTCTTGGCATGGAACCTGAACATGGGTGGGCTGGTAAACGCGCTGGAAGCAGCACGTGAGTTGAACTGCCAATTCTTTACGCCAAGCTCGATTGGTGCATTTGGTCCGACTACACCGAAGGACAACACACCACAGGACACGATCCAACGCCCTACGACCATGTATGGCGTAAACAAAGTATCCGGTGAGTTGCTCTGCGATTACTATTATCAAAAATTCGGGGTAGATACGCGCGGCGTACGCTTCCCAGGTCTGATCTCGTATGTAGCGCCGCCTGGTGGTGGTACGACCGACTACGCAGTAGACATTTACTACAAGGCGATCCAATACGGAGCGTATACGTCCTACATCGGCAAAGGCACATACATGGATATGATGTATATGCCGGATGCGCTGAATGCGATTATTTCCCTGATGGAAGCAGATGCATCCAAGCTCATTCACCGCAATGCGTTCAACGTGACTGCAATGAGTATTGAGCCAGAGGATGTAGCAGCAGCGATCCGTAAACACATTCCTGAGTTTACACTCTCTTATGAAGTCGACCCTGTGCGTCAGGCGATTGCCGACAGTTGGCCGAACTCCATTGATGCTACGGCTGCCTTGCAAGAGTGGGGCTTCAAAGCGGAGTACGACTTGGACAAAATGACTGAGGACATGCTCGCAAAACTGCGGGGAAAGTTGCTCCAACAAGTCGGATAAACAAAGAGTGAAAAAGAAAACTGCCATTTCTACTTGTACGTGATACGAGAGAGGTGGCAGTTTTTTGTTTATCCAATCATATGCACTGTGCAAGGCTTTTGAATGTCTTTCCCGCTGTATGGGCACATTAACAAAACATGCTTGAAGGAAAGAGGAACGGAGGGGAGAACCATGGATTTACCAAAAAACTTGCAGGACAACCATTCGAAGCACGACGAAGAAGGACAAGTCATCCCAAATATTCAAGAGACGAAAGGCAGTGGTAATGAGGAGCGACCAATAGAAAGCTGGGGATGGTCAAATAATACCGAGACCGTTCGAGATCGCTGACACCATGTAAAAACAAAACCTTCCAGAATCCGGAAGGTTTTTCTCGTTTCCGGTTGCTATGCTTCGCACAAATGGAAAACCGTCCAAACAAGGACGGTTATTGTGGCTTAAAGGAGCATTTGTTGTTGAGGCTGGTAGGCGTTAATCATCGTATTCATCGTATGATCGGCAAGCTGCGGAGCTTGGTAGTAGCCTCTTGCATTCAAGTATTGCCAAGTTTCATACGCCATTTGCTGGCATGCATTCGCGCCATTTACATGATATTGTCGGATACCTGGGTCCACACACTCTGCCGCCCACAGCATTCCGATAGCGGAACCCGCTTTATGCCAGTTCAACATCAAGGTAGCGATTGTCATATCAGACAAGCGGGTTGGGTGCGGGTTGGGCGCAGCCATTTGTGGGTTATTTAGACCAACGGCAGTCGGTTGGGCTACACGCAATTGAATAGGGGCTGGCGCTATGTTGAATCCTTTTCCCTGCAATAGGCTAATTCCTTGCTGGTATGCGGTCATGATCATTTGCTGATGTCGGTTAATGATACTCGTTAATTGAGGGTCTTGCGCCATCTCGGCAAGTAATCCGTGCATTTCAATCGCGGCGTGTTTGGAGCGGAGTGCTTCTTGTGTTTCCAAAAATTCATGAGCAGCAAAACGTTGCATAATGGCCTCCTGATCTATCGTTTGGTTTTGGACTGTCAACCTCTGTTATTGTTTGTTCAGAAGTAATGGATATTCAGGAAAAAGATACTAGAATCTAACTGACGTATTCAGCTGAATAGGAATTGGAGCCTGCGTGCACGGAAAGTAATGTATTGGCATAGCCCACCAAACGATTAATTGTCTCATCCACTACTGCATAGACTAGCGAGTGCAGAGTAGGGTCATACAGCTTGGGATCATCGAAAATCACGGTGGTATTGATGAACACCTCTCGATTTCCCATCAAATCGTAATGGATGATAACTTTGCCACAAGCCCCTTCTGTCTGCGGATCGCGATAGCCTGGCAAAAAAAGATACCATTCCTCGGCAGTTGCTGATCGGAAATTTTTCGTAAAAGTGAGACCTTGGATTGCTTCCTCGGTTATTTTTTTTAATTCGGGGTTCATCAAAAAATCGGACACGAATCATTCCTCCAAATCTATTCAGTTAATGGCTTTGAAGCCGTTTTTATTATTTGTGTGTTTGAATTGTTTATGAAAATCAATGGGAAGTTGATTTTTTGGTTGTCTTTTAGAATGTTGCAATGTATAAGCGGGGTATGTTAAGATCGTTCTGACAATTAACGATTGGAGTTGAAGAGGATAATGTAATATTTTTTGCCACTTTTTGAAGAATAAAGCAGAGTTTGTTTTGTTCTTCATTGGCAAGAAAGTTACCTTATTCTTTTCACTCAAAAAATATACCCTTTTCATTCCCTGAACGGGGCTGGATTTGCCGTATTTTTTTGAGCTACAAGAAAGGTAACTTTCTTGTAGCTCTTTTTTATTTTGATAAAGGCGGTTACCGACATGTCATTGATCAAGGTAACGAACCTGACAGCCTCTGCGAGCGGGTTCATTTGCATTTGTGAAACTGAAAGAAAATCATTTCTAGGAGGATGAAAGCGATGGAGATTGAGGTTGTAGATGATTGTGTGAACCGGTTCCTGTTAGGTGAAGCGGTTCACAAAAAAACAAATCCGTTGCCGGAGGTTTACCAATCTATCGACAGGTGCACGTAGCGATCCGCCTGCAAACGTATGCGCTTTTTCTGTATAGTTGGTTAATGACGTGTCAAAGTGCCAACTGACGGTTGCTTTTTTACGTTTTCTCCGGCGGTAAGGAGAAGACATGAGACTATCCTCGAAATATGAAACGATTCGGCGAATATTGTCCGACTTCAAGCAGCCCGAGTATCGGTATGCTCAGATTATGGACGCGATTTTCAAGCAAAACATCGGCGAATACGAACGGATGACTATACTGCCCAAATTTTTGCGCGACGAGTTGACCCGGATACTTGGTCCGAACGTCTGCAGCATCGTTCCGGTAAAGGAACTCACGTCGAACCAGGTCAGCAAGGTGCTGTTTACCATTGCGGGCGACGAACGAGTGGAGGCCGTACGACTTACTTATGAGCGGGGGTGGAAATCGTATTGTATTTCCACGCAGTGCGGCTGCGGATTCGGATGTAGGTTTTGCGCTACCGGTACCATCGGCCTGAAACGAAATCTGACTGCCGACGAAATTACCGACCAATTGTTACACTTTCGCTTGAACGGCCACGCCTTGGACAGCGTCTCATTCATGGGCATGGGGGAGGCGCTTGCCAACCCGCATATTTTTGATGCAATGACGATTTTGACCGACCCGCATCTCTTTGGTTTAGGACATCGACGAATTACGATTTCCACCATCGGCCTGTTGCCGGGGATCGACAAGCTGACACGGGAGTTTCCGCAGGTCAATCTAACCTTCTCGCTGCATTCGCCGTTTGACGATCAGAGAAGCGAGCTGATGCCGATCAACGACCGATTCCCAGTCCATGACGTGCTGAAGGCATTGGATCGTCATATCCAGCATACCGGGAGAAAGGTGTATATTGCGTATATTCTTCTTCGAGGAGTCAACGACTCGACGGCGCATGCGGAAGCAGTTGCTGAGTTGTTAAGGGGAAGGGGACCTGGGGAACATCTCTACCACGTTAACCTGATTCCATTCAATTCGACCGATGTTACGCCAGACAGCTATCGGCAATCTGATCCTAATCGGATTAAAGCGTTTGTTCGGATCTTGAAGTCAAAGGGTATCAGCATCACGGTCCGAACTCAATTCGGATCGGACATTAACGCAGCATGCGGTCAGTTATACCGCTCTAAATAATCGATGTCGGAAACTAGATTTATTAAGCCGGACGAAGCCGTCGAGGCTCCCAAACATCCTGGAGGCGCGGGCTCTTCCGGGACTTAGTGAGAATTGCCTAGCTTAAACAAAAAGAAGCGCCTCTGCCACGGCTGTAGCCGGAAGAGGGCGCTTCTTTTTATGATTCTTACAGTTTTTCACGTGCATGTTTAAGGGTTATCGAATTGGCAATGGCTGTCCACATATCAGTTGATTCAGAACCAATGTACCAGTACGCCAATCCACCAATTTGCCATTGCAGACTAGCCTGAGCTTTCAGCCCAATCGAACGGCTTTCTTCCAGCCAAATCGTGTGCGTGACGCCTTGCTTTTGATACGTCGAACGGTATTGTCCAACTTTATCGTCCCACACAGTTTTTGCTCTGTATTGAGAGAGCAACTGGTAAGACTCGGGGATGCTGATATCTGTCGATTTCAAAGACCCATTCGATTGGTACCAGTCGCGTGTGTAAAGAGGCATTCCGACGATCAGCTTTTGGGTCGGAACCTCGTCAAGCAGGTCGGTAATGACTTTCGTAAACCAAGGCAAGGATGCCACGGAGCCTGCTTTTGACCCGCCTACCCAATTCTCTTCATAGGCCATTACTACCAAATAATCTGCATGCTTTGCTAATTTAGCAAAATCAAAAGGATCGCTCCAGTCTGAATCACCATCTGGCGGAATATCTACAGATAGAACAGCACCTTTTGCGTGAAGAGCAGTGGCGAGCTCCTGGATAAACAAGGTGAAGTTGTTGCGATCCGCAGGGGAGAACCCTTCAAAATCGATGTTAATCCCATCTAGTTGGTACTTATCAATGAATGAAGAAAGCTTTTGCACGGCTGCTTTTCGTTTAGTGGGATTGGACAGCATGGTGTGGGTCGCTTCGGGATCGAATTTATTCCCGAATAGCGGCCAAACTTGCTTGCCATTCGCATGAGCCCACTGGACGAGTGAAGCATCCGTGATGTCACTGATCGTTCCATCTTTTTGCAGGAAGTACCAACGCGGTGACAGCGTGTTGACTCCGCTTTTCTTGACTTGTGCAATGAACTCCTCTGTCGTGGATTCATATTGCCATCCGAGAGAGACAAGCGGTTTTGCTGTAACGTTTTGCTTCTTCAGATTCTCCTGAATTCGATATAAAATAACAGCCGTTTCTTCTCTCGAAAGTGCTTGAGTCGGGCGGAAGTAGCCATTGTAGCCTACCAGCCATTTTTTCTGCATGGCGTGGCTGACGGAGGCGCGTGCCCAGCTCGAAATCGCATTGGCATCCTTCACGGGCAACTGGTAAGAAGACGAAATGCTCTGTTCTAGTGCACGTACAAGAAACGCAGCGGCCTCTTCGCGAGAGATCGTCCGCTTCGGAGCAAAAGCAGTAGGACTAATGCCATTCGCGATGTTAAGCCCAGAAGCAGCTTGTACATACCCGTATGCCCAAGAGTTTTTCGGGACATCCGAATAGGCTGCGACGTTGCTGACCACCGGTTTAATACCGAGCGTTCGTGTGAGCATCGCGACAAACTCAGCACGCGTCACCGGGCGAGTTGGGTGAAAATACCCGTTTTCATCCCCTGCGATGACACCTGCCGCATGTAGCGAACGTATTTGCTCTTTCGCATAGCTGTTTGCGATATCTTTTAAATTATTCGTCGATGCTGTGGATGCAGGGACTCCTATGGCAAAAGAGAGACCGTACACCAAAAAAGCTAAGGAGACTAACCAGATATGTAGGTTTTGTTTTTTCATCATACATCCAGTATAAGGAGAGAGAACCATTCTTTCATTGGTCAGATTTTGGTAGAAACCTTGCCGGGGTGCCCGAACTCTTTTGTTGGGAATGCGATATGATATGATGAAGGAATAAGAATAGAGAGAATGAAGCGAGGCGGAGAGAAATGGAAGACGTACTGATTGTAGGCGGTGGGCCTTGTGGACTGGCAGCGGCAATTGCCTGCAAGCGAGCTGGACTTGATCCTATCATTATTGAAAAAGGGTCGCTTGTCCATTCGATTTATCGCTACCCGACCTATATGATTTTTCATAGTACACCTGATTTACTGGAGATTGGGGGCGTCCCTTTTGCAACGGCGAACGACAAGCCGACCAGACAGGAGGCGCTCAATTACTATCGACTGGTAGCCGCGCGAGAAAAATTGCGTGTGAACGTATATGAGACGGTGACGGAAGCGAAGAAGACGCCAGCTGGCTTTCATATCACGACAACGGACAGATTCGCCAACACACATACGTACGAAGCGAAAAACCTGGTGATCGCCACAGGTTACTTTGACAATCCAAATCGGCTGGATGTACCAGGCGAGGAGCTGCCGAAGGTTTCGTCCTTCTACAAGGAAGCACATCCGTATACAGGGCTGAAAGTAGCGGTAGTAGGGGGTAACAACTCTGCCGTAGATGCGGCGATGGAGTTGGAGCGGGCAGGAGCAGAAGTAACGGTGATTTGCCGCCGAACGGAGCTCTCCGGCAAGGTCAAGGCATGGACAAGGCCTGTTTTTGAGAGTCTGATCAAAAAAGGACGCATCCACATGCTGTTCGGTGCAACAGTCGAGAGCATTGAGGAGCGTTCTATCAAGGTGAAAACAGGGGAGGAAGTCATTACCCTTGCCAATGATCATGTGTTTTCATTGATTGGATACCGTCCGGATCGTACCTTCCTTCATTCGTTAGGGGTTATGATTGACGAGGAAACGGGAATTCCGGCGCATCATCCAGAGACGATGGCGACGAACATCCCAGGTCTCTATATAGCGGGAGTCATTGCGGCGGGCCAACACGCAAACGCCATTTTTATCGAAAATGGAAGGTTTCACGGTGAAGGTATCGCCCGCCACATTGCCTCTCAAAGGGAGCAGTAGCTGATAGTGATTAGAACTGCCACTCCAATTGTCTGCCTCCGATGAGGTGGTAGTGCAGATGGAAGACGGTTTGTTGTCCGTGTTTGCCAATGTTGGTGACGATACGGAAGCCATCCTCGTTCACGCCCATTGTTTCTGCTACTTTTTGCAGCGACAGATGAAGGTGACCGATCAGCTCCTTGTCCTCAGGCTCGATAGCCAGAACGGATTGTATATGCTTTTTCGGAATCATCAGGACATGTACAGGGGCAACAGGATTAATGTCGTGAAAAGCCAGTACATGCTCGTCCTCATACACTTTTTTAGACGGAATGTCTCCGTTTACAATCTTGCAAAATAGGCAGTCCATAGGGCAATACATCCTTTCTAAAATGATAGATCGTAAAGCCTACTTCGTCATGCGAGTAGGCTTTCCCTGTTTTTTACCCTGGAAAAGTCCGCTCTAAAAACTGAAGAACCTCACGCCAAGAGTGCTCGGATGCGTAGGCGTTGTTTTTGGGCGTACCACCATTGAGCTGTATGCGAGTAGTTGGTATGTAAGGAAAGCGGATTCCGTGTCCTGTATCCGCATAACGCAAATGCACCACTGAATGAGCAAACTGATGATCCTTCAGCCGTTGCACCATATGCTCGCATTGCTCTGCTGCTGGCCACCAGTGATCGTCATCCGAGGAGAGGAAGAGGATCGGGCCATTGATTTTTTCCACCGGGATTTCGGCATCTTCTAACCAATCACAGGCAGCCCAGGCTTCGGCATGGATATGATCGATACGTAGACCTGCGTCGAGTCGCTCCTGCGAGACTTTTGTCTGATCCTCTGTCCATGGCACGAAAGGAAGTGGCTCTCCTTGAAACGACCAAGAGGATTGTGGGGAGAATGTGTCTGATCCAGCGAATGCCTTATCCGTCCCGATATTGACAGTAGAGCTGGGACTCGAAGCAATAACAGCATGTACGTCTTGATCAATCGATGCTGTGACTAATGCCAATTCTGCTCCTTTGGAACGTCCGAATAACGTAATTTTATCAGGATGTACGGAGGGCTGCTGCTGTAGCCAATGAATGGCGTGTTGAACATATTCGATCGGGATCTGGCGAATATCGTCTGGAAGATCATTGCATTGGAAGTAAGCGAGTGCTAGCGCTGGATAGCCGTGAGAGGCGAACAAAGCAGCAAATTGGGAGCATGAACCAACTCCGCCTTCGCTACCACCTAGTACGACAATGGCGGGTTTTTGCTCTGTGTGGGGTTTTGAAAAATACAGACCGACTAGCCCATGGTCTGTCACTTTCTGTATCGATACGTCGCGGGAGACAAAAATACGTTTCACGACTGCTTTCGCTACGGGTTTATCGCATACTTCTGCCGTTAATTCTATCTCGGTGGAGCGTGGGGTGAACTGAAAATCGTCCAGAGAATAAGCATGATAGAAACGCATGGTCTGGACATTCATAGACCAGAACAGCCCCATCGGATCAATTCCCTCATAAGTACCAAACAAGGGGGCTTGAGAAACTAAATCGACGGAGCCATTTTCGTCCGCTTGAAAGATGGCATGTGATGATGCAGTCAAATCTCCTCCAGGCAACCCATTTTTCAGAGTGGCATGAAGGGTGATTAATTGATTCGGGACAAACCCGCTAAGTGTAATGTGGACGGGAACATCTAGTAAGGCTGTAGCAGGCGTAACTTCAATTTGTGGAAGCATCATTTTAGTCAACACTCCTTCCAGATTAAGGGGACACTTGACAAAGTTATTATAGTAGAATGAATAAAAGTTCGATGAGACGAAATGTGACGGTATGGTTAACTTGACTTCTTGTATGGGGTGTAACTATAATCATTACAACGAAAGGGTGACATCGTATGAAAATCAGCAGCCGTTTCTCCATTGCAGTCCACATCTTATCACTGCTTTCCATTGATTCTAATTCGCATTGTACTTCCGAATGGATCGCGGGTAGTGTGAATACGAATCCGGTCGTGATCCGACGTGTGCTGGGGCTGTTGAAGAAGGCTGGGCTCGTGAACGTACGTGCCGGAGCTGGCGGCGCTTCTCTCGCCAAGGAACTGGATCAAATCACGCTTCTAGAGATTTACCGTGCAGTTGACGTCGTGGAAGAAGGGCAACTTTTTCACATCCATGAGCAACCGAATCCTGATTGTCCAGTGGGAGCGAATATACAGTTTGTGCTAGAGTTGATTTTGACCCGTGCGCAGCATGCCATGGAGGAGATTTTGGGCGGAGTGAAAATGTCCGAGCTCGTAGATAACCTACGTCAAAAAATAACAGAAAAAGCGCAGTAAGAAAAAAATGCCCTTGCGTATGCGAGGGCATTTTTGCGAGGAAGGAGTGCCAGCAACGTGTCGATTCCCGCCACCTGACGGGTGGGGAAGCTTGCACAACTTATCCAGACTGACGGACTATATTCTTCTCCTTCCAGCTATCTTTCTTCGATTGCGGCTTCATGAGAAAAAATCCTAACACGATTGCGATAGCGAAGAATATGGCAAAGAATCGGAAACCGTTGTTCGTTGCATAGATCAAGGCACTCTTTGATTGAGCGATTTCTCCCGCTCCCGTTTCGGAAAATAGCGGCAAGACGGATGAAGACTTGACGCTTAGCTGTACAACTACCAATGAAAGAGCTTGACTTATTGCCCGACACATTTCATAGACGGTCCAGAACATACCTGAAGCGGAGCCAGCGCGCTCTTGCGGAGCAGCAGATAGGACTGCTTTTGCGAGCGAAGGCCAGGACAGACCAGTGGCGGCGGATATGATAAGAAGCGGAATAATCACAGCCATGTTCGATAACTGAGAACCAAGTTGTCCAAGTAGCAGAAGGGCTAAGCCTATTAGGAATGATCCTAACAGAATCATACGCACGGGGCCAAAACGGTCGGCAAATTTACCGCCAAAGGGGGCCGTGAAGAGTTGGGGAATCGATAATGGGATCAATAACAATCCCGCTTCCAAAGGGCTTAAACGATGTGCCCCTTGCAGATATAGCATCAGGAGAATGGTGACGGCGAAGTAACCAATGCAATAACTCATCGTGATTCCAAGACCAATCGAATAGTTTCGATAGGTGAAAAGGCTTAGAGGAAAAAGTGGATTTCGAACACGTAGTTCGATGAGTACGAATGCTATCCATAAAAGTAGAGCGGTTGCAAAGAGGCTAAGTGTGGGTACCGATGTCCAACCCCAAGACTGCCCCTCAGACAGTGCGACAAGCAGAGCGACTAAACCGGGTCCAAAGGTCAAAATCCCCGGCCAGTCAGTCTTGCCCTTTTCGATTGGGGGCGTGTTTTTGAGAACCAGGAGGCCAGAGATCAAACCAATGACTCCAGTGGGGACAGCTACAAAAAAGATGGATCGCCATCCGAAATCACCGATAAGCGCGCCTCCGATCACCGGACCGATGAGTGATCCAGTCACCCATGATATGTTGTTAATCCCGAGAGCGATTCCGAGCTGATTGGGTGGGAATGTCCGTATGAGGATTGGTGTTGCTGATGCCATTGCCATTGCCGCACCAGTTCCCTGAAGGAGTCGAGCACCGATCAGTGTTGCGCCTGAGTTCGCAAGTCCGCAAAGCGCAGTGGAAATCGTGAACAAGGTGAGCCCCCATAAAAAAATGTGCTTGGTTCCGAGCATATCCGACCAACGCCCAGCTGGAAGCAAAAATAATGTGCTCATGATGTAGAACGCGGTAATCGTCCACATACCAATGTTGATCGGAATACGCAAATCTTCCATGATAGCAGGAAGACCGATAACCACAATCGTTGCGTCTAAGTTAGTAATGAACGAAACAAGCGTGACCACAGATAAAACAGCCCATTTATTCGATTGTATGGGTCTCAATTTGTACACTCCTTTGCTTATTCATCCATGATCCATTTGCCGGATTTTTCACGAATCCGAGTCAAATGGGGCGGGCGTTTCTTTTTCATGATGAAGCAGCCAGCGTTTACGTGAAAGTCCTCCTCCGTACCCACCCAAATCACCATTGGAGTTGATGACACGGTGACAGGGGATGACGATCGCTAACTGATTCGCACCATTTGCTTGAGCGACAGCACGAAAGGCGCTTGGTTTCCCAATAGCTGCTGCAACCTCGGAATAGGATGAAGTTTGACCGGGGGGAATCGTTTGTAAATGCTCCCAGACCATTTTTTGAAAAGGCGATCCGCACATAAACAAAGGCGTTGCAAATTTTGTTAACTCTCCGTCAAAATACTCCATTAACTCACGTTCAATCGAACGAATTGGCGCTGTAGAACCAGGGATAATCGCTGACTTCGTTCTTTGTCTTAGACGTTCAACTTCTCGTTCCAAGCCGCGGCGATCTACGAATTCAAGTAGATATAGCGCTGTTTCATCCGCGATAGCTATCATGGGACCCAGTCGCGTATCCAGCCACGATGCCTTTAAGACATGATGATCTCCAAGAAGAGTAGGTGCTGCCCCCATAATTCGTGAAAATGCTCTCGAAACCCACTGCTGGACTCGTATCCGGTGGATAGTTGGGCATCAATGATTGCTTTTCCTTCTCTGATTTCTTTCAGTGCAATCCCCATACGTCGCGCCCTAGCATATTCGACGAACGTCATGCCAAAACGTTTTTTGAATTGGCGTCGCGCTGTTGCAGCGTCCACGGATAATCTTTGAAAATCTTTTTCCGTCCAGCGCTGCTCGGGGTTTTCTTCTACAGCGCTAACTAGCAGACGCACAAGCTCTGAAACATGATTGGGATGTGAAAGTGGACGGCAGCGCTGGCAGGGCCGGAATGAGGCTAGAAGTGCTTGTTTCGCATGATCAAAAAACTCACAATTAATAAACTTAGGTTTTCTAGCTGGACATGTCGGGCGACAGAATACGCCAGTTGTCTTGACTCCAACAAAAAAGACACCTTCATATTCTGAGTTTTTATCCAGTAACGCCTGATAATACTCGGACTTCATCTCGGCCGTTATCATTCTTTTCCCCCTCGATTATTATGTTTTCATTTTATCGCTCACCCAAAATGACTGCAGCCGAAAATCGTACATTGATTTTTTTAGGCGAAGACAAGACTCGGCGGGAAAAGTACCGTGAAAGGCGCGGTTTTAGGAAAAACGGATAGTTCGTGGAAATACCATCTCTGACGCTCATGGACAGGATTTAAGCTGGAATTAGCCTGAAAATATAGATATAATAAACGTATTCAGAAATATGCGATAAACCGACAACGGCGTCGGTTGCGTATGGAAATGATGAGCAGTTGGCACGTCCGTTCAATGGTGATCGGGAGGTGGAGTATTGCGTCAGCATTATCGAGTCATCATCATAGACGACGACCCCATAACGCGTATGGACCTGGTCGAGATGTTGCAAGAGCAGGGATATAACGTCGTAGCTGAAGGAAAAAACGGCAAAGAGGCAGTTCGATTGACGCAAAAGTGGAATCCGCATCTCATTATTATGGATGTCAAAATGCCAATTATGGACGGTTTGACAGCGACTGGGATTATCCGAGAGCATTCGGACGCGGCCATCCTTCTCTTGACTGCTTACAGTCAAAAGGACATGGTCATGCAAGCCAAAGCAAAAGGGATATGTGCCTATCTGGTCAAACCCGTCATGGAGGAAGAACTGCTACCGGCAGTGGAGTTCGTGCTTACGGGCAAACAATGAACGCAAAAAAGTGAATCGTAGGAAGAGCAACGGCGCTTGGACCAAGGCGAGCATTTCGTCTTATGTTTCGAAGCGCTTTTTTACGTTCCATGAGATAGAGTTTACGGAAAGTTGAAAAGAAAGTGAGTGAAGCTAGAGATGAAATTGGCTTGCGTTGTACGTAAACAGCATTACCAGTTTACATCGGTTCGTGATGTATTGGCTAAAGCGAGTGAAGAAAAGTCTGGCGATCACATGAGTAAACTAGCAGCCAATTCCGCACTGGAGCGGATGGCGGCCAAAGTCGTATTAAGTGAAATGCAACTTTGTGATATATATGAAAATCCAGTCATTCCTTACGAAAAAGACGAAGTGACACGGATCATTTATGATGATATCAATCTCTCCATTTACAATGAGATTAAAAATTGGACAGTAGGGGAGCTACGGGAGTACATCTTGTCGTTTTCCACAGGAATGCCTGAGCTCACAAGAATTAGCCGTGGACTCACAAGCGAGATGATTTCCGCTACCGCCAAGCTGATGTCCAGCATTGACTTAGTCATGGCTTCCCAAAAAATGAAGCATCAAGCGTACTGCAACACACTGATTGGCGAGCCGGGAAGACTGGCGTTCCGTTGCCAGCCGAATCACCCAATCGATGATCCCGATGGCATTTTGGCTTCGATGAAGGAAGGCTTGTCATACGGATCTGGCGACGCTGTTATTGGAATTAACCCCAATAATGATTCCGTTGAAAGCGTTACCAAGCTCTTGAAAATGACACATGATTTCATGCAAAAGTGGGAAATTCCTACGCAAAACTGCGTTCTGGCTCACATCACGACACAGATGCAGGCTCTTCGCGGCGGAGCGCCCATTTCTCTGATGTTCCAAAGTCTGGCAGGTTCACAACGAGCGAATGATGCGTTTGGCGTGAACAAGGAGATTTTGGATGAGGCCATGGATTTGATGCTTCGAAAAGGCACAGCGTCGGGACCAAACGTCATGTATTTTGAGACAGGGCAAGGCTCTGAAGTGTCGCTGGACTCCCATGAAGGCGTCGATATGCAGACGCTAGAAGCCCGTACGTACGGTTTTTGCCGTCACTGGAAGCCGTTTATGGTCAATAACGTCTCTGGCTTTATCGGACCAGAAACACTTTATGATGGCAGACAGATGATTCGTGCTGATCTGGAAGACTTATTCATGGGCAAGCTGCATGGTTTGCCGATGGGAATCGCTCCGACTTATACGAATCACATGTATGCGGATCAGAATGACCAGGAGATTGCAGGGATGCTGACAACCTTGGCAGGGGCGAATTTTTATATGGGCGTACCAGGTGGGGACGACGTCATGCTCAGTTACCAAGACACGAGCTACCACGATGACGCCAGCTACCGCGAGCTCTTGGGACTGCGACCTCTCCGGGAATTCGAGAAATGGTTGGAGAAAATGGGCATTATGGAAAATGGTCGTTTGACAGAGCGTGCAGGCGATTTAACCATTTTTGACTAGCGAGCGGGGAGGTAAGCCAGATGAAACAGATCAATATGGACGACTTGGTTCAGCGCGTAATCGATGAGCTGTCCAAAATAGGGCAGGGCGTAATTGATTTTCCTGAGCAAAAGCAATGCGGGGTAAAGAACCCCAACAATCCAGAAGCATTGGAGCAAGCGATGAAGCGAACGCCGGCTCGTATCGGAATCGGTAGAGCGGGTACCCGAATGAAGACGGGTAGCTATCTGCAATTTCGCATAGATCAGGCAGCGGCTCGCGATGCGGTCATGAAAACAATCAGTCCGGAACTGATCGAGAGCTTGCAGCTTCCTGTTCTCCATTCAAGAGCGACGAGCATGGAGGAGTATTTAATGAACCTCGACTCGGGCCGGATGTTATCGGATGAATCCGCTCGTTGGCTGGAGCAGAATGGGGATAAAGGAAAAGACGTTCAAATCGTCATCTCGGACGGACTCAGCACCTCAGCGTGTGAGGCGACGATTCCAGACTTGCTGCCTGCGTTAATCCAAGGTCTTTCCATGAGAAACATCAGTGTAGGAAAGCCAGTATTCATTAACAAAGGTCGCGTCTGGATTCAAGATCAGGTCGCGTCCATCGTAAATTGCAAGGTCGTCATCTCCTTGATCGGGGAAAGACCGGGACTTGCAACGGCAGAAAGTCTCAGTGCTTACATGATTTACAAACCGGATGCCAATACGGTAGAATCAGATCGTACGGTTATTTCTAATATTCATAAGGGTGGCACGCTACCGATTGAGGCAGGTGCGTACCTTGCAGAGCTTTTGGAGGAAATTTTGAAGTACCAGGCGAGCGGTGTAAAATTATCACAGCTTCGGGCGAATAACGGGTAGATTCCCACTGGCGCTTCCTCCTGTCTTGCACTAGAATACATAGAAGATAACCAATTTCTATGAGGAGTTGCTACGCATGACGGAGCCAAACCAAAACGAAAAAGAAACCACTGAGCAAAAGCCTGGGAAGATCAGCCTGCAAGAGGCGATGAAGCGCAAAATGGCGGAGAAAAAACAAGCGCAAGCACAAGCCAATAATCCGTTGAATCAAAAGGCGCAAAATCAGAGCATGAAAAGCCAACTCACCAAAAAACCAAACAATCAACGCAGACGTATGGGCGTATAGTTTCGAATGAAGCAAGGCAAAAAGGGAATGTGCAGCAAGTTTAGGCTGCAGATTCCCTTTTTTGTATGATCATTGATCCGGAATGCTCTTCAAATTTTTAAAAAGTATCGATGAACCAACAAAGCTGGTGAGAAGAAAAAGCACAGGGCTCGTAGACCTTGACAACGCCTACCCAGTCGGAACTTCAAAAAGGGGACCATGCTTGTCGAACACTTATCCCTCGAGAATCTTCCGCCCGTAGGGTGGCTTTGGCTCGACGGTCCCCTTTTTGAAGTGGAGACGAACAGTCAATCCCCCTGCTGGCGTGCCAGAGTCGAAGAGAACTGTGCTTTTTCTTCTCCTCCACAATGTTGACCCAAACCAAATGGGGGCAAACCATGAAGGTAGAACGGCTACTCGCTATTGTTATCATGCTGTTGAATAAGCGCCGTGTGAGCGCTCGTGAACTATCCGATCACTTTGAAGTATCCTTGCGTACGGTCTATCGGGATTTGGAAACCATTAACGCAGCCGGAATTCCGATTGTAGCGTACCCTGGGGCAAGCGGCGGTTACGAGATCATGGAGAATTTTACGATCGATCGGCAATACTTATCCTTGGACGAGCTGGTTGCGGTTATCGCTGCGCTAAAAGGCGTTCATTCCTCCACAGATGATAAGCAAATCGGACAGCTTCTGGAAAAAATAAAAGCGTTGCTCATCACGGCACCATCCTCTCTGCAAGGAAGTGCACATCCCGTTGTTTACGACTTCAATCCGTGGGGCAGTACACCGGCAATCGCCGAAAAAGTAAACAGGCTGCGGGAAGCCATCGAGAAGAGACTTCGTGTGCGGATCACCTATACGAAAATGCAAGGCGATGCGACAGAGCGCACCATTGAGCCTGTAAAACTGATTATCAAAGGGTATGTGTGGTACGTGTATGGCTATTGTTTACAGCGCCAGGAGGATCGTCTGTTTCGCTTGTCACGGATTGCAGACATGTCTGTGCTTACAGAGGAGTTTTCGCCACGCCCGTATCAACAAGCAGATAAGCTGGAATGGCTCGAAGAATGGGATACGTCAGAGCGAATTTCACTTGTCCTCCAATTTTCTTCGAGGGTACATGTAAGAGTGCGAGATATGTTTGAGCCCAAGGCGATTGAGACCATGCCGGATGGCTCGCTTTTGGTAAGGACGATGATGACAGACGATGAGTGGTTAAACGGCATGCTGCTTAGCTTTGGCGATGCCTTGTTTGTACATGAGCCTGTGCATGTGAGGGAACGAATGAGGGATATAGTAAAAAGAATGACAAAACTTTATGAATGAGTGTTGAAACGTTGACAGATAGTTGTCAAGGTAAGGTCATTATACTAAGTCATGTAAGCAATCTCTTACAGGAGCGTGGTTAATGATGAACCCAACGATTGTCAAACTCGATGAAATGCGTGTAGCAGGCTTGCAAATTCGAACAACCAATGAGGCGGAATGCGGACCGAATGCGAAAATTGGGGATCTATGGCAACGCTATTATCAAGAAGAGCATCCCTTCAAAACTCCCCATCAAAAAGAGCCGGGTGTTGTTCTGGGTGTGTATTCCGATTACGACAGTGACGAGACAGGCGAGTACGCCTTGTTAGTAGGAACCGTTGTAGAAAAGAACGGTGAGCTTCCTGCTGAGCTCACGGTCAAGACTCTACCGGCTTCTACCTATGCCGTATTTACGACGCGCGTAGGCCCGATGGTAGAGGTTGTGATGGAAGCGTGGGCGAAGGTGTGGGAGTGGTCCCATCAACCGGGGAACAAGCGGACATTTACCGGAGATTTCGAACGATATGACGGAGTGCGCTGCGCTGATCCCAACAACGCGCAAGTAGATTTGTACATTGCGATCTCAGAAGAATAATGGTGCAGCAAATCATACAAACAGTCGTAGTCGATCAGGCTACGACTGTTTTGCTTTTTTCCATGATTTCTTCACAAGTTTCGATTACTCTAGAGAGAGTGGTAGAGGGGAGTCATACAGACGGATGGATTGGATAACGAATGTAGAAGCCCTGGCAGAGTGGATTCGCTCTTTAGGGATGCTGGGGATTATCGGTAGTATCGTATTGAACATCGTGATTAGTGTGGCAGGTGTATTGCCGTCCATTTTTTTATCGGGTGCGAATGCGGTCGTGTTTGGCTTGTACGGAGGGTTCTTGATTTCCTTAACGGGAGAGGTAGTTGGTGCTTGCATTGCCTTCTTCCTTTACCGCTACACGATCAAAAAAGCAGATCGGCGCGAAAAACTGAAATCGTTCAAATGGGTACATGCCATCAATGGAACGACGAGTTTTCGCAAATGTCTTGCCATCGTTTTGCTCCGGTTGAATCCGATGATGCCTTCCGGTGTGATCAATTTAGGTGCGGCTTTGACGAATATCACTTTCGGGCAATTTTTAGTAGCGACCTTGATTGGAAAAGTGCCGTCGATGGTTTTTGAAACATTCGTCGGTCATGATCTGATTACTTTTAGTGAAAACAAGTTTCGCTTGCTCTTTGCCTTGCTGGCAGGTGCTCTCGTCTTTTTGCTTTTCTGGAAAAAAGGAAAGGGTCAAATTCAAGAGGAGTAGGGGGGATTCATATGTCTACCATTTTGCTAGTTGATGATGAGCCGCAAATCTTAGAAATATTGTCCTCCTATCTGCAAAAGGAAGGCTATCATGTTCTGACCGCCCAAACAGGCAAGGAAGCAGTGGAAATGGCCACGACGATTTCATTGACCTGTATCATTTTGGACCTGATGCTACCTGATCTGAGCGGGGAAGAGGTCTGCGTCCAAATTCGTAAAGAGTCTCGTGTCCCGATTTTGATGTTAACGGCGAAAAGTGGAGAGGCGGATCGAATTCGCGGGCTTACGATTGGCGCTGATGACTATTTAATCAAGCCCTTTAGTCCGAGAGAACTCGTAGCGCGTGTTCGAGCCGTCATGCGTCGTGCGGGCGATTATTCAACACTCTCCGATTTCATCGAGGTGGGAGACTTGACCATATCGATGAATGAGAAGAGAGTCACGAAAAATGGAGTCGCTTTGGAGGTTACGCCAAATGAATACCGCTTGCTCACAACGCTTGTCCGTTATCCAGGGAGAACGTGGGGCAGGGAGGAGCTCGTGCGTGAGGTCATGGGTTTTGATTTCGAAGGATACGACCGAACCATTGATACGCATATCAAAAATCTTCGCCAAAAGATAGAGGTAGACCCGAAGCAACCTGAATATATCAAGACGGTGTATGGATTGGGATATCGCTTTGACGATCCCATGAAGAAGTGAGGCCACGATGAAGCATATTTGGGTAAAGCTCGCCTTTGTGATCATGACAGTCGGCGCATGCGCTGTTCTTTTCTCCTCGTTGTTGTCCGTAAAGGAAATGGATGTTCATTTTTCCATGTATGCCAATGAAGTGAGAAATCAGCATAACCAAGAAATATCGCGTGTCGCACTCCAGGCGTATCAGGACAGTCAAGGCTGGGGAGCGGAAGCCTATCATAAGCTTGAAGCGGTTTCTGAGGTCTTGGGATTGCATATCACTCTCCTCGATCAACAGCAACAAGTACAAAACGAATGGGGTAAGCCGCGAGTCCATATGAGCAATTACAGTGTAGACAAGATTCCCCTTGTCAGTAAGGGAGTCATGATCGGGCAACTGGTAATTAGCCACGATGATCGGAGTGCGTACATGACCTTGGAAAGTCATTTCCAATGGGCGCATAAAAACACGACGTTGTGGACGATGGCTGTGCTGCTCATCTTGGTCATTATCATCAGCATACCGCTCGCTCGGACCATGGTGCGTCCCGTCGTCCAAGTGAGTACCGCAGCTCAACGAGTCGCGCGTGGCAATCTGTCGATACGCGTCCCGGAGCCTCGTGGCAAGGATGAAGTTACGTCATTGGTTGCTGCTTTTAACAACTTGGTCCAAAGTCTTGAACATCAGGAGGAGCTGCGCAAGCGACTGACCTCCGATATTGCCCATGAATTACGAACACCACTGAACACCTTGCTGGCGCAAGTAGAGGGGATGATCGACGGCATATGGGAAGCCACTCCCAAAAATCTCGAAAGCACAAGGTCAGAGGTACTGCGTTTGAGCCGTCTCGTCCGCGATTTAGATCAGGTGATTCAGGTGGAGTCGGGTTCCTTGCAAATGCGCAGTGAAGAGGTAGAACTACGAGAGGTTGTCAAAGAAGTCACTGAGTCAATGAGTGCTACGTTTGCCCGTGCACAAATGAATTTTCACTTCAAAGGAGATCACGCTGTCTGGATCAAAGGGGACAGGCAGAGACTGGCGCAAATCGTGGCCAATTTGTTGACGAATGCCTGCAAGCATACGCCAGCGGGTGGAGAAGTCGTAGTCACAGTAGACAAATCGAGTACGATGGTCCGGTTGCAAGTGAAGGACAGCGGCACAGGCATCGATCAAAAGGACCTCCCGTACGTCTTTGAGCGTTTTTATCGGGGAGATCGCTCGCGAGCAAGGGAACGCGGTGGAGCAGGATTGGGGTTGACGATTGTGAAAGGGATCGTAGAGGCACACAAGGGAATCATCTCGTTGGATAGCAGAGTGGGTGAGGGAACGACCATCACGATTTTGTTTCCACCACGAGCTCATGAAGGCGAAAAGTAAGCCTAAACCGTATCGTTCTCGCTGCACATCGTTTATGATTAGGAAGAGAATTTGAATATTCGATACAAAGAGGGAGAGCACATGTTTGATTGGACTACCATGGGAGCATTTTTGGCTGTTGTGATCGGCCTCTTTTTAATTCCGGGACCCGCTGTCCTGCTAACTGCGACGCGTACCGTTCAGGGAGGACGTAAAGCAGGGATTATGGCAGGGCTGGGCATTGCCACCGGCGACTTCATTCACACGATTTTTGCTGCGGTTGGTTTATCCGCAATATTGATGACATCTGCATGGGCATTCAATCTCGTAAAATTTGCGGGAGCGGCATACTTGGTCTATTTAGGTGTTCGGGCCATGCTTGAAAAACCGGTTGACCCAGAGCTGCCAAAAGTAACACCGTTGCCGCCGCTGCAATCGTATGGGCAAGCCATCCTCGCAGAAGTTTTGAATCCGAAGACGGCGTTGTTCTTTCTGGCGTTTCTGCCGCAATTCGTACATCCTGAGCGTGGAGCAGCCATTCTTCAATTCCTTGTCCTGGGACTGATTTTCGCTATCTTGGGGTTCTTTTACACCGCGTTGATTGCGATCAGTATCAGACCGTTGGGGCATCTGGTGAAACGAATTTCCTGGCTGGGTCGCTGGAGTGGCAAGATCGTAGGTTCTGTTTACATCTTATTAGGATTAAAAGTAGCGCTGCAAGAGAGATAAGGTATGAGTCGGGGAGTCAGTCTTCCCGGCTTTTTTTATTGCTTGATTACTGGTGTAAGGTACTTTTTAGTGCCTATGATACTTGAAAGTACGTACTTCCTATCAAGTGAGGCATGAGACATAATAGCATTCAGATCCAACATATTCGCCAATCATGATAAGTAAGGGCCCTGCTTTGTGAATGGCAAGAAAAATTAAGGGAGGATACAACTCAGATGAGCACGATTACATCCAACGTAAAGCAGCAAACAGCTGATGCGAAAAACTCCACTCTTGCTTTACTTGCTCTCGCAATCAGTGCATTTGGTATCGGGACTACTGAATTTGTTATCGTCGGTTTGTTGTCTACAGTCGCACAGGATTTGAAAGTAACCATCACCTTAGCTGGACTTCTTATTTCTGGATATGCATTAGGGGTAGCTATTGGAGCACCGATTATTACAGCACTCACAAGTCGAATTCCACGCAAAGCGCTGCTCATGCTTTTGATGATTGTCTTTGCTGTCGGAAACAGTGCGGCAGCCTTGTCGAGTAGCTTTGCGATATTAATTATTGCCCGTTTCTTTACCGCGTTTTCTCATGGGGTATTTTTCTCTATCGGTTCGACGATTGCAGCCGATCTGGTGCCAGAAAACAAGCGTGCCAGCGCGATTGCAACGATGTTTACGGGTCTGACTGTTGCAACCGTTACAGGCGTACCTTTGGGAACGTTTATTGGACAAATGTTTGGATGGAGAGCGACTTTTTGGGGAGTTGCCATTCTTGGCGTGATTGCCCTTATCTCGACAGCGATTCTGGTACCAAGCAATTTGAAGAAAGCCAAGCCTGCTTCTATTAAAGACCAAGTGAAAATAATCACAAACTTGCCACTGTTGCTTGTCTTTGCGATTACGGCACTTGGCTACGGCGGTACCTTTGTAACCTTTACGTTCTTAGGTCCGATTCTGGAAGAAATCACAGGTTATCAGGCGAGTGCCGTTAGTCTGATACTTCTCGTGTATGGGATTGCGGTAGCGATTGGAAATACGGTCGGGGGAAAAGCAGCTGACAAGAATCCGATAAAAGCGCTGCGCTGGATGTTCATCATTCAGGCGATCATTCTGATCATCTTAACATTTACCGCTCCTCTTAAATGGGTGGGAACGCTCACGATAATGTTGATGGGCCTCCTGGCTTTTATGAACGTACCGGGCTTACAGGTATATGTCGTGCAGTTGGCTGAAAAATACGTGCCTAGTGCTGTTGATGTTGCTTCTGCCATTAACATTGCTGCTTTCAATCTCGGCATTGCGATTGGAGCCTTCGTGGGAGGAATCATCGTCGATACCATTGGCTTGATTCATACGCCATGGGTCGGCGGAGTGATGGTGTTAGGTGCCGCATTACTCACAATGATCAGCAGCAAGCTGGAAAAAGCTCGTCGTTAATCGTACAAAGACGGCGGATGCGATGAAAGCATGCGTTTCCGCCGTTGATTTCCAAATACATCACGTGAGGAGAGAGCATCGATGAGCAAATTCGACGGTCATTATGGTTTTCAGCGAATGTTCCAAGAAGGGAAGATGACCTTGGGATTTCACATTCCGCTGGAAGCATACGAATGGGAAGCACCGACAATGGAGCGCCAGGTTGAACTCGTCCAAGCGGCAGAAGACTATGGCTTTACCGGAATCTGGCTGCGGGATGTCATTTTGCAGGACCCCGCTTTTGGTGACCCTGCAACCGGGCAAATTTATGACATGATGATTTATTTAACCTATTTGGCTGCGCAAACCAAAAAAATCGCTTTTGGTACCTCGAGTATCGTGCTTCCACTGCGGCATCCGCTGCGCGTGGCAAAAGAGACAGCGACCATTGAAAATTTGTTTCCCCAGCGCTTGATGATGGGTATTTCTTCTGGGGACCGACGGGCTGATTTTCATGGATTGAATGTGCCGCATGAACAGCGTGCGGAGCTGTTTCGCGATGGCTACGACTACTTGCAGAAGGTCATGGCAGAGGATTTCCCAAAAATCAACTCCCCATACGGCATGATTGATGGAGCGAATCTGGTGCCAAAATCAACCGCGCCCATTCCTACCTTTATCACGGGGTATAGTCAACAAACGATGGACTGGTTTGCGCAAAACGGAGATGGTTGGATTTATTACCCGCGTGATCCATTCAATCAAGCAAATGCCATCCAAGAATGGAGAGAGCTGGTCCAGATATATCATCCAGGTGTATTCAAGCCGTTTATTCAGCCTCTTCACTTGGATCTTGCGGAAAATCCGGATGAGTCGGTCACGCCGATTCGATTAGGGTACCGAGTCGGTAGAAAAATGCTTTTAGAACTGCTGGCCATGTATCAAGAGGTCGGCGTGAATCATTTGTTCTTCGCCCTGTTCCCTAGCAAGCGTCCCATTGACGAGGTTATCGATGAGTTAGGGCAAGAAGTATTGCCTTATTTCCCGGCACATATCGATTCACCGGAGCGAGTTTGACTACAGCTTCATATGAGGAGGGGAGGAAATGGAAAAATACAATATCCCTGTAGAGGCAACATTGGAGGTCATTGGAGGGAAATGGAAAGTGGTGATCCTCTGCTTGTTGGCAAAAGGAACAAAGCGGACAAGCGAATTGAAACGCGCAATGCCTGCCATCACACAAAAAATGTTAACGCAGCAACTGCGTGAACTGGAAGCGGACAACATCATCACCCGCAATGTATATCAGCAGGTTCCCCCACGCGTCGAGTATGACTTGACTGAGTATGGCAAGACTCTGTCGAAGGTTCTGGATGTCATGTGTGAATGGGGAGAGAGTCACATCGAAAACCAATTGCGAAAAATAGTCGAATGAAAAGGGGAAGTTCGATGAGAGGAATTGGCATCAAGCAATACGGCGGTATTCAGAAGTTAACAGAAATTGAATGGCCTATAAAACCAATCGGGCCGGACGATTTACTCATTTCGATCAAAGCGAGCGGGGTAAATCCCGTGGATTGGAAGGTGCGGGAAGGACTGCTGCAAGCAGATTTTCCTTTTGAACTGCCACTTATTTTAGGGTGGGATGCGGCGGGCACGGTAACAGCTGTCGGTACGAATGTGCAGGATTTTCAAATCGGGGATGATGTCTTCTTTCGTCCAGAACTGGAAAGAGAAGGGACATACGCAGATGAAATTGTCGTTCCCGCGAATATCGTAGCCCCGATGCCACGTGGTTTATCGTATGCTGAAGCGGCCTCGCTTCCGCTGGTCGGACTAACGGTTTGGCAGGCATTGGTGGAGGTAGGGAAGGTGCAAGCGGGAGATAAAGTCCTTGTGTTGGGGGGAAGCGGCGGGATTGGTTCCATGGCGATCCAGCTAGCAAAAGCACTAGGTGCCTATGTGGCGACGACAACCAGCTCCAAAAACAGCGATTATGTCCGTGAGCTGGGAGCAGATGAAGTCATCGTGTATGATCAGGGATCACTTCATACCCCTACACAATTTACATTCATGCTGGACACGCTGGGTGGAGAAGCATACGGTGATGCTTTAACATTTATGAAGCGGCAAGGAAGAGTGGCAACCATTATCAGCGAGCGTGATGCCAAGAAACCTTCGTTCGCTGAAGCGGCTGAGAAAGAACGAGAGCTGGATGTTACTTTTGTGTTTACGCGTCCAGATGGGGTAAACATGAATCGTATCCGTGAGCTAGTGGAAGCCAAACACGTAAAGCCTTTTTTGACTAAGATATATCCATTGACCATTGAAGGGGTTCGAGATGCGCATCTCTATAGTCAAACGGGTAGAGTGCGTGGGAAGATTGTGCTCGTCCATTCATGAGAGGGAGACAGGGCGTGAGTAAGTTGCGCGAATGTAACAGCGGCGGGCTAGGACTTGCGTTTTCAACCGAGCCCGTTGCTGTTTTCATAAAAAAGCCAGCGTGATGGTGTAGATCACCTTCGCTGGTAACCGCTAGCATCATCTCTTTCGAATTACAGCCCCCTGCAGAACAAAGGTAATCCCTAAGATTCCTGCGATGGCAAGCAGGCGGATAAAACCGTTGGAGACAAAAAGATTGACACAGATCAGCCCAATTATGATCAGAATAAGCAAAATCACCGTTTTCCCCGACAAATACGTATGCCCCTTTCCTCAGACAAAATGAGTGGTCTCGTCAAATCGGAATAGGCGGGTAGTTCCATGGCGTATGTAATTTGACTTTGTGGTTGTCAGAATCTTCTGTTCATCATCTGAATACCTACTATTGTAACGAATACAATCGTGGAAGAAAAGGCGGGATCACGTGAAAAAACTCCCTTCTGTCATCGCCAGTTGCTCACCTGTACGCTTGAGAGGGAGTTTTTGCTTGTGATCGTGGTACACTTGTTACTTCGTCGCTAGCTGACGCTCCGTTGTCTGCTGCTTCAACGGCTGTCCGGCCAATTGGGATCGTTTGGATCGAATCAGGATGGCAGTAATCAACAGCGCAATGCCATTGATGATAAAGACGAAGCGAATCGGGATGAGTCCCCCGAGAAATCCGCCAATGATTGGCCCCATCATCGTCGCAAGCTGCGTCGAGGATTGGTTCAGGCTAAACGCTCTGCCACGAAATTCTGGTTCCGTAACTTTTACAATCATGGCGTTGATCGATGGATAAACAGCGGCAAAAAACAGTCCGTACGCGAATCGCAAAATGCCAAATCCGTACAGATTGGTGAAGAAAAATTGCAGTAAATTTCCGATGGCTCCACCCATTAAGCCGATAAACATGATTTTGGAATAGCCGACCTTTGTCCCGAGCTTTCCCCACTGTGGAGCAGCAATGACTGTCGCGATTCCTACTGCCGCAAAAATGATGCCGGAGCTAAGGGATGCATCTTGCTGCGAAGCGCCTAACTGCATGACATACACGGTTAATAAAGGTTCAAGAAGCATAACGGAAATCGTGACCATCAAGCTCATACCTAGTATTGACATCAACGGGCGGTTTGCCATCGCAGCGCGCAAATCTTCGCGTACACTCGAGCGACTGCCGGAGCGGTTCAAGTTCGTTTCCTTCACGAAGAAAGTAGCGATCAGCGCTGCTACGAGCACGACAAATCCTGAAAAAATGAAAGCTTCCGCGTTTCCCCACACATGACTGACGACACCGCCAACCAACGGACCGATGATTCCTCCTGTTGCACCCGAAGTCGCCATAATCCCCAGTGCGTACCCGACGTTTTTTTCTGGTGTATTCGTCGCTACCAACGCAATGGCGGCAGGTACGTAGCCGGCAAGCAAGCCCTGGAAGATCCGTAACACAAGAAACAAATAGGGGTCCGTAATAAAGTACGTCAAGAAGTACAACAAAGCGAGGCTAAATCCAGAGCGAATCAACATAGGCTTTCGTCCATATTTGTCCGCAAGAGAGCCCCAAAATGGCGAGATGAGGGCACTTGCTAAAAACGTAATGCCAAACGAAATGCCGGACCAGGCTTCCAGATGCTCATTGACCCCCAGTGAAGTATGGAGGAAGATGGGCAGGAAAGGGATGGAGATGGAGTAGGCGGTGCTACAGAAAAATACCCCAATCCATAACACAATCAAATTACGTTTCCATGAAAATTCCATCTTTCTGTCACAACCTTTGCAGTTAAAAAGCAGGAATATTGTTACTGATCATTCTAGCACTGCATTTTCAGGCTTACCAATTCGGAAATATGATCGGACTATTGCAAAAATGAAATAAGAGGAAATCTTGACGTTTTTGCAGGATTGAGCATTCCGGCCGATAGCGCTATCATAAAGAAACAGACTGAATTTTCTAACAACTAAGAAGAGCTGTCCAATTACGTAAGGAAAGGTGGTTGTGAACATGGCCAAAGATTGGAAGGATGAGGGACAAGTAGCCCCTGCTGTATCCAGGCGAAAGTTCCTGCAAAGAACAGCGATGCTTGGTCTCGCTGCAGCTGTACCGGGATCGTTTTTGGCAGCAGGCTCTGCTACGGGACAGGAAGCGAGCGAAGGAAAGAAGCCAAAGCTTGCGGGTGGTACCATTGTCGATGTTCCTGGCGTCAAAGTCGGACAAGTCCAAAATGAGGAAGCCTTGACGGGCTGTACAGTGATCGTGCTGGAAAAAGGCTCAGCGTGCGGGGTAGATGTACGAGGCTCTGCACCTGGGACACGAGAAACGGATTTGTTGAATCCGATCAATTCTGTCCAGGAGGTCAATGCTGTCGTTTTAACAGGGGGCAGTGCCTATGGCTTGGATGCGGCAAGCGGTGTCATGCGGTATATGGAAGAACAGGGGCAAGGCTACAATGTTGGGGTGGGCGTGGTCCCTATCATTCCAGCTGCGGTTATTTTTGATTTATCGATCGGCAGTGCCAAAATCCGTCCGGATCAACAAATGGGCTACGAGGCTGCTCGTCTTGCCAGCAAACAGCCAGTCCAGCAAGGAAATGTTGGGGCAGGGACGGGTGCGACAGTTGGAAAAATGGCTGGGATGAAGCGAGCGATGAAGGGTGGGCTTGGAACAGCTTCTCGCCGTTTGCCAAATGGTCTCGTGGTAGGTGCAATCGTAGCGGTGAACGCCGTCGGAGAAGTGCGGTTACCCTCCACAGGAGAAATTTTGGCAGGAGCGAGGGGAGAGGATGGCAATATCCGCGATAGCTTGTCATGGATGATCGATGCTGCAACACCCCCGGTTCCGGCAGGGACGAACACTACCATCGCAGTGGTCGCGAGCAACGCGAATTTGAATAAAGTACAAGCGAATAAAGTCGCGCAAATGGCGCATAATGGACTCGCAAAAACGATTCATCCGGTTCACACGATGAGTGATGGAGATACGATTTTTGCCATCGCCACAGGGGGCGTGGATGCTTCGGTCAATCTCGTCGGGACGCTAAGTGTAGAAGTGCTGGCGGAAGCGGTTGTTAATGCGATCCTTTCTGCCAAAGGAGCGGGTGGGGTACCTGCTTATCAAGATTTACGCTGAGTGATTTCCGGTTCGAGCCTCTTATTCCTTGATGGATAAAGGGTTTCGAACCGTTTTTTATGCGAATGTGCTCCGCGAAGAAAAAAATTCCAATAAAGCATCGATATAAAAAGCAAATCCATATATAATGAAAATGATTTTCAAAATCAAATACATGATTGATGTTGTTCTTGAGAGAGAGGAGTTGCTGCTTCAATGCTTCGCAGATTTTTTTCTTACTATCGGCCTTATCGTGGATTATTCATCCTCGACTTCACGTGTGCAGTATTCGTTGCCTTGTTGGAGTTGGGATTTCCGCTTGCAGTGAACATGGTTGTCGATCAATTACTTCCAAGCAAGGATTGGAACATGATCGTGTGGGCGTGCATTGGACTTTTGGCTTTGTATGGTCTTAACGCCGGGATGAACTATGTCGTCACGTATTGGGGACATATGCTTGGAATTAATATCGAGACGGATATGCGGAAGAAGCTGTACGACCATATTCAAAAGCTCTCTTTCCGCTTTTTCGATAATACCAAGACGGGGCATCTGCTATCTCGCCTAACGAATGACTTGATGGAGATCGGGGAGGTCGCTCACCACGGTCCGGAAGATTTGTTTATCGCCGTGATGACGCTGATCGGTGCATTTCTATTGATGTTCAATATTAATGAAGAAATGGCGATACTTACGTTTTGTGTGATTCCGCTCTTGATATTCTTCGTTGTTTACTTCAACCGAAAAATGACGGGAGCGTTCCATCGTCTGTACGGTGACATGGCGGATTTCAACGCACGTGTGGAGGACAACGTAGGCGGAATGCGTGTCGTACAAGCTTTTGCCAACGAGCAATTTGAAAACAAAAGATTCGCAGAGAACAATCAGCGTTTCCGCATCACCAAGCTGTTGTCCTACAAAATTATGGCCCAAAATATTTCTGTCAGTTACGTGCTGATGCGGTTAGTCAATTTGTTTGTCCTGATTTGCGGCAGCTGGTTTGTTATTCAAGGCGAATTGACCTACGGTGAATTTGTCGCTTTCTTGCTGTTAACGAATGTGTTTTTCCGTCCGTTGGAGAAAATTAATGCGATTATCGAGAGTTATCCAAAAGGGATTGCAGGCTTTAAGCGCTACATCGAAATCATGGATACAGCACCGGATATTGCGGATGCTCCAGATGCGATCCAGGTAGAATCATTGAAGGGCGATATCTCCTACAAGAATGTTTCGTTTAGCTACGACCAAGAGTCATCTGTTTTGCAAAACATTGATTTGAACATCCGGGCGGGCGAGACAATTGCGTTTGTAGGCCCTTCTGGAGCAGGAAAAACCACATTGTGCAGTCTCTTGCCGAGATTTTATGAGATCGGTGGGGGCAGCATCACCATTGATGGAATGGATATTCGCCAAATCACGTTAGCATCATTGCGCAGCCAAATCGGGATCGTTCAGCAAGATGTGTTCCTCTTTTCAGGGACGATTCGCGAAAATATCATGTATGGAAAACTAAACGCCTCAGAGGAACAGATCTGGGAGGCAGCGCGTCTGGCTAAACTAGAAGAGTTTATCCGTTCTCAGCCTGCTGGTCTGGAGACGATCATTGGTGAACGCGGAGTCAAATTGTCCGGTGGTCAAAAACAAAGGCTGGCGATTGCGCGCATGTTCTTGAAAAACCCGCCGATCCTGATTTTGGATGAAGCTACTTCTGCACTCGATACCGAAACGGAGGCGGCGATCCAGCAGTCCTTGCAGGAATTGTCCAAAGGCCGTACGACATTGGTGATCGCCCACAGATTGGCTACCATTAAAAATGCAGATCGAATCATCGTTGTAACGGAACAAGGTATTACCGAGCAAGGAAGTCATGATCAGCTCTTGGCTCGTGAAGGCCTCTATAGCAGACTGTATCAAGCACAGTTCGGCACGTACCTCGACCAGTCAAACAGCGTCTTTTCTTGATAATGAATAGAGAGGGAGATCGTGATGCAAGAGTGGGATGACGATTTTATAGCACAACGGTTTGATCTTACTTCTAAACCGAGACCCAATGCCTTATTTTCGATGAAGGCAAGAGATTTGGTAGACCCGACACATATGAATGAGCTCGTACAAATCTATGCTCCGCTAATCAAGGCACATGAGCTGACTGCTGCTGGTACTTACATCAGCAGTTGGCTCACGAGCCCTTCTCTCGGTCTTCAGTATATGATCTCTGTCTGGAATCGTGCACTTACCATGACGCTGGATAATATGACGATTGAATTATTTTACGAGGATGATTATCCGCAATTTGCCTTTGTGATCCCGGCGTATGAGATCGTAGAAGCGCCTTCCAGCGAAGCAGAGCGCGCAATCTGGCTGAAGGAATGCTATCGTGCGTATTTCCACGACTTCCTGCACCCGTTGCTCACGACTCTTGCAAAGGTAACGGGAAACCCCGAAGCGATGCTCTGGGGCCAGTTCCCGACCAAGTTCAATTACCATACGGATGCTTTTGTGGCGTTGGTAGAACAAGATAGCATCAAGCAGCAAGTGAAGGCTGATTACGATGTCCTCTGTAATCAGCTGGAAGGCGAGAGCTTTGGATTGCAAAAAAATCCATTTCGCGTGCGTGTGCGCTGGATTGAAGATATGCGTGATCCCCAAGCGAAAGTGCGCATCAAGAATCAATGCTGTTTGTACTATAAGACGGGGGAGCAAAAGTATTGCTATACCTGTCCGCGGATAAAAGAAGAAGAGCGTGCTCTGATGAGAATTCGTGCGTAGCTGACCCTCCTTTGTGGAGGGTTTTTTCTATACACCGTAGACGTATGGACATGTGCTAGCCTCTTCCTATAAAGTAGAGTCAGGGGTAAAGTTGGAAAAATCAGAATGATTTCCAGGAAGGCGTGGTTCGTATACAGACAATGAACCAAAAGGAACTGGATCGCTACGTTCGAGATTTTCATCAAGCGGTTGTCAATCAACAGCTTAGCCTGTATTATCAACCACTCTACGATCTAAGAACAGGCAAAATAATCGGAGCAGAAGCTCTGGTAAGATGGAACCATCATCAAAGAGGGCTACTGCCCCCGGATTGGGTATTTTTGTTAGCAGAAAAGAGCGGGTTGATTCTTTTGGTAGAGGAATGGGTGATCAGAACGGCTTGCAAGCAGAACAAAGCTTGGCAGGACGCTGGACTACCATCTCTTGTGACATGCGTGAATCTGTCATCCTATGCCTTGGAATCGGAGCAGTTAGGTAGCACCATTCAAACGATCTTAGACGAAACAAACTTGCAGCCTCACTATTTGGAGCTGGAATTTACCGAGGACTCTACCAGGGATGGGGAGCGTACCATCGAGATTTTAGCAGAATTAAAAAGGATCGGGGTAAAAATCAGCTTGGATGATTTTGGGAAGGGCTATAGTAGCATTCAACATCTATCCCGTTTTCCCATGAACAAGCTAAAAATCGATCAATCCTGTGTAAAGGAATGCATGAGCGATGTCACGCAGGCGACTGTTATCAAAACCGTCATGGCGATGGCACGAAGTCTGGGTGTGCAAGTAACGGCAGAAGGTGTAGAGACGCAAGAGCAACTAGATTTTCTTTGGCAGCTTGGTTGTGATTCTGCTCAAGGATTTTGGTTTAGTGAGCCTATGCCTGCCGAAGACTTGGCTCGTGTGTTGAAGCGTGAGGAAAGGTTTAGGAATAGTGCATTTCTACTACTCAATGGTGGACAACACCGAGCTTTTGATACATACGAAGTGGATCAGCGTGAGCGAGGAGACGTTCTTCGCAAGCAACAAGGAATGACATTTGCTTTTCGGAAACAGGGAGATGTGTTCATTCATACGCTGTGCGAAGGAGAGATGCTTTTTCGCATGGGAATGACACCGGAACAAGTGATTGGACAAGATTTGCTGAATATGATCCCGGTTGAAGAGATTCCACGCAAAATGGAATCGTATGAGCGAGCGTGGAGCGGCGAGCAAAACGTGTTTTACGAAGGCAGTGTCAACGGGATTCGCTATCTGGCTGCTTTTCGTCCGATCTTTTCCGATGGTCGTGTGAAGGAAGTAATTGCTTCGTGTGTCGACATTACCGAGTTGAAAAAAGCACAAGAAGCAGAACGTGTGAGCGAATCGCCATATCGATTGATTGCAGAAAACTTGTCTGACATTATCGTGATCATCAATAGTCAAGGGATCATTACGTATATTTCACCATCCGTTCAATCCGTTCTGGAGATCGCTCCTGATGAAGTAGTGAATCGACACCTGCTAGCTGTACTGCCACTGGAAACGGGCAGGCTTGCTATGCAAACGATTCGTCAGATCACGGTGGAGAAGCAGCCTCGCCTCATTACATTTACTTGCCCGGACAGAAATGGCAAAAAGATCACGCTGGAGGCAAAAGGCACCCCGGTGATTCAGGAAGAACATGAGACGAACCAAGTCATATTTCTCATTCGAAATCACACGAAGCACGTGCAAACAGAAGAGTTTTTACAAAAGATAGACAAGCTATCCGTCATTGGGCAAATGGCTGCCGGGGTTGCACACGAAATACGAAACCCGGTCACTTCCATCAAAGGCTTCGTACAATTGCTCCGTCGAGATCAATGGAAGCGGGAATATTTTGATATTATGCAGGCTGAATTTCACCAATTAGAGAGTGTGCTACGAGAATACGTCTTTTTATCAAGAGAGTGCACAGAACCGTACGAACCTAAAAATCTAGCGAATTTGCTGCGGCAGGTTACACGATTGGTGCAAATAAAGCTAGAGCGACATCATCTGGTGCTGGATGTCAAGGAAGTGGAAGGGGCCTCGATTTGGTGCGATCAGAATCAAATTCAGCAGCTTTTCATGAATCTTCTGTCAAACTCCGTTGAGTCGATGGAAGATGGCGGGACGATTCACATCGTGGCTAGGCATAAAGAAAGCGAGCAAGTGATGATTAGAATCATTGATCAAGGCTGCGGTATGGCGGAAGAACGGCTAAAACGATTAGGGGAGCCTTTTTATAGCACTAAGGAAAAAGGGACCGGGCTAGGACTTATGATTTGTTATAAAATCATGCAAGCACACGACGGGTATATCCATTTTTCGAGTACCCCGAATAAAGGGACGACAGTGGAGGTTTCCTTTCCACTAAGAAAATCAAACCCAAGGCTCGATCCTTAACGTGATCAGGCCTTGGGTTTTTCGCACTCATTCTTTCTTTGATTGGTTATCGGAAAATTGTTCTTGAACAGCTTCCAAAAAACGCAGCCATGCCTCGGGTAGCTTGGGCTCTTCTGTAGGGCGGCGCGTAGTGGAATTGCAGTCGTTTTGTTGCACTCGCTCCATTCTCCACCTATCCTTTCGTGTCTAGCCAATCATGGCGCAGGGTGAACAAGTCTCGCAGCTCCTCCGTTGATAGCTCCGTGATCCAGCTTTCGCCCGTCCCGACAATTTGCTGGCTCAACGTTAGCTTTCTCTCCATCATTTCATCAATGCGTTCCTCAATCGTCCCGAGCGAGATGAATTTGTAGACGTGAACATTGCGCTGCTGTCCTATTCGATGAGCACGGTCAGTGGCCTGATTTTCTACCGCAGGATTCCACCAGCGATCTACGTGAATGACGTGGTTGGCTTCCGTCAAGTTCAAGCCGGTTCCGCCCGCACGCAAGGAAAGAATGAAGATGGCTCCGCGTTCATGGTCTGGGAGTGTCGCGTCTTGAAATCGAGTGATCATCTCATCGCGTTTTTCTTTCTTCGTGGCCCCATTTAGGAAGTAGACAGGTCCATAGCCTTCTCGTGTCAGTACCCGTTGGAGCAAATTGCCCATTTCGATGTATTGGGTAAAAATCAGGCAACGCTCTTTCTTTTGGCGAATATCCTCCACCAATTCCAGCAGCCTTTCCAATTTGTGTGAGCGACTGGCTTCATCTGTTGTTGAGATTTCCTTCAAAATGAGAGCGGGATGGTCACACAATTGTTTGAGACGTGTCAGTGTCGTCAGAATCAGACCGCGTCGCTCCATAGGAGAGGCTTTTTCCATTCGATCAAACATATCTTGAATCGCTGTCTCATAAAGTGCGCCTTGCTCGGTAGTCAGCGGTACATATTCCTTACTCTCATTCTTGTCCGGCAAATCGAGCTGAATGTTCGGATCGGTTTTCACACGACGGAGCAGGAAAGGCTGAATGAGTCGTTGCACTTGATTGATGAGCTGCTGGTCTTGGTCGCGTTCGATGGGGTGAACAAAGCGCTGGGTAAATTCCCCGAGACTTCCCAAGTAGCCGGGATTCAAGAAATCAAAAATGGACCAGAGCTCACTCAAACGATTTTCGATGGGTGTGCCTGTGAGAGCAATCCGGTGCCATGCTTTCAAATCGCGCACAGCGGACGCTTGCTTTGTATAGGCGTTTTTAATATTTTGCGCCTCGTCGAGACATATCGTATCCCATGTAACCATTCCTAGCTCCTGCTCATCCAAATGGGACAGAGCATAGGAGGTAATCACCAGATCCGCTCCTTTGATCGCTGGCAAAAACGCCTCCTTCTTTTGGCGATCATTGCCATAGTGAATCATTACTTGAAGAGAGGGGGCGAAGCGCTTCAGCTCTTTTTGCCAGTTGCCTATGACCGAGGTCGGGCAGATTAAGAGAGAAGGAGTATTGGCTGGGCCATGTTGTTTGACATGAAGCAAATACGTAATAAATTGAACCGTTTTTCCCAATCCCATGTCATCGGCCAGACAAGCTCCCAATCCAAAACGGCGTAAAAAGAACAACCACGAACTGCCCTCCAGCTGGTAATTTCGCAACGTCCCGTGAAAAGTAGATGGCTGCTCCATGATCGGGACGCGCTTTGTTTCTTGCAATTGATTCAACAACTCTTGCAAATGCTGGTTTAGCTGAACTTCAACCGTTAGGGAAGTGTCGAAATCGAACTCATCATCGGGTAGCTCCTCAACCTCCACAGTAGGGGCGAGGTGCATTCTCATGACATCACGCAGGGTCATGCCGTTTTTCGCTTGCTTTTTCTTGAGTGCTTCCTGTAGCTGCAAGAATAGATCGGGAGTCAATTGTACCCAATGCCCACGAATTTTCAGCAGGCGCTGCTTTTGTTTAATGAGTTCCTCAAATTCCTCTTCGCTGAGCTCCACAGGTCCCAAGGCGAGCTTCCATTCAAAATCCATAAGCTGGGAGACACCCAGGAAGGACTGTCTGCTAGCCCCGACAGAGGATGTAATCTTGGCTTTTAGCTTCGGTTTTACCCGGCGTACTTGTTCCCACCAAGCTGGCAGAAAGACGTGAATACCGGCTTGCACCAGCTGCAAACTGCTTGACGTCAAAAAGATCCATGCTTGCTCGTTCGTCAGTTGGGTGAGAAAACGGCTTTGATTCTTCTGGGTGTCTTTTTGCCACGGGAGAATCTCTTTACATTTGGCTAGGTCCGTGCGAAAACGATTCCAGTGTTCCCGCCAGTCCGCAGGGATGCGAGCGGTGGCTACTCCCTCAGCCGTCAACTGATGTGGCTCAATGAGAAATAACTGATCTGGCTCTTCACGATTCTGCAAATACACTTGGAGTTGCCAGTCATTGGGGTGCTCCTCGGCTTCGACGATTTGCAAGCATGTGCGAAATGGTGTCGTATCTGGCAGCCAGCCTATCGATTGCAACCATTCCTGTTCCAGAAGATGTGGAGAAAGCTCGGCGCCCATGGCGTACAGAGCTGGGTATTGCGTTAATAGCTGCTCCCACTTTCGTCCAATCTCACCAGTGCCTTGCACAGATTCCTCCACGACGAGCGAAAGCCACCTGTGTCCGTACTCCGGGAAATCGTCGGGAGTTTGCATGACTTTCCAGCCTATTTGTCCTTTTTTCCAGGAAGAAAAATCAGGGGCAATGGAGCCTTGTGCGAGCGTCTCACGGATCATTCCCGCTACATGCGTAAATTGTTCAAATGGTGTGCTGGATGAATAGGTCCGATGCAAAAGCCACTGGGGAGAGACGAAAAAGGAGAGGGCCTTGGCAGGGCTGAGCAATACGCCCTGCTCGTTTTTGTCCAGGAAGGTTCCGTAATAGGATGACTCATCCCACGCAAACAGTGTTCCTGCCAATTCTTCTGGATCGACCACTGCTCCTTGCGTGTCTTTGCCAGTAATCAAGAATTGTCCGTCTGCCAAAAGCTCTCCGTCTAGAACAAATGTAGTGACGGTATTCATAAGTTGAAATTTCCTCTCCTTAGCTCTTCTTGAAAAGCACGTAACCGATTATGTTTGGCAGATAATTGTTCAACGTATCGTTCCCAGCGCGCATCTTGGTTTGCTCTGTTGTAAATCGTCCTTACCTTTTTCATGAGCTTGATCGCTTCTTTGTAGGCCGTTCGGTTACGTTCGGCAATAAGTCTGTTCACCTCACGCAAGTAAAAAGGGAAGAGAAGAGTCGGATCGGCTTCCTCGATTTCTTTCACCTGCACGACCGAGATATCTGCCATTGGCACTTGAAACGACATTTGCAAATCAATCCATTGCTGAAACTGTCGTTCTTCATATAAATAGGCGGCATATTCGTGATAACTGCTCGGTAAGAACTGCTTCAGCTTGGCGCCGCACTCGGCTGATCGTCCCACTTGCTGCATCGCTTCCTGCCAAATGGCGATAACGAGTCGGTATTGCTGTGTCTCGGCTTGCCCGATTAAGGACGTCAACGAAGCAGTCCAATCGAGAAATCGCTGCCATTCCCCATTGCGAGCGAATGATTTCATATAGGACAAATAGAAGGAGAGGTTCAAACGGCTCATTTTTTTCCAGATTTGTAGAGCAGCTTCGTCCTCCTTTTCCATCACATGAAAGTGGGCACGGAGCAGCAGCCCTTTTTCCTTTTCGGCGGCAGAACTGTCTTCATTGTTGATAAGCTGATCCAGCACATGGATCTCCTCTTGCATCCACTCTGGCTTCTTCAATAGCATCCACCATAACATCTGATAAGCGAATATCCAGTAGAGGGACGTGGCTTCGTTTTCTTTCAATTGTTTTGTCAGTTGAAGAGTATCTACGATGGCATCCTGATGGTGAGTCAAGAGAGCTGGGATATCTGCGAAGTACAATGTCCCTTCTAATTGATCCAATAGCCGCTCGGCTGTCTGAACCAAATCCAGAAACCAGTAGGATTGACGGTACGTTTTGACGTATTGCGTCAGCTTCATGAGATGAAACAGATTGGCATGAATGACAAAGAGTTGTGCCCGATCCTTCGGCCACGAGGCAGCAACACTCAGCACATTTTGATAGCTCGATAATAACTCAGAGGAAGCTCGATACGATTCCATGGCCGCAAACAGGTTACGTGTCCAGCTCTCAAAAAATGCCCACCATTCTTTGACGGAGCTGTTCGCAGTAAGCGGAGAGGAAATAGACGCTGTATCCTGCTGAGCAGGAGCGGTATGGCTATATTTGTATGCAGGAATCAGCAGATGAGGAGAAAAAGTAGCTCGTCTTGGTTGTTGGGAGCGGGTCAAAAATGTACGAGGATTCTCGAACACACTGTACATCTGAAAAAAAGTAGCAGCAATATGCTTGCAAATACGTGAATAAGGGCAGGTACAGGTACTGTTTTGAACCGTTTCCATATCGAGGCGCGCATGATACACCTCGGAGCCTTGAACATCACTGGTCAAATATTGGCCTTGTTCTACGCGTGTATTGAAGACGACGCCATCTGAAAAGTACGTATAGCCCCGTTCAATGATGTGTCCTTCGACGGCAATTAGGATTTGCTCGCCTAGCTGTATCGCTTGTTCCCGAGTCAACTCTCTTTGCAACATGTAGTCAGATCCTCCGAACGAAGTGTCATCCCTCCATTATAACCCAAAATGCGGAGAATGGAAAAAGATGCGTGTGTTCGAGAGGATCAATAAAATGGTTTGGACGATAAGCAGAAACAATACTTAATTTTTGCGGGGACTGGGTGTATACTGTACACGTCGAGTGAAAAGCAACTAAACGCAATGTGTTTTATTGTCTTTAGTTGTGTTTGTACAACAAGAGAGAGAAGGGGCACACATGCTATCGATTTCGATTTTGCTCGTACTATCATCTGGCCTTGCGCACGCAGTTTGGAACCTGTTCACGAAAAAAAGTGAGAGCAAAATGGCGTTTCTTTGGTTGATTACATTGCCAACAACCGTGATCCTCTTGCCTGTTCTCATTTGGGAATTAATGCGCGTACAACTGACATGGTCTTTGGTTCTTTTTCTGTTTATGTCCTTTTTCTTTCAAGGATGCTATACCTTATTGATTTCAAAGGCGTATACATACGGGGATATCTCACAGGTATACCCCATCATGAGGGGGACGGGGACGCTTCTCATTCCGTTTTTTAGCGCGATTTTCTTTCAAGAGTATTTATCTGTACCGGGATGGCTGGGTGTCATTTGCATCGTAATCGGAGTCTTCGCCATTAGTGGAATGATTGGCACAGATCGTCAGGCTCAACCAGTGAATCCGCTCGCCCTACGATACGCATTTGCTGTAGGACTATGCATTACAGGGTACACGTTAACCGACAAGCAAATCGTACAACAATTATCTCCATTCGCTTTATTGGAAATAACGAACTTTGCCTGTTTGATTGTCGCAGGGGGTTTCGTTTGGAAAAAGGGACTCATCCGCCGTGAGTGGCAAAAAAACTGGCGAACGATTGTACTCGGTGCCGTCTTGTCACCAGGTTCGTATTTGTTGTTTTTATTTGCTATGACATTGGAACCACTGGCAGCTATTGCGCCCATTCGTGAGGTCAGTACGGTTTTTGGTACGCTGCTCGGGGTCTTCTTGCTAAAGGAGCGACAACGCGCATGGCGTCTGTCCATGTCTTTGATGATCACGATTGGCATTATTTCCATTGCTGTTTGGGGCTAACGGATGAGAAAGAGTCGGCTGGGAGAAATTCTAGCTGGCTATTTTTTTTGCTACCAGGGAAAGATGAAGTGGTAAGAAAAAAACGGCTAAGGATGATCAAAATGGATGCAAAAGCAGTTGCTCCGATCACTCATAAGCGGACGAAAAAAAGAAGGATCGTACTGAGAGCTCTCGGAATCATTATTGGAGCTTTGTTGGTGGCAGTCGGACTGGAAATATTTCTGGTTCCAAACAACATCATTGACGGTGGTGTAACCGGTGTATCCATTATGGCCTCAAAGCTGACAGGAGGCCCACTCGGATTATTTTTATTCCTGCTGAACCTGCCCTTTTTACTTATCGGCTACAAGCAAATTGGCAAGACATTTGCCATTTCTACACTGTTCGGTGTTGTCGTGATGTCGTTGGGTACGAGCTACCTCCATCATGTTCCTAGCTTGACGGACGATTTGCTTCTCTCTGCCGTTTTTGGGGGGATCATCATCGGAATCGGTGTGGGACTTGTCATTCGCACGGGAGGCTCCTTGGATGGAACGGAAATTGTTGCGATCCTGATGACGAGGAAAAGTCCGTTCTCGGTCGGCGAAATGGTCATGTTTTTTAACATTTTTATTTTAGGCAGTGCCGGCTTCATTTTTGGGTGGGACCGGGCCATGTACTCGTTAATTGCTTACTACATTGCTTACAAAATGATCGATATCACCATGGTCGGGCTCGAACAATCGAGATCAGTATGGATCATCAGTGATTACCCAACCGAAATTGGCGATGCGCTAACGGCGAGACTAGGGCGGGGAATCACCTATTTGAATGGAGAAGGTGGCTACTCCGGAGATATCAAAAAAGTCATCTTCTGTGTCATCACCCGTTTGGAAGAAGCGAAGCTGAAATCCATCGTGGAGGAAATTGATTCCTCTGCATTTTTGGCAATCGGTCACATTCATGATGTTTCTGGTGGACGGTTTAAGAAAAAGAATATTCACTAAAACCTTAACTACAAATTACCCCTGAGCCAGTAGGTAGAAACGACCTGATTGCTAAGGGGTAAAAATGTATTGACGGAAATAACTGAATTCATTTAATATTGTGGCATGCCAAAATACAAAATAACGTTCCGTATTTTGGGACAATAAGATGGTGATGAAAATGGACAAAACAGAAAAAACGGCAAACCGAAGTGTATTAAAAACGCTAGAGTTTCTAGAATATTTTATCCAATACAGTGAATTAAGCCTGGCTGAGCTTGTCGAGTTGTCAGATATGCCGAAGAGTACGGTGTTTCGAATTCTTCAGACGCTCGAAATGCGCGGCTTTATCTCCAAAACGACCACTCATAATCCGCCTAAATACCAATTGGGATTGAAGCTGCTGGAGTTTGGGAACATTGTTGCCCAACGGCTGGAGATCAGGAAAATCGCGCTACCGTATATGCAGCAGCTGCGGGATACGGTGGATGAGGCAGTCAACTTGATTATTCGTGATCAAGACGAAGGGGTTTACATCGAAAAAGTCGATACCCGCCAGTATGTTCGTGTATATACGCAGGTAGGTAGAAAATCACCGTTGTACGCAGGGGCATGCCCGCGCATTTTACTCTCATTTCTGCCGGATCATGAGATCGAAGAATTGTTGAACCGGGTGGACATGAAGAAAATCTCACCAGACACAAATATAGACAAAGATCTGCTATGGCAATGGATCCACGATGCACGTGAAAACGGTTATACAGTCAGCTACGGTGAATTGGAGCCGGATTCCGCAGCCATTGCTGTACCTATTCGAGATTTTACGGGACAAGTCATAGCTGGCTTGAGCTTGGCTGGAGCTACATCACGCTTTCAGCCAGATCGATTGGGGTATTTGGTACAGGAGACAAAAGCAGTAGCGAATCAAATCATGAGCAAGCTGGGATATTCAGATGCAAAGGCGGGACTTTGATGCTGGAAATCAAAAATCTTCAGACGAGATTCCGAACCGATAATGGAGAAATTACCGTTTTGGATGGAGTTAGTTTTCAAATCAACAAAGGTGAGACGATTGGAGTAGTTGGGGAGTCGGGTTGTGGGAAAAGTGTCACCTCTCTATCCATCATGGGGCTTCTGCCGAGGACCGCGCGAATCACCGGAGGAGAGATCCTGTACAACGGTGAAAATCTGGTTGCCTTTTCCAAGGATCAGATGAGGAAGGTGCGAGGCAAAGAGATCGCGATGATTTTTCAAGAACCGATGACCTCGCTCAATCCGGTTTATACAATCGGGGCGCAGATCATGGAGCTCGTCTTAAATCATACAAGTATGAACAAAAAACAAGCCAAAGAGCATGCGATCCAAATGCTGAAGCTGGTCGGGATTCCGAGAGCGGAAGAAATCGTTGATGAGTATCCGCATCAGCTATCTGGCGGGATGAGGCAGCGTGTGATGATCGCGATGGCGATGTCCTGTAGTCCATCTCTATTGGTTGCAGATGAGCCTACAACCGCACTAGACGTGACCATTCAGGCGCAGATTCTTGACCTGATGAGAGAGCTACAGCAGAAGAGCGAGATGACCATCATGCTGATCACGCACGATCTTGGTGTGGTAGCAGAGATGTGTGATCGGGTGGTCGTCATGTATGCAGGGCAAGTCGTCGAGGAAGCCGAGGTAGAAAAGCTATTTGCTACTCCAAAGCATCCGTACACGGTTGGTTTGTTGGGCTCGATCCCGGATATGGACACAGAGCAGGAGTACTTGTTTACGATTGGCGGGACCGTTCCGAGTCCAGGTCAGATGCCCGCAGGATGCCGTTTTGCTGAACGATGCCAGAAGGCTTTTGACAAATGCTACGAACAAGCTCCACCGTTATTCGATCTGAATGATGGTACAAAAAGCAGATGCTGGCTGTATGAGTAAGCGGAGGGGACGTGAATCTTTTGGAACAATCAGAATGTAAGCCCTTACTTGAAGTGAGAGGGTTAAAAAAATACTTTCCGATTCGCAGTGGATTATTGAAGAAGGTAACGAATCACGTCAAAGCGGTTGACGATCTCTCTTTTACCGTTGCCACGGGGGAGACGCTCGGAATTGTAGGTGAATCTGGTTGCGGGAAGTCAACCACAGGAAGAGCCATTCTGCGATTGCTCGAGCCTACGGGTGGCGAAGTGATTTTTCAAGGAGAGAATTTAGCGGCACTTTCCCCAAATGAGATGAGGATGAAGCGAAAGGATTTGCAAATCATTTTCCAAGACCCGTTCGCATCCCTCAATCCGCGAATGACAGTCGGGGAGATCATTGAAGAGCCGATGATCATATTCGAACTGTATGAAACGTCAAAAGAACGCAAGGTAAAAGTAGCGGAATTGATGCAGGTTGTCGGTCTGAAAGCGGAAAATTCGGAACGATTTCCTCATGAATTTAGTGGTGGTCAGCGACAGCGGATCGGCATTGCACGTGCGCTAGCGCTTAATCCCAAGCTGATTGTGGCAGATGAGCCAGTATCTGCGCTCGATGTATCGATTCAATCCCAGGTATTGAACCTGATGAGAGATTTGCAAAAGCAATACGGACTCACTTACATATTCATCTCTCACAACTTGAGCGTCGTGAAGCATTTTTGCGACAGGATCGGCGTGATGTATTTGGGACGGATGGTTGAGCTGGCACCCAAAAATGCGCTATATGAAGAGCCGCTGCATCCTTATACCCGCTCATTACTGTCCGCCGTTCCGATTGCCAAGCCGAAAATGAAGCGTGAGCGCATCATCTTGACTGGAGATGTACCGAGTCCTGCGAATCCGCCGAGTGGCTGCACGTTTCATACGCGTTGTCCGGATTGTATGGAAATTTGCAAAACGGACAAGCCCGAATTTCAATCGATGGGCGATGGTCGATATGTTGCCTGTCATTTGTATAACCAATAGGAACAAATGACGGCTATCATATTTTTTCAACATGAATTCCAGAACGAAAAGAAAAGGGGGACTTGTTTTGAAAAAGAAGGTAGGTATCACCGTTTGCTCCGCATTACTCGTGCTAGCTGCTGCTTTGGGCGGATGTTCGAGTAAGCCGGCTGACACTAGCACACAGGCAAATCCGCAACCTAAAACAGAAGCGCAAGCTCCGGCAAAAAATGAACTCACACTTGGTGTGAATGGAGATCCGCACTCTTGGGATCCGATTGATACGTTTTTGCTTGATTGGAGTACTGTAGCAACATCTGTATTTGAAGGCTTAGTCGAGCGTACCACTGACTTGAAAATCCAGCCAGGACTCGCTGAATCGTGGGAGTTCAAGGATGACAAGACACTTCAATTTAAACTTCGTAAAGGAGTTACCTTCCACAACGGCGAGCCATTCAACGCGGAAGCAGTGAAATTTACATTTGATCGCCTGCTTGGTGAAGAAGGGAAAAAAGGACCACAGCAAGCGAACTATGCTTCGATTGACCGTGTAGAAGTGGTAGACGAGTTTACAGTCAACATGATTCTCAAGGAAAAAGATCCTGTACTCATTACAAAGCTGGCAGGTTATGGCGCCGTGATCGTTCCGCCTAAGTATTACAAGGAAAAAGGGGACGAGTACTTTAACACGCATCCAGTAGGTACGGGTCCTTTCAAAATGGATAGCTATGAAAAAGATAGCAAGGTCGTACTGGTGAAAAATGAAACCTATTGGAAGCAAGGTCAACCGAGGCTGGAAAAAGTAACGTTCCGTTTTATTCCAGAAGCGACTACACGTCTCGCTGAAATGCAAACAGGTGCCATCGATATTATGAAAAAAGTCGAGATTAGCCAAACAGAATCCATCAAGGGCATGTCTGATCTTGAACTGATGCAAGTCGGGTCGCCAACTGTTTATTCGATTCGTTTCAATACATCGATGAAGCCAGTCGACAATGTAAAAGTCCGTGAAGCGATTGCTTACGCGATTGATGCAGACTTGATTATCGAAACGCTGCTCGGCGGATATGGTAAGCGCGTCAATTCATTCCAAAGCGATATGTCTTTCGGCTATGATCCTAACCTGCCATTACGCAATTATGATCCAGAAAAAGCAAAACAACTGCTCGCAGAAGCAGGTGTGAAGGAAGGAACTGAGCTTGATCTCTTCCTCCCTGGTACAGATGCTACGTTTAAAGAGGTAGCACAAGCGATCGAAATGCAATTAGGCCAAGTCGGTCTCAAGGTGAAGCTGAATCTGGTGGACAGCTCCACATTTACTTCTGACCTCATTCCGAAGGGAAAAGCAGGACATATGTACCGGAATGGCTGGGGGGGATGGACGCTCGACTTTGATAATACGGCCTATCTGATGTATCACAAAGGCGAGTTCTGGAACCCTGATTTCCATGACGAAAAAGTAGAGGAGCTCTTGAAAGCAGAACGCTCCACGTTTGACCAAGAAAAGCGTCTGGCAGCATTTAAAGAGCTGAATCAACGTCTGTATGAGCTAGTCCCAGATGTACCGCTCTATCAAACGATCAACCTGTGGGCTGCGAACAAACGAGTAAAAGGCTTCCAACCTCCGGCAGATGAACGTATCGATTTGCGCGAAGTATCGGTTGAATAAGGAATGTTTTGAACAGGGGAGTAGAAGATGTCTCTTCTATTCCCTTCACTTTTGATAAAGGAGGAGCGGGATGGCAGCCTTTTTAATTAGACGTCTACTACATAGTGTTTTTGTCGTTCTTGCTATTACTCTTGTCATTTTTGTCCTGGTGCGAATGACTGGTGACCCAGTATCGATCATGTTTCAAGCAGGTGAGCCTACCAAAGAGGCGATTACTGAGCTTAGGAAAAATCTCGGTCTGGACGAGCCCGTTTATGTACAGTTCGGGCTTTATTTAAAAGATATGTTTACCGGTAACTTTGGCACCTCTTTCCGAACGGGTGAGAGCGTAATCGACATGATGAAGGAGAAGATGGGAGCAACTTTGCTGCTTGCCTTCGGGGGAATGTTTGTCGCCCTATTGATTGCGATTCCAGTAGGTATCATTTCCGCTGTTTACAGAGGCAGCGTAGCTGACTTTTTCGGACGCATTTTTTCATTGCTAGGAATCTCTTTTCCTAACTTTTGGTTAGGGATTATGTTAATCATCATATTTGCCGTTAAGTTGGGCTGGTTTCCTGCTTCTGGTTATGAAGGTCTGGAGTATTTGGTTCTGCCTTCCGTTGCACTCGGACTCATCTTGTCAGGAATTTTGGCTCGATTAGTTCGCTCTTCCATGCTGGAGGTAATGAATCAGCAATATATCAATACGGCTCGTTCCAAAGGGATCAAGGAATGGCTTGTAATCATCAAGCATGGCTTACGAAACGCATTAATCCCAACGGTAACCTTTATTGGATTGCAATTTGGAACGTTGTTGGGCGGTACCGTGATTATTGAGCAAGTTTTTTCATGGCCAGGTATCGGGCGTATGCTGATTGATGCGATATCGCAACGTGACTTTCCAGTGATTCAAGGCTCTGTGATTATCTTGTCTTTTTTGATGATCTTCGTGAACCTGTTGGTTGATATCAGTTATGGCTTTATAGATCCACGTATTAGGCAGGAAGGAGGAAAAAGCGAATGACGACAGCGACAGTTACAAACAATCAGACCAATCCACCAATCAAAAAACGTGGAAAATGGAGCAAGATGGGCAGAAGATTCGTTCGAAATCGGTGGGCAATGACGGGGATGTTCTTGCTTATGCTTGCCGTCGTATCCGCACTTTTTGCACCGGTAATAGCGCCGTCTACTCCTGATAAAGCTGATTTGCGTGCACGGTTGGTTGCTCCCTCGTGGATGGACGATACGGGGAAATCCGAGTATTTGCTAGGTACGGATCAGGTAGGGCGTGACTTACTGAGCCGAATCATTTACGGAGCGCGAATATCGTTATTGGTTGGTGTCGTATCCGTACTGATTTCCTTGGTTATCGGGGTGATTCTGGGCCTCATCGCAGGCTTTTACGGGCGCTGGGTAGATGATCTGTTAATGCGCTTGGCAGATGTACAGCTGGCATTCCCTTTCATTTTGTTTGCGATTATCGTCATGACGGTCTTTGGGGCAGGTCTATGGAAGCTCATACTTGTTCTGGGGATCAGTAACTGGGTAGGCTTTGCACGACTGGTTCGAGGACAGGTCATGAGTGTAAAAGAAATGGAATACGTCCAGGCTGCCAAAGCAATTGGGGCTACGAATTTGAGGATCATCAGAAAACATGTCCTGCCAAACGTTTCTTCTTCGATCATCGTATTGGCAACGTTAAATGTAGCCACCAACATTTTGTTGGAAGCATCGTTGACGTTTATTGGATTGGGTGTAGACCCTTCGATTCCTACATGGGGCGGCATGCTGGCAGACGGTCGCAACTATCTGGAGACGGCATGGTGGGTTGCTACTTTCCCTGGCATCGCCATTATGATTACGGTGTTTGGAATTAACCTGCTGGGCGATTGGCTGCGTGATGAGCTAGATCCAAATCTGCGCGTGTAAGGGGGCTAACCTATGAGAGGGCTAGGTGATATTTTTACAACGAAAGGGTTAGTTACGGACCGAAACAATGACGGTGTAGCTGATTCATTGTCTGTTTCCTTCTGTTTTCAAACGGGAATCGTCGTAGAAGGATTCATTGATTTTTGTGCCCGATTAGGCCTTGAAACAAGTGAGCTAGATCTGCCTTCCATTCGTATGGAAGATTCACCGATGGTTGCTAGCAGCACGAAAAGCGGTGAGTGGCTTTGCACAGTATGTATCGAGCCATCCTGCGATGTGGATGATGCGTCATGTACGCTCGATCGAGGGAACGATCGAATTGCTTTCGTTGGTGGAAGCGAGGAGAGTCTTAGTCGATTACTGCGCTGGATGGCGGCATATTGGACAGATGCAGCACCTGCAACAACTTCACTCGGCGACATTGAAAGGATTCGTTGTTCTTTACATGAAGTTCATCTATATGTTTGTGCGGATGCTTCACCTGTTTGTCAGATTGCGATACCCCAGTATGCGCTGATGAGCTCGCATGAGGGAAGTCCTATCGTAGAAAGACCAACTCCACTTGAAAGTCTGGCAGAGCTTTGGACAACGGCAGGGTTCTATCAAGCGGGGCGTACGGATTTAACGAGTCGGACAGATGTATTTTTTACAGGGATCCATACTGCAGAGGCGGTTATGTCTGCCGCCCGCTTTGCAGCTCGGATTGGTCTAGCCTCGACCGGGATACATTTCCCGCTCACAGGAGAAGCAAATCGGATTGCGGAGCTCACTTTTTGCTTACGCATGAATGGTGAAGCACCTCTAGCAAGTGGAGTGGTTGAAGTAATCCCAGACCCTAGAGAAAAGACAACAAGAGTCATTCAGCTTTCAGGGGGAGGACAAGCGATTGTTGCGGCGCTTGATTATTTAGGGACTGCTACTTCGCACCGACTCGGGGGGACTTTTGGTGCATGGGAAGAATCAGACGAGCCAAAAGAGAAGGATTTCCCCCTATTTATAGAGAAAACATGGAAAGACCAGGGCGAACGAAATGAGATAGAACAGTTGTTTCATGAGCAGTTGATCGCGATTGCTAGTCGAATGGAGACGGACGGGTGCTTATCTTCTCCGCTGGCGGTCACGGCGTTTTTATCAGAACCAAAAGAGATTCGACGTGCGTTGGAGCGATGCTGGAAGAGCGCAATCACGGAGCTGCTTCCAGATAACGATAGTACGGTACAGATTCACTCTGCTTTTAAACCAGGCTTGTGCTGGATAAAAGAAACGATTTTGCCGTCCCTTGTACGTACAGGGGAACGAGTAGAACGAATTTTGATCTCTTTCCAACGAGAGGAAAGAGAAGGTGGGATGGAGCTTTCTCATCGATGGCTTCAAGAATTATACCCGGTTGATCAGTTGTTGGAAAAAGAATTGGGCTTGTCCTTGTCGCAAGTATCAATCGTGATGGATGAGAACCTACCGACTACATACCAAGTCGAAGTATGGGGAGTCGGGCTGGAGCACTTAGGTACATGGAATTTGGATGTACCTGTATCCACTGTGCCGTATGCCGACGAGCAAAGTCGAGCTTATCCAACTACGTCAGGACTCTTCTTTTCCCATGGAACAACTAAAGAACAATTCTTGATTCCTACGGATCGAGAGAGGTTTTGGCAATTCTATACGCAGCAATTTTTACCTGAGTTGACGGAAGAATTGTTATGTAAACAAATTGAACCGTATCAAGGAAACACTCCGCTCTTTCATTCGATAGAGGTAACCGTCACTATGAGTGAACAGGAAGAACGGCTAGACATAGACGAAGAAACCATATCGTCGTTAGAAGCGTTGCATGAAGATATTTATTTTTATACGCTGGACTACTATGCGTATTTGGGTGAAAGAAAAACGGGAGTGGCGTGGAATTCTCCTGGGGCGGTGCGACCATTTGTAAAGGTCAAACCAGCAAGCTCTCCAGTGGCAACCATTCGCGTAAAAGAATATATAGAAGAACAAGCTTTCTCTATCAAAACAACTCATTTATACTTCGAGGCAGAGCAATCTGCTCCTGTAAAAGCACGCATCCTGAGAACGTACGAAAAGAGTACCAGCATCGAAGAACGGAAGCTTCCTTATCTACACCGAAACCATTATCCAGATATGGGCGAATGGGCAGAGCTGGCTACACATCCGTCTGTACATATATGGGAAGTAGAGAAATCGTTTGAAGGACGGCCGATTTATGCAGTGGAGGTAACAGCACCCCAGATTTCCAAATACGTATCAACTCACAAGCTCTCTCTGTATAAACCAACCATTTTGCTCGAAACCGGACATCATCCAAACGAGGTTTCCAGTATGCCTGCTGCACGTGAGCTGGTGGAAGAGCTCATAACCAAAAAAATGGATTGGCTTACTCGTTTCAATCTGGTCGTGATTCCATTTGCCAATCCGGATGGGGTCGCACTTCATCAAGAGCTCGTCAAAGATAATCCATTTTGGAAGCATCATGCTGCCCGTTATAATTCCGTTGGATTAGAATACACCAATCACCGTTTTCAGCCGAGCGTTTTTGGCGAATCGCGGGTAGTTCCCCAACTGTTTTATCGCTGGTTGCCGGATGTGATCATCGATGATCACGGAATCCCTTCGCATGAATGGACACAACCATTCGCAGGGTACAATAGCCCACCGAGATTCCCTGTATCTTATTGGATGCCGATCTCACTCTTTTACGGGATTGGCCGCGAGATGGAGCGATCTGACTATCCTTATCATGCTGTCGCTCTTGATACGATTCAAAAGGCAGCCGAGGAAGGGCTGAGACATCATCCGCGTCTGTGGAACAAAAATAAACGGTTTATCGAGCGCTACATTCGGTATGGACATAACTGGGAGCCCGCCATTTTCCCATTGCCTACTGATCAAGATTTCTTGTTTTATCGGTGGCCTACAAAGCCGAACAGAACCTCTCCTTCCTTACTCTCTCGTTTTCCTGAATGGGTGACGCTTGATTTAATAACGGAAGCGGCTGATGAGACGGTTGCGGGAGGAGCATTGCGAGATTGCATAGAAACACATAAGATTTTCAATCGTGCTGTCATGGAGTGTGTGGCATCCAGCCCACGGCGTGTTTCGCGACAGTATGGACAAGACCATATTCGACTCTCACGAATGAGACCTATGCGGATCGGAGGAAACAATCATGAAGACCATTTTAGTAACAGGGTTTGATCCTTTTGGTGGAGAAACGGTTAACCCTGCTTGGGAATCGGTAAAAGAGCTGGGAAAAATCGAGTCTGATTTGTATAAAGTAGAGCTGCGCCAAATTCCTACGGTTTTTGAAAAATCTATCGAACATCTGTACGCAGCGATAGAAGAAACGAATCCGGACATCGTATTATGTATCGGTCAAGCAGGTGGACGAGGAGATATTGCCGTTGAGCGTGTAGCAATTAACGTCAATGATGCTCGAATCCCGGATAATGAAGGAAATCAGCCGATTGATACACCGATCAGGGAAAACGGTCCTACTGGCTACTGGTCTACATTGCCAATCAAAGCGATTGTACATGAGTTAAAACAACAAGGAATTCCGACTTCCATATCGCAGACGGCGGGTACATATGTATGCAACCATCTTTTTTATGGATTGATGCATTACCTTGCTGAGAAAAAAGCTTCCGTACGCGGAGGGTTCATCCATATCCCTTATTTGCCTGAACAAGCAGCAAGGCAAGCAGGGCAGCCAAGCATGGCGTTAGAAACAATTGTAAAAGGCTTGCGATTGGCAATCGAGACGACCCTATCTAATGAGCGGGATATTGTCATGGAAGGCGGACAAATTAGCTGAGCAGGAGGAGAAACCCTCCTCCCTTCCATTCATGTGGCAGTACCGATATTCGAAAATGGAGGGAAAAACGTTGCCTAGATATGAATTCTCTCCTCTTGGGGACTCGGGTGTCATGGTCAAACTAGGAGAGGTTATCGATCAACAGACCCATGAGAAGGTCATCCTATTCTCTGAATACCTACAGGAGCATCCTTTCCCCGGGATGATCGAATCTGTACCTGGCTTTACGACTGTTACCGTCTATTACGATCCGATTACTCTTTTCGATCCACTTGATGATATTTTGCCATACGATCGTGCCGTTGCTATTCTTGAGCAAATGTCGCAGCAAATCTCCAACACTCACTCTACAGAGTACAGACTGGTAGAAATCCCGGTTTGTTATGGAGGGAGCTTTGGTCCAGATCTGGAGGTAGTCGCCAAACAAAATGGTCTTAGTGTAGAGGAAGTAATTTCGATCCATTCGGCAACAGAATATCTGGTGTACATGATCGGATTTGCTCCCGGCTTTCCGTATCTCGGTGGAATGGATGAGCGACTGGCCACGCCGCGACGTTCCTCGCCACGACTATCTATTCCAATGGGTAGTGTAGGGATCGGAGGATTGCAAACAGGTATTTATTCGATAGAGAGTCCAGGTGGGTGGCAAATTATCGGAAGAACACCACTGAGATTATTTCAGGCAGGTGAAAGTTCTCCAAGTCTCTTGTGCGCTGGTGATAAAGTTCGCTTTCGTCCTATCTCCGAGCGGGAATACGATAACGGGGAGAAGGTGTACTAAGTGAGTATAGAGGTGATTACGCCAGGACTTTGCACGACCGTTCAAGATACAGGTAGATTTGGCTTTCAGCAGGTTGGGGTCAGCGTCAGTGGGGCGATGGACGAGCAAGCTGTACAGATGGCGAACATGTTAGTTGGCAATCAACAAACGGATGCTGTTCTGGAGCTGACGATGAGAGGTCCAAGCTTATTGTTTCATAAGGACATGTTAATCGCCATTTGTGGTGGTGACTTCAAAGTCACGATCAATGATAGAGCCGTCTTGCCCAATCGAGCAGTCTGGATCAGGAGTGGAAGCATCTTGAAGTTTGGCCTGGCCAAGGAAGGCTGTCGCGCCTATCTCGCAGTCGCAGGTGGATGGGATGTGCCACTTGTGATGGGTAGCCGTAGTACGAATCTCCGTGGAAGCTTCGGAGGCTTTGCGGGTAGAATGCTTGCGGCAGGAGATAAGCTAGTTCAAAGCTCTCCAGGTTCATTCAGCCAATTTCTCGCTAACCAATTGGAAAAAAAGGCAGGAGCAGCTCCCTTCTACCAAGCGAATTGGTTTATTCCTTCTAGTACGCTTGTAAAAAATGGAGAAGCGGTTGTACGGGTGATACAAGGCGAGCAATTCGCAGATTTTTCGGAAGAGAGCCGTCAAAGCTTTTTCGAACAAACCTTTCAAGTGTCTACTCAATCAGACAGGATGGGGTATCGTTTAACAGGACCGGCGCTCGAACTTACGCAATCGATGGAACTGATCTCGGCTGCGGTCACCGTTGGAACGATACAGGTTCCGCCAAACGGTCAACCTATTATCTTGATGGCAGACAGACAAACCATTGGCGGTTATCCGAAGATAGGCTATGTGCCAACGATAGATTTGCCGATCGTCGCCCAGTTGCGGCCAGGCGAAAAGATTCACTTTCAAGAGATTTCTCTGCGTGATGCTCAAAAGGCGCTTATCGAGAGGGATTCATTGATGAAGGCGATCAAGCTTGGTATAGAAGTAACCGTGGGATGGAGGTAAAAAGATGAAAACAGCAGATCTAAACTGTGATATGGGAGAGAGCTTTGGCGCCTATCAGTTGGGCAACGATCAAGAGATTTTGCCCTATATCACCTCGGCAAATGTGGCTTGTGGTTTCCATGCTGGAGACCCAGGGACAATGAGAAAAACGGTGCAAATGGCTTTGGAGGCTGGTGTGGCAATCGGTGCCCATCCCGGATTCGCTGATCTGGTCGGCTTCGGTCGCCGTAACATGGAGATTTCCCCTGATGAGGCGTACGAGCTAGTCCTCTACCAAATCGGCGCCCTGCAAGCGTTTGTGCGGGCAGAAGGGGGCGTCATGCATCATGTGAAGCCACACGGGGCCTTATACAATATGGCAGCCACAAGACCCGCTTTGGCTGAGTCTATCGCGTTGGCCATCTACAAAGTAAATCCGGAACTGGTGTTGTATGGCTTGGCGGGAAGCGAGTTGACGCGTGCAGGGGAAAAAATCGGTCTTGCTACGGCGCATGAAGTGTTTGCAGACCGCACGTATCAGCAGGATGGCACGCTGACACCGCGTAGTCAGCCGAATGCGATGATTACAGACCAACAGCAATCCCTCCAGCAAGTCATACGTATGGTAAGCAAGGGACTCGTCCTGACCCAACAAGGCGTGGATATCCCGATTCAGGCCGATACGATTTGTATTCATGGCGACGGTGCCCATGCGTTGGAATTCGCACAAAGCATCCGAGAAGCTTTGGTAGGAGCTGGCATGACAATCGCAGCACGATTTGCTCGATAGACATCTATCGGGCTTTTTCTGTTTCCGCTCCGGGAGTCTGGTATCCTGCGGTACTTCGCTTTTTCCCCCAGAGGAGGAAGAGCAAGAACAACAGCGGGATATAGCCATAAATGAAAACGATGCTCACTTTCCCATAAAAATCGAGTGCCATGAGCAAAGGAGTCGTACCTTCGAGCAGAAAGGAACCCATTGCCAGAGACGCTAGGAGAAGCAGAAGGGCGCGGATTTGACTGATGCCAAATATTTGTTTCAGTCCGCGGGTAACCCCCCATAGATTAAGACAGATGTTTGGCAAAATCACGAAGAGCCAAAGAGATATCACAATGAACTCCAATCGCTGCAAAATCGGAATTTCGACGATTTTGAGCATGGTCAAGGTCGGCCAAATAATTTTATCTAGTTCACCTTGGCTAAACATGAGGAATGTTACGAGAGCGACTGCTACATACAAGAGCGTGCTGAAAAGGACGCCAGCGTGGGCCCATTTTTGCGAGTGAGCTGCTCGTTTGATAAATGGGTAGTAAAAGAGCAGTAATTCAAAGCCCATATAATTGATAACAGCGTCTTTGGCAGACGCGAATAAGGAGGGGAGGTTATGCGAAAACATCGGGAACAAATTATTCGGATGAGCGTACTCGAAAGGGAATAGAAACAAAGGAAGCATCAAAATCGCCGGAATCACCACACCGAAAAAGCAGACGCCCGTAACCGTACGAAAACCACCAGCGACAATGTACAAAATGAGGAGCAAGATAATCAGCGTCGTACTCCACGTATGCATAAGCGGGAAAATAAACTGCTTCACAATACTGACGTAAGAACGCAAGATGAGAAAAGCAGCCATCCAGATGTAGATCAATACGACAAAGCTCATCAACTTGCCTAGCCATTTTCCAAAGCAGAACTCGTGAAGGGAGAACAGATCTTGGCTGCCCGCATTCAACATGGAATAGAGCATCCAAATAATAAGATGGATGCTTGCCCCAGCAAGTAGTTGGGAGATCCAGGCATCGTATCCGGCATGGGCTACGATTGTCCGTTGAAACCCTAGTATCCCGACCCCCACGATATTGGCATGCACAAGAAAGAATACAAAAAAAGGTGAAACCATAGCGCTTTCCCGAATGGAAGTACTCACCTGATCCCTCCTGATTATTCATTACTCACCCGTTTGCTCCAGCTTGATCGAGGCCGTCACTGCGATTTTTATCTGAGGATAAATCTTTTTGAAGTGAGGGTAGTTCCATGACGTGCTTCGACTGCGAACCAAATCACCAAATCCGACCGGATCAACTTCAAGCTTCTGTAAATGCTTCACAAAGCTCGTCGCCTCCTTTTGCAGGTACGAGGAAAGTTCTTTTTCCGTTTGTTGTAGGACTTGTGGATTGGATAATTGCAGCCACTTCGAATAATCTCTGATTTGCCCATTTACCGTGAGCTTTACCATGATGCTGGGAACAGGCTCTGCGGTATTGACATCGAATGCGGCATGGGAATGAAGATTTTTCAACAGTCCGGATTCTTTTCGATTGTTTATCGTCACTTCAAATGGAATTTGACCACTCTTGGCTTTTTCCACCATGATTTTTAGCAAAAAGCTTTCTTTCGAATTGATGCGATGCACGAATTTGTCATCTCGAAAAAGCGCGAGACCATCGAGCTTCACTCTGTCATTATGTATCACGAAATAAGGAAGGTAAGGATCGCGACCCTCGCCATACAAATTAAACAAGAAAATATGCAGGTTGGTCTTGGGCACGTTCAACGTTTTGATATTTTGAGCGACGCTATCGGAGATGAAGAAGGGAATTTGCATATGACGGATGCCCTTCAAAATCGTCAATGCCTTTGGTTCCGCCACAGCGAGTTGAAGGCGAAAACCGATAGAGGGATCGCGGCAAAGCGTATGCACCAGGGATTCCATTCCGTTTTCAGCATATTTCCTCCCGACAATGACGGAGCGCAACTGCCCAAGCTCCACTTGTGAAGGGGTGATGGCGTTAAAATCAGGGAGGATCGTATATAAATTCGTACTTTTTGTTTCCAACAGTTCTATCGACGTCTTTTCCTTTCCGTACACGTGGGTGATAGCCGCGCCTTTCATCTTTTGATCTTCGATATCGAGCCCCAGTGAATGAATCAGCTGTACTTCGCTGACGATCCGAGTCGAAGAGCAGCCAGCCATGATCCATATAAATAACACCAGTATCCATTTCCTCATTGCAACCATGGTTTCCTCGATGGCTCCTTCTTCTATTCATCAATGTCTCTTTTCTGAGTGGCCTTGTCAGGATCGTATCTCCATTGCGAGATGACGCGCATAACAGCAGATCTTCTGGCCGTTCTGCTGTAGGAAGAGCGAATGAAGCTGTCCGCGAAGCTGCGTCTGCGAAAAGGGTAAAGCGGAGCCAGGTAAGGTGTTCCTAACGATTTAAGCTGAAGAAGATGAGTCAGCATGAACATGAGACCGATGGCAATCCCAAGCCCGCCCCATATTCCAGATAAAATAATGAGCGGGAAGCGCAGAAATCGAATCGTATTTGACATTTTGTAAATGGGGGTAGTGAAAGAGGCAAGCGCAGACAGAGCAACGATGATCAGCAATATATTACTGGTCAAGGCAGCTTCTACAGATGCTTGACCAATGACGATTCCACCTACGATTCCAAGAGTCTGTCCGACCTTTGTCGGGAGCCGGGCACCTGCTTCTCGCAAGAACTCGATCGTCAGCTCCAAGAAAAGCACCTCTAAAACAGGGGGAAACGGGACGTATTTCCTCGATAAAATAATCGGAGCCAGCATGTCTTGTGGAATCATTTCCAAATGGAAAGTGAGAACCGCCGTATAGGCAGGTGTCATCAAAATAGAAAAAAGCACACCAAAAATGCGAATCAACCGAAACAAGGACGATAAGATCCACGGTAAATAATAATCCTCAGGAGAAATGAAGAAATCAAAGATAGTGGTTGGACCGGTAATGACATACGGAGATGCATCAGAAATAATCACGATTTGCCCGAGAGTTAAGGCATAGATGACCCGGTCAATCCTTTCTGTAGACAGAAATAATGGGAAAGGCGTATTCGAATTGTCACTCATGATTTGATCGAGCTGTGATGAATCAAAAATAATATCGAAGTCGATCGTCTGTAGTCTTTGCTCGACGGTTTCAATGTGCTGAGGATTCGTAATACCAGACAAGTAGACAACGGCTATGCGCGTATGAGAGAGCGTACCTAAGGTTAACTCTCGAATGATTAATTTGGGTGTGCTGATTTGTTGACGGATGAGATGCAGGTTGATATCGATGTTTTCAACAAAGCCTACCTTTGGTCCAACGACACTAAACTCGTTTTCCGTGTCATTGTCCGTTCGCAGTCCTTCAGTCGGATTGGATAGATTGATGAGGGCGAAGAACTGTAGATTGTCTTTCGATTGGATGGCAGCATAGCCTGTCATGATTTTGGAGACGACTGTCTGTATGTCGTCCGTATAAATAATTGCCTCCACATGGATAAAGCAGGAAAAGTGGCGCAGGTCCGTGATCGATTCATTTGCATCCATACGCTCTTGAAGGGGGCGCAAGAGATTTTTTTGCAGCAGCTCTGTTTTTATTAAGGTTTGATAGTACGAAATAACAAAAGGACTTTCCTCGTTCAGCAGGGGGTAATGCTTAAAATCATTCGACTCTTGTGCGATGGAAAGAAACTCATTCCATTTCGTGATCATGTCGGTTTCGCTCCATAAGCTGTTCATCATTTGAGTTTTACTATGTCCGGTTTGTAGTGGAATTATCATCTAGAAAATAGAATGATTTCCTATAGGGAAGGGAACAATCAAACAAAGAACGAGGCGTGAAGAGAAATGGAAATTGAGGGGTTCATATGTTGGAAGTTAACTGTGATACATCATCGCTAAAGGCTGAATTGCTACAAGAGCTGAGGGGAATATCCGTTACGTTAGATGAGAGCATACATGCGTTAAAAAATGAAAACGAATGTGTGCTCGGGACGTTTGATCAAATACGCACCAAGTTTAGTCGACTTGAAACCGTAGCAGCCTCGTTTTATTTGCAATGCTATCTCTCTCCCTATACGGAAAAATACCTGGATCTGTCCATGGCTGTGCAGCACTTGTCCAAAAGGCGTCAAGGAGCATTGATCGTCGTTGAGCGCGAGGACCCACTTGATTTACTGCTGCAAGCTGGCATACCGATCGGAGCAACGATGAGCCATTCCTTGCTGGAGTCGATCTTTTATCCTGGCAGCCCTTTGCATGATGGGGCCGTTCTGATTCGGGAAAATCAGATCATTTCCGCGGCCAATGTACTGCCATTATCACAAGTTGTCGTAGGGGAAAAAAAGTTGGGAACCAGACATCGTGCTGCTTTAGGGTTGAGTGAAAAAAGCGATTCACTGATCGTTGTTGTTTCCGAGGAAACGGGTAAAGCGTCCTTTGCCATGCAGGGACACTTGTATCCGATTATTTCTCCTTCATGAAAGCGCTCCGAAAAAAGCTGTTGTATCCGAGAAAAGAACGAGGCTGGATTTGTCATGGTGATGATCAAATCCAGCCTCTCGCTATGTCATTCTCAGGTTAGATTTAAGCCCAATTTCCGTTGCGGAATAGTGGTTCACGCTTGCCGTCAGCTGTTTCACCATCAATGTTCATCTCGGCGGAGCCGATCATGAAATCAACGTGAGTGAGGCTGATATTGATACCGCGGCTAGCCAGTTCCTCATTGCTCATCTCAGCGCCACCTTCGATATTCACACTATAAGCGTTCCCGATCGCCAAATGGTTGGACGCATTCTCATCAAAGAGCGTGTTATAGAAAATGATATCTGATTGCGAAATGGGGGACAAATGAGGAACCAAGGCCACTTCCCCCAAATAATGCGAGCCTTCATCTGTTTCAATTAATTGCTTTAGGGATTCTTCTCCCTTTTCAGCAGTTGCCGAGACAATTCTTCCTTTTTCAAAAGTCAGCGTAAAATTCTCGATCAAATTCCCATGATAGCTCAAAGGCTTGGTGCTGCGAACGGTTCCGTTGACGCCTTCTTTTAATGGCGCGGTGAATACTTCTTCTGTCGGCATATTGGCCATGAAGGAGGCACCGTCCTTATTTACGCTACCGCCGCCAATCCAAATGTGGTTGGCAGGCAGCTCAATTGTCAAATTGGTACCGGGAGCTTCGTAATGAAGGTAACGGTATTGTTTGGCGTTGAGCTGATCCACCTTGCTGTTCAGTGTCGCATGATGGTCATGCCAAGCTTGGACAGGGTCATCCATATCTGCGCGAGTCGCGCGGAAGATGGCATCCCACAGGGCAGGCTCCTGTTCCTCTTGTGCCAAATGCGGGAAGACCATGGCGGCCCATGCAGGTGATGGAACTGCAAGCACGCACCAGCTCACTTTATCGGACATGGTATAGCTGCGGAATTTATGGAGAGCTTGACCAGCTGTTTTGTTGGCAGTAGAGATACGGTCTAGATTTACACCCTTCAGCAAATCGGGATTCGCTGCAGAAATGTAGAGAAACGCCGCGCCATTTTCCGCCATTTCCTCTAATCCCTGTACCTTCCATTGCGGGTATTCACGAAACGCTTCATCAGGAGCCAAATCATATTTCATCCGTGTGAGTTCATCGTCGGTCCAATCAATATGCACGTGCTTGGCACCCGCTTCGTACGCTTTTTTGGCTACCTTTCTCACAAAAGGAGCAGTCGATAGCGGAGCTGTTACTACTAACGTTTGCATAGGCTGTACGTTTACGCCGACTTTTACAGCGAGATCAGCATAACGGTCAAACAAGGTTTCAAAAGACATGGTTCATTTCCTCCTTTTAAGAACAAAAGGCTTACTTGCACTCTATCTATTTTACCTTCCCCTCCGAAATCACCTGCTTATGATTTGAAAGAATTTCCTAGGAAAGCGCAGAAAAAGACAGATTACGGCCTAATTCGAGCAAGTTATCCACTTGTTTATTTTGGTTAATTGTAGGAAAATTCAAATGAAAAGGCAATTTTATTACATAAAAAATATTTTATTGGCAGAACTAAAGGAGGCAGTCAGAGTGAAGACAAGACAGACACGTGATCAAGTCGCTGTCGAGTATACGTGGAACCTGAACGATCTGTTTGAGAGCCAGGAAGCGTGGGAGCAAGAATTAGTAGAAATTGTACAGCATCTGCCTGTCGTCACTGCATTCAAAGGTCAGCTGCATACGAGCGGAGAGACGTTATTGGCATGCTTGGAGGCAAACGAGGCGATCCATGTTCGGGCAAATATCGCAGCGACGTATGCCAGACTGCGGTCGTCTGAAGACGGGACGAATCCACAAAACCAAGCGAACTCTGCACGGGTAGGGGATGTCGTGTCCCAGCTGAATGCTGCGCTTTCTTTTATACCTTCCGAGATTTTGGCACTGCCTGAAGGAAAAATCGAGAGCTTCTTGGCGGAAGAACCAGGACTCAAAGTATTCCGCAAAAGCCTGAATGATTTGCTGGAAACAAAGCCGTACCGCTTGTCGGCCGAGACCGAAGAAGCGTTTGCGGCGATGGGCGAGGTTTTCTCTGCACCATACAACATTTACGCTCGTGGAAAACTGTCGGATATGTCATTTGGACCCGTCCATGATAGCGAAGGAAATGAGCGTCCAGTATCCTTCGCGTTGTTTGAGACCGATTATGAGATGTCTTCCGATACGACGCTGCGCCGTGCTTCGTACGAATCCTTTTCGAAGACACTCGCTTCTTACCAAAACTCCTTCGCTGCGGTATACGCGACTGAGGTGAAAAGACAGACAGTCATGTCTCGCCTGCGTGGCTATGAAACCGTAACGGACATGCTGCTTAAACCACAGCAAGTTACGCTGGATATGTACCACAACATTCTGGATATTATCGGCAATGAGCTCGCTCCGCACATGCGTCGCTATGCGAAGTTGAAAGCAAAAGAGCTCGGTCTTGAGAAGTTGGCCTTTTGTGATTTGAAGGCGCCGCTTGATCCAGAATTCAGCCCACCGATTACGATTGAAGAAGCTGGGCAAAAGATACTGGCTTCCTTGCAAGTAATGGGTCCTGAATATACAGCCATTATGGAAAAAGCACTGAATGAACGCTGGATCGACTACGTAGACAACGTGGGCAAATCGACAGGTGCGTTCTGCTCAACGACATATAGCAAGCACTCTTACATTCTCATTACGTGGTCGGGAAATATGCGCAGTGCTTTCACGCTGGCACATGAGCTGGGTCATTGCGGACACTTTATGCTGGCGACAAGAGAGCAAAGCTTTACGAACTCTCGTCCATCGCTGTACTTTATCGAAGCGCCTTCCACACTCAATGAGCTCTTGCTCGCGCAGCACATCGTGGAGCAATCCGACGATCCTCGTTTGAAGCGTTGGGTCATTTTGCAATTGATGAATACGTACTATCACAACTTTGTCACGCATCTGTTAGAAGCGAGAATGCAACGAAAAGTGTACGAAGCAGCGCAAAAAGACGTACCTTTGACTGCCAAACAGCTCTCCGAATGGAAAGGGCAAGTGCTCGCAGACTTCTGGGGTGATGCAGTTGATCTGGACGCGGCAGCGAGTCTTACATGGATGCGCCAACCGCACTATTACATGGGGCTGTATCCTTACACATACGCAGCTGGTTTGACCGCTTCTACAGCAATGGCAGCAAGCATCAAGGAAGAGGGACAGCCTGCTGTTGATCGCTGGATTGAGGTACTCAAAGCCGGGGGAACACTAACGCCGCTGGAACTGATGAAAAAAGCTGGCGTGGACATGTCAGATCCGCAGCCAATCCGCGAGGCTGTCGCATACGTCGGCAGTCTGGTTGACGAGCTGGAAAGTCTGTTTTAACCTGATAAAAGCAGAAAAGGCTTGTGATCGCAAGAAATCACAAGCCTTTTGATTTGATCAAGCAAGAAGGAGTAGTCATCATGACCGAATTTACGCAGCGCGCACTAAATATTATTGCCGGGATTCCAGCGGGCCATGTCATGACGTACGGGCAAATTGCTGCGTTGGCCGGGAGTCCAAGGGCTGCCAGACAAATCGTTCGCATCCTTCATTCCATGTCCAAAAAGCACCAGCTTCCTTGGCATCGGGTCATCAACGCCCAAGGAAAGATCGGATTGCAAGATTTGGATTCGTTCACGCTGCAAAAAATGGCCTTGGAAAGCGAAGGGATAGTCGTGTCAGCAGCAGGAGAAATAGAGTTGGAGCGTTATCAGTTTCACCCACATGTAGTGGATGAGCCGCTATTCTAGTATCCTACTTCTACCGAAGCAATGACGATATAGGCAAGGTCGTTCTTGTCCTCTTTTTCAGCGATCACGACTCCACTGCTCGTCAGCATGCCACCCTCTACGATTTCGAAGGAGACTTCCCCGTAAGGCAGTGCTTTACGAACCGTTTCCAAGTCGAGCTTGTCCTTGTCAGCAGGAACGGCCAGCCTCACATTTACTTTCATGTTATGGATATCGTTTCCTGGCAGGACAGAACGCAGTCCAGGCATCGAATTATGATGGATGGCATTCTGAACAGCGCGGACTGCGGATTTGGTGACGTTTTGTCCATGCATGTCGATGCCCATTCCTATTTCAATAAACATTACTTTTTCCATTGGCTTGTTCACTCCTGTTTCATTCTACTTTTCTACCATCCTTATCTTACCACGAAAAGGAATGGTTTTTTCTCTCATCTGTATTGTGTTTATCGTCAAGACATGTCATCATAACATGTTGGTATCTATGATTGACGATTCTTTTCATTATTGGAGGCAGGTCACAATTGGAACGTTATCCTTTTGCCTACGATCCGTCCCAGCCGTTCATCTCTCAGGTGAGTGATTGGGTAGCGGACGTTTTTTATGAAGTATTGCCTGAGGCTGGATTCGAGGTGCGTGATGAGCAAATCTACATGGCCTTTCAGCTTGAACGGGCTTTTATAGAAAAGCAAACGATTTTTGCAGAGGCGGGAGTGGGCACGGGAAAAACATTGGCTTACTTGCTGTACGCCATCTGCTATGCACGATATACCAGAAAGCCCGCCATCATTGCCTGTGCGAATGAGTCGTTGATTGAGCAGCTCGTAAAACCCGAAGGCGATATTGCCAAACTGGCTCGTCATCTCAACCTGACGATTGACGCGAGACTCGGTAAATCTCCGGACCAATATCTCTGTTTGCGCAAGCTGGATGAGGCGAGATTCCAGCCTGAGACAGGCGAAGCTTTCCAGCATATTTATCAAGAGTTGCCTTCATTTGTTCACACACATGAGGCCTTGCAGTCGTTTTATCCGTACGGGGATCGTAGCACATATCCTGATCTGGATGATCAAGAATGGGCGCAGATGAATTGGGATACTTTTCAGGATTGCTTTGTGTGCGATAGACAGCACCGCTGTGGGCAGACCCTTTCGAGAAATCATTACCGTCAGTCGGCCGATTTGATCATTTGTTCCCATGACTTTTATATGGAGCATGTGTGGACCTATGAGATCCGCAAGCGCGGAGGTCAGCTGCCGTTGCTGCCACCGCATAGCTCGGTCATTTTTGACGAGGGTCATCTGCTGGAGCCTGCTGCCCAAAAAGCATTAACGTACAAGCTGAATCACTCCGTGTTCGAAGAAACGATTACGCGTGTCTTGAAGGGTGAGATAAGAGAAGAGCTCGCCATTGCCATTGAAGAAGCCATTGCTCAGAGTGAAGAAATGTTCTCCCGATTAAACGAAGAGAGCAAGGCTGTGATGGGCTCTAACCGCAAAGAGATTCACTTCCATCCTGAACTCATTGCAACCATCCACCGTTTTACGAGTCTCGTCAGTTGGATTGAAGAAGAGCTGGCGTTAGAGGGTGGTCTGTATACGTTGGACGAGTTCCAGCTGCGAATTGTCGAAGAGCATTTGGAAATGATGCAGCTGGCACTGGGACTTTTCCAAGACCCGGCTCACGTCATTTCCTGGATGAGTGAAGAGATTACAGGACCTACCTTGGTCGTCATGCCAAAGAAGGTGCAGGAAGTACTGGAAGAGCGCGTATTCTCACAAAAGATGCCGATTGTCTTTTCGTCAGCGACTCTATCTGTTGATGGATCGTTCAAGTATGTGGCGGACAGCTTGGGTATTGAGCAATACCTGTCTTTCTCGGTGGCTTCTCCGTACGAGTACGACAAGCAAATGGAGGTATACGTACCGACTCTTTCTGCGACCGACTCATTTGCGGAAAAAATGAGACAGGCTACCCAATTGCTGCAAAAAACAGCGGGTAGTGCGCTGCTGTTGTTTTCCTCCATGGAGGAATTACAGCAATTCAAGACCGCCATCAAAAACGAGCCTGCCTGTACGGATCTGCGATTCTTGTTTGAAGGAGATGCGGAAATCAGCCATCTGATCTCTCAATTCCAGAACGACGAGAAAAGCAGCCTCTGTGCGGTGAGCCTGTGGGAAGGGCTAGATGTTCCGGGGCCTTCGCTGTCCAATGTGATCATTTGGTCACTGCCATTCCCGCCGAATGATCCGGTGTTTACAGCAAAACGAAAAAGTGCAGCGAATCCTTTCGACGAGGTAGATATGCCTTACATGCTGCTGAGACTGCGTCAAGGCATCGGGCGTTTGATCCGTTCGAGAGAGGATAGCGGTCTGGTATCGATCTTGAGTCCGCAATTGAGCGAAAATGACCAGCTGAGACAGCAAGTACAGGATGTTTTCCCAGCTGGGGTAGAGTGGAAAACGTCTTTGGACGGTGTATTGGCGTAAGGAAAAAGCAGGAGCCATTGTGGCTTCCTGCTTTTTTTTCTATGGTTATTCCGGCATGTTGCCGACGGTAGGATCGACGACGAAATCTGGCTTGAAGCCTTCATATTTTACTTCGGATACCATTCCTTGCGCAGCATGGCCCAAATCGTGGCAGTGGAACATCCAATCACCTGGATTGTCAGCTTCGAAGGCGACTACATAAGATTCACCTGGCAAAATGTTCAGCGTATCTTTGACCAGAGGGGAGCCTGAGATAGGCTGTCCGTTTTTGCTCAATACTTGGAAGAAATGTCCGTGCAAATGCATCGGGTGGATATCTTTTTGTGATTTGTTCACCATTGTGACTTTGACTAGGTTACCTTTTTTGACATTGAGCGGAGGGACATCCGGGAACGTTTTTCCATTGATGGTAAAGGCCATTTTTCCATCTGCCGTTTCCGTGTTCAGATCCATTTGATACGTAATGTCATACTTCTGATCCAGCGTAAAGCTGCTTTTTGCCGCTTCGCCGTATTTCGTGATGTCTATCGTTGGCATATCGCCAGCTTCGGATTTGGCTGTTTTTGTTTCTGAGCCTTCGTAGACGATAGGCACGACGAGGGACTTGGCGCCTGGATTTGTGCTGCGCTCCTCTAATAACCATTTGCCAGGATTGTTTGCGACAAATTCGAGATCATATCGTTCTCCTGGCCCGATATTGAGGAGCTGGCCTCCTACAAGGGGCGGATTATTAATAGGCTGCCCGTCTGTTGCCACGATTTTAAATTCATGACCTTGCAGGTTCAGCTTGTGGTTCAAGTATCCAGCATTGATCAGGCGGATTCTGACTTTCTCTCCTTGCTTAACAGATAGCGGCTGGATTGCCGGGCCTGTTTTTCCGTTCACGGAAAAAATCGTATACATCAACGGCATCATCTCAGCGTCACTCATGGGCATCTCCATACCGGCCATGTTGTGACCACCAGAGGACGAGCTATCGGAAGAAGGGGCACTCATGCCATGGCTCATGCCACTTCCGTGCATTTCCGCCATGCTATCGTCCTGCATCCACTCATCCAGAACGAGGGTAAAGTCCTTATCAGCTGGCTCTGGTGTAGCCGGTTCTACCACAAGTGAACCATACAAGCCTTTGTCTACTTGCTTGGCGCTGTTTTGATGCGAGTGGTACCAGTATGTCCCGGCAACGTCCACCTTGAATTTGTAGGTGAAGCTTTCGTTTGGTCTTACGGCATTTTGGGTCACACCAGGGATTCCGTCCATGTTATTCGGGACGGGTAAGCCATGCCAGTGAATGGTGACCGGCTCGGGTAATTCGTTTTTCAATGTCACGCTGATGGTTTCTCCTTGTTTGACACGAAGCTGTGGACCTGGAACGGTTCCATTGTACGTCCATGCGTTTTTCATGGTCTTGTCATCGAGGTGGAGCATGTTTTCTTTTGCTGTGAGGGTAAATGTATTGCCTGTAAGCACCTCCATCGACGAGTCGCTGGAAGCAGACATCTGCTGCGGTTGCGTTTCTGCTGTTGTTTGGGGTGAAGAATTCATGTTGTGTCCATTATGATCCATTGTGGTATTGTCAGTGGAGCAGGCGGCTAACAGCAAAACGCCACCTAGAACCAAGGGATAAGCCCATGGGCGTATTTTCCGTTTGTTCATGTGCACTTTTTCCTCCTTTGAGCTGTTGGGGAAAGCGTACCAAACGATTGTGTAGAAAACATGAAGACGGGATGTATGACACTTCTGTTACGCATTTTGCAAAAATGGGAAAGTAAGCGTGAACAAATGCTATAATGGAGTATCGTACATAGAAGGAATCAGTAGAATCGGACAGGGATGGTGTTCACGTTTGGGTAACGTAGATTTTGCGAGCTTGCCTTGGAATGTTTTTTGGGTTGGAGTCGCTTACTTTTTGGTCACAGGAGTCTTTTTCTGTCTTGGATTTATGCGATTACTTTCGGAACGGGTGAAAAGTGGCATCGTATGCATGGTGATTGCAGTTGTCAGCGGTGGTTTTTTCTTGAATTATTTGTTTACTCATCACATTTAAAATTGGATAATCAAGCGAAAATCCTCGTCGGAGCTGGTAATCGATGGGGATTTTATTTTTGTCTTGTGTTTCCCGTTTCGATTGGCGAAAATGGAAGTGATAGGGGAATAATCGGGTTGATGTCGCTTTTCTTCGGGGGATACCGATTCAAAGCAACCATTCCTCACAAATTGGAAGAGACGATACATACAAGCTTTTGGATTTGGCAGTACATCAAGCAGAAACTTATTGGCTCAAAGGTTTATCAACAAATGACAATCAGGAATGTCAATACAACTCGCAAAAAATTACGAACTGATGCAGGCGGTTGATCAGTAAATCTTTTGTGACAAGTAAACACGTTGCATTTTGCATCTGACAGTGGTGGTCTGCGATGATCTACAATCGTGAAGCTGATGGGGGGAAAGTATACCAGCAGCTTCTTTTTTGTTCCGCGTTTCTACCGGGAAAAAACATGGTCAGAATGTAAACAGTTTGTAACGAGTTATCCCCCGAAACCGTCATATAATACGGTTACAAACAACTATTCAGCAAGCGTCTAACGTAAGACAAGGACCGGGTAATTTCCTTGTGAAACCATCCACAATAAGGAAGGTGTGATGCATATATAAGGGAGTAAGTGAACAGAAAACAACGAGATAGTGAGTAGTTCATCACATCCTGAATACGGGCAACGATGATGGGAAGAATTCATTTTCCATAAAGATAATGAACGAGACCAAACCCCGTTTTCTCACGATTCCAGAAACAGGGGTTTTTGCATTCATAGAGCACGCAATTCCCGATGTGTAATGACTGCCCCCAACAACAAATGAAGAAAACAGAACGGAAGTAAAAGGGGAGAATGCAGATGTTTTGCATGGCGAGCACGAAGAATCACCATAAAAATACGAAAAGGACGATGGGTACGAAAAGAATTAATAATCAGAACGAATTAATCACTCGCCAACATGCAACGATAGGAGGCCACCAGCATGCCTGAACCGATCAAAGCTGTAAGCAGCCGATACATGGCTGGGATCGACGGGCTTCGTGCGCTGGCGGTACTCGCAGTCATTATTTATCACTTGAATTACGACTGGGCACCCGGGGGATTGTTGGGTGTCGGTATTTTCTTCGTTTTATCGGGATATTTAATTACAGACTTATTAATTGCAGAATGGAATCGAAATGGCAGACTCGACATGAAAGACTTTTGGTTGCGCCGTGCTAGAAGATTGCTCCCAGCGCTTTTCCTCATGCTGTTTGTGGTGATGGCAGGAGTAGCTATCTTTTCGCCAGAGCAGTTGGACACCATCCGCGGAGATGTTGGAGCAGCTGTTCTTTACGTGAGTAACTGGTGGCTGGTCTTTCATGACGTATCTTATTTTGAAAAATTCGGTCCGCCTTCACCACTAGGCCATCTGTGGTCATTGGCAGTAGAAGAACAGTTTTATGTCATTTGGCCGCTGGTACTCGCTCTGGGGCTCCGCTTCCTGAAGCGCAGGGGGCCAATTATGATCATTACTTTGGTTCTGGCTGCACTATCCGCCATCTCCATGGCCGTCATGTATGAGCCAGGTCTTGATCCGAGTCGTGTTTATTACGGAACGGACACACGGGTATTCGGGTTGCTGATCGGTGCCGCACTCGCCATGATGTGGCCGAGTCGCTTGCTTACGACGAACATTTCCCAAAAAGCGCGATTGACGCTTGATCTGAGCGGTCTCTTGAGCTTAGGAATTCTTTTGTACAGCATTTGGAACACGAATCAGTATGATGATTATTTGTACGAGGGCGGGCTAGTCCTCCTGTCTGTTGTCAGTGCTGTGCTGGTCGCAGTACTCGCACATCCGGCCAGCAGCTTGGCGAAATGGATGGGCTGCAAGCCATTGCGTTGGATCGGTGTTCGATCTTACGGGATTTATTTGTGGCACTACCCTGTTATCGTTTGGACGAATCCGTTTTTAGCGGACAGGGAGTGGATGGCGGTACCTGGAGCGGTTTTACAGCTCCTCGCAAGCATTTTGCTGGCATCGTTGTCATTTAAATATCTAGAAGAGCCTATTCGTTACGGTGCATTAGGCAGAATCTGGCATCGTTCCAATAAGGCTGGGCAGAAAACAAAACGGTTAAACCGTGTATTGGCTACTGGTTGCGCGATCGCTCTATGTGTCACGTATTATGGGATCGCTTCGCTCACGTCAGATGCGACCGCTGGAAATGTGACGCAGCCAACGCAGACGGTCACCGAGACGAAGGTCCCCGACAAGCCACATGGTCCTGAGGTGCCAATCGTAGAAAAGAAACCGGAAACGGCTCAAAAACCAGCTACTCCACCAACAAAGCCGAAAAACGAGCAGAAACCAAATAACAACGCACAAAAGCAGAAGCCTGTGGAGAAGCAGAAAGATTCGAATGCTTCCAAACAGCCTGATCAAAAACAGGAACCGATCAAAGCGATAGGCTCCGGAAAAGGAATCACGGTGATTGGTGATTCTGTCATGCTGGATGTGGCTCCTTATCTGGAGAAGCTATTGCCAGGAATCATCGTGGATGCCAAAATCGGAAGGCAAATGTCGCAAGCTCCTGACGTGATTGCGCAGCTTAAAGCAAAAGGACAATTGGGAAATCGTGTTGTGATTGAATTAGGCTCGAACGGAGCATTTAGTAAAGGCCAGCTCGATAAGCTACTGCAATCGCTGGATGGCGTAGAGCAAATCATTCTCGTCAATTCCCGCGTACCTAAGCCGTGGGAAAGTGTTGTGAATAAGATGCTGGCGGAAACTGCTATAGCCCATCCGCATGTCGTGCTTGTGGATTGGTATGCCGCAAGTGAAGGGCAAAGCTCTTACTTTTACAAAGACGGTGTTCACCCGAATAAGGAAGGCTCGCAAAAATACGCGGCACTCGTGGCGAGTGCAATCGCGCCGACGGAGCCAGAGAAGAAGCCGGAAGTGAAAGAGGAAGAGAAAGCGGCAGAGACGGCAGTAGAAGAGGCAGGGCAGATGGAAGGGGCACTGGAGGCAACTGAGGAAACCCCTATGGAAGAAATGGTACAATAATACCAGAACAATTGCTGACTGAAACAAAGCAAGGGAAGACCAGTGAACCAAGTCGTTCGCTGGTCTTTTTTATGTGACAGTGTGTACAACCAAACATAATTTCCATCAAACGATAGCATATCAGCTCATGGACTTTTTGCGCACTCTCCTGTACGATAGCTAACGGAAGAATAATGCATCGGGTGAAAGAAGGAACAATCATGATTCGGTCGTACTTGCTATTGCTTTTTTGTGTGACGCTGTGGGGCAGTAATTTTGTGTTCGGAAGCATGTTGGTCAAAGAGTTTCCGCCACTGTTTTTGGCAGATGTACGCTTGCTTTTCACGTCTATGTTTCTGATCATTTACGCGTGGCTGACCAAAAAATTCGTAAAAATCACTGCTCGTGAGCTAGGACTTCTTGTCTTGCTTGGCTTGATCGGAACGCTGGCGAATCAAACGGCGTATTTCAATGGGCTCTTGACGACAGATGCGACAACGGCATCGCTGATTCTTTCCTTGGCGCCGATCGTCACTGCAGTGCTGGCTTCATTGTTTTTGAAGGAACAGTTTACCTTGCGTATGAAGCTTGGGTCTGGCTTGGCTCTATTGGGAACATTCTTCGTAGTCGGAATTGGGGCAGGACTCTCCATTTCCAAAGGAGTCTTACTCATTGTGATTGCCATGGTCACATTCTCGTCTTCCATGATCATCATTCGCAAACTGACGCAAACCATGCAGCCGTTTATTGCCACCGTGTACTCGACGACAGTTGGCACTTTGTTTTTGACTCCAGCGGCGCTGTTGACGATCGAGCCAGGGGCGCAGATCAGCCACGAAGTGTGGGCATGGGCGATGCTCATTTTGACCGCGATCCTGATGCAAGGAATATGTGGAATCGTCTGGAATCAACAATTAAAAGTGGTAGGGACGGGTAAAGCAGCTATTTTTCTTAACTTGCAGCCCTTTGTAGCGATGCTGGTCGGGTTTTTACTGCTTGGTTCCCAGGTAACGTCGATTCAAGTGGGAGGCTCCTTGTTGATTGTCGTGGGTGTGATTGTTGCCAGTGTTCAAAAGAAACAATCTGTTCAGCCATCGAAGACGGTATAGAGCATACTGCTTGTAAAAGATGAAAAGGAAAGCGTAGGCTTCGATTCGGAAGTGAGAATTGCCCGAATCAATGCTTACGCTTTTTTTATCCAATATGGCCTACATTTTGAAAGCTTTTCGCAATTGTGCCGACATCTCATCCAGCGATTCCTGAGCTTGCTTGATAAACGTATGGAATCCAGTGAAGGAATGGATCATGCCTTGTTCATTTCGATAGATGACATCCACACCGCTTTCGCGTAGCTTGTCTGCATACGCTTTTCCGCCATCTCGCAAAGGGTCGTATTCGGCTGTAATCACCATGGCAGGAGGCAGACCAGTGAAATCGGCTCCATTGATCGGATCAAGATATGGATTTTGTCTATCGGCAGTCGGAGGTATATAGTGACCGAGGAACCAATTCAACAATTTCACATCTAGCAAATAGCCACTCGCATTTTCCTGCATGGATGGATAGAGATCGGTGTCCACAATTCCTACGGCTGGATTTATTAATAATTGAAAAACGATAGACGGGACCTGTCGTTCTTTCGCCATGAGACTCACTACTGCTGCAAAATTAGCTCCTGCACTATCTCCGCCTACGGCAATCCGCGATGGGTCAATGCCAAACTGATCGGCATGCTCTGAAATATAGAGGAGAGAATCATAGGCATCTTCCAATCCTTCAGGAAAAGGATGCTCAGGAGCGAGCCGATAATCGATAGAAATGACCACACATTTTGCGTTATTTGCGATGTTGCGACATACCGAGTCTACCGTTTCGAGATTACCGATCACGAATCCGCCTCCATGATAGTACACAAGTGCAGGGAAGGGTGCATGACCTTCTGGTGTGTAGATGCGAATCGGAATAGAACGGCCTTTTAAGGGAAGCGAAAGATTCTCTACCTTTTTTACCTGTTCAGGTTCTACGCCTGAGTCTCGATTTTGATCAGTCGCCATTCGCATAATCTGTGGTGTCAATTGGCTGAAATCAACATCATTGCGTGAGCGGTTGAAGACATCTAATATTTGTTGAATCTGTGGATGAACCGGCATGTGTATGACCCCCAATTCGTATGATATTTGGATGGTTTACAGAAACAGCGCAAGAAAAAAGCGTAAGCAATGATCCACAAAAGAAGTTTTCTGGAAATCACAAGCTTACGCTTTTCTCATGGAGAAACAATTAAGTGGTTTGTGGGGAGGGGAGTATACGATAAATCTTCCGTGGGCGCCCTCGATTCGTTGGCGTTTCTTCCCCAATGAGCTCGATGATGTTGTGTTCTGCTAAATCACTTAGTATTCTTCGCGCATTGCGAGGGGTCATGCCCATCCATTCTGCGATCATCGAGGCGCTGATATATTTTTGCCCCAGCGCTTTTTGGACGGAAATGATTTTGTTAAACGTCGTAATACTGACACCGGCTTTTTTCAGATTTTCACTGATTTCTTTGTCCTGAGTCCAATATTCGTAGGTGATGCTGTTCGTTTGACGCAGTGGTCCTTCAATCGAACCGTCATGGTCGACAAGAATGGCGGCATCTCTATGGTTTTTTGCATGGCCGAGAGCGAGCTGTGCATTGCGCTCAGCAGATAATGCTGTGACACCAAAGCCGATTCCCATATTGGCATGCGAATTGGTGAGCAGCTTGATTTTTTCCAAAAGGATCGTGGGGTGAAATTCTGGATTTTCTTCGAATGAACCCCGGGTGGAAAAAATGATGAACTTGGAATTGCCAACGGCGACGAAACTGCCTGATATCGACTCCGTGTAATCCAGCACTAGCTCCTGTAGCTTCAGGTCGAGGCGGCGTAGTTCGTAGGCGTTTGCAGGCTCATTTTCGAGTTTTTCCATGTCGGTTACCTCAATCAATTGAACAGCAATTTGGGAGCGCTTGAAATGGAGCGTTTCGCCCTCCTGCAGAATTTGCTTGAAAATCTCTCGAAATATGAAGCGCGTGAAGCCCATTCGGTATACCCTGATTCCTTGTCGTTTTAATTCCTCGGTGACGAAAAGCGTTCCCGTGACACAAGCGTCTACCTTGCGTTCCTGAATAAGGCGGGTGTGATAGGCTACCAATTCAGATCTCTGTCTGAATTCTTTATATGGCATTAGGTATGGATTCTCACAATGCAGGCCTAATTCCTCTAAAGTCTCACGAAAATGTGCTTCCGAAATGGTATCGAAGCTCACGCGATCTAAAGAAAAGCCATCGCGGTATACCAATTCGAGCAATACTTTGGTCAGGACACTTGAATTGACTTGCGGATAAAAGGCTTTTTTCTTGCCAATATGCGCTTTTGCCATCGAATAGGGGGCGACTCCAGAGAAGAACCAGATATCTGTTTCCATATCATTTTCGGCTACATAGGTAGGTACTTGTTCCACTCCTTGATAAATAAAGGAGGTGAGCAGGATGTGATCGGAAAACTCACGTCCCACAGCTACCATTGCATCTACTGAATCTTTTGGACCGACTATGCCAACTTTTATCATCAAAATGTCCTCCAAAAAAGTTAAACTACGGGATAAACAGTTCGTTAGGAAGGAGAGCCATCCTTTTTTCGGCATTTTAGTATGCCAGTCTTTCTTATATATATAGAATATAACCCATCGGATGGGCAAGCGAGCTGTAGCGACCACGAAGCTGTAAATAGGGATGTTTTAGGGAAAAATTCCGTATTAATGGTTGTATATTTGACAACTTTCGGCAAATTCCTTTATGAATCGATGCAAAAAATAAAAAAATCAGAATTGACATTAAATAATTACGGCACTATATTGTTGAATTAAGGAATGTTTTAGGTCAATTTCCGTTAAAGAGGTTGTTCAAAAGGAGGGCGCATTGAATTTTCTTAATCTTTTTGCAAGTCTGGACTAGGGGGTCGTATAGATGTCGCGTTATTTACTTAAAAGAATTCTGATGATGGTACTCACCTTGTGGATTATTGTAACGTTGACTTTTAGCCTGATGCACATGATCCCTGGTGATCCATTCGCGTCAGAGTCAGATCAGTTGCCCGAGCAAATTTTGTTGAATCTGCGTGCGAAATACAATCTGGATGAACCGCTTCCGATGCAGTATTTACTTTATCTAAAAAGTTTGGTCATGCTCGATTTAGGACCTTCTATTAAGTCGGAGACACGCGGTGTCAATGATATGATCAAAGATGGCTTCGGAGCATCTGCACTGATCGGTTTGCAGGCGATAGCGGTTGCGCTTTTTTTCGGACTTTTATTCGGAACAATTGCGGCATTAAACCGAAATACCTGGATTGATTATACGGCAATGGTCATGGCCGTATTAGGAATTGCTGTACCCAGCTTCATCATGGCGCCATTGCTCATTAATTACTTGGCAATCAAATTGCCGTTATTCCCAGTAGCGACGCTTACCAGCTGGAAACACTCGGTTCTGCCTTCACTCGCACTTGCTTTTGGACCATTAGCGATCATTACACGCTATATGCGTACCAGCATGATCGACGTGATGAACCAGAACTATATACGGACCGCTGAGGCGAAAGGAATTCCGACTTTTCTGATAGTGATCAAGCATGGAATTCGCAACGCTATTTTGCCGATCGTCACGTTTATGGGACCGCTTATCGCGGGGTTGTTAACTGGAACGTTCGTCGTCGAAAAGATTTTTGCGGTACCAGGGATCGGCAAGTACTTCGTCGATGGCATCTTCAATCGAGATTATCCCGTTATTCTGGGAACGACAGTATTCTACAGTGCCATCTTGGTGCTCATTATCTTCTTGATTGATCTGGCCTATATGTTCATCGATCCACGAATCAAACTATCGAGTAGGGGGAGGTAGCCAATGGCGGTAGATCAATCGGTAAATGAGTTGTTTCGACCTAGAGCTCAAAAAGCAGATGGACAGATCGCCCAGATGCGACCGAGCCTGACTCATTTTCAACAAGTTACGAGAAAGCTCGTCAGAAACAAGCTGGCAATGGTGGGTTTTACCCTGATTGTTTTTCTGATTGCTATGGCGATCATTGGACCACATCTCGTTCCGTACAGCTATTCCGATCAGAGTCTCTTGAATGCGAATCAGGAAATTTCGAGCGAGCATTGGTTCGGAACAGATGAGCTGGGTCGTGACATGTTTTCACGAACATGGTACGGAGCGCGGATTTCACTGATTATCGGAATATCGGCAGCGTTAATTGATTTGGTCATCGGTGTGACTGTCGGTGGTATTGCCGGATACATGGCCGGTCGAGGCAAAAAGGGAGACCGAATCGATACCATCATCATGCGATTGATCGAGGTCTTGTACGGACTGCCGTACCTGCTCGTGGTGATCATGCTGATGGTTGTCATGGAGCCTGGAATTGTTACCATCATCATCGCGTTATCCGCAACCGGTTGGGTAGGGATGGCTCGTCTCGTTCGGGGACAAATCCTGCAATTGAAAAACCAGGAGTTCATCATGGCTGCGCAAGTGCTGGGTGCCAAATTCCCTCGCATTCTGTTACGCCACCTGATTCCGAACACGATCGGAGTCATCATCGTGAACTTGACGTTTACCATTCCGTCGGCGATATTTGCAGAATCTTTCCTCAGCTTTTTGGGGTTGGGTGTGCAAGCACCAATCGCTAGCTGGGGCACGATGACTAACGACGCACTCGGCGTCATTTTGACAGGGGATTGGTGGAGACTTTTCTTCCCGGCCCTGATGATTTCTTTGACGATGTTTGCCTTCAATGTCTTCGGTGATGGCTTGCAGGACGCATTGGACCCAAGAATTCGCGAGTAACCTCGCCACGAAGATAGGAGGATCAGACATGGCGGATCATTTGCTACAAGTAGAAAACCTCCGCGTACATTTCAAAACGTACGGTGGAGAGGTACAGGCTGTACGGGGAGTTACCTTTCATGTTGATCGTGGCGAGACGCTTGCGGTAGTAGGAGAGAGCGGCTGTGGGAAGAGTGTAACCGCCCAAGCGATCATGGGCTTGATCCCGAACCCGCCGGGAAGAATCGTGGATGGTCAGATTCGTTTTGACGGAAAAGTCATCACGGGGATGAACAAGAAGGAATTGCTTTCGGTTCGTGGAGCTGAGATCGGGATGGTCTTCCAAGACCCGATGACAGCACTGAACCCGACGATGAAGGTCGGCGCTCAGATTGTAGAGGGATTTGTTCGTACCCATCAGGTCAGCAAAGAAGAGGCGCGTAAAAAAGCGATGGAGATGCTTCGACTGGTCGGTATCCCCGATCCGGAAAAACGTGTCGATCAATACCCGCATGAGTTTTCCGGGGGAATGCGGCAACGTGTCGTCATCGCGATTGCACTCGCCAATAATCCAAAGCTCGTCATTGCAGATGAACCGACGACAGCATTGGATGTAACGATTCAAGCACAAATCTTGGACTTGCTCCGAGAATTACAGGAAAAGCAGCAGCTCTCCATCGTGATGATTACACATGACTTGGGTGTCGTAGCCGAAATCGCGCACCGGGCTGTGGTTATGTATGCAGGAATTGTGGTGGAAACAGGCAAGGTAGAGGATATTTTCGCAAATCCGAAGCATCCATACACATGGGGCTTGATGCGCTCTCTGCCGCGGATCGATGGTGTGGAAAAGGAACGACTGGTACCGATTGAGGGAACGCCGCCAGATTTATTCCACCCGCCAAAAGGTTGTCCGTTCGCTCCGCGCTGTCAGTTTGCGATGGAAATATGCGAGCAGCAAATGCCGGACGCTTCCACATTCACCGAGGGTCACCAAGCTGCATGTTGGCTACATGATCCACGGGCACCGAAGCTGGAAGAATTGGTGGCAGCAGGGAGGCAGACGTAGATGAGCCAAGCGTTGGTTGAAGTCAAAAATCTAAAAAAGCATTTTGAGATCGGCAATGGGATTACGCTAAAGGCAGTCGACGGCGTGACCTTCACCATTAATCGCGGCGAGACGCTCGGGCTTGTCGGAGAGAGCGGTTGCGGTAAGTCGACGTTGGGCAGAACGATGATTCGCCTCTATGAAAATACAGATGGAGAAGTTTTGTTCAAAGGCAAAAATGCACACCGTCTAAAAGGGAAAGATGCAGAGCAGTTCCACCGTGACGTCCAAATGATTTTTCAAGACCCGCAAGCAAGTCTGAATCCGCGCATGACTGTCATGGACATTATTGCGGAGGGCTTGGATATTCACGGCTTGTCCCGTGGTGCAAGAGCGGATCGGGTCAAAGAATTGCTGGAGCTGGTTGGTTTGTCTAAGGAACATGCGAACCGATTCCCTCATGAATTCAGCGGAGGCCAAAGACAGCGGATCGGGATTGCCCGAGCACTTGCGGTTGAACCGGAATTTATCATCGCGGATGAACCGATTTCGGCGCTTGATGTGTCGATTCAAGCGCAGGTCGTGAATCTATTAGAAGACTTGCAACAGGACAGGGGGCTGACTTACTTGTTTATCGCCCACGATCTGTCCATGGTGAAGCACATTTCCACTCGAATCGGAGTAATGTACCTCGGCAAAATGGTAGAAATGGCAAACAGCTTCGAGCTGTATGCAAAGCCACTTCATCCATATACACAAGCATTGTTGTCCTCGATTCCGATTCCTGATCCGACGATCAAGCGGGAGCGCATCATTTTGCAGGGCGATTTGCCGAGTCCTGCCAACGCGCCAAGCGGTTGTGTTTTCCGAACAAGATGCCCGAAGGCCATGGAGCAATGCGCGGCACAGATTCCGCAATGGCAGGAAGCCGCACCGAACCATTGGGTTGCTTGTCATCTCTATCAGTAGTTCGATTTTCTATCTTAATATATAGGGGGAAACAACGTGAAGAAATTAGCTGCCTTTGCCCTGTCGCTCTCGCTCGTCATTCCGGCTCTAGCTGGTTGCGGCGGTAGCGGCGAGTCAGCATCGACTGGAGGTACCACTACTCCAGGCGCTGCTGCCAAACAAGAAGTTGTGTTCAATGCCAAGTCTGAGCCACCAGACTTGAACCCGCTCACCTCGACGGATACCACGTCCTTCTGGATCATGGATCACTTGGGCGAAGGCTTGTACACCAAGGATAAGGACGGCAATCCGATCCTGGGACAAGCCAAGGAAGTGAAGCTGTCGGATGACAAGCTGAAGTATACATTCATTTTGCGTGATGATGTGAAATGGACCAACGGCGAGCCAGTGACAGCCGAGGATTATGCCTTTACGTACATGAAACACCTTGATCCGGCAACTGCTTCCACTACGGCTTACCTCCTCTATTACATTAAAGGAGCAGAGGCATACAACAAGGGCACAGGAAAAGCAGAAGATGTAGGGATCAAGGCTGTGGATGCAAAAACGCTCGAAATCGAGCTGGTTGCACCTACTTCATACTTTGACAAAATGCTGGCTACCCGTTACTGGCACCCGATCAACAAGAAGCAGGCGGAAGCCAATCCAAAATGGGCAGCAAATGCGGATACCTACATCTCCAACGGTGCTTACAAGCTTGTTTCGTGGAAGCATGACTCCGAGCTCGTGGTAGAAAAGAACGAGCATTATTGGAACAAGGCTGACGTAAAAATGGATAAGATCACCTGGAAAATGGTGAATGACGCCACGACTGCTTATCAGATGTACAAGAGTGGTGAGCTCGACTTCAACAAAGAGATGCCGTCTGACATCCTCGCGCAAGAAAAAGCGAGCCCAGATTTCAAATCCGTTCCTTACTATGGTACGTACATGTACATGTTTAACGTAACGAAAGAACCGTTTACGAATAAAAAGGTCCGCAAAGCTTTCGCCATGTCGCTTGATCGTAAAGCCCTGTCCGAAATGGTGAGCCAAGGTGGAGAGACACCAGCTTACTCCATGGTTCCGCGTGGTGCGATGCAACCAAACGGAAAAGACTTCCGCGAAGAAGGCGGAGATTACTTCAAAGAAGATTACGAAGCAGCGAAGAAGTTGCTGGCTGAAGGTATGCAAGAAGAAGGCTGGTCCACACTGCCAGACGTTACGCTGATGTACAACACCGATGAAAGCCACAAGAAAATAGCGCAAGCGATCCAAGAAATGCTCAAGAAAAACTTGGGCGTAGAAGTGAAAATGACAAACCAAGAGTGGAAAGTGTACCTGGATACAACGAAACAAAAGAACTACCAAATGGGCCGTATGGGCTGGGTAGGTCAAATCAACGACCCTGCATTTAACCTGGACTACTATTTGGGTGAAAGTCCGAACAACCGTACTGGTTGGGTAAACAAAGAGTATGATCAGTTGAATATGGCGGCAAAAGTTGAGCAAGATCCGAACAAGCGTATGGAACTGCTTCATCAGGCAGAAGCCATTTTGATGGATGACATGCCGTTCATACCAGTCTACCACTACCAGCAAAACTATTTGGTGAAACCGAATGTAGAAGGTCTCACTTTCCCAGTCAACGCGTTCCCGAGCGCTCGCTGGGCAACCAAAAAATAGAAAAAAAGAGGAGCTTCTCCTCTTTTTTCTCTTTACATACTCCAATATACATCTAGCAAAAGAGGAAAGGATGATTTCTCTTGATTTTGGACTATCTGCAAGTGAAATCCGCGTATCAATTGAAGGTGGTACCGCAGCGTAGAGAGATTACCTTTTTAACGAAACAGACAGGTATCGCGCAGTTGTGGCGCTGGAATGAAGATTCCAACCGCTCGGAGCAAGTGACCTTTTTGCCTGATCGTGTGGTAGCTGTTGACCATTCCCCGTGCGGAACGAAAACGATTGTGGGGATGGACAACAAGGGAGACGAGCGGCAACAGTTCTTTTTGCTAACGGAAAATGGTGCAGTCGTGAAGCCGCTGACAGACGCTCCCGATTATTTTCACTATTTAGGAGGCTGGTCTCCGTGTGGGCAAAAGATCGCGTGGTCCAGCAATCGTCGCAATCCGCGCAGCTTCGATATTTTTGTACAGGATGTCGAGAGTGGTGCGCATGAGGAAGTCTTCCGCTCTGATGGGCGCACAGATCCAATCGGCTGGCTGCCAGACGGGACAGGACTCATTTTCAGCGTACAGGAGACCAACATTGACAATTGTCTGTATGTGTTGAATCTGCAAACGAAGGAAGCACAAAAGCTCGCCATTTGCAGCAAACATGCGCGCTATCATTCCTTGGTACTGTCAAAAGACGGCCAAACGGGATATCTCGTAACCGACCGCGATGAAAACACAAAAGCGTTGTGCCGCTTTTCACTGCATACAGGAGAGCTGAACAAACTGGTGCACGATGCGAAATGGGACATTGAGGAGGTCAAATTATCTCCAGATGAGAAGCGACTTGCCTTCACGATCAATGAAGGAGGCTACTCCGTTCTTGCTCTCTATTCTTTGACAGAGCAATGCTGGGAGCGGGTGGAGGAAGCACCACATGGAGTGATCTCTTCCTTGGCGTGGGTGAGTGATGATCAGCTCGCCTATACACTGAAAAGTCCTACACTTCCAGGCGACATCTGGACGTATACCATTTCGGAGCAAACCAGCAGACGTGTGACGAACATTGGTCAATCCGATGCGCTGGAAGATAAACTCATCGAGCCCAAATTGTGCAGCTTTCCCTCTTTTGATGGCTTGGAAGTACCGTATTTCCTCTATGCCAAAGATACAGCTAATGATGCAGAGATAAGACCAGTCGTCGTCTACGTCCATGGCGGGCCAGAGAGCCAAATTCGACCGGAGTATCATCCCGTTTTTCAGTTTTTGGCGAACGAAGGCTTTACGGTGGTAGCACCGAATGTTCGCGGCAGCATGGGTTATGGTCGGGAATATGTCCAGCTCGATGATCGCCGCAAGCGGATGGATTCTGTAGCCGATTTGGCTTGGCTGGTTAAAGATTTAGGCAATCGCCCAAGCGTTGACCCGAAGGCGATCGGCATCATGGGTCGCAGTTACGGAGGTTTCATGACACTGGCGGCACTCACGCATTACCCTGACCTGTGGGCCGCAGGTGTTGATATTGTGGGGATTTCCCACTTCAAAACCTTTCTGGAGAATACCGGGGCATGGAGACGGAGATTGCGTGAGGTGGAGTACGGGTTCCTCGGCGAAGACGATGACTTTTTTGAAGAAATTGCTCCTTTGAATCATTCCCATAAGATCTCGGCTCCGCTTCTCGTATTCCACGGGCGCAATGATACGCGTGTTCCTGTCAGCGAAGCAGAGCAGCTCGTAGCAGACATGAGAGGCAGGGGACAAGAAGTCGATTTGCACATTTTTGAGGATGAAGGCCACTTTACCGAAAAGCTGGACAATCACATCACGTTGAATCAAAAAATTTCCCAGTTCTTTTTGGAGCAACTGGCATCCACCAATAAAATCGAGGAGTGATTAGGATGACGCAAGTAAAAAGAGGCATAACGGCTGAAGATTTGTATCAAATGCGGTACGCGAGCGATCCACAGCTATCACCAGACGGAAAAACGCTTGCCTATGTGGAAAATCTCATCGATGAGTCCCCCGCTTACCAAAATCACTTGGTTTTACGCAAATTGGATGCAGATGATCCACAGCCCCTGACGTCTGGCTCCCGCGATACCTTCCCACGCTGGTCGCCGGATGGTTCAAAGATTAGCTTTGTTTCGAATCGATCTGGAAAACCACAGATTTGGCTGATCGATGCAAAGGGAGGAGAAGCAAGGCAGCTCACGCGTTGCAAAAACGGCGTCAGCAATCCGACTTGGTCACCTGACGGCACATATATTGTCTTCTCGTCGATCTTGGATGAGGGTGAAACATTCGCAGACCTCGAGGGAACCGAGGAAAAAGAAAAGGCCAAAGCCATTCATGTCGGAAGAATGAAGTACAAATCCGATGATCTCGGGTTCATTTACGAGAAAAACAAGCAGCTGGCCATTGTTCAAGTAGAAACAGGCGAGGTTACTCCACTCAGCGATGGCCCGTACAATCATACGTTTGGCTCCTGGTCGCCGGACGGAAAATGGCTCGCCATTACGGCGAACCGAGCAGAAGACCCTGATTTTCAGCATAGTGTTGACGTTTTTCTCATCCCTTCTGAAGGGGGAGAATGGAAAAAGCTGACCAACAGCAAAGGGATTTTTGCCTATCCAACCTGGTCACATGATGGGAACAAGCTAGCGTATATCGGAAGTGAATTGGACACGCATTTGTACGCAGCACAGAAGCGCATCTGGGTATATGATTTGGAAAAGGGCGACTATACTTGCATCACAGCGGATTGGGACGTTCAGGTTGGCGATTCCACCATCGGAGACATGCGCTCGCCAGGTCACCCGAATCCAGGGGCTGTATGGACAGCGGACGGAGGAGGCATGTATTTCATCGCCAGCGAACGAGGAAATTCTGGCATTTATCACGTAACGCTGGACGGACAAGTCACGAGTGTTGTAACGGGCAACCGGAATATTTACGGCTTTTCGCTGCATGAAAACGAACAAGCGGTGGTTGCTGCCATCAGTGATCCGTTTACGCCCGGAGACTTGTATCAAGTAAGTCTGAAAGACGGCGAAGAAAAACGTTTGACAGCACTGAACGAAGAGCTATTTGCAGGCATCGAGCTCCCTGTTCCTGAAGAAATGGAGTTTGTCGCGATGGATGGCTGGAAGCTGCACGGTTGGATGCTTAAGCCTGTCGGTTTTGAAGAAGGAAAAAAATATCCGATGGTTCTGCAAATTCATGGCGGGCCTCACTCTATGTACGGAAATACGTTTTTCCATGAGTTCCAGCTGCTCGCTGCAAAAGGCTACGCCGTACTCTATACAAATCCGAGAGGGAGCTTTGGCTACGGAGAGCGTTTTGTTCAGGCGTGCTGCGGAGACTATGGAGGGAACGATTATCGCGATTTGATGACGGCCGTGCAATATGCATGCGATCATTTCGATTTTGTCGATGAGGACCGCTTGGGTGTCGCAGGTGGCAGCTATGGTGGCTTCATGACGAACTGGATCGTCGGTAAAACCAATCGATTCAAAGCGGGTGTAACAGATCGGAGTATTTGCAACTGGGTAAGCTTTTACGGTGTCAGTGATATCGGTTATTACTTCACTGCCGAAGAGATTCAGGCAAATCCATTCACGAATCCGGAAAAAATGTGGCAGCATTCACCGATTCGCTTGGTAGAGAACATCGAGACGCCACTGCTGATCATGCATGGGGAACATGACTACCGTTGCCCAATCGAACAGGCTGAGCAGCTTTATGTAACATTGAAGCATCAAGGTAAGGCCCCGGTGTCATTTGTCCGTTTCCCGGGAGCCAGTCATGAGCTATCCCGCAGTGGTGATCCTGAACAACGCGTGTTGAGACTGCAATATACGACAGATTGGTTTGACAGCTATTTGGTTGTACACCAAAAAGAGAAAGTGGAATAGGCAGCTAAATGCCAATAGGAGGTGCCTGATCGTGAACAAAGAACAAGTGATAGGTATCGTGCAAGAAAATTTGCCGCAAGCAATCGAGAAGCTGAAGCATTATTTGCGTTTTCCTACCGTATCCGCACAGCATAAGGCCATCCCAGAGACGGTTGAATACGTGGTCAAGATGATTCATGAGGTTGGCGGAGAGACAAAGGTACTCGACAATCTTGGCGGCAATCCAGTCGTGTATGCGTCTTTTGCAGCAGGCAGTGAAGGAGACGCCAGTAAAACGATCCTGTTTTACGATCACTACGATGTTCAACCACCTGAGCCGTTTCATGAGTGGAACACGGAGCCGTTTGACCCTACGATCATTGATGGAAAGCTGTATGCCCGTGGGGCTGCTGACAATAAAGGTGACCTCGTTGCGCGTCTGACGGCGATTCATATTTTGCAGCAGCAAGCGGGCGGTTTGCCTTGCAACATCAAGTTCCTGATCGAAGGAGAAGAAGAGATCGGCAGCCCGAATCTGGAGCCATATCTTCGAGAGTACAAGGATCTTTTCCAGGCGGATGCCTGCATTTGGGAATTCGGTGGAAAGGACGAAAATGAGCGAATCAGCATGGTTGCAGGGATCAAAGGAATGGCGTACCTTGAGCTGACATGCGTTGGGGCAGAGATCGACATGCATTCCTCTGTCGGTGCGTATGTAGACAATGCAGCATGGCGCTTGGTCCAGGCATTGGCGACGATGAAAAATCAGCAAAACGAGATTTTGGTCGAAGGCTTCTTTGACGGGATCGAGGAACCGACAGCGGATGAAAAGAAAGTCGTTTCCGAATTGCCGTTCAGTGAAGAAGCGACAGCAGCGCTATACGGTTTGAAACGCCCACTGATTACCGCAGCAAACAACGTGGACCCACGAGAAGCCATGGTTTTCCACCCAACTATGACCATTTGTGGTCTGGATAGCGGCTATACAGGAGAGGGTGCGAAAACGGTACTGCCGAAAAGCGCGAAGGCCAAGTTGGATTGCCGCCTTGTCCCAGGACAAGATCCACAGCACATCATGAATTGCATCGAGAACCATTTGGAGAAGCATGGTTTTACGGATATTACCGTCAGCATGATTAACGGACAAAAAGCGTACCGTTCCGATTTCCACCATCCATTTGTTGCTCACGTGCTGGATTCGGCTCGCGTCATTTACGAACATGAACCAGTGCTTTCTCCAAACGCGGCAGGCACGGGGCCGATGTATATTTTCGGTGAACAGCTGAAGCTTCCTGTTGTTAGTACAGGAGTAGGCTGGGTTGGCTGCAAAGTACATGCACCGAACGAATCCATCCGTTTGAAAGACTTCGAGGAAGGAATTGCCCATATGGTTGTCATGCTCTCTGGATTTGCCAAAGCGCTGTCAGAGTAGCGACATACGAGTGAAGAATGAGGCAATTCTATAGCGAAAAGGGGACCTTTCAGGTGAAAAGGTCTCCTTTCCTATTTGGAACCCTCTCGCAGCACTTCCAGAGTGGACTTTGCTTTTGCAAACCATGTACAATCGTAAATGATAATGTACATACATTTACAGGAGGCGAAATGCGTGAACAGCGATACACATCCATTCGAAGTCGCAACCTTTGCAGGCGGGTGCTTCTGGTGCATGGTCAGTCCGTTTGACAAGATGCCAGGCATTGAAAAAGTCGTCTCCGGCTATACAGGCGGTCATGTCGAAAACCCAACCTATGAACAGGTATGCTCTGATACGACGGGACACTATGAAGCGGTCCAAATCACATATGATCCGTCGCTCATCACATACGAGGAATTGCTGCAAATGTTTTGGAGACAAATCGACCCGACTGACGCTGGTGGTCAATTCGGTGATCGAGGTCAATCGTATGCGCCAGCGATCTTCTATCATAATGAAGAGCAAGAAAGGCTTGCGTTGAAATCCAAGCAAGAGCTGGATGCGAGCGGTCGTTTCCAAAAGCCCATTGCAACGCTGATTTTGCCAGCCAAGCCATTCTATCCGGCGGAGGAATATCATCAGGACTACTATAAGAAAAATTCGGTTCGCTACCAATACTATCGGGCGGCATCAGGCAGAGCGAAATTCACCAAGGAAGCCTGGCGAGACCGTGCGAAGCAAGAAGAATTGAAAAAAACCTTGACCCCGCTCCAGTACGAGGTGACGCAAAATAACGGGACAGAACGTCCATTTACGAACGAATTCTGGGATCATAAGGAAGAGGGCATCTACGTAGATATCGTCTCCAACGAGCCTTTGTTCAGTTCTTTGGACAAGTTCGATTCCGGCTGCGGGTGGCCATCCTTTACCCAGCCATTGCAAGAGGAAAACGTAACCGAGCATGTGGATTTGACACATAATATGATTCGTACAGAGGTTCGCAGCAAAGATGCAGATTCTCATCTCGGCCACGTTTTCGAGGACGGTCCTGGAGAAAATGGATTGCGCTACTGCATCAATTCAGCCGCCTTGCGCTTCATTCCGAAGGATCGTTTGGAGGAAGAAGGCTTCGGGGAGTTTCAGCGATTATTTGAAAAAGAATAGTGCGTGGACCGCTACTCTCTGGGAAACATGGGAGAAGGCGGTCTTTTTGCTAAACATACAACTAGGCAAACATAAGAGCATGCAGGGAGGGTCCAATGTACACGCAGATATCCTTTCACAGACTAATTGGACTGTTACTCGCAGCAATCATAGCTATAGCAGGCTGTTCCTTCGGTCAGGAGCCGCCTCACAGCAACCAAATCGTACCGACACCCCAAAACGTTGTTGAGGGTGGGACGTTAATCATTGCACGTATGTCGGATGCCGCAAATCTCGATCCCCATTTTATTTTGACGATTAATGAGGCGAGTGTCGTCCAAGGAAAAGTGTATGAAGGGCTCGTCAAACGAGATCGGAACATGAACATTCAGCCACAGCTGGCAACGTCATGGAAACAAATCGACGATCTTACTTGGGAGTTTACTCTCCGTCAAGGTGTTGTTTTTCACGATGGGACTCCCTTTCATGCACAGGCGGTCAAGAAAACATTTGATCGTGTATTAGATCCAGCGGTGGCTTCTCCTCGGGCAGCCATGTTCGAAAAAGTAAAGCAGGTAAGGGTCATCGATCCGTACAGAGTGCAATTCATCCTTCATAAGCCATTTGCGCCTTTGCTTTCTATTTTGGCCAGTCATGAGGGGAGCATCATCAGCCCTACTGCGATCGATAAATACGGACGGGAGTTATCGCATCACCCGGTTGGTACTGGCCCTTATCAGTTCCAATCATGGGAGCCTGGCAGTCAAATTACGTTGAGCAAAAACCAGTCCTATTGGGGCGAGGCTGCTACGCTTGATCAAGTCGTCTTCAAGGTTGTTCCGGATGATGCGGCTCGCATTGCGATGGTCGAGAATGGAGAAGCACATATTGCAGAGTCCATCCCTGTCATGGAGCTGGATCGGATTCAAGCGTCCAACCAGATGCGGGTGTACCGCAGTGATGCGCTCGGGACGGAGTTTATGGGGTTTAATGTTTCACGTCCACCACTGAATGATATCCGTGTGAGGAAAGCCATCAGTATGGCGATCGAGACGGGAGCGATCATTAAAGGGGTGTATAACAATGTGGGAACCAAGGCGAACTCACCGATTGGACCGCATGTGTTCGGCTACAGTCCGACTGTGAAAAGCTACCCGTACGACATCAACCAAGCGCGTCGTTTGCTCGCAGAGGCGGGCTATTCAGATGGTTTTCCTATTCAAATGATTACCTACAACAGACGGGACCGAATCTTGGTTGCCCAAGTGATACGGTCGCAATTAAAAGGGATCGGTATCGACGCGGAGCTAAAAGTCGTCAGCTACGATGAGTTTGTCCGAACCATTGAGAAAACGAAGGATCATGAGATTTTTGTCAGTGGCTGGGCAAATGCAACCGGGGATGCCGACTACAATCAGTACAATTTATTTCATACATCGGGTGGCGGGGCTGGCAACAGTTTTCAATACAGCAATCCCGAGCTGGATCGTCTCATCGAGGCTGGTCGTATCGAAACAGATCCTGCCAAAAGACTCGCCATCTACGCAAAAGCACAAGAAGTGGAGCTGCAAGATGCTTTGGTCGTGCCGATTCGCAATCTGGAGAATTTAGCTGTGATTAGCAACCATATTCAGGGCTTCTCCATCAGTCCAGCGGGTTACCTGAATATCGATCAGGTCGTGATTTCTCGATAAAACATGTAACGAAACGCCGGTCAATTATGTCATAATAAGTACGTACTTTTATTACCTACATAATTGGATCAGCTCCAAAACGAAAGGAACGTTACAATGAGAAGTTTTCGACACCGACTTTTGCATCCGCTCGTACTCGTAACGGCAATGACATTTGTGTTGTCTGGATGTAACAGTACAGCTGCTCCACAAGAACCACAGACACCACCATCCGTGGAGACGCCAACTCCTCCAAAGAAAGAAGAAGTGAAGCCAAAAGAAGAGACCACGCCACCACCGGCTGAAACACCAAAGCAAGAACAACCGGAGCAACCCCAGAAAGCGAAGCCTACGGAAACGAAGCCGGCAGAAAAGCCACCAGCGGGTCAGCCACCTGAGCTGTCGTTCCCGGACATCGAGGTCGTAGGTGAGCCTGAGAGTGTTGCTGTACTGGTGAACAAACAACGCAAGCTTCCAGAGAACTATCAGCCAAATGATTTAGTGTTTCCGAACGTTCCTTACCTGCTCCCGGAAAAGAGCGAGAAACGAAAAATGCGCAAAGAAGCAGCTGGTGCGCTTGAACAGTTATTTGCGGCAGCCCAGGCTGACGGCGTCCAGTTGGCTGGCGTATCTGCCTATCGCTCCCACGCCTACCAGAAAACGCTGTTTAATCGCTATGTAAAAAAAGACGGCGTAGAGAAGGCACGGACCTACAGTGCCGTTCCAGGGACGAGTGAGCATGAGACGGGACTCGCGATTGACGTCTCCGGTAAGGATGGCAAATGCGCAGCAACGAGCTGCTTTGGTGGAACAAAAGAAGCGAAGTGGCTGGATGAAAACGTCGAGAAGTTTGGATTTATCATTCGCTACCCAGAGGGAAAAGACGCGATTACTGGCTATATTTATGAGCCGTGGCATTTGCGCTATGTAGGTGCCGAGATTGCGCAAGAAATTGGAGAAAAAGGGATTACGCTCGAAGAATATTCAGGTGCCGTGCCCGTTTCCACACCAACGAATTAAGGAAGAAACGCCGATCTCTCACCGAAGAGAATCGGCGTTTTTGCTATGTAGTTATGCTATAATGGTCACGGGTGAAGATAATGGCCGAAAAATCAATCAGAGAACGTATTATTGAAACATCCATGCGCTTGTTTGAAGCAAATGGCTACCACAAAGTGACTGTGGATCAAATTGTGAAAGAAAGCGGCACGTCGAAGGGAGGATTTTATCACAACTTCAAATCAAAAGATGAACTCCTCTATATCATTCATGATCAATTTATTACGTATGTGCTGGAGAAAGCAGAGGAAGCTTACGAGAAGTGGGACACCCCGACAGAGCGACTCCAAGCAATCGTAAAATCCTTCGTTATGATGATTGATCTGTACCGCTCGCAGGTTACGATTTTTTATCAGGAGAGTCTGTTTTTAGCACCAGAGTACTACACGGATATTGAAACAAAACGGGATCGCTATAAAAAAATCATGTTCACCGTCATTTCGGACGGAATCGAATCGGGTGAGTTCCGCCCGGAGCTGCCTGTGCCGATTGTGTCCATGGCTATCTTTGGCATGGTGAACTGGATTTACAAGTGGTATCAAAAGTCAGGGACGTACTCGATCGAGCAAATCGCGGATATTTATGCAGATATGGTTCTTCATTCCGTTTTGAAATCAGAATCGATGGAAAACCCGGCATTTCAACGTTTTTTCCTGCAATCAGAAGGAAATTCCTTCAATCCATTGTAGGGGTGCTAACAAGGATCATGCGGCTACACTCAAGCTTTTCGATAGGAGACAGGGGCATAGTCGCTTGATGGTCCCTTATCATATTCTTCGATCAGACCAACTGGTTGGTCTGTACTAGTATTCTGACATTTGTTATACTATCAAAAAGACCAACTGGTCGGTCTTGCACAGTCACAACAGACCAACTAGTCGGTTCGTGAGAGTGTGCCAGTCAGAATCGGGAATAGGGGAGGAATAGTCGTGCTTACCATTTACGAATTACGAGAACTTGTGAAGCTATTGGAGCAGACGGACATAGAATCTTTTGAGGTAAATGATGAAGATTCTTCATTGCGAATCAAACGAAGAAATGGGAATCAAGTCACAGCCATACACCAGACTCCCGTACAAACAAAAAGCGTGCCAATCGTGACGGCGGCACCCGTTGTCCCTTTGCCTAAAAAAGAAATGATTGAGCGTCCGGTCAACAAGGTCCCTGTGGAAGCGCCTCAGAAATCGGCGGAAGTGACGGAAAACTTGTACAAAATCACTTCACCCATGGTGGGAACCTTCTATGCAGCACCTGCCGTTGACGCAGCACCATACGTATCCATAAATGATCGGGTAGAGCCAACTACCATTGTCTGTATTGTCGAAGCCATGAAGCTGTTTAACGAGATTGAAGCAGAAGTAAAAGGAGAGATTGTCCAAGTCTTGGTGGAAAACGGTCAGTTGGTCGAGCATGGACAGCCGTTATTCCTGGTGAAGCAAGCGTAATGGAGCAGCTTTTAAGGGGAGGACTGGAAGAGTGAGCAAACATACATGGTTCAAGGAATTCTCCGTTCCCACGTACGAGCAATGGCGGGAGGCGGCAGAAAAATCGCTAAAGGGTGCCTCTTTTGATGCCAAGTTACTGACGCATTCGTACGAGGGGATTGTTCGCCAGCCCATCTATCGGTACGAAGATGTCAAAACATTGCCGCATCTGGAAGCGCTACCAGGCGAGGCACCTTTTCATAGAGGGAATCAACAGCATGGCGAGCAAAAGGAACACAAATGGCATGTCTGTCAGGAAATCATCGCAACGAGTGCCGAGGCGTTCAATCAGGCAGCCGTAGACGATTTGGAGCGCGGGCAAACGATGCTACATCTGCTGGTGGATCAAGCGACATTGGATGGACTTGATCCGGACGAAGCATTGCCAGATTCGATTGGTCACAAAGGCGTATCTGTTTTTTGCAGAGAGGATGTAGAGCAGGCACTTCAAGGGGTGAAGCTTTCAGAGGTCCCTCTTTTCGTGAACACGGGAGCGATGGGCTTACCCATTCTTTCGCTCCTTTTGGCACATGTTGAAGCGACAGGTCAGCAAGTCTCCGAACTTCGCGGTTGTATCGGGCAAGACCCTATAGCGGTTCTGCTCACAGAGGGCAAGCTCCCTTGTTCTTTGCAGACAGCTTATCACGCCATGGCGAGCATGACGAAATGGGCAAAAGATCATGCGCCCGCGCTGAAAACGATGTTGGTTCAAAGCCATCCTTATCAGGACGGTGGCGGAAACGCAGTAACCGAACTGGCTTTTTCACTGGCCACAGGTGTCGACTATTTGCAAGCGATGCTTGAGCGGGGGCTGTCTATAGAGGAAGTTGCACCACGAATGCAGTTCTCATTTTCGATCGGTTCAGACGTCTTCATGGAAATCGCGAAGTTGCGTGCTGCAAGAATGGTCTGGTCAAACATCGTGGCAGCCTACGGTGGATCATTGGAAGCGCAAAAGATGACGATTCACGCCAGAACTTCGGCCTGGACGAAGACGATTTACGATCCGTATGTCAATATGCTGCGTTCCACGACAGAAGCGTTCTCAGCGGTCATTGGTGGAGCAGACAGTCTGCATGTATCCGCATTTGACGAATCCATACGCCCTGCCAATGCGTTTTCAAGAAGAATCGCCAGAAATACGCAAATCATTTTGCAAGAAGAAGCGCATTTGGCAAAAGTGATCGACCCTGCCGGAGGTTCTTGGTACGTAGAATGGCTCACAGATGCATTAGCGAAAAAAGCATGGGAATTGTTCCAGCAGGTTGAAGCGCACGGTGGCATGCTGAGCGCATTAGAAGCAGGTTTCCCACAAGGCTTGATCGCCCAGATCGCGGATCAAAAAGCAGCGAGCATCGATACGCGTAAAAAGCGTTTGGTTGGAACCAACATGTATGCCAATACGGCTGAGCAGCCACTGCAGGCCGAGAGTCTTCCGAGCATTCACGAAGAGCGAGCAGCGGAAGCACGATCCCTTCGGTTGAAACAAAACGCGACTCTCGTCTCCACAGCGCTCGATGAGTTGGCGAATCATACGGAGGAGTTCGTGGAACGTGCAGTAACAGCAGTGCTTCATGGAGCGACTGTGGGTGATATCGCAAAAGCCATGAAACGTGAAAATTCAGTGGAGACAATCATCCAACCACTCCGTATTCACCGGGCATCCGAACGCTTTGAATCCTTGAGAATACAGGCAGATGATTTCTTGAAAACGACAGGCAAGAGACCGACTGTGTTCTTGGCTATGATGGGTTCAGTGGCAAAGCATAAGGCACGGGCAAATTTCGCATCAGAGTTTTTTGCGGTTGGCGGTTTTGACGTATTGCGTCAGCAAGCATTCTCTACCACTGTAGAGGCGGCCGAAGCTGCGGTGGCATCAGGTGCGTTGATCACGGTCATTTGTTCGGACGATGCGAGTTATCCAGAGCAGGTTCCACCTTTGGCGCAAGCGATCAAGCAACGTGTAGCTCAGATGACGGTTCTGTTGGCTGGCTTGCCTGACGCAGAGAAGCTGGCTACTTTTAAGGCGGCGGGTGTAGATGATTGCATCCACATGCGTTCCAATTGCTACGAGATGTTGCGAGAACTTCAGGAGCGGATAGGAGTGAGCTCATAATGAAGCGACCTGATTTTTCAAAAATGGCTTATCAGTCCAAACGAGATGTGTCTGATTTGTTTCCCCAATTGGATGCAAACCCACCAGGAAACGAGCAAATGTGGCAGACGCTGGAGCAGATCCCTGTAAAACCTCTTTACACCATGGAAGATGTGGAGGGTATGGATCACCTCGGCTACATGCCTGGTTTGCCACCGTATACGCGTGGACCATATCCGACGATGTACGTAACTCAGCCTTGGACGGTGCGGCAATATGCCGGATTTTCTACGGCGGAAGAGAGTAACGCATTTTACCGACGGAATTTGGCTGCGGGACAAAAAGGGCTGTCGATTGCCTTCGACCTCGCGACACATCGCGGCTATGACTCTGATCACCCCCGGGTAGTCGGTGATGTCGGGAAAGCAGGCGTAGCAGTTGACTCCATTCTTGATATGAAAATTTTGTTCGATGGCATTCCCCTCGATAAAATGTCCGTCTCCATGACGATGAACGGAGCCGTTTTACCTATTATGGCGTTCTATATCGTGGCAGCAGAAGAGCAAGGGGTATCGCAGGCCGAGCTAACCGGAACGATCCAAAATGACATTTTGAAGGAATACATGGTTCGGAATACTTACATTTATCCGCCAGAAGCGTCGATGAAGATCATTTCCGATATTTTTGCCTACACCTCCAAGCACATGCCCAAATTCAACAGCATCAGTATTTCAGGCTATCACCTGCAAGAAGCGGGTGCGACCGCGGATATTGAATTGGCCTACACGTTGGCAGATGGCTTGGAATACGTTCGTACTGGCCTTGCAGCAGGCATCGACATCGATGCGTTTGCGCCACGACTGTCCTTTTTCTGGGCGATTGGCATGAACTACTTCATGGAAGTGGCGAAAATGCGTGCAGGCCGCTTGATTTGGGCCAATCTGATCAAGCAATTCCATCCCAAAAACGAAAAGTCGATGGCACTGCGGACACACTCGCAAACATCTGGATGGAGTTTGACGGAGCAGGACCCGTATAACAACGTGGTGCGGACGTGCATCGAAGCCATGGCCGCGGCTCTGGGGCATACCCAATCTCTGCATACGAACGCTCTGGATGAAGCGATTGCGTTGCCGACCGATTTTTCAGCCAGAATCGCGCGAAATACACAGTTGTTTTTGCAGGACGAAACCGAGATAACCAAGGTCGTCGATCCGTGGGCAGGTTCTTATTACGTCGAGTCCTTGACTGCGCAGCTCGTGGAAAAAGCGTGGGCGCACATCGAAGAGATCGAAGCACTTGGTGGTATGGCAAAAGCAATAGAGACGGGATTGCCGAAAATGAAGATCGAGGAAGCGGCTGCACGCCGTCAGGCCCATATCGATTCGGCGAAGGAAGCCATTATTGGCGTGAACAAATACCGTCTGGACAAGGAAGATCCGCTGGAGATTCTCGAAGTGGACAACACAGCGGTTCGGGAAGCGCAAATCAGACGTTTGCAGGAGCTGCGCAGTAACCGAGATGAGGCGAGAGTGCAAGTAACTCTTCAAGCGATTACGGAATGTGCGAAATCAGGCGAAGGCAATCTGTTGGAACTGGCCATTGAAGCGGCGCGGGCAAGAGCTTCTTTGGGCGAAATATCGGATGCCTTTGAAAAGGTCGTAGGTAGACACAAGGCGGTCATTCGCTCCATTAGCGGCGTCTACAGTTCCGAATACGCAGATGCCGATGAGGTAGCGGCTGTGCGCAAGATGGCAGACGAATTCGAGCAGTGGGAAGGCAGACGTCCCCGTATTATGATCGCGAAAATGGGTCAAGACGGACATGATAGGGGCGCGAAAGTAATTGCTACTGCCTTTGCGGATTTAGGCTTTGACGTCGATATCGGTCCGTTGTTCCAAACACCTGAGGAAACAGCGAAGCAGGCGATAGAAAATGATGTGCACGTAATCGGCTTCAGCTCGCTTGCGGCAGGGCATAAAACCTTGCTGCCCCAACTGGTGGAAGAGCTCAAGAAGCTAGGACGAGAGGATATTGTTGTGGTCATAGGCGGTGTTATACCAGCGCAGGATTACGCCTTTTTGCGAGAGCATGGTGCCGCAGCTATCTTTGGGCCAGGAACAGTCATTCCTGTAGCAGCCCAGCACGTTCTGCAAGAGATCGTGTATCGCCTGGAGGCTGCTGGACAATGACCGGGGGCAAGGCTGACAAGAATTTCTTGAACGTTTCCTCCAAGGCACGTCTCCCGCGCTTATCAGTGGATCAATACGTCACAGGCGTACGAGATAGTAACCGAACGGTTTTGGCGCAGGCAATCACGCTGGTTGAGAGCAATGCTCCCGCTCATATGGATATGGCCCAAGAGGTGATTAAGCAGCTGCTTCCTCATACAGGTCAATCTATACGCATAGGTATATCCGGTGTGCCAGGTGCAGGTAAGAGCACGTTCATTGAAGCATTCGGCAGTATGCTTTGTGAAAAAGGTCATCGTGTCGCTGTTTTGGCTGTTGATCCGAGCAGTACGGTTACTCGCGGGAGCATTCTCGGCGACAAGACACGGATGGAGCTTTTGTCACGCAATCAACAGGCGTTCATCCGACCTTCTGCCACAGGGGGCACGCTAGGCGGTGTCAATCGGAAGACGCGGGAAACGATGCTGATCTGCGAGGCAGCAGGCTATGATGTGATTTTGGTCGAGACGGTAGGGGTTGGACAGAGTGAGACGACAGTCAGGTCCATGGTTGATTTCTTTTTACTGCTGATGTTGACAGGGGCGGGCGATGAACTGCAAGGAATCAAAAAAGGCATCATGGAAATCGCGGATGCGCTACTGATTAATAAAGCCGATGGGGAAAATCGCACGCGTGCCTTGATCGCCAAAGGTGAATACAATCGTGTTCTGCATTACTTGCAGCCGGCAACCACTGGCTGGGAAACGAAGGCATATATGTGTTCTTCCCTGACAGGGGAAGGCATTGAAGATATTTGGGAGGTCATCGGTCAATTTCGTGAAACCACCATCCAATCAGGCGGCTTCGAGGCAAGACGCAAAGCGCAGCTACTCGATTGGATGCACAGTATGGCTCAGGACTACTTGCGCGCGACCTTTTTTGGCAACCAGCAAGTAGCCGAGCTGCTTCCCTCCATTGAAGGAGCCGTTGCGAGTGGCGAGATTTCACCGACGAGTGCCGTGCAACAATTAGTGGCGATCTACGAGAATGCGATCATGAAAAAGGAATAGAGAGATGGTGGCCCTTATGAGCAACAATATGTACGAGAAAATTGATGAATTGATGGAACGGAAATATAAAATCCAGCTTGGTGGCGGAGATGCTCGTATCGATGCCCAACATAACCGCGGTAAGTTGACCGCACGTGAGCGGATCGAGCTACTGCTTGACCCAGACACCTTTATGGAGCTGAATCCGTTTGTTGAGCATCGTGCTACGCATTTTGGTCTCGACCAGATGGAGGCACCAGGCGAAGGTGTTGTGACGGGCTATGGTAAAATCAACGGTCGTCCTGTCTATTTGTTCGCGCAGGATTTCACGGTGTTTGGTGGAGCTCTGGGTGAGATGCATGCGATGAAAATTGCCAAGGTGATGGACTTGGCAGCGAAAAACGGTGCTCCCTTTATCGGTCTGAACGACTCTGGCGGCGCACGCATTCAAGAAGGGGTAAGCTCGCTGGATGGCTATGGCACGATTTTTTACCGCAATGCCATTTACTCCGGTGTAATTCCGCAAATCTCTGTCATTCTCGGTCCGTGTGCAGGAGGAGCGGTTTACTCTCCAGCGATTACGGATTTCGTGTTCATGGTTGAGAAGACGAGTCAAATGTTCATCACAGGACCAAAAGTCATCGAAACCGTTACAGGTGAAAAAATATCCGCGGAGGATCTAGGCGGAGCCAAAGTCCATTCTACGGTGAGCGGCAATGCCCATTTTACGGCAGAGACCGAACAGGAAGTGTTGGAAGGAGTACGCAGGTTGCTCAGCTTCCTACCACAAAACAATCGCGATCGCGCACCTGTGATAAAAGCAGAGGAGAATAATGGTTGGCAAGAGGAACTCTTGGAGCTAGTACCTGCTGAAAGTACCAAAGTATACGATGTGCGCAAGGTCATCGAAAAAATCGTGGATCACGGTGATTTCATGGAAGTACAGCCGAACTTTGCCCGCAATATCGTTATCGGTCTGGCGCGTATCGATGGACACAGTGTCGGCATTATCGCCAACCAGCCAAAGGTCATGGCAGGCGGACTGGACATTCATTCATCGGATAAGCTGGCACGGTTCATCCGTTTCTGCGACTGCTTCAACATTCCACTGTTGACCTTTGAAGATGTCTCTGGCTTTTTCCCGGGGATCAATCAGGAGCACGGCGGGATTATCCGTCATGGGGCGAAAATCTTGTATGCATACTCAGAAGCTACGGTTCCCAAAATCACCGTGATTCTGCGCAAAGCTTACGGAGGCGCTTATGTGGCGCTCAACTCCAAGTCCATTGGTGCAGATATCGTGTATGCTTGGCCGAATGCAGAAATTGCCGTCATGGGTCCCGAGGGGGCAGCTAACGTCATTTTTTCAAAGGAAATCGAACAAAGTGAGGACCCGGCTGCGACTCGCGCAGAGAAAATTGCCCTCTACCGAGAAAAGTTCGCCAACCCATATGTCGCGGCAAGTCTCGGGATGGTGGATGATGTCATCGATCCGCGCGAAACCCGCCAAAAGGTGGCGCAAGCCTTGGAAATGCTCAGAAATAAACAAGAAGATCGTCCGTACAAAAAGCACGGGAATATCCCACTTTAGAAAGGAGCTCTGATCGTGCTATGAAGCTGCATGAGCTGCGTGAATTCATCAAGCTGGTGAATCAGTCTTCCATTGAGGAGCTGGAATGGGAGAAGGGCAAGACCCGCATCGTGATCAAGAAAAGCGCACCAGTCGAAGTCGTGGCTGTCCATGAGCCTGTACAGGTGGGCGAAGTGGAGCATGGCTATCAGGAGGCAGCCGCCACTGCTGAGTCCGTCGATGTCGTTGCTGCGGTACCCAAGGAAGTGATACAGCAAGTCATGTCGCCGGGAGTAGGACTGTTCTATGCGGAAGTGACAATAGGGCAGACTGTTCAAGTAGGCGAAAAGGTTGGACGCTGCACGGCTGATGCTCTTCAGCTATCTGCCGAAATTACGACCCCAGTTAGCGGCATCATTACGGAAATTCTCGTCGTGGATGGTCAATTTGTCGATTACGGAAAAGCATTGCTCGTTGTCAAAACTCAGTAGGAAGGAGTGCGCCTATGTTTACGAAAGTATTGATTGCCAATCGCGGCGAAATAGCTGTCCGCATTATTCGCGCTTGTCAGGAACTAGGGATACGTACAGTCGCTGTCTTTTCTGAGGCGGATCGGGAAGCATTGCACGTAGAATTGGCGGATGAAGCGTATTGCATCGGACCCACGGCGTCCAAGGACAGCTATTTGAACATGGCACGGATTATGACGGTCGCTCTTTATACGAAGGCAGACGCTATCCATCCGGGCTATGGCTTCTTGGCGGAAAACGCTTCGTTTGCCCAGCTTTGCCAAGATTGCTCGATTACCTTTATCGGTCCCGATCCTGAAGCGATCACAAAAATGGGTGACAAATCCGTAGCAAAAGCAACGATGAGTCAAGCGAATGTACCATTAGTCCCGGGCACAGACGGCTTGATTGATGACATCGATGAGGCATTGCAGGTGGCGGAGAAAATAGGCTATCCTGTCATTGTAAAAGCAACGGCTGGTGGTGGCGGCAGAGGCATGCGTGTCGCTTTTGACGCCGATGACTTGTCCAAGGCGATTCGGCAAGCCCAGAAAGAAGCGGAGACGGCATTCGGTAACGCTGGCGTGTACTTGGAAAAATACGTGGAAGAGCCACGGCATGTGGAGATTCAAATCATGGGCGACAAGCACGGCAGTGCAGTGTACTTGGGAGAGCGGGATTGCTCCATTCAGCGACGTCATCAAAAGCTGGTAGAAGAAGCGCCATCTCCTGCGCTAGACCAAACGCTGCGCGAGCAAATGGGGCAAGCTGCGGTGGCGGCAGCCAAAGCGGTTTCGTACCACGGAGCGGGTACTGTTGAATTTTTGCTCGATAAGCATGGCCAATTTTACTTCATGGAAATGAATACACGGATTCAGGTAGAGCATCCCGTGACAGAGATGATCACAGGAATCGACTTGATCAAAGAACAAATATCTGTCGCAGCAGGCAATCCGTTATCCTTTTCACAAGAAGACGTGAAAATCAATGGATGGGCGATCGAGTGCCGAATCAATGCGGAGAATCCTGCGAAAAACTTTATGCCATCACCAGGTAAGGTCATCAATTACTTGCCGCCTGGCGGTTACGGTGTACGCGTGGACAGTGCGGTTTATCCCGGCTACGAAATCTCTCCCTTCTATGATTCGATGGTCGCCAAGCTGATCGTTTGGGGTACAGATCGCAACGAAGCATTGGCTCGTATGAAGAGGGCGCTAGGTGAGTTTGTCATCGAGGGCGTGCATACGACGGTTCCCTTCCATGAGAAGCTGCTGGAGCACCCTGACTTTGTCGCAGGGAATTTTGCTACGAACTTCTTGGAGAAACATAAGCTGGAATTGTAAAGAAAGAAAAGAGGGAACAAGCTGCGGGGTTATCGTGGCTTGTTTTTCTTTATCATAAAACGAGGTAAACTGCGAAAAGGAGCCATGTAAATGAGCAGCTCTTCGCATTTATCCATATTGCTGGATGCTGCCATCCAATAAAAAGTACTCCTTATCACTTATGAAACGCGCGGACAACAATCCAAGCGGGAGATGCAGCCGATTGGCATTTATACAAAAAACGGTTTATGGTACAGCACGGCTTATTGTTATCAACATCAAGATATTCGCGTGTTTCGTTGTGACCGTATTCATGCCGTCGAACATTCGGCATCGAAGCCGTTGGATCTGAAGGTGTGCAGGCTTGTGAGGCTGAACTTTGGCTTGCATCCATGCTGCATCTGCGGCAGGATGGAAGTGGTTGGTTAGAAGGAAATGTAGCGAGAAGAGACATTTTATTTTTTGCATTGGGTTGGGGAAAGAAGTAACTGTGCAGCATTCACCCGAAATCGTGGACGGCATAAAAACGTATTTGGCAGAATTGATAAACATGTACTCGCTTTGAGGAGGTAGCTATGGCATTACCCAAAAAAGGAACACGGGGAATCACGGTAGGAGAGCAGCGATATCGTTGGGTGATTAGTCCAGCAGCAAAGGGGCTGCTCGCGTTGACGATCCAGCACAACGAAGGTATGGGTCAATTGATTCGCGTGTATGTAAAATCAGATGTAAATGATTTTTGGACGGAGTTTCCACATGTGCAGCATTTGGATATGAGAGCGATAAAGCCAGCTGACGTCGCGGCTATCATTGAAGAGGCGATCAAGCTGGGATGGCAGCCCGACAAAAAAGGGGCGCCTTTGAGCTTTGACTTCATCGGTAGTACGCTCGTCAAAAAAGGGGATACATAGCAATACCGAAATGGGAATTGTCTAGATTGAAAAAAGATTTGGATAGGGGTTGATCATCATGTGTCGATATGGGATGTATGGTCCGTATAAACAAATATACGCCTGTTTCCCTTGCAGAAAAGTGTTCAAGCAAACCTCCAAGAATGAGTTGACGGAGGAAGAATGGAACAAGATCAAGCATAGCTGTCCGCAATGTGGTGAGGGAATGAAGGTGATGGGGCATGATTTCAAGGCTCCGAAGCAAACGGATGTGAAGCAGTGGAAAAAGGTTGAAATCCTCTATCAGCATGGGTTTACCTATCATTCTTGTGGCTGTGATGGCCCAGGCTACCGGCCAGCCCAATTACATGAAGTGAACGAATTTCTCGAAAAGAACAAACGGTTCAAAACAGAGGGAGAGAAATTGCTGAATAGACTCACAGGAAGAATGTAAAAACGAGCAGGAGGCGGGGGATAGTGGCAACATTCTTTTTGATCATGATTTACTTGTCGTTTATCAGCTTGGGCCTTCCTGATTCGTTACTGGGGGCAGCTTGGCCGGTCATGCAAGCAGAATATGGCGCGGCATTTGGCATGGCAGGTGTGATCAACATTGCGATTGCGTCTGGTACGATCGTCTCTAGCTTGATGAGTGGTGCATTATTAAAACGATTGGGAACAGGACGGATCACACTGATCAGCTGCTTGATGACGGCGGCAGCCTTGCTCGGATTTTCTTTTGCCCCTTCGATTTTATGGTTATTGGTATTGGCATTGCCGCTAGGACTAGGAGCTGGTTCTGTGGATGCAGCATTGAATCATTATGTTGCCACGCATTTTCAAGCCCATCACATGAGCTGGCTGCATTGCTTCTGGGGTGTGGGCGCTACGCTTGGCCCTATTATTATGTCTGGCTTTATGCGCGATCATGATTTATGGCGGAATGGCTACTTGACCATTTCGCTCATTCAATTCGCGTTCGTCGTACTTCTAGCGTTTACACTTCCTTTGTGGAAACGAATGGAGAACCTGCAGAGCCATGTTGTCAAAGAGTCACAGGGTGAGCCGTTTCGTAGGCAGAGCGAACAACCGTTACGGACAAAAGGCGTCAAGCTGACTTTGTTGACCTTTCTCTTCTATTGTGGGGCTGAAGCATCGGTGGGATTATGGGGGAGCAGTTTTTTGGTAAATGTGAAAGAGCTACCAGCGTCTGTAGCGGCGGTGTGGGTAGCCATGTATTACGGTGGAATTACGGTGGGGCGATTTATTTCGGGCTTTGTTACCTTCAAAGTGAGCAACCGCGTCCTGATTCGCAGTGGACTTCTCGTATCATTCGCTGGGGCAGCACTGTTGATGTTGCCATTACCGACCTTCTGTTCGCTCATCGGGTTTCTGTTACTCGGGCTAGGCTTCGCTCCGATTTATCCCTGTATGCTGCATGATACCCCTGAACGCTTTGGGAAAGAGCAAACACAAAAGCTGATGGGCTATCAGATGGCGGTTGCGTACACGGGTGCCACACTTTTGCCTCCGTTGCTAGGGTGGCTTGCTGCACAGACGACAGTTTCCATTTTACCGTTTTTTATCGCTTTCTATATTGCGTTCATGCTTTATGGTTCTGAGAGAGTCAATCGAATCATGAAGCGACGGGCCGCCCAGTTAGAATCGCTCTAACATAAGGCACTTGCTATTTTGACGATAGCATGTTTTGCAAAGCTTTTCCGTATAAAGACAGGGGTGCCTGGTCGCCGCTAATGTAAGAAAAGATGGTCATGCCATTCTCTAGAGCAAGAATCGTCCATGCCATTTCATCCGCAGATAGAGTAGAGTCACTTTCTTTTGGCATCAATGTTTGTATCGCCTTGGAAAGATGCTGTACCGACTCTAAGATCATGTTTGCCCATCGCTTTCGAACTGACTCTTCGCGCATGGCATAAAGCAAAAATTCTAGGTTCAGCATGCTCCACGTGCGATTTTGTTGCTGAACGGACATAAAATAGGCGTCCATGGCTTCTATAAAATGCGATAATGATGGCTGGTGATCAATTACGTGATGGATATTGGACACATGTAATTGCATCTGACCTTCCAAAATAGCGAGAAAGAGATCTTCTTTGGACTGAAAATGAGCATAAACAGCTCCTTTGGTAAATCCAGCATGGTCTGCGATTTTATCAACGGAAGCCCCGTGGAAGCCTAACTGAGCAAAGGTTTCAATGGCTGCATCAATGAGCAATTGCCGTGTTTCCTTTTTACGCTCTGCTTGGGTTAACCTGCGTCTGTTCATTCGTCCACCTCCTTCTCTTGACAAGCATACCATATAGAATTAACATTCCATATAGTATTTAAATCCTTATTGGTATGTAAGATACAAATGGCAGTTTTGTAGGATTTAACCGTCTACTATGTCATGCTATTTTGGAGTACGATAGATATAGATCATCTAGTAAGAGGGGACAGTGTACGAATGCAGAGGGAAGAAAGCGTAGCAACGCGGAATCGGCCTATGTCCAATATTTTGGCGCAAACGGTTAAAACGGGGATTATCAAATCGAATCTGATTCCGATGTTTGCCGGATTAACATTAGCTTTATATACGTATCACTTCAGTCTAATAGATAAGTTGCCAGAAATCTTATTTGCTACAATCGGCTCTATTTTAATCATGGGTGCAGCAGGTGCTTTTAATAACGTGTATGATCGCGATATCGATTCTGTCATGGAGAGGACGAAGAACAGACCTACAGTGACAGGAGAAATATCAACGAAGAAAGTTTTATGGCTAGCATCCCTGATGACGATTTTTGGCTTGGTGGCGCTCGTCTTGGCATCACCTTTGGCTGCTATTATGGGATTTCTCGGACTGTTTTTTTATGTCGTGCCTTATACGATGTGGACCAAAAGAAGAACGGTTTACAATACGGAGGTAGGGAGTATTTCTGGTGCAATGCCGCCGCTCATCGGTTGGGCTGCTATTCACCCAGATATCACGCATCCTGCTATCCTTGGTCTGTTTATTATCATGGTCATTTGGCAAATGCCTCACTTTTATGCGATCGCGATTCGCAAGTATGATGAGTACAAGGCTGCTGGAGTTCCTATGTTGCCTGTGGTCAAAGGTGCAAGACGTACCTACATTCAAACAAATGTTTATTTGGTTATTTTAATTGCTAGCAGTTTTTTATTCTGGTCATTAAGCGTTGGTCTTACGTTGATGGCCCTGCTCCTGAATATTTTATGGCTGGTTCTGAGTGTATTTGGATACCGGAAAATGGATTCGCAGAAATGGTCAAAAACGATGTTTATTTATTCACTGATTCATATGACGGTGCTGTTCTCGACGGTGATTATTTACTCGCTGATGGGGATTATTTTCAAGTTGTAAATCAGTGATCATACAAGCTGCCTTCACTTTGAGGGTGGCTTCTTTTTTTGTCTGGGAACCTTGCAGTATAGCGGGTTCTTCTCATGTTCAACCAAAAATGGGCGCATGATCATGGAACAAATACCCAATGTCACTTCATAAATCTAGAGTAGCTCCCATGATGTGACGGAGGTGAAAATGAATGGATGATTTCAAAAAAGAGCTAAAAAAACTAAAGGCATCTGAAATAAAATCGGATAAAGTACAGCGTTGGGACAAAGAAAAAATGAATGAAGCTACGCTCGTTCGCGGACGGTGTGGCGGATGTGGAAGATGCGGTGGCTGCAGTAGATGCAGTTGTAGTCGTTGCAGTCGTTGCAGTTGTTCTTGCTCCTGTTCTTGCGTCTGTAGCTGTTCATGCAGTTGCTCTTGTTCTTGCAGTTGCTCTTGCAGTTGCTCTTGCTTCTTCCCATGCTTTGTCATATTTGATAACGATTAATGATCACACCCCGAATTATGCTCCTGCCAACAGTATTGTTTTGGCAGGAGCTTTGTTTTTTACGAACAGGAATGTGAGACAAATAGTCCTACATAAAATGGGAGTGACATGTCTCGTCACAAATAGATTGAATTCGCAAAGGGAGGGGGAGGAGAATGGATAGGTTGAATCCTTCGATGCGTATAAAAGTGAAACGGGATACCGTTTATATACCCGATGCAGATGGAAGTGTATTTTTTCGGAATAACATCGGGACCTTCCGCATGAAGGGTGACATGATCGAACAATGGGTAGACCAATTAATGCCCATGTTTAATGGCGAGCATACACTGGAACAATTGACCGACGATTTGCCGGATGAATACCAACAGCAAATATACCAGGTAACGGGCACTCTTTTGCAAAATGGATTTCTCCAAGATGTGAGTCAGGATAAACCACATGATTTATCCCGAGAAATGATGTCAACGTATGCAGCGCAGATTGAATTTTTGGACCAGTTTGGCGGTTCGGGAGGGTATCGGTTTCAAAAATATCGAGCAGAAAACGTTTTGGTAATCGGAGCGGGCCCATTTCTCCTTTCTGCCATCCATGCATTGTTAGAATCGGGATGCGTTCAATTCCATTATGCAATGACGGGTGAGACTCCGACTGATCGTGAGCGGCTAGAGACGATCATCGAGAATTCGCGCAGGAAAGACCCGCATGTAAAGCTGGAAGAGCTAGAAGCAGCGCCATGGGGGAAGGTAGAGTGGTCGGAGGCAATCGAGCCATTCACTGCTGTTTTGTACACATCGGCACATACAAACAAGGATGAAATAAGTGTCATTCATTCTGTGTGCAGAGAGCAAGAGAAGGTGTTTATTCCGGCGCTTTTCGTACTCCAAAAAGGAATGGTAGGGCCGCTGGTTCATCCGCAATCAGAGGCTTGCTTTGAATCGGCTTGGCGTCGGTTGCATCGACAGGCTTTGAGTGCGGACCCTGATCATCATGCATTTTCTATGACAGCAGCAGCCATGTTGGCGAATATCGCTATTTTTGAATGGTTCAAATACGTTACAGGGTCCATAGAAACAGAGGTCCCCAACAAGGTTTATTTGCTAAATCTAGAGACATTAGAAGGAAGCTGGCAGTCATTCATGCGGCATCCGATGCTGAGTGAAGAGATGAGCATGGAGGTATTGGATGAACGTGATCTCCAATCGTGTCTATCAAAAGAGGCAGAACAAAAGGAAAGTCTACTGTCTCTGTTCCCATCATGGACCTCATCGGGTACGGGAATTTTTAACAGTTGGGATGAGGGTGAGCTAACGCAATTGCCGCTCACTCAGTGTATCGTTACGGCAGTCGATCCCGTCGCAGATGGACCCGCAGAGCTTTTACCATCGGTTGTATGTGCGGGTTATAACCATGACGAGGCGAGAAGAGAAGCAGGATTACTTGGGGCAGAGATGTATGTCGAAAGAATGGTGAGCCATCTCGCTACCCAAAACATGGCTTTTCAAATGGGGATAGATGGAAACATCGGAATTGGAGCAGGGGAAACGGCAGCAGAAGGGTTAAGTCGGGCGTTACTGCATTATTTAACACTCACGTATGTGTCAGAAATGAAAGGACGACAACCAACAGCTAGACCTGTGCACGCTGGAACGATTGCGGATGAGCAGTCTCAGTATTATTTGCGGTCATTCGCTACATGGGGTGAAGAACCGAAGATTGCCAAAGGCCATGATGTATGCGGTTTTCCGGTTGTTTGGGTGGGAACGCGCTCCGGTTGGTTTGGGAGTGTTGGCTTACAGGAGTTAGACGCTTTGCAAAAAGCGTTGATGTATGCCTTGCATCGTATCCAGAATCCAGCAACACCATTGTCTAAGTATGTACTTACAGCGCAATCTGTAGCATTGACGGGTGAAACATTGGAATTGGCATTCATCCCTAGCAAAGAAGAATCTGAACATGAAGTCTGGCAGCACGCTGTCGAAGTTTTAGCGCTTCATCACAAAAAACCTCTGATCATAAATGCGGCGATAGAGCCTTTCTTGGAGGAAGACCTTGGCGGGGTATTCGCTTTGCTGCTCTCTCGGGAGGTGCTTCAATGAGTGCTGACATTCTTGTAATCGGAGATGGTGTATTAGCAGAGCTGATTTCAGAACGTCTCATGGCGGATTACCGCGTGTGGCGGAGTGAGAAAATGGAATCAGCGACAAGGGTAGCAGACTTGGCACTTCTGTTACACGATACCTATCATCCTTCCTTGTATCTGCATGCAGAGAAACATTTCCAACAAGCGAATATTCCATGGCTGCGCGGTTTTGTTTCATTCGGAGAAGCGATTGTAGGCCCGTTGGTACGACCAGGTCAAACAGGGTGCTCCCAGTGCGCAGATATGCGTCGTTTGATGGCGGGACGCGATCGGCAAGAGATGTGGAAGGTACAAAAAATGCTGAGCGAAAAAGGCGAAATACATCGGGATCCGTGGTCATCCCGCTCTGGCTTGCTACAGGTGGCACACCACGTAATCGCGGAGGTGTTACGTTTCGTAGAGGGCAGGCAAGCCCACTTATCGGAGCATATCCAATTCATTGATTTACAAACATTGACAAGTACCCGCCATTTCTTTCTGCCAAATCCATTATGTTCGGTATGTAATCGGTTGCCTGAGGATTCAGAGGATCGGGCAAGAATACGCTTGAAGCCCAACATAAAGCGAAGTCCTGATAGTTACCGCACAAAATCCATTGCTGAGTTGCAACAAGCACTTACCTCCGAGTATTTGGATTCCCGAACCGGATTTTTGAACGGGAAAGTCCGTGATCTCGTGTCTGTTTTTGCAGATGTAAGTGTCAATTTGCCTTTATTTTCGCATAATGAGGGCACAGCAGGCAGATCCGTTTCGTACGCGGATAGCGAGTTAACGGCGATTCTGGAGGGAATGGAAAGATATTGCGGTGTAATGCCGCGTGGTAAGAGGACGACGGTTCGCGATTGCTATGCAAATCTTGCACCCCATGCCCTTGATCCGACGACGGCAGGAACCCATTCAGAAGAACAGTATGCCCTTCCAGATTTTCCGTTTCAGCCGTTTGATCCCAAGCGAGAAATGAACTGGGTATGGGGTTATTCCTTTAAGGAAGAGCGACCCATTCTCGTACCTGAACTCATGGCCTATTACAGTATGGGATTCGGGGAGGGAGTTGTATTTGAGACTTCAAATGGTTGTGCGTTGGGTGGCAGCTTGGAGGAAGCGATTTTTTACGGCATCCTGGAAGTGGTTGAGCGTGATGCATTCTTGTTGACCTGGTATGCTAGATTGCCATTGCCACGCCTCGATCCGGCTACAATTCATGATCGTGAATTGCTTTTGTTGATCGATCGAATGCAGACAGTTGCGAATTACGATTTGTACTTGTTCGATGCGACGATGGAAAATGGCATCCCGAGTGTATGGACGATTGCGAAAAACCGAAGCAAGGAAGGAATACACCTTGTTTGTGCAGCTGGAGCGCACCCAGATCCCATCCGCGCTGTAAAAAGCTCTATTTACGAGACAGCTGCCATGCTCCTGCCTTTGACAGACAAGTACGAAGCGAACCGAGGCAAATATTTGCGTATGCTCCAGGATTCGTCCTTGGTGAAAAAGATGGACGATCATGCGATGCTTTACAGCTTGCCAGAAGCAGCAGAGCGCTTATCCTTTCTTTTGGATGATGCACGTCCGATGGTCTCTTTCGCTGAACAATTTCCTAAAAGAGACCAGCATCGTGATCTAACAGACGATTTGCGTGAGTTGCTCGACGTGTTCCAAAAGTTAGATCTCGATGTCATTGTGGTAGATCAAACGACACCAGAGGTCGGGCGCCATGGCTTATCTTGCGTGCGCGTATTGATTCCTGGCATGCTTCCGATGACTTTTGGCCATCATCTCACGCGAGTAACGGGATTGAAAAGAGTATTGGAGGTCCCTGTGAAGCTGGGTTACGCGAAACAACCACTGCGTGTAGACGAGTTGAATCCTTTTCCGCATCCGTTTCCATAACATGCATCTGGGAGTGAGCCGGATGAGTCTCGAAAATTTCTTGTACCGCCTTCATTTTGATACAGAAAACTCTCGACCAAGTGACCTTGAAGTGGATTGGGGGGATGCGCCACTGACATACAAGCTGTACAGGGGACTACCTGTCATTCCACTGCCAGAAGATGTGCCTCTATCGCTCGTAGATCAGACGGTTTCACAAAAGATGTCTCTACCTCAATTGGGCGCTTGGCTATGGTATAGCTACGGACTCATCCAAATCAGCCAATCGTTTTTAACCACGACTACGGCAGATGCAGGATCTGAGTCGTTTTTGCCGCTTGTAACGAATCGAAGACCGGTTCCGTCTGGGGGAGGGCTCTATCCGAGTGAGCTGTACGTGTATTTGAAGCTGTCGAGTATTCCTTCAGGTCTATACCACTACGATGTGGCTCATCACAGACTCGTGCAATTGCGCGAAGGGAATTTTGATCACGTCCTTAGTCGAGCGCTTGATGGCAGTTGTCCGGTACATGCATGTTTTGGAGTTGCTTTCGTATCCATCTATTTTTGGAAGAACTTTTTTAAGTACGATGAGTTTTCTTATCGATTGCAGGGGCTCGATGCTGGTGTACTGTTAGGACAATTGCAGGAAATGGCAAACCAACTCGGTGTGACGACCGCAATACATTACCAGTTCCTAGATAGAGCGATGAATGCACTGCTAGGATTGTCTACCGATCAAGAGAGTGTATACGCGGTAGTTCCCTTATCGCTCCAAACAGAAGGGGAGAGGCATTCGCATTCACCGGCACAATGGACAGAGCGAGGAGAGAAGACGGCAATCGAGCTAATCAGAGAGCTGCCTGAGCAAAAGCATGTGCATGTGATGCGCTCAAAAAGAATGAGACAATATCCTGCGCTCCTGGAAATGAATGAGGCTGCCATGCAGGAATCTACCCATACGTTTACACGTTATTCGGATCAGTTGGAAAGCAAGTGGCCTCGTCGTTCCGATGAGCGAATCCTTCTCCCTCGTTCGCAGAAACCAAACTACGATCTGGCGCAATATTGCCGGGAGCGTTTTTCGCCGGAAGTGGATTTTATCAGGAGGAAAACAGACCAGAATCAGGTAGCGCGTATCATGGAAATGACGATGAGTGCTCTATCGTATGGAAATGATTTAGGAAATAATCTGGAGGTAGCGTGGAGTAGGATTTCTCTCTTCGTAAGCATTCATCAGGTAGAAGGGATACAAGATGGCGCATACGCGTACGAACCGCTGGAGCACGCTCTTTATCCGATTGTCTATGGAGATTTTCGAGCACGTCTTCAAGACGGAATGACACTGGACAACGTGAATTTGTATCAAGTGCCGCTCTGCTTTCATGTGGTGGGTAAACGCGATCATCTGATCAACCAGTTAGGTTACCGAGGGTATCGCATTCAGCAGATGGAGGCGGGAATCGTCGTGCATCACTTGCTTTTGGCAGCATTCACGTGTGGAATGGGCGGCCATCCGCTACTCGGATTTGACGTGGAGAATTGCGATGACCTTTACAACCTAGAGACTGAAGAGAAAACCTGCCTGATTCAAATTCCGGTCGGGCACTATCGCCCCCGCGCCAGATTTCAGGGCGGGCTTCATGGATAAAAACGTGGAAGACCCGAGTCGCGTTGACCCGGGTCTTGAATTATGCCCTAATGATGGCTTGGATACCTTGAATGAGACGGTCAATTTCCTCGTGGGTATTGTACGGTGCCAGCCCCGCTCGTATCCAACCGCCACTTTCATTGATTCCCAAACAATTGGCGAGTGTTGTCGCATAGAAGTCCCCGTCCGCAACGAATATGCTATGCTCTTCACACAATCGCTCACATATTTCTTGGGGAGAAAACCCTTCGATCCGAAAAGCGATCGTCGGTGTTTTCGGTACATCTTCACCCGCTTGATAGAGTGTGACGCCATTCATTGAGCCTAGTTCTTTTCGCAGCTTTTCTGCCAGCTGATTTTCATAGGCTTCAATCCATTCGTAGCCAGAGCGGATTTTTTCGGAGAAGCTATCACCGAAACCAAGCGAAGCAACAAATTCGATAGCGGGTCTGATTCCTGCGATTCCTTCATGATTTTGTGTTCCGGTCTCCAATTTATCTGGATAAAAAGAGGGGGCGGGAACCAATTTGTAAACATCGAGTGCTTCAAAAATTTCTTTGCGGATGACAGCGATTCCCACATGAGGGCCAAAAAATTTGTAGGCGGAACAGAGGAGGATATCGGCTCCAATCTCGTCCCGATGGATAGAGAAGTGAGGGACCGCATGCACGGCGTCGACAGCGACAATGACTCCTTTTGCACGTGCTTTTTGGGAGATGGCAGCGAGATCATGGATCGTTCCGACAGCATTAGAAGCAAGCCCGATTGCCACAAGTCTGGTCCTGGAAGTAAGTATGGTGTCGAGCTTATCTAATTGTAATGTAAGTGTCTCTTTATTCACCTTTAACCACCGAACGGTCATTCCACGATCAGCAGCAACAGTCAACCACGGGTCTACATTAGCACGGTGATCCATCTCGGAGACGATGATCTCATCCCCTTCATTCCAATGTCGACCTAATGCACGCGCAATGGCAAAGGTCAGGGTGGTCATATTCGCACCGAAGGCTACCTCCAGCGGCTTCACGTGGAAGAGGTCTGCTATAGCTTGCTTGGCATCTGCGAGGATAGCTTCTGTCTCCTTACTCGTTGGAAAAGAGCCGTGTAAATTGGCCCCACCGTTCGCCATATAGCGATAGATCGCGTCCATGGAGGATTTTACGACTTGCGAGCCGCCTGGGCCATCCAGATAAGCAACTGGTTTGCCTTTGTACGTTCGTTGTAGTGCGGGGAATTGCTCCCGAACTTTTTCAATGGGGAATTGTTCCGATGCAACTTCTAATCGCCAATCATTGGAGCGCATAAAACTTCCAGGAGGGTATTCAAAGACGCATTCTGACTGCAGCGTGAAACCTAGCTTACGGCAAATGGCATTGGAGCCGGGGTTGTCCACAGAGGGATAGGCATGAATAAACTTGTGTCTTCGTTCTTGGTTGATGCGTGTGATGAGTGAGGCTAAAGCCGCAGAGGCGATGCCTTTCCCTTGATAGGGGGGCAGGACGCTCCAGCCTACTTCGTATACGTTTTCTCCTTGCCAGATGCGGTCCCAATAGCCGATGCTTCCGACGGGGGTGTGATCTGGCAGCAGTACGATGCTGAACATCTTGCTCGTTAGCTGTCCGTCCTTATTGACGTATCGTTCGTGCCGAGCAAGTAGCTGCTCTTCTGTCTCCGGGCCTCCAAGATGTTCCATCATGGCTGGTGCATTCAAATAACGCAGCAAGGGAAGATCGTGATCGGCCCAGGGTTGAATGCGGACAAGCTCAGTATTTAGCGTTGTGGACATTTTCTCACTCCTTACCAACTGGATTTCCGTGGTGTCCATCATCATTCGTTATCTCTCATTATTCGGAAAAGATTCCAATTAATCAATCTTCAATTCGTTTGAGAAAACGGGGTGGAAAATTATGCTATAATGGTTGGTGCCCGAGTGATTCTTATTATCGGAGTATGTATAAAGTAGCTGAGGTGTAGGAATAGACCCTTTCTGAAAAAACATTTGGAGAGTAAATCCAACGTAAATATCGTCACGGACATTGAAGGGAAAGGGAAGGGGTACCTGTTCATGAATGAAAAAAGCATCCATACACAACGGCTCATATTGATTCCATTTACGCATAGAATAGCGACGAATATTTTGCAAGAAAATTACGAAGAATTATTGGATATGCGGCTTACATTAGGCAAAGGCTGGCCTGATGCAGATGCGATGGAAACGATACCCAAAATCATCAAAGCACTCGAACTCACAGGGGAACCGACAGGATTTGAATCGTGGATGATCATTACAAAAGAGGGCATGAAGATCATCGGGGATGTAGGGTTCAAGGGAGTCCCGAATGCGGCGGGAGAAGTGGACATCGGCTATGGAATTATTGAAGCCGAGCGAAAAAAAGGCTACGCGTACGAGTCGGCTGAAGGCCTAGCGAATTGGGCGTTGTTGCAGCCAGATGTGAAAACGATTACGGCGAAGTGCTTGCTAGATAACATAGATTCCGCAAAAATATTAGTCAAAATGGGCTTTGGAGAAATAAAGAGAGACGACACCATGATTTACTGGTCTAAGCAGAAGCAATAGCAAGCTAGAATAGAATCAGATATAAAACGAAAAAAAGGACGCACACATGGCAGTCCTTTTTTTATGGAGAACATCAGTTGCTAGTATTTTTTATGGGTATGTTGTAGATGTGTTTCGTTCCATCTTAATACGTCACTTCGAGTACACCTGATGGAAGGGACGGGCCTTTTGCTTTTACTTTTTTCTTTGTGGAAAACTCTCCTGACTTCGAGTCGATTCGCAACGTAATGGTCGAATGGAAGACCTGAATCGATACGCGTTTGATATCTTTATTGGAGGCTTTCCCTGTCACTTTGAGTTCGTAATACGATTTAGAGAGCTCGCTCGATTCAGACTGTAGCTCGATTTCATCTGGATTGAGGGCCAGCCCTGGAAGAAATTTCGTCTGCATCTTTACGATTTCCTTTTTGCGTTCCTTATCTTCAGGTCCAACGAGGATACGTATGGAAGAATTCAATTGAAAATAGTCTGGGGTAAGATCATCCGGCAGTTCATCTGTTCGGAAGTATTCATCTTGCTCAATCGTTCTTCCAGGTTTTAAGGTTCTCTCCTTGATGTCCGGGGTACAGGCAGGTTCGTCTTCAGGGTAGGGAAGCTCCCAAGAGTCTCCAGAGGCATACGCTTCTAGTCGTGTTGTCACACCATAACAATGACCAGTCGTGTATGTGATCGGTTTCCGCGAAATATTCGTGACAATCGTATTTACGTGGTACACTGGTGAGTCGTATTTTGGATTGTCGTTTTCGGTAACAGTAACTTGAAACCGAAGTCCTTCTTTCTTGAATGGCTTCTCAATGAATAGCATGCCGGTTTCTTTTGCTTCGTCCACGTTTACATGAACGGCGCTAGCAGTCATAACCAGTAAAAGACATACGAGTGATTGGACAATCTTGCGAAACACACAGTTCACGCCTAACGATTCGTTTTTATAAAATGGGCATGGAGGCACCTTCTCTATATTCCATATAGTAACTCTCTTTGTAATATTTTTCGATCAAAAAAAGTCGAAATGAAAAGTTTCGAAGGAAAGGTAACCCAAGAGTTCCTTCTTTCGTATTGAAATAAAGGAAAAGATTATTGCTTTTCATTGAACTATACAACGCGTGTCTCTATACTGGAGAGATAAGCATTGGCAAATAATTGTGAGGGATAGCATGCAGAACTGGATGACCCAAATTATTGAACAATATAGTTACTTCGGTATCTTACTCATGATGGCACTGGAAAACATATTTCCACCCATACCTTCTGAGGTGATCTTGACCTTCGGTGGATTTATGACGACGCAATCATCGTTAACGGTTTTTGGTGTAATCTTGTCAGCTACAATCGGTTCGGTGATCGGAGCAATCATGCTTTATGGAATCGGTTATTACCTAGACGTCCAAAAAATAGAGAAGATCGTAGAGAGATGGGGGCATATTCTGCGCATTAAAACGGCAGATATCCATAAAGCGAACGAATGGTTTGACCGATATGGGTACTGGACGATCTTTTTTTGCCGCATGATCCCATTAATCAGAAGTCTGATTTCCGTTCCTGCTGGTATGACCAAAATGAATTTCCCGCTGTTTTTGCTGTTTACAACACTCGGTACGTTTATTTGGAACATCGTCCTAGTGATGGCTGGTCATTTATTGGGGGAATCGTGGGAAGACATTCTGTACTATTTCGATCTATATTCCAATGTCGTTTATGTTGTACTCGCATTTGCGGGGATAGCCTTTCTCATTTTTTTCTTCCGCAAACGAAAAGCAGATGCCTAAAACCTTCAGACCATCTTTCCTTTAGGAAAGGTGGTTTTTTCATTTAGAACCAACAGGTAAACATATTATAAAAAGTTGTAATTTTCTTGCAAATACAAGATGTCGAAATTGCGGTAAGGTGTAGGGAGGGAAGTAGGTGACATGGGCACCGCCCTTATTCTTGAGGCTGGGGGAGATGCAACTTGATCGATTTGTTACTCGTAAACGGCGTAGTCATTACGATGGACAAAGACCGTCGAGTATTACAGGACGGGGCAGTCGCCATCGATAAAGGAAGAATTTTGGAGGTAGGCGACACTCCACTTCTAAAAGACAAGTATCCCGCGCAAAAGGTAGTCGACTGCGCGCATCATTGTATACTGCCAGGCTTCATTGACGCACATGGTCATGGCGGACATTCGTTGTTCAAAACGATTGCGACGGACAATATTAACGACTGGATGCCAATCATGACCAACACATACAAGCACTACGTGACAGACGATTTCTGGTACTACGAGGGAAAGCTGTCAGCACTGGAGCGGCTTAAAGCAGGGATTACGACAGGTGTTAGCGTCTTGGGCTCGATGCCGCGCTCAGATGATCCGATCTTTGCCTTGAATCACGCCAAAGCGTACAACGAGGTCGGTGTTCGGGAAATCGTAGCGACAGGTCCATGTAATCCACCTTGGCCGCATCCCTTCAGCCGCTGGGTCGATGGACAAAAAATAACGAAGGAAGTCACCTATGAGCAGGTGCTCGCTGGAGCAGAAGCCGTGATCGAAGCCCTGAATCACGCGAATAACGATAAAACCAGAGCTTACATAACTCCATTTGTCATCGTGACCTCTGTCAATCCGTCCTATCCGACACCTGCTGACCAATTGTTTGGCTTAACCGATTTCGACCGGTACCAAGCACGGAAAATCAGGGAGATTGCGAAAAAGTACGACACGCGCATCCATTCCGATGCTTTTGGAGGCATGATTCACCTAGCGATTCAAGACAAAGAGTACGCGCTGCTCGGTCCAGACGTACACTTGCAGCATTGTCGGGGAATTTCTTTTGACGAGGCGAAAATTTTGGCCGAAACAGGAACGAATGTGAGTGCTTCTCCTGGTTTTGGTCAAATCAATGCACGCACCCCTATTACGGAATTACTGGAGATGGGAGCGACTGTTGCGATCACGACAGATGGCACCTCGCCGATGACTCCTTTTGACATGTTCCAGGCCATGCGCAGAATGCAGCTACTACAACAAGCGGCGCTGCGGGATTATTATTACCTCCCGCCGGGCAAGCTGCTGGAAATGGTAACGATTGATGCGGCACGCTGTGTCGGCTGGGATGACGAGCTGGGGTCGCTTGAGGCTGGTAAAAAAGCGGATGTCATTACCGTAAATATGCATCAGGCCCACTTAAATCCAGAGAACATGCACGTCCATCGTGTTGTCTATCAGGCAGTCGGTGGAGATGTGAACCATGTCATTGTCGATGGTGAGCTGATTATGGACGAGCGCCGTGTTTTGACTGTGGATGAAAAGCAAATTCTCAAAGAAGCGAATGAAGAGGCGAATCGGACAATCGAGCGGGCAGGACTAGAAATCTACATGCAGCCAAGCAAGTATTTCTGGGGGCATGCGCGAGCTTATTTGGATGAGAGAAGATTTGATCCGACGAAGTTGTAGGGGGAAAAGGAGTAGGTAAAGAAGACGACGTCTAATGCTGCACATAAAACTTGGATCTCGCATTGAATAGGAGAAGGTGCCCGCCGCCTTCCCTTTTTTATTGGATTATAGTTGACAAAAACGATAGGATTAATCATTATTTATTCATAATCCCCATCGACAAAGTTGGAATAAAAAGAGGTGCAGCCATGTATCTGACTATTGATAATGTTACGAAACATTTCGTGAATCAGCAGAAACAAAAAGTAAAGGTGCTGGATGATATCAATCTGGAAGTGGAAAAGGGCAGCTTCGTTTCTATTGTAGGCCCCTCTGGCTGTGGAAAATCGACGCTGCTCTACTTAATTGCCGGATTGGATCAACCGGACAGCGGTGACATATACGTTGCTGGCAACAAAGTGAATAAGCCCGGCCCCGATAGAGTCGTCGTTTTTCAAGAAGCGGGATTATTTCCATGGCTGACGGTTTTGGAAAATGTTACATACGGGCTCAAGTTGAAGAAAATGTCTACAGCGAAAGCCAACGAAAAGGCGTTGGAAGTACTCAAAATGGTTCATTTAAGCAAGTATGTTCATTCCTATCCCCATCAGCTCTCAGGAGGGATGAAGCAACGAGTAGCCATAGCTCGGGCACTTGTCATGGAACCCGATATTTTGCTGATGGATGAACCGTTCTCAGCGCTGGATGAACAGACGCGGATGGTTCTTCATAAGGAGTTGCTTGAGATTTGGCGGACGACCAAGGTCACGATTTTTTTCGTCACCCATAATATCCGGGAGGCCGTTCAGCTTGCGGAGAGGATCGTCGTTTTTGCCACACGCCCCGGAAAAATCAAGGAAATCATTGCGGTTCCTGCCTTGCGCGATGGAGTCATGCCGGACAGTGTGACATTAAACACGGAGCAGAAGGTGCTGTCGATCCTGCAAGAAGAGATAGAAAAGGTGCTGAAGGAGGAAATGGGCAATGACTACAGCTTTAAGACGGGTCATCTTCATCGCTATGATAGCGGCGATATGGGAAGTCACATCTAGATTATCTGGGCTGCCATCTTTCATGTTTCCCAGCTTGACCCAGGTTTTCGAAACACTCGTAAATGGATTGATAAGCGGACAAATTACCGCTGCGATTGGAAAAAGCATGGGACGAATCCTGTTGGGCTTTCTCATTGCCATTATTGTCGGTCTGATATTGGGTTACTTCATTTGGAGGTACAAACTCGTAGAAGATACGCTTGGCTTTGTGGTGACGGCGCTTCAGTCTATCCCGAGCATTGTTTGGTTCCCGCTTGCGATTATTTGGTTTGGCTTAAATGACTTCTCCATTTTGTTCATTGTGACGATCGGGGCGACCTGGACGATGACAGTCAACGCGACCAGCGGTTTTAAAAATGTCCCGCCATTATATCAGCGAGTGGCCAAGACTTACGGTTCGTCTGGCTTTCACTTTGTACGAACAGTCATTCTTCCTGCATCTGTCCCGCAGATCATCTCCGGACTTCGAATCGCTTGGGCATTTTCCTGGCGGGCACTCATGGCTGGTGAATTGCTCGGGGGTGGCGGTGGTCTTGGGCAACTGCTCGAGATGGGACGTTCACTTGGACAAATGGATTTGGTGATATCAGTCATGATCATTATTGCGATCATCGGTACCATCGTCGATAATGTTGTCTTTTCACGCATCGAACGCAACGTTCAGATGAAGTGGGGAGTCCATTCATAAAGAAAAATGGCTAAGGAGTGTGTCGTCACATGCTTAAAAAAGTGTTCAGTACTGTTATCGCATCTCTATTATTGATGGGGATTGCAAGCGGCTGCTCTACTGGCGGAGCAGCATCCTCTGAGAAGGAAGTAAGGATCGGATATTTCCCAAATCTGACCCATAGCGCCACGATCATCGCGCTGGAGAAAGGCTATTTTAAGGAAGCCTTCGGTGCTGATATGCAGATTCAAACAAAAACGGTCGCCAATGGCGGATTGTTTATGGAAGCAATGGCAACGAAGGCGATTGACGTAGGGACAGTCGGGCCAGGGCCGCTATTGAACTTTTATGTCAAGCATCCTGGGTATCGTTTGATTTCAGGAGCGGTTAATGGTGGAGCAGTGCTCGTCATGAATGGTTCAACCAATATTACGGAACTAAAAGATTTAAAAGGTAAAAAAATCGCGATTCCGGTAATCGGAAGCACGCAGGATGTCATGCTCAGAAAAGCACTGAATGAGGTTGGTCTGAAACCGACGACGAATGGTGGAGATGTGGAACTGTATGCTGCGGCTCCAGCAGATACGGCAGCATTATTCGTGCAAAAATCCGTCGATGGTGCAGCAACTCAGGAGCCGTGGGGATATGTACTGGAAAATCAGGCCGAAGGAAAATTGCTTCTGGATTGGGATCAATTCGCTTGGGGGAAAGAATCAACCAATACGGTGGTAGCAGCCAGCGATGAATTTCTGAAAAGAGAAGGATTGGCAACCGCCTATCTGCAAGCACATAAAAAAGCAGTCAAATTCATTCAGGAAAATCCCGAAGAAAGCCAAGAACTGATCATCAAGCATTTGAAAAATCTGACTGGCAAAGAGCTGAGCAAAAAAGAAGTGCAGGCAGCCTTTTCCCGTTTGGAAGTAACAACGGAGGTCAATGATAAAGTTATTCAGGAAATGGCAGATATCAGTCAGGAAGCCGGCTATATTTCCAGTAATAAAATCGACGGCTTGATCGATTTGAAATATTTAGAAGCAGCGAAATAATATCGGGTGAGAAGGATGGAGATTCAGCAGGAGTAACGAGAGGTAGAAAGGAATTAGATGGGAAAGGAGGTCATGCCGCGATGAGACCACATGAACAAGGAAGTAATCAACCGAACGACACCTCATTGGAGACACAGATTCACACGGATTTCCAAAAAGAAATGACGTACGGCGATTATTTACAGCTTGATCAAATTTTGTCGAGTCAACAATGTCAATCCACGCATCATGATGAAATGCTTTTTATTATCATTCATCAGGTGAGTGAGCTATGGATGAAACAAATTTTGCACGAACTGTCAGCAGCATATGAATGCATCTGCAATCATGATCTGGAGCCTGCTTTCAAAATGTTCGCGCGAGTCTCGCGTATCCAGCAGCAATTGATTAAATCGTGGGATGTCCTTTCTACATTGACGCCAGCTGATTACCTCCAGTTCCGTGACAAGCTGGGTCATTCCTCCGGATTTCAATCCTATCAAAACCGATTCATCGAATTTACGCTAGGATATAAGAACCAGCATGTCCTAGCGGTGTATGCACATCAACCAGAGCTTCATTCCCAAATGAGTGCGGCCTTGCAGCAGCCTAGCATTTATGATGCGGCGATCAGGGAGATGGCTGCTCGTGGCTTGCCGATTGATCCGGAATGTTTGAATCGCGATTGGTCACAACCATATCAACCAAATCAGAGTGTAGAGCATGCCTGGCTGACCGTGTATCGAAATGTGAACCAGTATTGGGATCTGTACGAGTTGGCAGAAAAGCTGGTGGATATCGCCAGCCAGCAACAACAATGGCGTTTTAACCATATGACGACAGTCGAACGCATCATAGGCCAAAAGCCGGGAACAGGAGGGTCATCAGGCGTCATGTACTTACGCAGAGCACTCGATCACCGTTTTTTCCCGGAGCTTTGGAGCTTGCGGACACTGTTGTAAAAAAACTCTTCAAAAAAAGCGAGAAAAGCGTCTTGGGGACCCAGGGCGCTTTTTAGCATGTAGTACTCTTTTCACATCTTTTCACATATCTTTCCTAATATTGGGTACAAATACCCTTCTTTTCCTAACAAACATATGTTTTCATTTTTAGTGGTATACATATATTTCAAGAACAACCAGAAATGGAGTGGGCATTTGGATGGAAACAATGAAACCACCTATGGAAGTGTTATATGCAAAACAGCTGAATGCGCTGCGTTCCCATGATACAGGGACAAAACCTCCCAATTGGCTGATGTCGCCAAGAGCTGTGCGCGATTTTATTTTAGGAACGGATGAACCTCTCTCTTATGAGGGCGAAAGTATACCGATTACGAAGAAGTTCTATGGAGACGATGTGCTTATTGAGCGTGCGATCGTCACGTTGGCAGGCAATCGCGGCTTGATGCTCGTCGGTGAACCAGGAACGGCAAAGACGATGCTGTCTGAGCTGCTGTCTGCGGCCATCTCCGGTACGAGCACGAATACGATCCAAGGCACCGCTGGCACGACAGAGGATATGATCAAATACTCTTGGAACTACGCGATGCTGCTGGACAAAGGTCCTTCTCTGCAAGCGCTGGTTCCTTCGCCGCTATACACCGGTATGAGCAAAGGAATTATTACGCGATTCGAAGAAATTACCCGTTGTCCGTTTGAGGTTCAAGACGTGTTGATTAGTGTTTTGAGCGACAAGGTGATGAACATTCCCGAGCTGTCAGACGGCATCCTGTTTGCCAAGCCCGGTTTTAATATCATTGCAACAGCGAACTTGCGGGACAAAGGCGTCAATGAAATGAGTAGCGCGCTCAAACGCCGTTTTAACTTCGAGACGATCGCGCCGATTAATCATGTGAAAATGGAAGCACAAATTATCGAATCCCAAGCAAAAGTAATTCTGGAGCAAAGTGGCGTGAATATCGAAATCGATCGAGATGTGGTTGAGATATTGGCGACGACCTTCATGGAACTGCGTATGGGCGAGACCAAGGAAGGATTCAAAATCGATTCCCCTCAATCCGTGATGAGTACAGCCGAAGCCGTATCCGTCTATGTCCAAAGTGCAATGACTTCCCATTACTATGATGGCAGGCCCATTTCCATGGATCGACTGGTACAGAACATGCTGGGAGCGGTCGTCAAGGAAAACCAAAAGGACGCAAATATCCTGAAAACCTACTTTACCAAAGTGGTCAAAGAACGGGCAAAGGAAGAGGGTCTATGGGGAACTTATTACAGCGAGAAGAAATGGATCAAATAAACGGTCAAGACCGCTTCATAAAATCATTCGTCGAAGAAGAGGTCTACAACCTTAGCAAACAGGTCGTCTATTTCCCGGTTCGTCATCATAGTCCTGCCTGCTCGTTTCATTTGAAAAAAACGATCGAAGAGTATCAACCGGAAATCATTCTGATTGAAGGCCCGGACCATAGCAATCATATCATTCCGATCTTGACGGATGAACGGACGAAGCCTCCTGTGAGCATTTATTACGCGTACGCCTCAGGGGAGCAAAAATACGTCTGTTACTTTCCGTTTCTTCTGTATTCGCCGGAATATGTAGCCTTGGTTGAAGCAAAACGCCGGCAGATACCTGCTGCTTTCATTGATCTAAGCTACGGAAGTCGATTGGAAAGCTTGGAAGACGGCCATGATTTGAAAAAGAAGAATGAAAAGCTGTCCTATCACGATGAGCGCATGCTGGCAGGCTCGCAGTTTATTCAGCGATTGTGCCAGACGATGAAATGCCGGAACTTCGATGAGCTGTGGGAAAAGGTTTTTGAGATTGATGGTATCCGCAAACAGACGCAGGATTTCGTCAAGGATGTCTTTGCCTACTGCTACCTGTCTCGAAAATGCTATGATGACGCTACTTTGGAAGCGGAAGGCGATTTAATTCGTGAGGCGCACATGCGTCAAAAAATTGCAGAGGCAAAGCAAAAGCATGCGAGAATTCTCGTGGTTACCGGGGGATTTCATACATACGGACTCATCGAGGAGCGCAAGACTTCCTACAAGATACAAAAGGTGCAGGAAGAAAAAATATATCCGATGGTGTACACGTACCAGGAAGCGGATCAGTTGAATGGATACGCAAGCGGGATGCCGTACGTTCACTACTACGAGAGTGTGTGGAAGGCACTGGAGAAGAAGGAGCGTGCTCCCTTCTCGAAAAGCGCCTTGGTGTACCTCCCGCAACTGCTTAAAAGGCTGCGTGATAAAGGAGAAACGACGTCGACTGCGGATGCGATTGAAGCGTACAGCCTCATGAATGGCATGGCAGTCATGCGGGAAAAGGCCGAGGGCGGCGCCTATGAGTTGATCGATTCCGTTCTCTCTGCTTTTACAAAAGGCGAGCGCTCGATTGCAACCTCACAGCCGATCGAGACATTGCGAGAGCTGTTGACAGGAGACGGAATTGGTGAGGTTGCTCCAAATTCACTGGATGTGCCTATCGTTCGCGATTGCAAAGACAGATGTAAATCACTAAAGCTCGCGATCACGACAACAGGGCGTAATCAGAAGGTGCTAGAGCTGTATGCCAAGAAGTCACATCGCGAAGCCAGCCAGTTTTTTCACTGCATGCAGTTCTTGGGTACAGAATTTTGCGCGAAAGAATCCGGACCAGACTGGATGAACAATCGAAATGTCAATCTTGTCCGAGAAACATGGCGCTACAGCTATTCCTCCTTCGTCGAAGCCCGTCTGATCGAGAGCTCAGTTTACGGTGGGACGGTGAAGGAGGCAGCTGCGCAAAAGCTAGCCGATATGGTAAAAGAAATGCCGCAGCACCAGAGCCATGAGCTGGCAAAATGGCTTATGATGGCGGTCGTCATGGGATTGGAAGAGTTGTCGGAAAGGCTCTTTGAATCTGTAGAAGGGTCCGTTAGGCAGGATGGACATTTTCTCTCTCTTTGCAAAACATTGAAGACACTCACGATTCTTTTGGAGCAAAAAAGGTTGTTCGGTCTGATCGAGACAGAACGGCTGGAGAACTTGGTGGAAGAAGTATATTACCAGGCTGTGACCAAAATCGTCGAGAAAGGAAACCCGAACCCCAACGAACTGGATGAGTTGGCCGATCAGCTCAAATTCCTGTACATGCTGAGTGAGAAGAGACAGGCGGATGATTCCCGAGAGGTATTCAGTGATCAACTGCTGGAATTGCTGCGTAACGACAAGCTCCCCGCGAAACTGGAGGGGGTGGTGGTCGCAATCTTGTGCAATCTCGAAGTGATAGAACGCGCAGAAATCTCCAGACGTGCGCGTGCCTATATGTTCGGCTCGCCTGAGCAAATGCTGCATACCGCCGCGTATTTACATGGCGTTTTTATCGTGGCTCGTGACTACCTCTTTCATCAAGAAGAAATCTTGCGCGATCTGCATCAGATGATTACATCCTTGGCCTACGACGACTTTTTGCAAGTGGTGCCTGAACTGCGATTAGCGTTTACATATTTTAGCCCAATGGAAATTAGTATGCTCTCGGAAAAAGTGGCAGCTCTCTTCCAAACGACGGTGGAGCAAGTCACGAATCCAGTCATCGATGAGCGTACCTTGCGTGATGCCCGCATGCTCGATGAAGCGATCAAGGAGGAGTTTGCCAAATGGAACCTGATTTGAGCCGCGAAGCCTTGAACCGCTGGCGGTTGTTATTGGGCTCTCATGCCGAGGAATCATTGGAAGGCAGCGGGGTCTATCAATCATCCGAGTTTTCCTATCAGGAACTAGACTCGATTCTTGAATTTTTATACAACCGTGAATACGGCGAAGAGCAAGGCTATCGAAAAGAAGGTGGCCGGGGAGATTCGGCATTGACGGTTCCCGTCTGGTTGAATAAAATCCGCAAGCTGTTTCCCAAAAAGACGGTAGAAATCCTCGAGCGGCAAGCTCTGGACCGCTATAACATGAAAGAGCTGTTGACAGACAAAAAAGTGTTGGAAAGCATGGAGCCCAACATGACCCTCTTGAAAAACATCCTCCAATTTAAAGGCAGGATGAAAGGAGAGGTCGTGAAAAGTGCAAAGGAAATTGTACGCAAGGTCGTAGACGATCTGCGGCGTCAGCTGGAAAATGAGGTGCAGACCAGCATTGTCGGCAAACGCAATCGCCACAAACGCGGCTATACGAAGTCGATGAAAAATCTGGATGTGCATAAAACGATTCGCAAAAATTTGAAAAACTACGATCGCAAAAAAAGCCGTTTTATCATCGATGAGCTGTATTTCCACAGCAATATCCAGCATCACAACAAATGGAACATCGTCATTGTCGTGGACGAGAGCGGCAGTATGATGGACTCTGTGATTTACAGCTCGGTTATGGCAAGTATTTTTTACAAGCTCGCTGCCTTGAAGACGCATTTGGTTATTTTTGATACAAAGGTCGTTGATTTGAGCGATAGACTGGATGATCCGGTCGATGTGCTGATGAGTGTGCAACTTGGTGGGGGGACTCATATTGCCCAAGCGCTCAAATACGGAAGAACACTGCTCGAAAATCCATCGAAGACGATATTTATCCTCGTCAGCGATTTGGAGGAGGGCTATCCGATCAAGGAAATGTATCGCCAAAGCAAGGAAATTATAGACGCAGGCTGCAAGTTTTTAGTGCTGACGGCTTTAGATTTCGAGGGCAACGCTACGTACAACCAGCATGCTGCAAGGGTATTGAGCGATATGGGAGCAAATGTCGCCGCGATTACGCCTGATGAGCTCGCGCAGTGGATTGGTAAGGTTATCAAATAGAGAGAAGGAGGAGTAAGGAATGGTTTTACGAAAGACAGATCTGAATCCAGTTACGAAGAAATTTGTGGAGGAATTTATCAGTGCAAGTGATCGAAACAAGCATTTGTACGATCAAGTGGCTGATTACGTTGCAGGTGACACAGACGAATGCCCGGCAATCGTAGAGGACCCGCGGTTTTACAGCTATACGGTTCGATCCGAATTTGACAAGCTAAAAAAACGCGGAGAAGAGCTGGCCTTCTATCGAGCAGCTGTGCTGATCTACAAGGCTAGCAACCGTTTTTACGATAAGAAAAATGTGATGGATGAATGCTTCCTGGACCAGATCGAACTGCAAAGTATGAAGGAAATCAATGATGCTGACATCCGTGCAAAAGATCAGAAGGCATTGGAGGCCATGAGAAAAACGGTCGAGCATTTCGGACATACGTTGTTTGGCGAATTTTTGTTAAAAGCTGCAGAGGATTATCGCGCAAGCATCAGCCGTGATTACTCCTCGACATTTGATAGGGCCGAATTTTTGCTATTCATTTCGTATGCGTACACGATTTCTCCGAGCTTATTGGAAGAAGCAAAAGAAAAGCTAATGCCGATCTATTATTACCTGGTTACAGGTGATACGCGCGAATATATAAAAGAGCTGCATACCATTGCCAAAGAAGTCGTGACCATGCAGTTTTCGAGCAACAATTTGCTAACCAACGAGTCGTTGTATCCTTCATACGTCAAAGAGAAAAAGGCTGCATTGCGAGAAAAGTATTATCCAGGAGAGCAGGTCAAGGAAGGCTCCCTTTTGAACCAGAAACATTTGAAACGTTATATGGAGCTAGTCATCAGCTTGCTGTACTTCCGCATTCACGTCAAAGGCGGGATCAGTGCATTCCTGAAGAAGGAAGAGGAGATGGATCGGGAGCTGCACAACACCTTGCAAATCCTTTTTGACATGTTCCCGCTTGATATCTTGTCCGAAGATAAGAGACTGTTTGGACTCGTACACATGGAGGAGCCTTACGATCTACTGCTGGGACTGCGCGAGCATTTGCTATCCCCGCCGACAAATTGGGAGCAAGTGAAGCAGCTGGTGCAAGAAGACGTAACGAAATCAAGACGAGCGCTTGAGCTTGCTTCGATTCCGATGGTCAAAGGATTTTTACACAAAACGCTGGCGGCAGAAGGCGTGGATCTCTCCGATTTCCAGCCTTCTTTGGAAGGGATTATTCAAGACGCGCTGCGACGTGCGAAGGGCTCGACAAAGCTGGCGAACTATCTGGATGACAAAGCTGTCCTAGAGGATGTGCTCGAGCATGTGCATCTGGAAGACTTACAACTTGTAAGGCAGCAGATGATCCTGCTGAGCTTCTTGCCTGTGGACCATCCGTTTATTGCTCGTCTGATTCCGTTCATGTGCCAATACAAAGACAAGTCCAATCGCAGAGTAGGCCATATGTGCTTCGCTCATGCGTTCCAGGATCGATTGACCGGTATCATCGATCATTACCAGAAGGACGAAGCTGTAGATATCGAGACACTTTTCTACCAGATTTTGTCGATCAAGGAGACGCACTATTATTACACAGACGTCAATGAAGAGGTGTATCGTTCGTTGGTCGTAGCGAATCCGGAAATGAGTCTGGCTCATTTTGACAAGCTGGATACAGAGCTTCGCGTGTTTGTGATGCAGACCCTATTAGCGGCAAAGGAGAAGCTGTCAGAGGAATTGCGCAACCAAGCGATTCTGCTCGGTTTGGGTGACAGCTCGAAGAAAGTGAGCGGCCTTGCTGGTGCAGCGTTTCTTCAGGCCAAAGACAAGGAGCTTTATTTGCACGTCTATCAAACCGAGAAAAAAGCAAAGGTCAAGGAAATGGCGCTTGATGCGATTCGCTCCCTGGACAATAACAAGGAGATTTTCCAAGAGCTGTTGACAACAGAAAAGAGTAGCAAATTTAAAACGCTGCTACAAACATTTATCGACGCCGAGGAGCAAGGGCCAGATGCGAGCTTGACCCATTTAGGCAACCTGACCGACAAGCGCAAGCTCACACGAATTAAATGGATGCCACTGGAGCGCATGCCAGTCCTTCGTGACCAAGACGGCAACGAGCTGGGTCAGGAAGTAATGGAGTACATGCTAACCGCTTCCATCGATTTTCCGACAGCGCCAAACCAGTTGGTACTTGACTTGAAACCGTCTCTGCAAGCGGCATCTGTTGCTGACTTTACCGTAGAAGTTTTGCGCACATGGCTCGATAATGGAGCAGTCGCCAAAGAAAAATGGGTCATGCCGCTCTGCGTCGCTTTCGGAGATCGACGTATAGTCGATACGATTGGTCAGATGATCAAGGATTGGACAGATCACTCTCGCGGTGCTTTGGCTGCGGATGGCGTGCGTGCTCTGTCGTTCTCGAATGATTTGACGGCGCTGCGTCTAATTGACCAGATCAAGCGTACGATCAAAAACAGGCAAGTCAAATCAGCAGCAGAAGAGGCGCTGTCCATGGCGGCTGCGAATCAGAACATTTCTGCGATGGAACTGGAAGACCGACTGGTTACCACGCTTGGCTTCGATGCGTCCGGCAAGCAAGTGTTTGACTACGGGGACCGCACCTTCACGGTCAAAGTCAGCAACGAGCTGGAGCTGGAAGTCACGAACGACAGCACAGGAAAAGCAGTCAAAAATCTGCCTGCACCGTCCGCGAAAGACGATCAGGAGAAGGCAGAACAAGCACGTTTGACTTTTGCTCAATTGAAAAAAGACCTAAAAAATATGGTGAAAGTGCAATCTCTTCGTCTGGAGGAGTCCCTGTCCAAATCGCGTTATTGGTCAACGGCAGCATGGAAACGTCTCTTTGTGGAGAACGTTTTGATGCAAAAATTCGCAATCGGGCTCATCTGGGGTGTATACGAGGATGGTAAGCTCGTAGATACGTTCCGCTATATGGACGATGGGACATTTAACACCGTGGACGAGGATGAGTATGAGTTGGCAGATGAGCAGCTCATTGGTTTGATTCACCCACTGGAGCTGGACGAAGAGATGTTGAACGGTTGGCGTACTCAGCTGGAAGATTACGAAATTACTCAACCATTCGAGCAGTTGAATCGTGAAGCGTTCCTGCCTACGGAAGAAGAAATAAAAGCCAATGAATTGCTCCGCCTACCTGTTGAATCGTATTCACCTACCGCTTTTGCGAAAATGATGGAGAAATTCGGCTGGGTCAAAGGTACGCCGCTCGATGCCGGTTATTATTATGAGTTTTACAAACTGTATGACGGAATGGTGGCTGAGCTGAAAATCAGCGGGGCGAGCATTTCGTATTGGGAGGGCATGGAGGATGTGAAGCTGGAAGCGTTGGCTTTCTTCCCAAATAAAGATGCCGAGTACAAGCATTTTTACTTCAAGCCAGTGGATCGACTGAAGCTCACCGATATTCCAACACGCATTTTCAGCGAAACCGTCTATGATGTCATGCGAGCAGCAGGAAAATAACGATGGCGGATTTTACATCAGAATTTCATCGGTTTATCGCGCTGTGCAACGAAGAGTATCTGATCAAATACGCGAACAAAGGAATTTACAATCGTTCCATCAAGGAAATGGAAAAAGGAATGAACGTTTCCTACGAGTTCGGGGACGATTACGTCGAGTGTGCGCTGTCAGATGACAGCGTATGCCGACTTCATGCAGATATTAATCGTTTTTCCTGCTCATGTCCATCTGACAAGATATGCAAGCATATCATCATCTCCATCGTCTACTATGCCCAAAACCATTTGCAAGCAGGAGCAGAGACCGCGGAAGAGCTGGAGACCTACAAGCCTGACTTTAGCTGGCTCTTGGAATTGCAGCCGACTCACATTAGCAAGGCTTTTACCCCAGCACAGCTGGAAGAAGTGTTGTTTCGCCTCGACTATTTCGAGGAAATGGAGATCGTTGAAACATCCTTTTTAACCATGAAATTGCGCACCCAAGATATATCCGTATCTTTTGACAGTGAATCGGAGATCGGGAAAAGCATGTGCTCCTGCAAGGCGAAAGGCAATTGCTTGCACAAGCTGGAGGTCATTTTGCGCTATCGGGCCATGCATCAGCTACAGGATCGTGAACAGTTACAAGCATCCGTAACCGATGTCAGCTACGAAACAGATGTTGTAGCGGAAGCCAAATCGCTGATCGCAGAGATTCTTGGCATCGGCTTGGCGAAGCTATCCCAGACAATTTGTACACGGCTGGAGCTGCTTGCTATTGCTGCGCATAACGGCAATCTTCCCCGCGTGGAAAAGGACATTCGCGGCATTCATGGGGAGCTGAACTTATTTTTTCAGCGCCATGTCAAGTTTTCAACGGAAGCGCTGCTCGATCGACTTTCCCGGGTGTATCTTAGTTTGATTGCTCTAGAGAAGATCGATCACACCGAAGCGAAAAAGCAGCTGCTCGGCAGCTTCAAAAGTAAGTACCATATGGTTCCGCAGTTAAGTTTGTATGCTTTGGGAGCAAATCCATGGGAGACGCGGTCAGGGTACAAGGGGATTACGTATTACTTTTATTCGCTCTCTGATCAGCACATCTACACGTATACAGAAGCGCGCCCCGTGTATTATGAAGGCATATCCTTTTCCTTTAAGGACAGCTATAAAGGCAAGGTACCCTGGGGCGAGTTGATCTCGATGGAGGAGCTCTCTCATTCACAGGTCATCCTGACACAGGCGAAGACGAATCGGGAGCAGCGCTTGTCTTCCAGCGAGGATACACGGCTAACCATCGTTCCCAGGGACAATATCGAAGAGTTGGATCTCGGCAAGGTGCTTGTTGGCGACTGGTCAAGTGACTGGAAGGACACGGCAGGCGATATGTTTGAAACTGCGTTGGACTCGGTTTTTATATTGAAAGCGAACAAGTTCAATCAAGTCGAATTCGATCAGAAGACACAGCAGTTGCTTCTGACGATCGAAGACGAGCAATGTCATTCCCTCCAATTGAGCATCTCTTATCAGGGGGAATTCGCCCGCAATATACGTCATCTCGAACAAAACAAGCGGCTGCTAGAGCTGCGCGATGTGTATTTGCTTGTGCAAAAAATAGGAGATGGTCTTTATCCGATCAGCATCATGCAGGGCAAATCGCTGACGAGCTTTAAGTTAGACCTATAACGGTGAGGGAGTGGACGTAAAATCATGGAGGAGTTATATTCCTTTACCGAAAACCTGACTGATTGGCAGGAACGCTTGTTACTCAAAGGAATCCATAAGTTTGACAGGCAAGATTTGCAGGAGCTGAAAAAGCTGCAAGAACTCGCGACCGAATACGATATGAGCTTCCTCGCCTCATTGATCGAAGACCTACAAGTGGAAGGCAATCGCTATTTGCAGGAAGTAAAAGCGGATGCGGAGTTGTTAACGCAGCAGTATTTGTATGTGGTGCAGTACGTCAATATGATGAAAAAGCCTATGACTCGATCATTGTAATTCGGTTGTAGGATAAGGAGAGAGATTCTTGAAGAGTCTCTCTTTTTTCTATGGTCGGTACGTATAACTAGACTCACTGCGATCCCCGGGATGGAAATTTTCAATATGGGGTGGCCATTTTCCGCGACTATCATCCGTAGAGGGTATGACATTTTGATGAATACATATATGGGCTGTTAAAAAGTGAATTTGTCAGATAATCTTTGAATCACTCTCTCTCGCTGTCACAGGGGAGAGTTTTTTGTTTATATACAAAGTTGTAAAGAAACTGAAAATAAAGGTAAACAAAGTGAAAATATAATGACTGAATATTATCTAAAATAAAACATGTTTGAATGCTAAAACATTTGCAACAAGAATTGGGGGAACACAGATGAAAAAGAAGAGCTTTTATCACACGCTGATTGCCATGACAATCGCGGTATCTGCGGCTTTGGCAGGGTGTTCGTCGGGGCAGGATGCGTCCACTAGCGCTGGACAAGCAGGGGGTACTGCAGAAGCTGGCAAAACAGGAGGAACCCTCGTCATCGCTCGTCTGTCCGATGCGAACAACCTCGATCCGCATTTCCTGTCCCAAATCCCTTCAGCAGCAATCGTTCATCACAAAGTATACGAAGGGCTTGTCCGCATGGATAAAGAAAGCAAATACGTCCCATCTCTGGCAAGTGAGTGGAAGCAGCTCGATGACTTGACGTGGGAGTTCAAGCTGCGCCAAGGCGTGACGTTCCATGATGGAGCACCTTTCAATGCGGAAGCGGTAAAGGCAACGATCGCTCGCGTTCAAGATCCTGCCGTTGGCTCCAGCCGGATTAATATGTTTGAAGCAATCAAAGAAGTGAAAGTAGTAGATGAGTACACAGTACAGTTTCTTCTGAATTACCCGTACGCACCGCTCTTGTCTGTTTTGGCGAGTGCAGAGGGAAGCATCATCAGCCCGAAAGCCATTGAACAATATGGAAAAGATTTGAGCAAGCATCCAACCGGTACGGGTCCGTACAAATTCGAAAAATGGACGCCGGGCCAAGAAGTGGTTCTCGTGAGAAACGATACCTACTATGGCGGTACACCAAATTTGGATAAAGTCGTTTTCAAAACCGTACCAGAAGACACGACTCGCCTCGCCATGGTTGAGACAGGTGAAGTTCAAGTGGCAGAAAACCTGCCTGTGACGGACATCGATCGCGTGCAAAATTCTCCATCGATGCAGTTGGGGCGATACCCTGGGTTCTCTGTCGATCACATCGGGTTGAATACAAAGAAAAAGCCTTTTGATGATGTGCGTGTCCGCCAAGCCATTGCCCACGCAATCGACAAGAAAACCATTATTGAAGGCGTTTACAATAGCGTAGGAACGCCAGCTCACTCCTCGATTACACCAGCGATGGTTGGGTACAGCCCGAATGTAAAAGACATTCCGTATGACGTCGAGAAAGCCAAACAATTGCTCGCAGAGGCTGGATATCCGAACGGCTTCAAAGTAAAAATCGCATTGAATGACAACAAGGCCCGCATTAGCGTAGCCGAAGTACTGCAACAACAACTGAAGCCAATCGGCATTGACCTGCAACTGGATGTTATGGAATTCGGGGCGTATATCGAAGCAGCATCCAAAGGGGAGACAGACCTGTTCATGAGCGGATGGGGGAATGCTACGGGCGATCCCGATTACAACCAGGCCAACCTGTATCATTCGAAAGCACATGGCGCACCAGGAAATCATTCCTTCTACAACAATCCGGAAGTAGACAAGCTGATTGAAGAAGGACGCAGAGAACCAGACGCAGAAAAACGCAAACAAATCTATGAAAAAGCACAACAAATCGAAATGAACGAAGCACCGCTTATTCCGTTCCGATTCTCCGAGAACTTGGCGGCGATTCAAAAGAATGTACAGGGTGTATGGATTAGCCCTGCAGGCCATATCGAGATTGATGAAGTAACGATTCAATAATACGAGACGCCGCTGACATGCTTGTGTCAGTGGCGTTTTTTGGTTGAAAAGTAGAATGCCATCCCCTAAGATAGATTATATTTTATTGACCAGCGTGTAGCGGAGGTGGACTGGCGTGAAGCAAGGAAAAACGAATGCGATGCGGATTTTGGATAAAGAAAAAATCGCATACACCATGCTGACATATGCAACGGATGATGGGAAAATCGACGGAATTGCCGTCGCCCAAAAGATCGGTCGCGAAAAGAATGTTGTCTATAAAACATTGATTTCGCAAGGGACGAGCAAATCGTATTATGTGTTTGTCATTCCCGTTGAAGCCGAGCTTGATCTCAAAAAAGCGGCCAAAGCAGTCGGAGAGAAGAAGATCGAGATGATTCCCGTGAAGGAGATCACCAAAGTATCTGGCTATATTCGTGGTGGATGTTCGCCAGTGGGGATGAAGAAATTGTTTCCAACGGTGATCGATCAACGAGCACAGTCGTTAGAGACGATCATCGTCAGTGGCGGAAACATTGGTGTCCAGATCGAGATGGCAGTAGAGGGCTTGTTACAAGCAACGAAAGGCTCCTTGGCAGATGTATCTGCAATCTAAAGCAAAAAGGCCACGGCATTAGCTGTGGCCTTTTTGCTATTTATGGAAAGAGTCCCGTCCAAACCTGAATAGGGGTGTCGCATGAGCAGCAGTTCAATTCACCAGCAAGATAAGGAAGATGGGCAAGCAGCTCTTTATCCTCAATCTCAAGCGCACGGCGGTATAATTTCTGAAGTCCGCTGTCATTTGTCATGTCCGGTTTTTTGGCGATGATTGAAAATCGTTTCGCTGTACCGTGAGAAACGGGATCGTCTTCGTAAGCGAACAAGATCTCCTCCTCCTCATCGGGCCATATGTAGATAGACTGATCGCACGTCGGACACACCGTTACATATTCGTCTCCTGCTGAAAAGGTGAGAAGCATGTTGGCAATGTCTTTGTCCCCACGAAACGCAGCGTCCGCAGCCAGTATGTAGCGCTTGTCTGCATCATGCTCTCCCATCTGTGCTAGGTGAAGGATTGATTCTGTTTGCTCTGTCAGTGATAGAATGGAGCGGTGGTATTCACGATAGATCTCACTGATGGTCTCTTGATCCAATAAGGGTGTGGAATCTCGTAAAAACTCCGATGGCACATCCATATGAGGAGCATTTTCGCTACTGGCTTCGAACATGCCGCAGGTTATGAAGATGTCCAACAGAATATCAGGGTTCTCTGTTTTTAAAGCGATCTCTACTAAATAGGGAACTGCAGCATATGTACATGGATAAATTGTATTTTGATGATACAGAAGCTCCCAATACAACTCTTCTTTTTCTTCGGAAAAATAGTCGTGCTGAACATGCTGGATGAGCGCAGGGACGCCATCAGACAAACCATAAGGACCTTGTAGCTTACCCCATATAGGACTTGCTAAATCTAGCATCAGAACATCACCTCTCTTGCTGAAATGAACAACTATTCCCATTATCATAGTAAAACTTTTCTGATTCCGCTATAATTCGAGAATGATTATCATATGCATTTTGCGCATCGGATGGGGTGGACAGAGTTGAGTTCTACAAATATTCAAGAAAACATTCATCTTTTTTTCGACAGAATGAATCTGGAATCACAAAATGTGGATCAGAAAACAAAACTGACCCTTCATCCAGAGGTGGGTGAGGGGTATGTTCGTCGATTTCTTCCTCGGTATGATATGGAAGTGGTTGTATCCGACTATACATTTTACCGATCACAGAGCATCTCTCTATCTACGAAAAGCCCTATGGTAGAGCTTAATTTTTGTTTAAAAGGGGAGAGAGGCATAAGTGTGCAAGGCAAAGAGCACCAGCTGCTGCCAGGACTTTGCTCGCTTCAATTCATGTCAGAAGTGGAAGCAAGGTTTGAATATGTTGGAAATGAGCCGTTCTACATGCTTGGCATCGGTATTCCTGTGTCGACCTTTCATCATTTTATGGAGGAGTCGAATGGACAGCGTTCCATTGAATTCGGACAAGTTCTTGGAAAACAATCGTTTCGTATCTTTCAGGAAAAGCTGTCTCCTGCCGCTTCCGTTGCCCTCCAGCGTGTGATGCAGTACGTTGCCAAACCGGGAACGAAAAAGATTGAGATGGAAACAGGCGTTTTGGGACTGCTTTCGATGGCGTTTCAATCCTTTCTGCTTGATAGCGAAACGGCGTCTGTTCCCTTATCGAAAAGAGACAAAGAAAAGATCGCGCAGGCAAGGGTGATCATGTTGGAATGCATGGTAGACCCGCCTTCATTACCTGAGCTGTCCCGAATGATTGGTTTAAACGACTACAAGCTGAAGACAGGTTTTAAAGCAATGTTTGGTACGACCGTTTTTGGCTACTTGCGAGAAAAGAGGTTAGAAAAAGCCTTATTTTTACTTCAACAAGGGGAAATGAATGTGACCGAAACCTCGAGTGCTATCGGATATACGAATACGAGCTACTTTGCGGAAGCATTCCGGGAGAAATATGGAGTCAATCCAAGCGTATTCGTGAGACGTTCCTCTAAGTAGGTAGGCTCAGTATCCCGATAACCAGCAAACTATTCCGTCTACAGGTAGTATGGATGACCGACCAGTAGTATCATTTGGGGCGTTGATAACGAATCTCATTTACATAATGTTTTATGTAGGAGAGCCTCAAAAAGGAGAGAAGACGGAGTATGCAGCGACAAGGTACTGTTTTTATGGCCCTTGCTATCATTTTCGTTCTGATGATAACAGGATGCAGTGGAGGAGCGAGCCCAAAAACAACTGCACCAACTACGAACAAACAAAAGGAACACCAAGACTCAACGCCTGTAAAGAGCGAGAGTGCTTTTCCACGGACGATCTCGCATCTATCAGGTGAAACGGTCATTCAGGAAAAACCAATAAAAATCGCAACGCCGTATATTGCTTTTGTTGACTATTTGGCCGTTTTGGATGAGTATCCGATTGCTGCCCAAGGTGTATCGACGATTACAGCGAATTTTCCCAGTCTCAGTAAACGAGTAGCGGATAAAAATATGATCGATCTGGGGATGGAGGTTGATCTGGAGAAGCTGCTGGCTGCTCAGCCTGATGTCATCATTGCCGCTGATGACATTCGCGACCAATACGAAAAATTATCGCAAATTGCACCCACTGTCATCTTGCCACAGGCTGATGATTGGCGTGAAACCATACAACAAATGGCAGCCATTATTGGAAAAGAGGAGAAGGCTACGAATGTGCTAGCTGAGTTTGATCGGAAATCGGCGGCATACAAAGAAGAGCTCGCCTTTCGCAGTCAGGAGTCAGTCATGTTCATCATGTACAGAGGGAAAGAGCAGTTCATTACTTGGAACGATGGACGTTTCGATCCATTTTATGATGGACTTGGCTTGAGACGTACAGAAGGGGCCAATGAAAATGGACAGCTTTCATTGGAGAGCCTCGCTCAATTAAATCCAGACCATCTGTTCGTCATCAATAATTGGCAAGCGCCGATCCAAGGTGGAGTGAAAGAGGCCTTGAAAGGAAGCAACGTCTGGAATAGCTTGAACGCCGTCAAAAACAACCGGGTCTATGAATTGGCAGACCCGTCGTTACCTGGACCGATGGCTTTAGCGAAAATAGATGGGATTGAAGAAATCATGAAAGCGATGGGAAAGCAAAAATAACGGGTACGATCACCTTCCTGTATACTTAATCATAATCGGAACGAATCGGTAAGCAACTAAAGGAGATCCATACGTAATGAAAGCAGACCGTATAAATTTCCCGGCGGGATTTTGGGCGAGTTTACAACAACTAGGGATTGCCCCCCTCGACCTAGCTCACAGAGCGCGCCTGCCGCTCACCATTTTTACAGAACCTGCTGTAGTCACCACTGCCCAATATTTCAGAATCTGGCAAACATACGCCGATCTAATTGGTGATACTGCTGTGGGAATCATCAAGCTTTCCACCACCTTTGAAGCGGCACAATACCCACCGACTGTTTTAGCGACCTACCATGCTCGTGACTATCGCGACGCGCTTAATCGAATGGCCCGATACAAACAACTGTGCCCTCCGGAAAGGCTGCGTATAACAGAGGAGGGCGAGCGCTGTACAATCGAATTGGAGTGGATGCACAGCGAGCAACCCGGTCCACCAGTCTTGGTTGGAACCACGCTAGCCTTTCTTCTAGAACTTGGGCGACGGGGCACTGGCACGCGTTTAACTGCACAGTCCGTGGAATTTTCTCACTCGATGGGGGATGTCACTGCTCTCGAAGCTTACTTCGGTTGCCCGATACGGATTGGTGCCACCGTTAACCGATTAACACTCCATCGACGCGATCTGGACCGCCTCTTTCTTTCGTATAACAAAGAATTGTTGGAGATATTGACACCTGTATTGAACCGATCATTGGATGAGCAGTGCAGTCATTCCATTGCGGAGATGGTCAAGTGGATCTTGAAGCGAAGTCTAACAGGAGGCCGCCTTGATATTCGAGCTGTTGCCAGCGAGTTGGGCATGAGCGATCGTACCTTGCAGCGCCGTCTTACGGATGAATGCACAACGTTCAAGCAACTGTTGACACAGGCTCGGCATGAACAGGCACGAGAATACTTGGCCGACCCCAAGCTCGATATAAAAGAAGTGGCTTTCTTAATTGGATACGAAGATCAGAACTCATTTTACCGGGCCTTTCGCCTTTGGGAAGGCGATACACCTTCCAATTGGCGTTCCGAATACTTTAGGGTCAACCCCGCCGTCAAAGAATTCCCAAGCTAACCCGTCCCAATCGGGGCTACCATTTTCCCGGTTTCACTATTTGGCGGGTAAAGCAAGAAATTTGGCGTTGTACGCTAGTTACCGAACGATCCAGACAAAGTACGATAATCTCAATCCGGAGCACAAGGATGTTCCAAGATTAACTTCTAGTCAGCTTGCCGTGAATGGCTACAAAGGAGACAAGTGTTATGGATATGGGATTAAGGAACAAAACTGCTTTCGTTACTGGATCGACGAAAGGTATTGGGAAAGCAATTGCCATAGAGCTTGCCAGAGAAGGCGTCAATGTCCTCGTTAATGGACGAAATGATGAAGAGGTAGAACGAATCGTACATGAATTGAAGTCGCAATTCCCGGCTACTTCTCCTCAGAATGCTACGGCTGATATTGTGGATAGGCTGCAAAGAGAAGCTATATTTGAGAAATATCCCAACGTGGATATTCTCGTTAACAATTTGGGTATTTATGAAATCATGTCCTATGAAGACGTTGACGATGAAGTATGGGAAAAATACTTCCGAACAAATGTCCTTGCCGCTAATGGATTATCTAAATTTTACTTACCGAACATGTTGAAGAACAATTATGGACGAATCATCTTTATAGCAAGTGAAGAAGCGATCATGCCTTCAGGGCAAATGCCTCAGTATTGCATGACGAAATCGATGCTATTATCACTGTCAAAAAGTCTATCTAAACTAACCATAGGAACGGAAGTCACTTCCAATACAATCATGCCAGGACCAACGCTTTCCGAAAATGTATATCAAATCATCGATCGTTTGTTTCCTGATGATAGGGCATTTTCGGAAAAAGAAAAGCAATTTATGGCAGCAAACCTGCCCCAATCCGAATTACAGCGGTTTATCAAGCCTTTTGAAATAGGCAGGCTCGTAGCATTCGTATCCAGCCCTTATGCAACCGCATTTAAAGGTTCACCAATCCGTATAGACGGGGGCATGGTGCCAACTATTTTTTAACAGGTTGGAACAAAAGGGAAGGATAGGAAAAAAGCTGACCCGTTATATCCACACAAGCGGGTCAGCCACGATAAATTCATTTTTGAATCTGTCTTGCGCCAATCAGGAAACAGTCAGTTCCGAAAATGCTTCCCGCAACCGCTCATACGACAGCACTCGTTTTTGAAAGTCTTTGATAGGTGCTGTAATGATGACTTCCTCGATGTCGTACTGATCCTGGATGGCGATGAGCTTTTTACGTACCGTGTCTTTCGTTCCGTGAATGACATTCGCTTCCTTTACCTCAATCGTATACGGCTCGACGGATTGAAGCCCGAATTCTTCCGCCTTTTTCAGACTGGTGACGGTTACGGTTTTTCCGCTTTGCAAATGGATTTTGGCGACCTTGCTTTCCTTTGCTAATTGAGCCGCTTCTTCTTCGGTATCGGCTACGATGACAGAAAGGGCAAGCAGTGCATGCGGATTGGCGATTCTGCCTGGACGAAACTGTTTTCGGTAGGCTTCCATGGCGGCTTGACTCACCGTCTCATCATGGTTGATAAACAGGGCAAATACGTATGGAATACCCCGGGAAGCAGCTAATTCTGCGCTTTCGATACTGGTACCCAATAAGAATAGATCAGCAGGCTCGGGCGGAGTCGGAATGACTTTTAATCCATAAAGGGAATGCGCAGGTATTAGCTCGTCATGGAGAAAGTGCTCGAGTTCTTCAAGTTTTTCTGCAAGAGTTCGGTTGGTTCCTGTGCTCTCCTGTTGCAGTGCTTTTGTCGATAACGGAAGCCCGCCGGGAGCTCTGCCAATACCGAGATCGACGCGACCAGGTGCCAGGGAAGCCAGTACATGGAAATTTTCAGCTACTTTATACGGGCTGTAGTGTTGTAGCATTACTCCACCGGAACCGATACGGATACGTTCTGTTTTCGCCAGCAAATGGGCGATGAGCACCTCTGGTGATGAGCCGACCACATGATCTAAGTCGTGATGCTCAGACACCCAAAATCGGTGATAGCCGAGTTCTTCGGCTTTCTTGACCAAGGCAATGGTATGCAAAAAAGCCTCTGTTGCCGTTTCTCCTTCTTGGATGGGACTCTGATCCAAAATGCTTAGTTTTAGCGTCATGTTGTTGTTCGCTCCTATTCGTAAAGTAAAAAAAATAGAGGCCCCCTGATCGTACGTTTTCATGTACAAAGGGGGCCTCTGGATGTCCAGTCGGCTAATTTCATAGTTATTTGCTAGGATTTTATCGGTAACCCCATTTCATTGTCAATGACTTTTTCAATCCTTGGTAATCGTTTATGCAGTGAAATTAGCTGTTGACGTGGCAAAGCTGCGAATGATAATATCCCAAGTAATCCGATGTGAATTAAAAATGTCGACCAGACAACTGGAGACTTCCTGCCAATGGGTAGGGAGTCTTTTTGTTTTTGGATCGCGCCGGAAGACAGCGTGGGGAGAAGGAGGAGTTGTACATGTCAGCCAAACAAAAAGTGATTGTATGGGGAAGAAGCGGGTGCTCATTTTGTACAGACGTCAAGGCTATTTTACAAGCGAATCAACGCCCTTTCGAATGGATTGATGTAGAAGGAAAAGACGAGCTCCGCGATGTGCTGGAAGTCAAATACGGCACGCGCCTGGTCCCGGTGGTGGAAATCGGCGGGGATGGCAAATACGAAGCATTGCTTCATACAGAACTGGATCAGTTACAATCGCGATTGTCAGTCGGTAGGGGGGATCAACATGGGGAGCGTACAAGCGATTAGGGAGGAGACACATGCATCTCTTCCGTCCAACGGGAAGAAGATTGAACCGATAGAGAGCATGATTGAGTTTCACGAAGTCCATAAATCATATGAAAGTGGCGGCGCGACGATTGAGGCATTAAAAGGTGTTACGCTGAACGTGCACAAAGGCGACATTTTCGGTGTGATTGGCTTAAGCGGCGCTGGAAAAAGTACGTTGCTTCGCACGGTCAATCGATTGGAGCAGCCCACATCTGGCAGAGTGATTGTCGACGGGAATGATTTGTCTGTTTTGTCGGTCAAACATTTGAGGAGCCTGAAGAAAAACATCGGCATGATCTTTCAGCAGTTTAATCTGCTCTCTACGAAGACCATATTTGAAAATGTAGCCATGCCGTTGCGCCTCGGAACCACTTCGCACAAGGAAATCCAGGAACGCGTAGGCGAGCTCCTGTCATTTGTAGGCTTAACAGAAAAAGCGCAGAGCTATCCCAATCAGCTATCCGGCGGACAAAAGCAACGCGTCGGGATCGCACGTGCACTGGCGACCAACCCGTCCATTTTGCTGAGCGACGAAGCAACCTCGGCATTGGACCCGCAAACGACCGCGTCCATTCTGGAATTACTCACAAGAGTGAACGAGGAATACAACGTCACCATTCTCATGATTACCCATGAAATGAATGTCATTAAAGAGGTTTGCAACCGTGTTGCGGTCATGGAGCAAGGCGCTGTCGTGGAACAAGGAAATGTCTTGGAAGTATTTGCGAATCCTCAGACAGAGACGGCTCGCCATTTTGTCAAATCAGTGGTACGTGACGACATTCCATCTAGTGTCTACAAGCTTCTTGAAGCGAATCAAGGAAGATCCAAGATCCTCCATATTCGTTTTATCGGAGAAAGCTCTGGTCAACCGATGCTCTCGCAAGTAGCGAAGCGATTTGCCAGTGACGTCCATGTCCTATTCGGAAACATCACCGAGCTGAAAGGAGTACCATTTGGCAACTTGATTGTCGAATTGCAGGGCAACGAACGGGAAATTGCCCGCGCGTACCAATACATCCTGCAACAAAACGTCACGGTTAAGGAGATTTCATAACGATGGAAGTCACATCCGACCAAGTCATCCAAGCCGTATACGAAACGATTTACATGGTGAGCGTATCGCTCGTGTTTGCGACATTGATAGGCCTTCCACTCGGAGTTTTGCTCGTGGTCACGCGCAAGGGCCACATTTTAGAGAATCCGTTGATTTTTTCGATCTTGAATCCGATCATCAACGTCCTTCGTTCGGTTCCATTTATCATATTGCTGGTGGCAATTATCCCATTGACGAGGCTGATTGTCGGGACCTCTATCGGCACGACAGCGGCGATTGTGCCGCTCGTCATCTACAGCGGACCTTACATGGCTCGCTTGGTGGAAAACTCCTTGCTGGAAGTAAACGCAGGGATCATCGAAGCCGCAGAAGCGATGGGAGCAACGCCATTACAGATTATTTTTCGCTTTCTCATCCCGGAAACACTCGGGTCGATTATTCTCAGCATCACGACAGCTACCATCGGCTTAATTGGAGCCACAGCCATGGCTGGTGCAATCGGTGGCGGAGGGATTGGAGACTTGGCGATTACATACGGATATCAGCGGTTCAGCACCGTGACAATTGTTGCGACCGTCGTCATCCTCGTCGTGCTAGTCCAAGGGATTCAATCATTCGGCAACGTGCTGGCCCGTAAAATTCGCCGGAACTAAGGCAACAGAAGAGACAGGAGAGAACCAGCGATGAAAAAAGTAGCGCTTACCCTACTATGCACCTTGATAGCCATGCTCGCAGTCGGTTGCGGAAAAACAGAGGAACCGACAGGGCTTACAATCGGCATTCGCGGGTCGGAAAGCCGTACGTGGGACTTCGTGAAGGAGCAGGCGGCAAAAGAAGGACTGCAAATTGAATTGGTTTCATTCAACGCGAATGTCAATCCGAATACCGTCTTGCTCGATGGGGAAATCGACGCCAATGCATTTCAGCACGTCGCTTTTTTAGACCAATTCAATACGAAAAACAACTCGCAAATCGTGCCCGTTGGTTCCACGATCATTGCACCCCTCGGAATCTACTCCGATAAGTTCAAAAAAATCGAAGAAATACCGGACAGGGCAAAGATCGCCGTACCGAACGATGACTCCAACTGGGGACGTGCCTTGCTACTGCTCCAAGAGGCTGGACTGATTCAAGTCGTGGACAATTTCGATGGATTTGGCGGGGCGGATAAGATCAAGGCGAATCCCAAGCATTTAGAAATTGTCCCTGTCGATGGTGCAACGACTCCTCGTGTCATGAAGGATGTGGCGGCCTCCATTATCAATAACGGTGTAGCAGTCGAGGCTGGTTTTCTATTAAAAGACGCTGTGTTTCACGAAAGCAAAACGGCGAAGCCATACATCAACGTAATTGCGACGACAAAAGAAAAGGCAAACAGGGAGGACGTAAAAAAGCTGGTGGCGATCTACCAGTCCCAAATCGTATCGGATTTTATCACGGAGACGTATAAAGGAAACTACATCCCGACGCAAGTAACTGTCGAAGAACTGAACGATTTTAAACAATCGTTTAAGTCTAAACCATAACGCGAACGAATGGGAGAAGAGCAGATGGAAAAGCGACAAATTCACTTATCCGCTTACTTAGTTGGTACGGGCATACATGTAGCGTCATGGCGGTTACCGGCAGCGAAAAGAAATGCGAGTATCGACATCGAATATTACAAGCAACTGGCTCAGACGGCAGAGCGTGGGAAGTTTGACATCGCCTTTATTGCAGACAGCTTGGCAGTCAATGAAGCTTCGCATCCGAATATTCTCAACCGTTTTGAACCAATCACGTTATTGGCAGCTTTAGCCGGGGCTACGTCCAAAATCGGTCTCGTCGCGACTGCGTCTACCACGTACCATGAGCCTTACAATCTGGCTCGGCTGTTCGCTTCTGTCGATCATATCAGCAATGGTCGCGCAGGCTGGAATATGGTCACAACGGGTGATGCAACAGGAGAAACGGGGCGCAACTTCTGCCGTACATCCCATGTTCCACACGATCAACGCTACATGCAAGCAGAAGAATTCATCGATGTCGTGCAGGGCTTGTGGGATTCGTGGGAAGATGACGCATTTGTGCAAGACAAAGCGACGGGTGTGTTTTTTGATCCAGAAAAAATGCACAGACTTCATTACAAAGGGCAACATTACACCGTACAAGGACCGCTGAATATCGGCAGGTCCAAGCAAGGACAGCCTGTCATCGTGCAAGCGGGAGCATCGGATCCAGGACAACGACTGGCAGCACGAACAGCAGAAGTCGTCTTTTCGCACGTTAAAGATTTCGAGCGTGCCAAGAAGTTTTATCACAGCCTGAAAAGTAAGCTGCCTGATTACGGTCGCACGCCAGATGAATTGCACATTTTGCAAGGCATTTCCCCGATCATTGCGGATACGAAGGAAGAGGCAGAGGCGATTTATGAGCAGTTGCATGACTTATTGCTTCCTGAACAAGGCTTGCGATTTTTGTCAGGTTATTTAGGCAAAGTCGATTTCAGCAAATATTCGCTCGATACGCCAGCTGCGGAAGTCATTTTTCCAGAAGAGAATGGCATCCAGAGTCATTTCGAATGGATGACAGAGCTGATTCGCGAAAAGAATCCGACCTTGCGCCAGTTGTATGCGCTACTTGAAGGAGGAAGCAATCGGGAATGGATCGGAACCCCTGAACAAATCGCAGACGCGATGGAAAAATGGTTTGCCCAAGGGGCGGCAGATGGATTCATGTTCATCGCTCCGATTCTCCCGCATGGCTTGGAGGTGTTTGTCGACAAGGTCATCCCGATTTTGCAAGAAAGAGGGCTTTATCGCCTCAAGTACGAGGGCGATACGCTACGAGATCATCTGCATTTGAAAAAGCCGCTCAATCGGTTCCAGGTCCGAAGCAAACAATTGACAGAAAGGAGATAGTGCAGTGGGAACAGGCATAGAGGCATTACGATCAACCGAACTGGAGTCAAAGCTGATTGCGATACGTAGACAATTGCATCAATATCCCGAGGTTGCCTACGAAGAGTTCGAAACCACTCGCGCTATTCGTGAATGGCTAGAGGAAGCGGATATTCGTATCATCGATCTCCCGCTGCAAACAGGCGTAGTGGCAGAAATAGGCGTGAACAATAGCGGGCCGATCATTGCCCTACGCGCAGATATGGATGCATTGCCGATTCAAGAGGAAACAGGCTTGCCGTACGCATCGAAAATCCCAGGGCAAATGCATGCTTGCGGTCATGACTTCCACACGGCAGTCATCCTCGGTGCTGCTTATCTATTGAAGCAACAGGAAAAGACACTGGCAGGAACAGTGCGGCTTCTTTTCCAACCCGCAGAAGAAAAAGGAACAGGTGCGAGGCAATTGGTGGAGAGGGGCGCGCTGGAAGGGGTTCAGGCGATCTTTGGCTTGCACAATAAACCTGATCTGGAAGTCGGGACCATCGGGATTAAATCGGGACCGCTGATGGCGAGCGTAGATGGCTTCGAGATCGATGTGGAAGGGATCGGTACGCACGCAGCTATCCCACATGCTGGGGTCGATCCAATCGTGGCAGCTTCGCAAATCGTCACGGCTTTGCAATCGATTGTCAGTAGAAATGTAAGTCCGTTGGATAACGCTGTCGTGAGCGTGACGACCATTCACGGCGGAACGACTTGGAATGTGATACCTGACAAAGTCGTTCTTGGCGGTACGATCCGTACTTTTCAAGAGGAGGTACGTGCGCGAATTCCCGATCGCTTGCGTGCGATTATCGAGGGAGTGGCGTCAGCCTATGGTGCCAAAGTTCATCTGCGCTGGTTTGCAGGACCACCACCTGTTCACAATGACGAGAAGCTGACGAAGCTGTCCATCGATGTAGCAAAAAAGGTAGGCTTGCAAGTCGTAACGCCCGATCCGTCTGCTGCTGGAGAAGATTTTGCTTACTATCAATTGAAAATACCGGGCTCCTTCGTTTTTTTCGGTACATCCGGTACCGAGGAATGGCATCATCCCGGATTTACGCTGGATGAACGGGCACTTTTACCTGGCGCTCATTATTTTGCCGAACTGGCTGCTAGCGCATTAAAGGACAGGTGAACGAATGGTAAACATCCAGAACCTCACGAAATCATACAAAACCTCAAAAGGAGACATCCCTGTTTTGCAGGACATCCATTTACAAATTGAAAAAGGAGATATTTTCGGGATCATCGGGTTTTCAGGCGCGGGTAAATCAACCCTGATTCGTTGTCTTAATCGGCTGGAGGAGCCAGATTCTGGGACGATTGAGATCGGAGGAAGAGTGATTACTGATTTAGCCGAGAAAGAACTGCGACAGGCAAGGCAGAAAATCGGCATGATTTTTCAGCAGTTTCATCTGCTGGATGCAAAAACGGTCTATCAAAACGTCGCTTTTCCTTTGGAGGTAGCTGGTCATCCGAGGCCATACATTCATCAGCGCGTAAGAGAAATAGTAGATCTCGTACAACTCGGAGACAAGGAAAACACATATCCGTCCCAGCTTAGCGGCGGTCAAAAGCAGCGTGTCGGGATAGCCAGGGCGCTGGTCAATTCCCCTGATTTGCTGCTGAGTGACGAAGCGACATCCGCGCTCGATCCGCAGACGACGTATTCGATTCTGGAGCTGTTGAAGGAGATCAACCGCCAGTTAAAGCTGACGATTGTGCTCATCACGCACGAGCTGGATGTGCTTCAGCACGTATGCAACAACATGGCGGTCATCGAAAACGGCAGAATCGTCGAGACCGGGAGTGTGGAGAAGTTTTTCCTTCATCCGGAAAGTGATACCGCTAAGCGATTTGTCCATATTATCGACTATTACCGTGACAAGCGCCATGTAATGGAAGGAGTCGGGGCGGGTATATGAACGCAGATTTGGTTGACTTACTATGGGAAGGATTACTTGAGACGCTTTACATGGTGTTTTGGTCATCCTTGTTCGCTCTTTTGATCGGAATGGTTTTGGGAATCACCCTCGTCGTGACGGAAAAGGGCGGCCTTCTCGAATCACCAAAACTGAGTAAAGTGATCGGGTCAATATTAAATGGCGTTCGGTCTCTTCCTTTCATTATTCTGATCGTGTTGCTACTGCCGTTGTCGAGACTCATTGTGGGAACTTCGCTCGGGCCGACAGCTGCTATTGTCTCTTTATCCATTGGTGCAGCACCATTTTTGGCGCGTATCATTGAAAACTCACTCAAGGAAGTAAGTGCAGGGAAGATGGAAGCAGCCAAATCCGTCGGAGCTTCGCCCATCACAATCATTTTCCGCGTGCTCATTCCGGAAGCGATGCCAGCCTTAGTGCGAGGTGTCACGATTGGGATTATCGGCATTACGGAATTTACTGCAGTAGCTGGGGCAATCGGTGCTGGGGGACTAGGCAGCTTGGCCATTCGCTTTGGCTACCAACGTTTTCGAGAAGATGTTCTCATCGCAACCGTGATCATTATCATTCTGCTTGTCCAAGTCATTCAATGGTCAGGGGATTCGATCGTCAAAGCGATCCATAAGAAACGCTACAAGTTTGAATAAAGCAAGGATTCAAGCTGTATGAAACCAGGGGAGTGGAAAGCATGGGGAAAAAGAGTCTCGTAATGATCGTTGGATTATTTACCGCTGTTAGCTTGGCGGTCGCAGGGTGCTCAACATCAGCCTCCTCTAGCAACAGCACGGGTCAAGCGACAGAACCGAAGAAAGAAGTCACCTTGAAAGTTGGAGCCGCGCCTGTCCCGCATGCTGAAATACTGGAGTTCATCAAGCCAAAGCTCAAAGAGCAAGGGGTGAACTTGGAAGTGGTCGTGCTAGACGACGAGGGGCAACTGAATCCCGCCCTAAAAGAGAAGCAAATCGACGCGAATTTCTTCCAGCACGTGCCGTATTTGGATTCGGTCAAAAATGAACAAGGCTATGATTTTGTCGTCACGACGAAAGTTCACGTGGAACCAATCGGATTCTATTCGGACAAATTGGGTTCGAAGGACGAAATCAAGGAAGGTGCGAAAATCGGCATTCCAAACAACCCGTCCAACGAATACCGGGCGTTGATTCTGTTACAAGAACAAGGCTGGATCAAGTTAAAAGACGGTCTAACCAATTACGCCGCAACTCCGAAAGACATAGCAGATAATCCGAAAAAACTGGAATTCGTAGAAGTAGAAGCAGAAGCAGCTACCTTACCCCGGGTGCTACCCGATCTCGCGGGAGCCGTCATCAATACGAACATCGTTCTCGAAGCAAAGCTTGATCCGAAAAGCGCTTTATTTCGTGAAGGTGCGAATTCCCCCTATGCGAACGTGATTACGGTGCGAAAAGGAGACGAGAATCGGGAAGAAATCAAAAAGCTGGACGCTGCTTTGACTTCAGCCGAGGTCAAAAAGTTCATCGAGGACAAATACGGAGTTGCCGTCGTACCCGCCTTTTAACTCATCGAATGGGAGTGCGCGTGAGGCATGAGAGGAATCCACATAGGCAATCTATGCATTCGTGATGCAAGAGTCGAGGACCGCGATCAGATTGAGGAGCATCTGCTCGAAGCCTACCAGCAATATGAGCAGCATTTATCCACCGTGAAATGGGAGCGATATAAAGAAGAAATCAGGCAATCCGTAACAAACAGTAGGACTCTCGCCTTCATCGTTGCGGTCTTGGACAGCGAAATAGTAGGCAGCGTTCAGCTATTTGTTTCCTCAGAAGCCGCTTATGCCAAGCCAGAACTCGGCATCGATTCCCCCATCATACGGTTTCTGGCCGTTTCACCGAAAGCGAGGGGGCATGGTATTGCAGCACAGCTAATTGCGGAAAGCATCCATCGCATGGAAAGACTAGGAGCAACGACGCTTCATCTCCATACAACAGACATGATGGCATCCGCAATCAAATTGTACGAACGCCTGGGATTTACGCGAGCCATAGAGAAAGACTTTTCAAACGGGGAGACACTTGTGAAAAGCTACTGGCTGCGACTGTAAGGAAGATACACAAAAGTCCTGATGCCACTGTTCATCAGGACTTTGTCTTTGCTTACTCTTTTTGGAACGAACCGAAAATCTCCAGGTAGTGTGCATTGTACATGATGCCGAGGACATTCCCAAATGGATCAAGGACCGAAGCCGTTATGAATCCGTCACCACGCTGGATCAGGGGTTCGTACTCTCTTGCTCCCATGGATAAAAGCTTATCGAGTACGGATTCAATATCGTCGACGTGCCAATACATCACAGCGCCCCCCGGACCAGGTACCGCAGCAACAGGTGCGAAACGGCGGTCAATGAGGCCTAGTTCGTGCTGGTAGTCTCCAATGCGAAACTCGACATAGGCGAGCTGTCCATCCGGTCCAGACCGCTCGAAGTACGGTGCAATGCCCAGTAGTTCCGTGTACCACTTTTTTGCCGCCTGCACATCATCCGCCCAATAACTGATCGTAGCAAAGCCCCGCAAGGTTTGGTTGTGACTCATCATCGAAGTTCCTCCTTTACATGGATGGTACTTCCGATTATAAGGACCAATTACTGACAACAGTCTGTCAGTAGTTTGCCATTCTTTCCCCTTAACTGTACTTACTCAGCACATCAAAAAACTCTTTCAGAAAATGATAAAACAGCTTTTCAGAAGGGGGGAGCTCACGGTTGTTGGGGATGATAATGCCCACTGTTCGCGTCACCAACGGCTCACTGATCGGGATTTTCACTGTCTCACGGGGAACGTTATCCGTTAATGTAAGCTCTGGCAATAATGTGACGCCCAAGCCTGCCGCCACCAAACCTTTAATGGCATCGATGTCTTCCCCTTCAAAAGCAACTTGAGGAGAAAAGCCCATTTGCGAGCAAGCATTGACAGCGATATTGCGAAGGATGAAACCGGGTGGAAACAACACAAAAGTATCTTCCTGCAACTGACTGAGACGCAAGCTCGGTTGCTTGGATAGCGGGTGCTTCGCGGGCAGCAGCGCGACGATATTTTCAGCGAAGAAGATGTGGCTGCGCACATTTTTTTCCTGAGTGGGAACAGGTCCAAGAAAAGCCAAGTCGATTTCACCGTTGATGACCGAATCGATCAGCCCCTGATAAGAGCCTTGCTTTAATTGAAACCCGATGTCCGGATACCGAGCTCGAAAACCGGAGATGACCGTCGGCAGGGGATTGGCGGCGAGGCTGCTCGTAAAACCAACACGAATCGTGCCACATGACGGGTCGAGGAACTCCTCAATCTTCTCTTTTGCCTTCTCGATTTCGTTCATCGCCATTTCGACGTGCTGCAAAAAGATTTTTCCAACTGCCGTCAGCTTGATATTGCGACCTTCGCGGAGGAACAGCGACACACCGAGCTCCTCCTCCAGATTGGCGATTTGCCGACTGAGGGCAGACTGGGCGACGTGCAAATGATGTGAGGCTTCGGTGAAGTGCTCTCGTTTGGCAACCTCGATGAAGTATTGAATCTGTCGTAGCTCCATGAATACCCCCACCTTACCCATTTATCTCGATTTGAGATAGATTTTGCATAAATTATATATTGTTTGTATCGTTTCACTCAATCTAAAATTAACATACCAGAGAGAGCAAGGAGAGTGGAGATACATGACGACACAAGGAATGCCTGCTAAGCAAGGGTTATACGATCCGATTTTCGAACATGACGCTTGCGGAATTGGTTTTATTGCAAATTTGAAATCGAAATCGACGCATGATATGGTCAGAAAGGGTCTGAAAATTCTGTGCCAATTGGAACATCGCGGCGGTCAAGGCAGTGATCCGGAAACGGGAGACGGTGCAGGGATTTTAACGCAAATTCCACACAGCTTTTTCAAAAAGACCTGTAAAGAGCTGAATATCACGCTGCCAGCGCCAGGCAAATACGGTGTAGGTATGCTGTTTCTTCCGATGGATGAGGCGAAGCGGCAAAAGTATGAAGCTCAGCTGGAAGCGATTGTCGCAGCTGAGGGACAAAAGCTGCTCGGCTGGAGAACAGTTCCTGTCGATGCGACGAAAATTGGCAAAACGGCTGTAGCGAGTCAGCCTTATGTCCGCCAAGTATTCATTGGAGCCAACTCGAATATACAGGACCAAATAGCATTTGAACGGAAGCTATACATCATTCGCAAGCAGGTGGAACAGGCAACAGGTGCTGATTTTTACGCCGCTTCCATGTCTTCGCGTACGATTGTCTATAAAGGATTGCTCACACCAGGACAACTGGATGCTTTTTACCTTGATTTGCAAGATAATTCTTACACTTCTGTTTTCTCGGTCGTTCACTCGCGTTTCAGCACGAACACATTCCCTACATGGGAGAGGGCACACCCGAATCGTTATTTGATTCACAACGGGGAAATCAACACCTTACAAGGAAACATGAACTGGATGATGGCTCGTGAAAAAATGTTCCAGTCCGAGGCGTTTGGTGCTGATTTGGCAAAAGTGGTGCCAGTCATTGATATGGCGGGTAGTGATTCAGCGATTTTGGATAACTGTGTGGAGTTTTTCTCGCTGGCAGGTCGTTCCTTGCCGCATGTCGCGATGATGATGATTCCTGAACCGTGGGATCAGGATGAGCGAATCGACGAAAATAAGAAAGCTTTTTACGAGTACCATAGCTGCCTCATGGAGCCGTGGGATGGTCCAACAGCTATTTCTTTCACGGATGGCAGACATATCGGTGCGATTCTCGATCGAAACGGATTGCGACCAGCGAGATACTATGTGACATCAGATGATACGATTATTTTCTCATCAGAGGTTGGAGTTCTCGAAGTACCAGATGAAACGATTGTCCAGAAAGGACGGCTTAGCCCTGGACGGATGCTGCTCGTCGATCTCGAAGAAGGCAGAATCGTATCTGACGAGGAAATCAAGCAAAAAATCGCAAGCGAACAGCCATATAAGGAGTGGGTGAAAAATAACCTGCATGCTATCGAGGATTTACCGGCAGCAGGTCGCACGGAGGAGCTGCAAGGAGATAGCCTGCTTGCGCACCAAAAAGCGTTTGGCTATACCCAGGAGGAAGTCGACAAGGTACTAGCCCCGATGGTTGCTGAGCAGAAAGACCCCATTGGTTCGATGGGCGTAGACACACCACTCGCGGTACTGTCAGATCGCGCACAGCTTTTGTACCACTATTTCAAACAGTCATTCGCCCAAGTCACGAATCCGCCAATTGATGCGCTACGGGAGGCTTGCGTAACTTCGACCCATACTGTGCTTGGCGCGGAAGGAAACCTCTTGGCACCGGATGCGAGCAATTGCCGCAGAATTCGTTTGACCAATCCTTTGATCTCCAATCAAGAGCTGGCGAAGCTTCGCGCGAACCCATACCAAGAGTTCAAGGCGAAAACATTGTCGATACTCTTCCCGGCGCAAGGGGGAGAGCAAGGACTGGAGCTGGCACTTGATCAATTGTTCGCTTCGGCGGATGAAGCAATTGCTGCTGACTACACCTTGCTGATTTTATCAGATCGCGGAATGAATCAAGATTTAGCTGCGATCCCTGCCTTGCTCGCTGGAAGTGGACTTCATCATCATCTCGTCCGCACAGGAACACGTACGAAAGCGAGCATCATCATCGAATCCGGAGAACCACGTGATGTACACCAGTTCGCCATGCTGATTGGTTACGGTGCCGACGCGATTAATCCCTACGTCGCCATCTCAACTGTAAACAATCTGGTTGAATCGGGTAAGCTGAAGGATCTCACCAGCGACGAAGCAGTCGAAGTGTACCTGCAATCAGCTGTAGAGGGTGTCGTAAAAGTCATGTCCAAGATGGGCATTTCGACTATTCAGAGCTACCGCGGCGCACAAATTTTTGAAGCGGTGGGCATCCATTCTACCGTCATCGATCGCTATTTTAGCCGTACGCCTTCTCAGATTTCGGGGATGGGACTGGATGTAATTGCGCAAGAGACGTTGATTCGCCATGCGAAAGCATTTTTGCCAGAGCATTCCGAGGAAGCATTGGAGGCAGGCAGCGATTTTCAGTTCCGCCGTGACGGTGAGTTCCACCTGTTCAATCCGAAGACGGTTCATGCCCTGCAAAAAGCTTGTCGGGAAGGCAGCTATGAGCAATACAAAATCTATGCGGAGCAAGCGACAGCACAACAATTCGTAGCTCTGCGACATTTGCTCGATTTCAAGTCCAATCGACAGCCGATCCCGCTAAACGAGGTAGAATCTGTTGACTCCATTGTTCATCGCTTTAAAACGGGGGCGATGTCATACGGCTCTCTCAGCAAAGAAGCGCATGAGACCTTAGCGATCGCCATGAACCGTTTGGGTGCAAAAAGCAACAGTGGGGAAGGTGGCGAAGATTCGGCACGTTACATCATGGATGAAAACGGAGATTTGCGACGCAGTGCCATTAAGCAGGTCGCATCAGGACGCTTTGGCGTATCCAGTCATTACTTGGTTAATGCCTCAGAGATCCAAATTAAGATGGCACAAGGAGCAAAGCCAGGCGAAGGCGGTCAATTGCCAGGAAGCAAAGTCTACCCATGGATTGCCGAAGTGCGCGGATCGACACCAGGAGTTGGACTCATTTCGCCGCCGCCTCATCACGATATTTATTCAATCGAGGATTTGGCACAGCTGATTTTTGACTTGAAAAATGCGAATCCACGTGCGCGAATCAGCGTGAAGCTCGTATCCAAGGCTGGAGTCGGAACGATTGCGGCTGGTGTAGCGAAAGGTCTTGCAGATGTCATTGTGGTCAGTGGACACGATGGAGGCACAGGCGCTTCCCCAAAATCAAGCATCAAGCACGCAGGACTGCCATGGGAACTCGGTCTTGCTGAGACACATCAGACACTCTTGCTGAACCAATTGCGCGACCGTGTGGTTCTGGAAACGGACGGCAAACTGATGACGGGACGCGATGTCGTCATTGCAGCTCTACTCGGTGCGGAGGAATTCGGCTTCGCTACGGCACCACTTGTTTCCATAGGGTGTGTCATGGCTCGCGTATGTCACCTCGATACATGCCCAGTGGGTGTGGCGACACAAAATCCCGAGCTGCGCAAACGGTTTAAAGGCGATCCGCAGCACGCCGTGAATTTCATGCGTCTCGTTGCCCGTGAAGTTCGTGAGATTATGGCGGAGCTGGGCTATCACTCCATCGAGTCGATGGTCGGGCAGAGCCATGTGCTGAAGATGAGCGACAAGGCAAAAGAACATTGGAAAGCCAAGCACGTTGATTTGTCTGCGCTCTTGTTCCAACCGGATGTTTCCGAGGAAGTGGGCCGCTATCATCAACGCAACCAAGATCACAAGCTGGAAGAAACGCTGGATCGTCAAAAACTACTCAAGCTGTGCAAGCCAGCATTGAATAAACAGCAGCAGGTAGAGGCAAAGCTCGCTATCACCAATACGAATCGCGTGGTCGGTACGATCTTGGGCAGCGAGGTAACCAAACGATTTGGCGAACACGGTCTGCCGGAGGATACAATACGCCTGCACTTTACTGGCTCGGCAGGTCAAAGCTTCGGGGCATTTGTTCCTCGAGGGATCACGCTTCATCTTGAGGGAGATGCGAATGACTACGTAGGAAAAGGGTTGTCGGGCGGCAAAATTTCGGTCGCACCATCGAAAAAAAGCAAATTCACTCCCGAGCACAACATGATTATCGGAAACGTTGCGTTCTACGGAGCGACCTCTGGGGAGGCGTATATCAACGGGATGGCTGGTGAGCGATTCTGCGTTCGCAACAGCGGAGTGACTGCAGTCGTTGAAGGAGTAGGCGACCATGGCTGCGAGTACATGACAGGAGGACGTGTCGTTGTTCTCGGCCCCGTCGGCAAAAACTTTGCAGCAGGCATGTCAGGCGGTACTGCCTACGTTCTGGCGGAGGATAAAGAGCAGTTTGCTGCTACGTGCAATCAGGAGATGGTACTCCTGGAGACACTGGAAGATCAACGGGAAATCGCTCGAGTCAAACGCTTGCTAGAAAACCACGTCAGCCACACAGGCAGCCGTCATGCACAAGCTTTGCTCGATGAGTGGGAACGTACCGTCCAACAGTTTGTCAAAGTCATTCCAAAAGATTACAAGCAAATCGTCTCCACGATGGAGGAGTTGGAGAAATCCGGTATGAAGCGTCAAGAGGCGATTTTGGCCGCTTTTGAGATGAGCCAGAAGAAAGGCGATGCCAAAGCACCGAAAAAGAAAGCGCCCGAGCAATCCTTTGTCTCTGTGGGCAAATAAGGAGAAAAGCCGATGACTTATGTTGTGAGTCGTCGGCTTTTCTTTTGGTAACCAATCCCTTGTCCATGACGTCATAGGATTAGGTATTAGATTTTGCTAATAAGCTAGCGAAAGAAGGGATCATGGATGAAACGATTCACCATCATGGCTGTATCCATCGCTGCTCTGCTATTTTCGCCAGTCATCGCCAACGCCAAGGAAGGCGTGATCAACAGCAAGGGAGAATGGATCGTGGCACCTACGTTCGAGGAAGTGAAGGACACGGGTGGACTCTACGCTGCAACACCGGGAGACAGTCCAGCCAACCAATCCTGGGGTTTCATTAATCAAAGAGGAAAGTGGGTAATTAAGCCTCAATTCTCGTACGTGGGTTCCTTCGCTGCAAACGGACTTGCGCCTGCTGCACAAAACCTGAAATACGGTTACATCAATAAAAAGGGACAGTGGGTCATCAAGCCACAGTTTGACTATGCCGCCGATTTTTCCGCGAATGGACTCGCTGAGGCCCGCATAAAAGGAAACACGGAATACGGTAAGATCGGTTATATCAACGGCAAGGGACATTGGGTCATCAAACCGCAGTTTCATCCTATCGAGCAAGAGAAGTCCATGGTTGTGGACCGTTCCTTTTCCGCGAATGGGTTAGCCTGGGCATACAAGGATGGAAAAGTCGGCTTTATCAATACAAAGGGCCAATGGGCGATCAAATCGCAGTTCACCTATGCGAGTTCGTTCAGTGCAGAGGGCTTGGCAGTTGCGGATCAGAATGGAAAATTAGGCTATATGGACGGGAAAGCAAGTTGGGTGATCAAACCACAATTTGAGCAAGCTAACAAATTCGTCAACGGGATAGCCAAGGTGATGATCAATGGCAAGCTGGCTTATATCAATAAAAACGGAAAAATTTTGCTCAAAACCGCCTATACAGATGCAGGCGACTTCCATCAAGGTCTGGCGTGGATTTTGTCAAACGGGAAGGTTGGTTATATAGACACCAAGGGAAAACTAGTGATTAAGCCTAGCTTTGAACCCGATTATGGAATGGATACAAGAGCAGGCGACTTTCAGTCAAATGGCTTGGCACCGGCCTTGTTGAACGGTAAATGGGGCTTTATCAACAAAAAAGGAGTATGGGTCATGAAACCTCAGTTTGCTTGGGTGAGGAGCATTTCTCCCGCTGGCTTTGCTGTGGTCGGTGTCCAGTAGCGTTTTTTTTCAATCGGATTGGGAAAGAAGACAGAATTTGATATGATATGATAAGAAAAGATTCGATAAATGATCGTACTGGCAGGTGATGTGATGTTTTTCCAGAATCAAGATTCGCAATCAAGTTATCGACAAACCCCTGAAAATTCTTCTCTATCCCCAAACTCTAAAAACTCAACGCCACATGTCTTACAGCTCGCCAAAAAAGTCGGAAATAAAGCCATGATCCATTTACTCCAAAAGCAAAAAAATAACCAACTTGTGATACAAGGCAAATTCAAGGGTATTGAACCAACCGATTACACAACAGATGAGTATGATAACGATCCGGAAAATGAAGGTCAATTTACTGCTGTGCGAGCAGATAAAGGCCTCCCCACCTTTTTTGGCGTGTTGAAAGATACATATGGTGAGGACAACGTAAATAAACGATTCTTTTCCAAGACAGTTGAATTAGGAGATACATGTGATCGTCCTCATTCTGTTTCTGCTATCGTAAAAAAAGGCACATCGAGAAAAGATCGTAAAGGCGATTCTTTTGTAAGTGCGATCGGCAATTTGGGTACAGAAGAGCGATTGCTACGGGATGGAAAAAATGATGCAGCCAAAACCGCATACGATGGGGGACACTTGGTCGGTTATCAGATTGTACGAGGAATCGAAGCGAACCAAGCGTGGAATATAGCCCCGCAAGATGTGAAAAACAACGAGCATTCCTATAATAATACGATTGAAAAAATGCTACGTGGAGCGGGAAAAGGTACAGAGTATGTGTACAACGTTGAAGTGAAATACGATCAATGGAACTTTAGTGTGGATCAAGAACAATTGGTAAAATTAGGTGCATTGAAACAGGTTGATTCAACGAAGCCATGGGAAATTCAGCTGCCAGTCAGAATTCCGTTTAAATGGGATGCGAAGGCGGATATGACCAAGACAGATAAAAAGAATTGGAAATTTAGTAGTCCAACAAAGGGTGAATCTTCTTTCGAACAATTTTCTCAAACAATGGATGAAGGAAATTTGGATTTTACGAGAAAAAGTCACACAGCAAGATTCAATCTTGCATTTTCCGATAAGGACGGAAATGAGGAGCTCTATGACATTGATTCCAATAATTTCGATGCTAAGAAAGTGAAAGGGATTCGCTACTCCATGCATCAATCTTTACCTACAGATTTTTTGAAAAATCAAAATCCGGTAGATTGGATGGGGAACGAAGCAAATAAAATTGCTCATTTTGGTGAGGTTACAAAAGGGAAAGCTTCGTCCACCAATATTTTGGAAATCATGTCAGCTAAACTGAAGCGAAACAAAATTCTTATCGATGAGATTGAAGAAATTGACGATGTAAAGAAGCCAGAAAAAATGAGATTTATTCCAGAAGGGATTTCCCATCTAGACGAACGTGACGAGAAAAAATGTGTATTTATTTATCAATTAGATAAAAACAAAATTCGAAACGAATACATGGCACTTAAGAAAATAGAGGCGGATTACTACCCATTTTTTGATGTACAACAAGAAGAAGAGGAAAGGTTTGAGAAAGAAAAGGAGGACTTCGATACCATAGCAGATGAGTTCGCTACATGGATGGAGGAATTAGACAAAAAAGAAGAGGATGAGATTGAAAGTATTCAGCAAAAAATGGCCCAGTATAGCAAAATACTAGAGGCACAGACCCTAGCTCTGACACGGATAAAAAACCATCGGATAGGAAGGAATTTATACCAGGAAACAGTAGAAGAGATCTATCCACAATATAAAGAGAAAATATCGCGCAGCTTACAAGTATTACGATCGATAACTGGTTATGATTCTGACATCGAATATCATGATAGTAAAAACAAAATGAATATGAATGGGAAAAGAACACTGGAGGCTAGGGAAGATAAGCGTAAAAAAAGTAAAGATGATAAGGAACAACAAGAAGAATATAAAAAGATGATCGAATTAGCAACAAGCAAGTATAAGCGAAAATCAGTAGAAGATTATTTAAATAAGAAGTAATGAGGAGTAAGGCAATAGACATGTGCGGGAAGTAATGGGAACGAGGTGCAGGTTTTTGCACCCGCACCTCGTAATTGTCATACATAGATGAAGCTTGCTTTATTCTGCTCGGTCTCTATCGGCCTCATTATTCGCAACATCCCATGTGTCATTGCCGTCAGCCGCTACATTCTCTCCCATTTCGTTGCCAAGTGCACCCCCGGCAACCGCACCTGCAATGGTACCAAGCGGCCCTAAAATAGAACCTACGGCAGCACCTACTGCCGCACCGCCAACTGTTCCTACTGCTTCAGAAGCTCCACTGCCTGACATGTTTGCTTCGTTGTTGTCAACGTTGTCAACAGCATCGTTGTGATTGCGTTCGTTGTTAGTAGTCAAGATTGTCACTCCCTCGATTAGTGTTGGGAAGTTCTGCTATATCAAACGTGCAGCCCCAAGGCATAGGATGCCCCAAACAAATCATTTCATTCCAAAAATAACCTTGAAGCTGGAGGTATTGAGCAAATGATTCAATCCATCGTCCATATCGCGCTAGTGGTCAAAGATTATGATGAAGCCATTGCGTTTTATACCCAGAAGCTCCATTTTACCTTAGTAGAAGATACGTATCAGGCAGAACAGGATAAGCGGTGGGTTGTCGTAGCTCCACCTGGTTCTGTTGGCACTACGATCTTGCTTGCCAAAGCATCCAAACCTGAGCAAGAGCGGTTTATCGGGAATCAGGCTGGCGGGAGAGTGTTTCTCTTTTTAAACACAGATGATTTTTGGAGAGATTATCATGAGATGGTCGCAAAAGGAATCCAATTTGTGAGAGAGCCAAGCGAACAGCCGTATGGAATGGTGGCGGTCTTTCAGGATTTATATGGCAACCTGTGGGATTTGCTAGAACTGAATGAAGATCATCCAATTGCCAAACGAATGAAGTAGTGAGTTACCCAGCCAGACAAAAAACAGGTCTTACCTCCAGTGATGTGGATGGAAAGACCTGTTTTTCATTTCGGGTTACACGATATAGGATAGTCCCATGATCAAGATGATTGCCACAACAGAAAGAATGGTCTCCATCACTGTCCACGTTTTCAGTGTATCTTGCACGGACATATTGAAGTATTCCTTGATCAGCCAGAAACCGGAATCATTTACGTGAGACAGGATCAGGGAGCCAGAACCTGTTGCCAGTACCAAAAGCTCTGGGCTTGTTCCAGGGATTTGCATCGCGATCGGACCTACGATACCGGCTGCCGTCATCATGGAGACGGTTGCAGAGCCAGTTGCTACACGGATCAAGGCCGCGATTAGCCAGCCCAGGAAAATAGGGGAGATCGCAGATGCAGTAGCGAGCTCAGCAATATAGTCACCCACACCGCTGTTCAGCAGTACTTTGTTAAATGCGCCACCTGCACCGATGACGAGCAAGATTGTCGCGGTTGGGGCCAAGCAATCATTTGTGAATTTGAGAATATCGTCTTTGGTAAAGCCGCGGTTAAACCCGAGCGTCCAGAAGGAAACAATCACGGCAATCAACAAAGACGTAATCGGACTACCGATAAAATCAGCCCATTGGCGAATGGTATTTTCTTTTGGCAGCGTCACATCTGCAACCGTAGCAGACAGCATCAACAGCACGGGGAGCAAGACGGTGAAGACGGTGATCCCAAAGCTAGGCAAATCACGCTCGGATTTTGGTTCCGCCAACTGGGAAGCAAGCTCTGGAGAGATACTGGTCTTGACCCGTTTGCTAATCCAACTGCCGTAGAGTGGTCCTGCAATAATCGCGGAAGGCAGTGCGACAATGATCGAGAGCAAAATCGTTTTACCAACATCCGCCTGGAACAGATCGACAGCGGCCATAGCAGCAGGGTGCGGTGGCACGATCCCGTGGACGATGGACAGGCCGGCTACGAGAGGAATTCCGATTTTGACTAGGGAGACACCTGTTTGTCTGGCAATCGTAAACACAAGTGGAATCAAGAGAACAAAACCAACCTGGAAAAATACCGGAATCCCTACGATAAATGCCACGAACATCATGGCCCAATGTACGTTTTGCTCACCGAAGCGATTGATGAGAGTACGGGCTATGCGTTCGGCACCGCCAGATTCTGCCATCATTTTGCCAAGCATAGTTCCCAAGGCAAGCACGATCGCGATAAAGCCGAGTGTGCCACCCATTCCATCCTTGATCGAATCCACAACTTTTACAAGCGGCATGCCGGATGCGATTCCCACAAATCCAGCGGCCAATAACAACGCAATAAATGGGTTCAGTTTGAAGCGAGTAATGAGAACGAGCAGAAAGATGATAGACAGCAGTGTTATGACGAGTGGCATGATGAACCCTCCCTAGTTGTTGTCTCTAGTTGTTCAACCGCTTTTGGAATTCAGCTATCAGCTTGTACTCTTCCAGCAGGTTGTAATAAACACGCTCGTATATATAGAAAAGCTCCAAATGCTCCAAATAGACACTGGATCGTTCCAAATCAGGCTCATGGCGATGGGAAATATGAATCATCTTTTTCACATCTTGCAAATGATCCATTGCCCCCAGGGCATGCATCGCCAAGAGAGCGGCACCAAAGCTCGAGCTTTCATGACTCTCCGGAATCAGCACTTCATACCCGAACATGTCGGACATAATCTGGCGCCATTCCCGCGAGCGGGCGAATCCACCCGATGCACGGATTTCCTTGGCTCCACCTGCCAGGTCGCGCAGGGCGATACCGATGCTGTAGACGCTAAACAAGATTCCTTCAAGTACAGCTCGGATAAAATGCTCGCGCTTATGATGGAGGCCGATACCGAAGAAGGAGCCTCTTGCTTGGGCGTTCCAGTACGGAGCTCGTTCGCCGGATAGGAAGGGGAGAAAGAGCAACCCGTCTGCACCAGCTCGAACATGCTCAGCAGCTTGGATCATGACTTCATAGGGATCGACGCCGAGCTGTTTGGCTTTTTCCACTTCGGGCCAACTGAATTCATCACGGAACCAGCGAAGCATGATCCCACCGTTGTTCGAGGGTCCGCCAATCACCCAATGATTTTCCGTCAGCACGTAGCAGAATGTCCGTCCTTTTGGATCGGTGATCGGTTCTGGAACTACGGTTCTTACAGCGCCACTCGTGCCAATCGTGATGGCTACTTGTCCATGATCAATGGCTCCGATGCCGAGGTTTGCCAAAACCCCATCGCTAGCACCGACAACGAAAGGCGTATCTGGATCGATTCCGATCTCTTCCGCATAACGAATCTTCATTCCTCGCAGGATATGAGTAGTCGGTACAGGCTCACTGAGATGTTGCTTGGAAATGCCTGCGACTCGTAGCGCGTCCTCATCCCAGTTGAGCTTTCTCAGATTGAACAGCCCCGTAGCGGAAGCAATGGAGTAATCGACGATATACTCACCAAAAAGCCGATAAATGACGTACTCCTTAATCGAAATAAACTTGGCTGCCCGCCGAAACGTATCAGGCAAATTCTCCCGTAGCCACATGATTTTGGGCAGGGGAGACATGGGATGGATAGGCGTGCCCGTCGCTAAGTAAATCTGATGACCGACACTGTCTGCTTTTAGTCGATCTGCTTGTGCCACGCTCCGATTGTCAGCCCAGATGATGCTGTTCGTCAGGGGATTGCCACTCGGGTCGACAGCGATCAGACTATGCATGGCAGTAGAGAAGCCAATACCACCGATCTCGCTTTTGGCAATGCCTGCATGCTCCAGCGCTTGCTTCAATACCTGGATGACAGCAGCAAAAATCGTCTCCGGTTCTTGCTCAGCCCAAGACGGTTGGGGAACGAGTAGCTGATAATCGATATTACCCGTACCGCGGATGGCGCCGGAAGGAGTGAATACAATTGCTTTGGTACTGGTTGTCCCGATATCAAGCCCGATAAAATAGGTTTGCGTCATAGAAGTCACCCCTAATTGAATACGCTTTCAACGTGTTGTCATGGAGATAACGCGATTATATCGAAATTTTTTTCATTTGTTAAGCATTAAGAAAAAAATTATTTCATAATTGAACACTTCACACGATGCTTGTATGATTTGCATTTTTCTCCTGCAAGTTGCAAGAGGAGGGTAAGCAAAAGAAAAAACGCCTGATTTACAGGCGTTTGAGTGAGATGGCTTCGCGGATGTGCTGGATATTGGCGATCGTATCATCCTGCCTCCGTAAGGATACGGCTACATAGAGCAGATCAATTAAGCTAAGCTGAGCAAGCCTGGACGACAGGGCTTCTGTACGAAATACCGTTTCGCGTGAAGTCGTGTACAAGCACATATCTGCCAGACGCACGAGAGGAGATTTTCCATAGCTCGTAATGCCGATTGTTTTTGCTCCGGCATCCTTGGCAACCTGGAGGGCTGCCAAAATATCTTTATTGGACCCAGAGTGGGAGATGCCTACGACGACAGCACCTTTGGTAAGCAGAGAGGCAGACATTACTTGATAGTGAGCATCAGAATGATAGAGACAAGGGATGCCTGTCCGCATAAATTTGTGGTACGCATCCTGTGCGATGACGGCTGAGCCTCCCGAGCCATAAAACTCGATCCGGTTTGCGTTTTCCAAACAGGAGACGATTTTCATTAACTCATCTTTATTGATAATCTGCTGTGTATCTCGAATCGTCTCGATATTCGCTGTGAAAATTTTTTCAGCAATCGCACTGACGTCATCGTCGTCGAGGTTGATTTCTTGGTGAATGGTTTGCTTCGGATTCGTGACTTCACTCGCCAAGGCGATCTTGAATGCTTGGTAGCCGCGAAAGCCCAGTCTGCGACACAGACGAAATACGGTAGCATCTGCACACTGGCATTGGTCGGCTAGCTCCGTGATCGAGAAGTGAATAATTTCACTGGCATGCGCCAACATATAGTCGGCGATCTGTTGTTCTTTCCCGCTTAATTGCGTATAGATGGCGCGTAATTGCGTGAGCACGCGAGGAGCAGGCGGGGTGGAAGCGTTCATCAATAGGTACCTCCTAACGTTCCATTGTGGATCTGTACTGATAGTATAAGGAAAATCAGACTCCTTTTCATAGGTTCGAAAAAATTTTCTTCATTTTTGATGAAAGATGAAAATTTTTATCTTATAATACGTGATAACGGATATGATCCAAAAAGGAGTGACGTACACGATATGAAACTTGCGATCCTCGGATTAGGAAAAATGGGGTACAATCTCACGCTTAATTTGCTCTCGCATCAGCATGAGGTCGTCGCCTATGATGTAGATTCTACGCGAGCAGAAGAGTTGAGTCATGAAGGCGCGATTCCAGCATTTTCGGTGGAAGATGCTGTGGCGAAGCTGCCGATACCTCGCGTAATATGGCTGATGGTACCGGCAGGAGAGATTGTGGATCAATTGGTTGATCAACTCTCTACCTTGCTTGCTGCAGGGGATATCGTCATTGACGGTGGCAACTCTCATTACAAGCAATCATTAGATCGCTATGCTCGCTTAAAGGAAAAGGGCATTCACTTCATGGATGCAGGTACGAGTGGAGGCATGGAGGGAGCGCGCCACGGAGCATGTATGATGATTGGTGGAGATCGAGAAGCCTTCACACATATTGAGCCAATGATTCGCGACATTAACGTCGAAAACGGATATTTGTATGCTGGGGAAGCGGGCAGCGGCCACTTCTTGAAAATGATTCATAACGGGATCGAATACGGTATGATGCAGGCGATTGGGGAAGGCTTTGAGGTACTTGCGAAAAGCCAGTACAACTACGATTTTGCCGAGGTCGCACGCGTGTGGGCAAATGGTTCCGTCATTCGTGGCTGGCTGATGGACTTAACAGAGCGAGCTTTTCGAAAAGACGCCAAGCTCGATGAAATCCGTGGGGTCATGCATTCTTCCGGGGAAGGAAAATGGACGCTGGAAACCGCGCTGGATCTACAGGCAGCCACACCCGTGATTGCGATGTCCTTACTGATGCGTTACCGTTCGTTGGACGAGGATACGTTCCACGGAAAAGTGGTCGCAGCCTTGCGCAATGAATTTGGCGGACATGCCGTAGAAAAGAAATAAGAAATGGGATGACCGTAAAGGTGCTTCGGTGGTTGAAGCTCCGGGGTCATCCTTTTTTGTTTTGTATATGGAAGAAGAAGCAATTTTCATTTGGAAAGCAAAGTATGCATGTATCGCCCAGAAGTTTGCCTGGTCGAAACGCGCTTTTTTATTTAGTAGCTTCTAAAACGATGGGAGGATGGAAAGATGAGCGTTGAAGAGGTTGTTTTGTACAAAGAATGAGAAAGGAATCGTGACCGGGAGAAAAAGCATTTTCGGCCGGCGCTGACATCTCGTATCTGCATCAAGCGACACCGTTGGAAGTAAGGGATTTTGCTCAGTTGGCCGTTTCGGTCACGAGTCAGATCGAATCGTTGGGAAAAGTAGTCGTTGCAGCAATAAACGGCTATGCGTTGGGCGGGGGCCTTGAGATCGCTGAATCGTGCACGCTGCGTATTGCGGTTCACCATGCCAAAATGGGACATCCAGAAGTACGAATTGGAGCAGTGGCGGGCTTTGGTGGAACAACCAGACTCCCTAGGCTGCTGGCAGTGAAACTAACGTGGGACTCGATTCATCGAGGGAGTAACCTGACAGTAGAGGAGTCCGCACTACTAGGCGCAGACTACTTCGGACTCGTGGCATCCACCGAAGACTTCCGGGAAGGAACCAAAGCTTTCTTAGACAAGACTCCACCGCGTTTTACAGGAAGATAATCATACGAGCTTCAATACCTCACACAATTCAACCAACCGCCTAACTCCGTACATCTGATGGCGATTGCGATCGTGAATGCTTCTGATCGCATCCGTCGTCACTTTTTTGGCCTGTTCAATACTTTGATTTTCTACTGCTTGTACAATTTCTTTCATGTTCGTTAGAAAATACACCGTATTGCGCAATGTGCGGATAAGCAAAATCTTCCGTATATCCATGGGAGTGAATTGGCGGTAGCCATTCTCAGGATCTCGTGGCAGTACAAGCAAGCCTTCTTTTTCCCAATGGCGGATCGCAGACGTTGTGACTCCTGTGTAAGCAGCGACTTCACCAATCGTCATGCGGTTTCGCCACTTTTTGTTTGGAGGCAAGGGGAGATCGAGATTTTCCAAAAGCTCGAGTGTTTGGTCTGCTGCGACCTTCTCTTGTTGGAGGTTGGCCTGTTCTTTATTCACGAGCCAAAAGGCAGCATCCATATCCGCTTTTTGAAGCGATCGAAGGACTTCACAGGTGACAGCGACACCAAAGCCGGGAAACATGGCGCGCAGGCAACGAAAATAGGCAAGATGGATTTCTGTATAAATTCGATACCCATTGTCTGCACGATCAGGAGCAGGAACGACTCCCCATGATTCATAATGGCGCAAAGCACTCGTACTAATATGTAACTCGCGAGCGATCTCAATCGGCTTGTAATAAGGCATCTGATGCACCTCCCGCTGGTTTGTTATCGCGGATTTCACTATACCAAGAACAGCAAATTGAATCAAATGCTTCTGTTAATGGGAAAGTCGTAATACTTTTACCCTGTTCAGCAGGTGGATGGAAAGGCGAATATTGTCAGTAGGTATTCATTCTTCTTTTACAGAGGTGAGACAACGTATGGCCATTGTTCAGCTACGATCACAGAATCCGGACTTTTCGTACATGATCAAGAAAAATCCGAATTCCGGACTGAGTTTACGATCTATTCGAAAAGGCATCGCATACGGGTGGTTTTCCAATACGGATACATACAACGTTTACTTTAAAGACGCAGAAAATGAGGTCTCCTATAAACAATCCGAACAGGAGCATTTTGAATATTTGAATGTCTCCCGGTACAATACACCCTTGTTTCCGTTAAATGCGATTAATGAGTTTTTTTCCGCTCCAATGAAGCAACATGACGAGCGGGATGCAGAAGGGTATGAGCATGTTTTTTTCATCAACATGATTCACATCGAACGACTGCTGTATCTGACATTTTTTGAGAAGCACCTCAAGGACTTTACCTTTGAACTCAAGCACCACGCCGATAAAAGCTACGCTCTGACCATCACAACGAGAACGAGTCTGCATCAGCTTCTCCACGTCGTGAGTGTGCTCTGTCTATTCTTGAGTATGTTTGGAAAAGAGTACATCGACATATCCGATAACATCCTGGATAAATACATCAAAAGCATCCATGTTATCGACGCACCTTTTTACATACGAAGCCTGTTCGCTCGCAACTTCCTGACAACGAGAGAGCGCTATCGCAAGTACAAGACCGAGATCGAGAAGACGAACCGCTACCCCATTCAATTGGAGTACGGCAGCACCGGTTTGCAGAGAAGGAACTACATCGCGAGTAAGCTACCTTTTACCAAATCTATTGTAGATATCGGATGTGGAGAAGGCTTTTATGCGATCCCGTTCGCTACCAAGCTGCCGCAGTATTACTATGCCATCGATATCGATGAACAATCGCTGGAAGTAGTGAGACGCAGGGCTGAGGAAAAAGAAATCTCGAATCTGATTTTGTTCCGCTCGCTTGATCAGTTTTTGCAGGATTACAACGGTGAGCAGGTAGATGTCATTTTGACTGAGGTCATCGAGCATATGAGCAAGGAAGAAGCGAGAGTGCTCATTAAGCAAATCTGTAGTCGATTGGATTTTGACCATTTTGTCATAACTACACCGAACTCGGATTTCAATCCGTTCTATGAACTGGAAGGCTATCGCCACGACGATCATAAATGGGAAATGGGACAAGAAGAGTTCCAGGCATGGATGACTGAGATCATGGAAGAAGCCGGGGTGCAGGGCCAATTTGTATCCATTGGTGACGGCGTGAATGACATACACACCACACAAGGCGTCATTGTCCAGAGAAAGGGGGCGTAACGATGCTGTTACAGACGCAGGTTCACACGATTTTTATGCTCGTCGGTCCCACTGAGTGTGGGAAAACGACTTTTGCCAAGGAAGTACTCATGCCGAGGCTTTCTTTTGAAGATGAACAAAAAAACGCAAAAGCAAATGTCCAATACATTTCCTCGGATAGCATTCGCCAGGAACTGCTGGGCTATGATTACGACAAGTATGATCAGGTGATGCTTGAGGCCAGCGAGCAGGCATTTCAGCTCCTGTTTGAAAAGCTACGCTTGGTGACATCGTTTCCGATCAACGCCGAATTCGTGGTTGTCGATACAACAGGACTAGCAGAAGACTTCCGTTCGAAAGTCCGCGAAATTGCAGCCGAGAACAATTACCGATTGGAGGTGATCCTCTTTGATTATCGCAATCGGGAAGATTACTATGCATCCGAGCGGTCAAAAAAACTGATTACCAACCATATTCTCCGGTTAAAGCAAGAAGTGCTTCGGGCATTATCCAAGGAAGGGTACCACAACATACACCGGATACGGCACAAAGATTTTTACGCACTAGCTGATGGGGTGGCTAATCCACGTTATGAGGTCGAGATCGAAAATAAGGATGCCTATCTGGCTACGATCCTTCCCAAAGACCAAACATACATTATCATCGGAGACATTCACGAATGCGTCCACGAATTAAAAGGTCTCCTGCAAAACTACGGATTCAAGCTCGAGGACAATCGTCTCATCTCGACTGACAAGGTGCAGCATACCAAAATCATCATAGCAGGGGACTGGATCGACAAAGGAGCGCAAACCAGGGAGATCATCGAGTTTCTATACGAAAATCAACAGCATTTCTTGTTTGTTGTCGGGAACCACGAAAATTTTGTCTACAAGTACTTGCGAAAGGAATTAAAAGGGGTAGACCCGCAGCTATTGGAGAATTACTTTGATTCCACACACGTCCTGGAAAAAGATGCTGAATTAACAGCGATGTTCAATCACCTGTATACGCTCGCTCAGCCGTTTTATCGATCGAACGCACTGACTGGTCCGTCCTATTATGTAACACACGCTCCCTGCAAAAAGAAGTATATGGGAAAGCTTGATACAAATTCGATGCGGCGCCAACGTAATTTTCGGATAGACCGAACAGCTTCATTGGAAGAGCAACTCGCATTTTTGACGGGTGAAGCGGTCAGTAACCATCCGTACCATATTTTTGGACATATTGCGGCACAAAAAACGTTTCGCCTGAAGAACAAGCTCCATCTCGATACAGGATGTGTGCACGGAAATGCTTTGACCTCCGTCGTGATCGCACACAAGCCGTTTTTCAAATCGTTTCAGTCTGAGCATCGGGTGATGACTGATGAGCTGCCGACCTTGTTCCATGCAGAAAAACAAGTATCCATGGAAGATTTGGAAGAGGAAGAACTCCGTCGACTCCGTTACTGCTCGCAAAATAAGGTCAATTTTATTTCCGGAACGATGCCTCCGGCGGATAAGGATCAGGCGACTCAGGAATTGGAGTCTTTGAAGGCAGGGCTGGACTATTTCGCGAGTCGAGGCATTCAGCAAGTCGTGTTACAGCCGAAATACATGGGTTCGAGATGCAATCTCTATCTCCATCATGATCGCGACAAATGCTTTGCGATCAGCAGAAACGGTTATGCCATCAATCAAGTTGATTTGACACCAATTTATGACAAGCTACATGCAAGGTTCCGCGAATACATGGAGCAGAATGAAATGGCAATGCTCATCTTGGATGGCGAATTGTTGCCGTGGAGTGCAATAGGGAAGGGCTTGATCGAAAAGCAGTTCAAACCAATCGAATCCGCGCTGCACAGTGAATTTGCATTTTTGCAGGAAAATGGTTTTGAAGAGGCGCTTCACCAACTCATTCACAACTATGACGAGAGCGGATTCGAAAAAGACCAGTTCCACCTTTCCAAGAGTGCGCTCACGGAAAAATTCGGATCGAGCTTGTATCAAAACTACAAGTATGTACGAGAAATCAAAGAGAGCTACGTTCCTGTCGACAAGCATTTGGAGGCCTATCACATTTACCAAAAACAGATGGAGCTCTATGCAGGAGAAGGGGAGCTAGCCTACAAGCCATTTTCCATTCTAAAGGCCATCTATTTGAATGGGGAGGAGCAATTGCCGAAATGGGATACATCCGATATGTATCGCTTCGTAAATGACGATCATTTTCTCGCCATCGATTTGTCTGAGCCGAATGCATATGAACTAGCGACACGTTACTTTTCCACGATTACACTGGAAAACAAGATGGAAGGAATCGTGATCAAGCCAGAGGTTATCGATCAGAAGGTCGTTCCTGCCATGAAGGTTCGCAATCCGGAGTACTTGGCGATTATTTATGGCTACGACTACCGTTTTCCACACAAGTACCGAAAGCTGTTCAATCAGAAAAATATTACGCAAAAGCTCAAGACTTCGATGAAGGAACACAGGCTGGGGGAGCGGATGCTTGGGTTCAAATTCGACGACATTTCACCAGAAAATACGGAATATCAAAAAGTAGTCGCAACGATGCTCTTTGAAGTGGCGAAGGAAAAAGAGATCGATCCGCGATTGTAAATGAAAAACGAGAAGCCGCTACCACACAGGCTTCTCGTTTTTATTCGTAGAGCTATTTGTTGGAGGAAGGAGTAGCATTATCCCAGGCTTCAATATTATCGAGACCTTCAATACTGTCCTTGTAGAACACAGGATCTTTTCCTGCTTTTTTCTGTTCCAAATAATCATGTAGCGCAGCATAGGCGACTTTTGACAACATGGCGATCGCAATCAGATTGACGATGACCATGAGGCCCATGAACAAATCGGCCAAATCCCATACGAGCTGTACCTTTGCCACTGATCCGAACAACACCATGGCGAGTACACTTAAACGATATAGCATGAGCCATGCTTTGCTTGTCTTTAAAAACTCGATGTTGGTCTCGCCATAATAGTAGTTCCCGATCAATGTACTGAAGGCGAACAGGAATACCATAATGGCAAGGAAGCCAGACGCCCAAGAACCAATATGAATGCTCAGTGCTGCTTGGGACAGCTCAATGCCACTCAGTCCTTGTTGCGTGTATGCGCCGGACAGCAAAATAATGAAAGCTGTGCTTGTACAGATCACGAGGGTATCGAATAGAACACCGAATGCTTGAATCAAACCTTGCTTCACTGGATGGCTTGTCGTTGCTGTAGCTGCAGCGTTCGGGGCACTACCCATACCAGCTTCGTTAGAGAACAAACCACGCTTGATGCCGTGCATCAGGGCTGCACCCAGGGTACCACCCGCGAATTGCTCGAATCCAAACGCGTTTTTCACAATCAACGCGATCAGTGCAGGCATCTCGGTGATGTTCATCATCACAATAAACAGGGCCATACCTATGTACAACACGGCCAAGACAATCACGATGTACTCAGACATTTTTGCGATGCGTTTCACACCACCGAAAATAATCAATGCAAATGCGATCGTCATGATAATTCCGATTGTCAATCGGTCGGTACCGAACGAATTTTCAAAGGCAATTGTGATAGTGTTGGATTGCACGGCGTTAAATACGAGACCAAACGAAAGGGTGATGAGGACAGCAAACAGTGCTCCCATCCAACGTTTGTTCAGCCCTTTTTCCATGTAATAAGCCGGACCGCCACGAAAACCGTTTTTATCCTTGATTTTATAAATCTGAGCGAGCGTACTCTCAACAAAACTGGATGCCGAACCGATAATGGCAATGACCCACATCCAGAATACGGCGCCAGGACCACCTAAAGCAATGGCAATGGCAATTCCTGTAATGTTCCCTGTGCCGACACGCGCGGCCATACTAATAGCGAAAGCTTGAAAAGGGGAGATGCCACCATCGTCTTTCGCTCTGCCTTCTTTAATGGAACGGATCATTTCCGGCAACATACGTACTTGCAAAAATTTACCTCGGAAGGTAAAGAACAAGCCTAACGCGATTAGCATGACAATGATAATATAGGACCACAAAAAATCGTTTATGGAAGCTGTTACATCAAGTAGGAATTGTTGCATCGTGTCACCTCGAATTTTTTTATGAATGTTTCCTTAGTATTCTCTAAAAAATCGTTACATCCCATTCCTGAGCCATATGTTTTAACAAAGAAACGCCCGCTACACTGTTTCCACAACCATCAATGGAAGGTCCAAAAATACCGATTCCACAACCATCTTGAAACGGTGAATGTGGTTTGCGGTTAGGAGGAACCAGTGTCATGATTCCGCCAGAGACGCCACTTTTTGCTGGCAGGCCAACATTCGCGGCGAATTTGCCCGATGCATCGTACATGCCACAGGTGAGCATCAGTGCTTTGGCTAAACGGACGACATCTTTCGGGAGAACTTGTTCGTTGCGCATCGGATGGTAGCCATCGAGTGCCAAAAGGAGACCGATCAAGGCAATTTGCTCGGTGGTAACTTCAATCGAGCATTGGGTGAGATAGACCTCCAAAGCGTCTTCCACTTCGCACGCCAAATAGCCAGTATCCTTTAAATAGTGGGCGAGTGCCCGGTTTCTGTGAGAGTTTTCCCATTCGGAAAGAAACACTTCCTCGTTCACCGTTGGCGTTACACCAGTAATTTTACTGAAAAATGCATACAAGTAACGCAGTTTATGATCCGGTGTTTGACCAGGGAGAAGTGAAGAGGTCGTAATCGCTCCCGCATTGATCATCGGATTAAAAGGCTTACCTGGTTTGTTCATTTCCAGACGGATAATGGAGTTGAATGCATCTCCAGTCGGTTCTACATCTACCCGATCCAACACGTAAGGGATACCATGGTAGCAGCAAGCAGCAATAAAACTGATTACTTTGGAAATACTTTGCATCGTGAAAGGAACTTCCCAGTCACCCGCCGTGTGCATTTTTCCTGTAGGCTCGATGATACAAATACCTAACTGATTCGGATCCGTTCTGTCCAAAGCAGGGATATAACTGGCACATTTTCCTTCAGATGCCTTGGAACGATATTGTTCCACCCATTGTTGTAATTCATCCACGAGTAAAACCTGTTGAATCAACGCCTTTCCCCCCAAAAATCGAATACATTGCTCTAACGCGAAGTGTATAGAAAGCGCTTCCATGCTTCGCGAAATACATATAATGATCACTTTACAACCACCCTACAAAATAAAACAAAAACTCACAGATTGTTTCATGTGAGTTTCACATTTTTTTTGAGACTTGTGCTTTTTACACATTCTCGATAAAAATAGATAGGGGCATCAAGAAACAACATGGGAAGTGAGAGGCATGCGTGTTCAGACACAAGTAAAACGAGATTGGTATATATTGGCGCTCATGCTCATTACGGTCCCGTTGGCAGGAGAGTTGAAATTTTATCCCGTCAATGAGACATTTCGAATTAGCTTTGGAGCTCCTACCTTTTTCTTCTTTTTATTACTGTTTCAACGAATTCCATCTGTGCTCGCTGGCTTTTTGACGGGGATGACGGTCGTATGCTTTCGGATTGTGATCGACCTCATCGCGGGGAATCATACAGCATGGGAGGCTTCCCTCCAAGCGCATTATTCTAGCTTTTTCTTTTATTTCGCCTATTCTGTTCTGTTTTATCTAACCGGAATGCGCCGTTTTCACAACAGGACGATTCTGGTTGGATTGATGGGGATGGTCATTGAGGTATTGGCTGATCTGTTGGAGGTTCTATCCCAATATGTGCTACTGGATACTGTCCTCACTTGGGGAGCGGTGCAAGAGATGCTTGTCATCGCGCTATCCCACAGCTTTATCGTGATTAGTTTTCTCAATATGATGAAGCTGTACGAAGCACAGTCGCGGGAGCAACAGACAAGAAAACAGAACGAGCATATGCTGATGCTGATTTCAAACCTGTATGAGGAATCGATTCATCTGAAAAAAACACTGCAAAATGCCGAAAGTATCAGTATGAAGTCTTTCGAGCTATACCAGGGCTTGCATGAGCTTCATAAAGAACAGGTAGTATCTTCGAATGTAGAGAGCTTCGCCAAGCGTGCATTGATTGTCGCAGGCGAGGTTCACGAGATTAAAAAGGACAACCAACGTATTTTTGCTGGGCTTCACAAGCTGATATCCGATGAAAGCATTTCGGACTACATGGACATCCATCAGCTCGTGGACATTATTAATCGAAGCAATATGAAGTATGCAACTTTGTTGGAGAAGGACATACAAATCACAGCTTCCATTTCGGGGACACATCCGCTCTACCATGTTTTCATGATGCTTTCCCTAATCAATAATCTGGTGGCAAATGCAGTGGAAGCCATCCAGCAAACAGGAGCTATTTCCATTGAAATTGATCGGATAGGCGATGTTGTGGAAATCAGAATCAACGATGACGGACCGGGGGTACCTCCGCGGCGAAAGGCTTTGCTGTTCAAGCCTGGCTTTACTACGAAATACGATCGAACCGGCAACCCCTCTACAGGGATCGGACTGTCTTATGTACAACAATTGGTGGAACAATGGCAAGGAGAAATCTCCTTACAGGATGGAGTAGATGGGAAGGGGACAACATTTCTCATGCGATTACCAATTGATCCGATAACGAAGAAAGAGTGAGAAGATGCTGTTTTATTTAGTTGATGACGATGATGCTGTACGTCTTATGTTGACGGAAATCATTGAAGACGAGAATCTGGGCGAAGTCGTGGGGGAAGCATCTGACGGCTCGATGGTAGACGGTCATACGTTAACCGCACGCAACGTAGATATTTTGCTGATCGATTTGTTCATGCCCAACCGGGATGGGATTGAGACGATTCGACAAGTGAAGCCGACATTCACAGGAAAGATCGTCATGATTTCTCAGGCAGAAACGAAAGATTTGATTGCCCAAGCTTACGCCCTTGGAAGTGAATACTACATTATCAAGCCCGTAAACAAGATCGAAGTCGTGACCATCCTCCAAAAAGTGATCGAGAAAATTCGCCTAGAGCGTTCGATACGGGACATTCACAAATCGCTGAATGCCGTCATGCAAGTGGACCAGCAGCCTTCCGGACAACTTCGTCCGTCACAGGGCAAACCACTTCGAGAGGCGGGTCAGTTTCTGTTAACGGAGCTGGGTATCGCGGGAGACAATGGAAGCAACGATTTGCTAGATATTTTGGACTTCTTGCATGGATACGAACAGACGCATACGTTTAAAAATGGATTTCCAGCCCTGAAAGAGATTTTTGTGGCAGTTGCACAGGACAGGATCGGAGTAGCAGTGGACGATCCACAAGTCGCCAAGGTTGTCAAAGCTTCTGAGCAGAGAGTCCGTCGAGCGATCTATCAGTCGCTGAATCATTTGGCGTCTCTTGGGCTTGCAGACCTCTCGAATTGGAAGTTCGAAAATTACGCTTCGCAGTTTTTTGATTTTACATATGTGTGGAAGAAGATGGCGGAGTTAAAGAGCAATGCCGCATCGCCTGGTTCAGATATTCGGATTAATATGAAAAAGTTCATTCAAGTGCTGTATGCAGAGGCGAAGCGTATTCAGTCGGAAGCGTGATTGTTCTGTGTCTGACGTGAAGAGGTAAGTCCTGATCATGTTGATTAGGGCTTTTTGTTTTGTATGGGAATGCAATTGTTTATTATTGACTAAACGTTCATTCAATAATAAACTGGGATCATATACCAAATCTACAATTCACGGAGGGATCACCGATGGATTTGTACTATGAGGTTACAGGAGAAGGAAAACCAGTTATTCTCTTGCACAGTGGCGGTGCTGATTTGCGAGATTGGACGTTCGTCGCGCCGATTCTGGCGAAGCATTATCAGGTCATCGCTTTCGACGGACGCGGATGCGGGAAATCGCCGTCTCCAACAGAGACAGCGAACTACGTCGATGATTTACTTGCTGTCATGGACCATCTCCAGCTGGACGAAGCCACGCTCGTAGGGCACTCGATAGGCGGTCGAATTGCTATGGATTTTACGCTGACTTATCCGCAGCGAGTGAGCAAGCTCGTGCTGATTGCTCCTGATGTGACAGGGTATACACCGAGTCAGCCGTTCACGGAATGGATGCAGAAAATCCAAGCAGCACCGGATGTTGACCGAATGGTAGAGCTGTCCTTATCGGCCTGCCCGTACCGCTTCGTGATGGCAAGTCCGCAGAAGGACCTACTGGTAGAGATGGCGAAGCATAATCTAGCGAAAATGTTCGAGTGGGCGACATGGGAGTCCGTATGGCCGCAGCCCCCTGCCATTGAGCGGCTCAAAGAATTAGCCAATCAGGCATGCTTCATTATCGGGAAGGAAGATGCCCTGGATGCGCAGCGGATTGCTGAATATTTTAAAGAAGTATTACCAGAGAGAAGGTTTATCGAGATTACGGGTGCCGATCATAAACCGACGTTGACGCATCCTGAAGAAATCGCTCGCGCTATCACTGAATTTTTGGAGGATTGACTAAACCGTGCCTCGTACCCCAGCTGAAAATGAACGTATTCGCCAAGCCGCAAAAGACAAAATCCATGCAGCTGCGATGACGCTCTTCATAAAAAAAGGCTACCACGCGACCTCAATCGACGATGTAGCGAAACAGGCCCAGATATCGAAAGGACTGCTTTACAATTATTACAAAGGCAAAGAAGAGCTTCTCGCCGCGATGGTCCAGGTACGGATCGAGGAAGTAAAAGAAGTGATGGAGGCTGCTACGAAGCTCGCAACGCCGCACGAACAGCTGCGCCATATTGTCGACGGTGCGCTTGATAACGTTTACCAGCGACCGGATGTCTATCGTTTTTACTTGAATTTGCAGACGCAGCCCGAAGATGATCGGGTACTTGCTTCTTACAGAGAGCAATTAAATGAGGAGTCACGCAGGCAGTTTGAAGTCCAGTGCCAGATATTCAAACAGTTAGGCGTAAAGCAGCCCAGATTGAGATCGCTCTATTTTTCTTCCGCGCTCCAAGGCGCAATGCTGATGATGACGACTTATCCGGAAGGGTTTCCGGTTGAAGAGATGAAGGAGCAGATTGTACGGGAGTATTGTTGTCCTCCGGCAGAATTATAGCGTTACGTTCAAAAATGAAGAGGCTATCCCATTCGTAAATGATACTGGTGGGGCAGTCTCTTTTTCTGTACGTTTGGTATAACTGCTAATAGTTAGAGGGGGAAAATCATTCGATTTTCAAAATCACGCGCGCGGAAAATATATCTAAATATTTAAAATTGACAGAAATAAACAAAACCAATATATTGGTTTCATGGACACAAACCTAATCAAACAAATCGAACGCCCCACATTACGCGAACAAGTATACCAAGGCTTGAAGAAAGCGATCATCATGCTAGAACTAAAGCCAGGACAACGAGTCAACGACAACGAGCTGGCGGCTTTATTTGGCGTCAGCCGAACACCTGTGAGAGAAGCGCTCAAACGGTTGGAGGACGAAGGGCTTATTGAATCCGTTCCGGGCTCTCTAACGCGGGTGACACCCTTACTTGAAAAGGAGGCGAAGAACGCTTTTCCTGTTGTTGCGGCCTTGCACGGGTTGGCAGCACGTTTGGCGATGCCACTTGAGTCAGAGGTCATCCGTAGTCTGGAGGAGTGGAATGAAAAGCTGGAGGTCGCACTCGAACAGCAAGATGTGATTAAAGCGATCGAAGCAGATGACGGCTTTCACGATGTGATCCTCGAGGCTGCGGGGAATCGTGAAATCTACCTGGCACTTGAGCGAGTTGTACCGAAAATTCGGCGTTTGGAATTTGCTCGGTTCGGTTCCTTAGAAGGGGTGGAATCAGTAGAACAGCATCGCAGAATTATCGAAGCGATTCGAGACAACAACAGTCAGCTTGCCTCTTCTTTGATGGAAGAAAACTGGATCAACCTCGGCAAATTGCTTACGAACACTTCCAATGATGAATAGGGGGTAATGGCATGAGTACGGTTGAAATGAAGGGGGAAGTACATGATTCACGTGTTTTGCAATGGGCGCGTTCCATTATCGAAGAGAGTCCATCCCACCGTCTGATCCAGCAAGAGATCGTGAATGCTGTCAACCGCAATGCGATTTGGCGAGGCGAGGAATGCCTGAATTTGCTCGCACCAGAAGCACCCACCACGCCCATCGTACGTCAACTGCTCGCTTCTGAGGTTGGTACTCGCGCTGCGGAAGGACATATCGGCAGCACACAGAGATGGTTCGCTGGCACGAAATATATCGATGAAATCGAAGCGTTATGTGTTGAGCTATTGAAAAAAGTATTCCAAGCCAATTTTGCTGACCATCGATTGGTAGCGAGCATGATCGGTAACATGACAGTCTACGCGGCGTTAACGCAACCGGGCGACACGATTATGACGATCTCGCAACCGTTTGGGGGGCATTCCAGCAATCGGGTAGACGGGCCTGCTGGCATTCGCGGTTTGCAAATTGTCGATGTGCCAATGGACCCCGTTGAGCTTACCGTTGATCTGGACGAGTTCGCAAAGGTCGCACGACAAGTTAGGCCAAAGCTTGTTACCTTAGGCGCCTCAATGACCTTATTTCCATTTCCACTGAAGGAGATGGCTGAGATCGTGAAAGAATGGGGCGGTCGCATTTATTTTGACGGCGCACACCAGCTGGGATTGATCGGTGGCGGTCAATTTCAGGACCCGTTGCGAGAAGGGGCATGTGTGATAACTGGCTCTGCTGGCAAAACGTTTAGCGGTCCACAAAGCGGCATCATCGTCTGGAACGACCCGGAACTATCGGTACCGATTACAGATGCCATCTTCCCAGCACTTGCCGCGACACATCAAGTCAACCGGGTAGCGGCATTGGCTGCAGCGGCGGCGGAGTTTTTGGCGTTTGGCAAGGAATACATGGCGCAAATTGTGACGAATGCACAAGCACTGGGAAAAGCATTCGATGAACGGGGAATTCGCGTGCTTTGCGCGCACAAAGGCTATACACGTACACACCAAGTCATTCTGGACGTAAAAGAGTTTGGCGGTGGTTACGAGGTAGGCAAGCGGTTGGCAGAAGCGAACATCATCACGAACAAAAATTTGATTCCAGGTGACGGACCAGAGGATTGGGACTTCCCAAGTGGTTTGCGTATCGGGACGACAGAAGTCACTCGCTTTGGCATGAAGGAACAAGAGATGAATACGATTGCAGAGCTGATTGTAAGTGTGTTGTCAGGCAGGGAAAAGCCCGAGGTAGTCCAGTCTAAGGTGATCGAATTGCGCAGATCGTTTAGCAAGATGCAGTTCTGCTTCCCAGAATAGAGTAGGTAGGATAAACACCGTATGTCAGAGTTCAGACCTGGCATACGGTGCTTTTTCGAGTCGTATGTGGACTCTCATTCTTGACAATGTCATTTCTTTTCGTAAATAATCGATTGATACCATCAAAGAATGGGAGTCTAAACGGATGAGTACAGACCATACAAACTCGGATGTTACCATTGATCATACGACGAAAGAGCTGGCTCTCGTATTTGGTCAGTTAAAGCGGATCGGACATGTTTTCAGTCCGTCGAAAGACCTCCGTCAGAGCGAATTGAATTTGCTTGTTCACTTGACCTACGTAAGTCCCCCAGGCACGAACGGCATCAGAGTTTCCGAGCTAGGTAAGCAGTTGAAAATAACGTCAGCAGCTGTGACGCATGTCATTCAGTCACTCGAACAGCTTGGGCTTATCACCCGTACCGTGGGACCCAAGGATCGACGCTCCATTCTCGTAGCCCCTACGAAAGAGGGCTTTGATTTTGTGGCAGCGAGAGAGCAAGAGCTGTTTAATCGTTTTCAGCAATTGCATGAGCATCTTGGTACGGATGATGCGCAGGCACTCATACGCATATTAACGAAATCAATCAGATTCCTGCATACGTATCAGGATAGCGATGAAGCACGACCATAGTTCGATGACGGACTATGGTTTTTTATTGTTTATGATAAGTACCTTGCTCCAGCTCTTTGCGGATCGAGTTCGCAGAGGGGCTCCATTGCAGCTGCTGTTCCGCACGCAATCCAGATATTCTCTGGTTGATGCTTGCCCCCCAAGCGGCTGGTCCTAATGCTTTGGCCGCATCCTCATAACTCCATGATTCCACTTTTTCTATCCCAGCTATTTTAGCAATCGAAGTCATGAGTTCTTTCGTCGTGATCATTTCCTTGGAAGTTGCATTGAATAATGATCCTGGCTGTGCTCGTAAAAAAGCGCATTCGTAAAGTCTCGCTAAATCATCAACATCGATCGTAGACCATGCCGTTTGCCCGTCATCGATATAGTTGGCTGATTGAGAGAGCTTCGCCCTTTGAATCGTTGCTTGGACGAGTCCACCGCCTCGACCGTATACAAGCGTTGGACGTATGACGATCGTACGAATATTACGCTCGGCTGCTCCTAAAACTTCCTGCTCCTGGTTCGCTTTCCATTGGAGAAAAGGCAACGGATCAAGAGGAGAGTCCTCATTCACGACATTCTCGTACGTATCGTTATAGATCAGCGTACCGCTCGTATAAATAAATGGCTTCCCAGTGCCTTCCAAACCTTTCAGCATGGCTTGAACCGCTGCTACATCGAGTTTTTCCATATCAGGTGTGTGCGAGATCGCCATATGAATGACACCATTGAATTTTTTAACACTTTCTGTTAGCAGTGTGGTATCCGCAAGATCGCCAACAATAGGGGTGAACCCTTGTGAGAGCAACAGCTCCGCTTTCTCTTCCGATCGAACAAGTCCAGCAACCTGATACCCCAGAGACTGAAAATGCTCGGCGACTACAGATCCAACATAACCTGTTATTCCTGTAAGCAAAACATTCATGACAAAACCTCCTTCATACATAATTAATTTAGTAACTAAATTATATGGTACATTATTTAGTAACGTTCTCGTGATGTCAACAGCATTTATAATTAACTGAATATTGACAAAACAAAAGCTGGGTGTTATTTTCAGATTAGGAAAACGTTTACCCGTTAGATAGAAAGTGAGTGAAGAACCATTACTGTAACCATTAAAGACATCGCACAACTCGCCAACGTTTCCATCGCGACTGTTTCGCGCGTGCTGAACAATTCCAAGCCAGTCCGTCCAGAGCTGCGAGAAAGAGTCTTGAAAATCGTGCAAGAGACGGGCTTTCAGCCGAATGCGATTGCCAGGAGCTTGGTTAGCAAAGAAACCCGCATCATCGGGGTGATGATTCCCGATATCTCCAACAATTTTTACTCCAATCTCATTTACGGAATTGACAGCGTCATTAGCGAGTACGACTACAGCATGTTTTTGGCCATATCCGATGAAGTGGTGGACAAAGAGCTGAAGTACTTGCGACTGTTCAAAGAAAAACAAATCGATGGTGTCATTATCGCGAGTATTCATTTCCTGGAGGGCAATATCCAGACGCTGCAAGAGATTCAGGTTCCCCTTGTTGTTACCGGCCACGATTTGCCCGGCTATCAGATTCCTACTGTCAACGTCAATAATGTGCAAGCCTCCTATGATGCTACCGCCTATCTCATCTCGCAAGGCCATACAAAAATCGCGTGTATATCTGGTCCGTTATGGGACCCGCCGTGCGGTCTGGATCGCATGGGGGGTTACCGAAAAGCCATGCGGGCACATGATTTACCCATCCATGAAGGATTCGTCGTGGAAGGAGAGTTCACAGCCAAGAGCGGTTACGAAGCCATGCGCCGTATTTGTGAGGAAAAAATTCGTCCGACGGCCGTTTTTGTCGCCACAGACCTGATGGCGGTTGGCGTCCTCAATTACTTGTACGATCATGGCATTCGTGTACCAGAAGACATCTCCGTCATGGGCTTCGACAATTTGGAGCTTGCCTCACTTTCCCGCCCCATGCTCACCACCGTGCACAATGACCCGTTCATGTATGGAAAAGCCGCAGCAGAGCAATTACTCAGACAAATCCGCCATGAACCTGTAGAGAGAATGAGCGCCGTCCCACACCATCTCGTGATTCGCCAAACTGTAAGCGCTTTATTGGAGTGAGGCAACAAGTCTTACCATATAGAAGAAGCAAACGAGTTTACGCATTCAAAAGGGGTGAAGAGATATGAAGCTTGGCGTATTTACCGTTCTTTTTAGCGAGAAGTCGTTCGAAGAAATGCTGGATCATGTGAAGGCAGCAGGTTTAGAGGCGGTGGAAATCGGCACAGGCTGCTATCCGGGCAATGCACACTGCAATCTGGATGAGCTGTTGGAAAGTCCAGAAAAAAGACGAGCGTACAAAAAAGCAGTAGAGGATCGGGGATTGATAATCAGCGCGCTTAGTTGTCACGGCAACCCGTTGACACCAGATAAAAGCTTTGCGCAGCAGTCCCACGATACGTTTGTGAAAACGGTACAGCTAGCCGAGATGCTGGAGGTGCCTGTGGTCAATTGCTTTTCTGGCACGGCAGGCGACCACGAAGGAGCGAAGTACCCGAGCTGGCCGGTTGCTCCTTGGCCCAATGAGTATCGAGACGTTCTCCATTGGCAATGGAACGAGAAGCTCGTCCCGTACTGGCGCGAATGGACTGCGTATGCGACTGAGCATCATGTCAAGGTTGCGTTGGAGCTACATGGCGGCTTTCTCGTACACACGCCAGGGACACTGCTGAAGCTGCGGGAACAGGTAGGCGAGGGGATTGGGGCAAACTTCGATCCAAGTCACATGTGGTGGCAAGGGATTGATCCGGTAGCTGCGATCAAAATCTTGGGCAAAGAAAAAGCCATCTATCATTTCCATGCGAAAGACACGTATATTGACCAGGAAAAAGTGAACATGTACGGGCTGACGGATATGAATTCCTACGCCAATCTACATGAACGTGCTTGGTATTTCCGAACCGTAGGCTATGGGCATTCGCAGCAGAAGTGGGCGGATATGATGAGTGCACTGCGTATGAATGGATACGATTATGTCGTGAGCATCGAGCACGAGGATGCCATCATGTCGATTGAGGAAGGCTTTTCGCGCGCTGTTCAAAATCTACAGCAAGTCATCTTGCGAGAACCAGTCCAGAATCTATGGTGGGTGTAGGAGGGGAGAAAATGACGAATCGGCGCAAATGGAAAATCGGAATCATCGGTGCAGGTGGGATTACAGAAGCACACTTGGAGGCGATCAAGGAAGAGCCGCGAGCAGAGGTAGTTGCCATTGCAGATATTTCCGCAGAAATGGCTTCCTATCGTGCAAAGCGACATGACATCCCGCAGGTTTTCACCGAATACGAGGCCATGCTACAAGAGTCTGATACAGACGCGATCATTGTTTGTGTCCCGAACTACTTGCATGCAGAAGCAACCAAAAGTGCGCTTGCAGCAGGCAAACACTTGCTGTGCGAAAAGCCGATGGCGATGAATGCCCAGGAAGCAACAGAAATGATCGAAGCCGCGAAGAAAGCAGATAAAATCCTCATGGTCGCACAAAACAACCGATTCCGAAGCGATTCCCTACAAGTCAAAACGTGGCTGAAAGAAGGAAAGCTGGGAAACATTTATCACGCCAAGACCGGTTGGGTCAGACGAAATGGAATTCCAGGATGGGGAAGCTGGTTTACACAAAAAGAATGGGCAGGCGGCGGTCCGTTGATTGATATCGGCGTACATATGCTCGATTTGACCTTGTGGCTCTTGGATCATCCAAAGCCTGTATCCGTCCTCGGGCAAACGTACGCGCAATTCGGGCCTCACAAACGTGGCTTGTCAGAGTGGGGCAGGATCGACGATAGCGGGAAGTTTGACGTGGAAGATATGGCTGTAGCGATGATCACTTTTGAAAACGGATTGTCGCTTACGCTTGATGCAAGCTGGGCTTCTCACATTGAAGAGGAAAACGTTTTCCTTCAACTGTATGGACAAGAGGGCGGGGCATCCCTGCGTTTATTGGATAACCAGTTCACGCTTTACCACGAGTGGAACGGCGTAACTGCCTCGACAGAAATAAAACCAAAGCCTCAAAAAGAACGCGTACTCTTATTCCGTAATTTCATCGACGCCATCGAAGGGAAGGCAGAGGTTCTCTGCACACCGGAACAAGCCTTGTACATCAACAGATTGATCGAAGCCATCTACGCATCCGCACAAAAAGGTGAAGCAGTGCGTTTTAAAACATAGCATAGGGGGTTACTTAGATGAAAGTTGTGAAAAGACTTACATCCGTTGGACTTACCTTAGTAATGGCCTTCTCATTGGCAGCATGTTCCTCCACACCACAGCAAGCTTCTACGGATACAACCCCATCACAGCCTGCAACACCATCCGCACCCAAAACAGAGCCAGCACAGCAACCAGCAGAAAAAATCAAGCTCGTCTACGCACGGGGCAAAGACTCAACGGATTCCACTGTAAAGCTCGTGGAGGCGTTTCAAAAAGTAAATCCGAATATCGAGATTGAGATTCGCGAAATGCCTGCGGATACAGGACAAAGCCATGACCAGTACGTCACGATGTTCAGTGCACAATCGTCTGAGATCGACGTGTTTGACCTCGATGTCATTTGGCCAGCCGAATTCGCACAAGCGGGTTATCTCCTTCCGCTCGATCGCCTGATGGAGCAAGATGGAATCGAAACCGGAAAATATATCAAAGGGGCCATGGATGCCGGGAACTTTGGCGGCCAGCAATGGACCATGCCCAAGTTTATCGACGCGGGTCTCTTGTTCTACCGCAAAGATCTCGTAACCGATGCTCCAAAGACGTGGGATGACTTGATTGCCCAAGCAAAAGCAACGAAGGGCAAGGGCGGCACGAAGTTCGGCTACTTGATGCAAGCCAAGCAATATGAAGGTTTGGTTTGTAACTTTGTCGAGTTCAGTGCATCGTACGGTGGAAAAATTTTGGATGAACAAGGAAAAGTAGCGGTCAACAATCCAGCTACGATCAAAGGGTTGAAAAAAATGATCGAGGTCGTCAAATCCGATTTCGTCCCAACCAATATCACCACATTCATGGAGCCGGAATCACATACGGCATTCCTCGAGGGGCAGGCACCTTTTATCCGCAACTGGCCGTATCAGTTCGCGTTGGCGCAGGATCAGGCTCAGTCCAAAATCGTCGGTCAAGTCGGGATCGCTCCACTGCCAGCTGGCGATGCAGGCTCCGCAGCAGCACTCGGCGGTTGGATGGGCGGAATCAACAAGTTCTCGAAGCACCCGAAAGAAGCTTGGGCATTCCTCAAATTCATGACAGGTCCAGAGGGTCAGAAAATATCCGCGGTAGAAGGTGGGCTCGCACCAACCTATTTGCCAGCCTACGATGATGCTGATGTTCAAAAAGCCAGTCCGTTGTTTGCCAACAAAGATTTCGTCGATGGCGTAAGCGCTGCTGTATCTCGTCCAACGACTCCGATCTATCCAAAAATTTCGGAAGTGATCCAGATCGAAGTATCCAAAGCGCTTGCAGGGCAGCAAACAGCCGAGCAAGCGGTGCAAAACATGGAAACGCAGATGAACGACCTGATGAAAAAATAAGCGGCAACATGTGGAGCTTCCAAGGGGGTCTAATCGGCATCCTTGGAAGTTACACAACGATCGGGCAATCACAAGCAAGCTTCTAGTGGGAAGGAAGGTGGTGAACGGATGAATCGATCAACCAAAATGTCTCTCTCAGAAAAACAGATGGGGTATTTGCTGATTTTTCCTGCACTGCTCATCATACTTGTTATCGCGATTTGGCCTGTCATGCGATCCTTTTGGATCAGTCTGCACGACATCCGGTTGAACGACCCGACGAAATCAGAGATTCACTCTTCATACGGACTAGATATGGAGCGCTACGTCAGTACGTTACCCAATCTGCTCCGGTATGTGAAGAGGGAGGCGGACTCTGCAGAAGGGTCATCAAAGGAAAAACTGAACGCGCTCCAAGCGCAAATCGAACAACTGAACACTTCCCTCAACCAAACAGGCGAGATCGCGAGCCGATACCAAATGATCGACCAGCTATTGCTGGAATTTAAACCAGTCCCCACAGAACTCAAATATGTGAGCCTCTCGAACGAACAAACAGACGCAATCAAAACTAGCTTGGCGGAAGTCAGAGCGGTTCTTTTGCAAATGAGTGAACAAAAGCTGCTTGCAAAGCCAGAGGGTGCTCTTGGCGTAATCCAAGGCATTGAAGCTTCGATTATCGAGCCCAACTTTGTTGGCTTTGCCTACTACAAGAAGTTTTTAACAGACGCTCGGATGTGGGGGGCTCTGTACAATACAGCGTTTTTTACCGTTATCTCCGTTGCCATTGAATTGGTGCTCGGCATATTGATTGCCCTGTTGATCAATCGCCCTTTTCATGGAAGGAGTCTTGTTCGAGCAACCGTGTTAATACCGTGGGCGATTCCAACTGTTATCTCCGCGATGATGTGGAAGTTTTTGTACGACGGGCAAAATGGCATCGTCGCCTATCTTTTTGAGCAGGCAGGGCTGATCTCAGATATGGGGATGCTCCTGACGACTAAGGCTGGCGCCATGTTTTCCGTTATTTTGGCAGATGTGTGGAAGACGACGCCATTCATGGCCTTGCTCTTATTCGCAGGCCTGCAAACGATCCCGCAAAGCTTGTATGAAGCAGCTTCTGTGGACGGTGCAACCCGGACCCAGCAATTTTTTCGTATTACGCTTCCGATGCTGAAATCAACCATTCTGGTGGCATTATTGTTCCGTACATTGGATGCATTTCGTGTGTTTGATTTGATTTACACGCTGACAGGTGGGGCACCTGGGAACTCGACCGAGACCATTTCTATTTACGCGTACAAAACGATGTTTGCTCAAATGAGCTTCGGAGAAGGCTCCGCGCTCGCAGTCATTGTCTTTTTATGTGTGGCGCTGATCTCCATCGGCTATGTCAAAATATTAGGAGCTGATCTGCTGAGTGATGGCAGTGGCAAATAAGGAGGTGATTGGATGCGCAAACATACGGGTCCCTTGTTTTACGTGGGTTTACTGCTATTCGTCTTTCTAGTGATGTTCCCGTTTTTATGGATTCTCCTCGCAGCATTGAAGCCACCAGCGGAGCTGTTTGGAGAGCGAGCCTTTCATTTTATCATCCAAAATCCTTCATTTGACAACTTTGTCCGCGTCTTCACGGAAAGACCGTTTGCCCGTTACTTGTGGAATTCGACTGTCGTGGCGACGTTAACCACACTCTACTCCATTACGATCGCTTCTTTTGCTGCCTATGCGATTGCCTGGCTGTCCTTTCGGGGAAAGACAATTATATTAGGTGTCGTACTGGCTGTGTCCATGTTTCCGCAGATCGCTACTATTTCGCCTATTTTTATGTTCATGCAATCGATGGGCTTAACAAACAGCTACATCGGTCTGATCATTCCTTATACAACTTTCGCGCTTCCGCTTGCGATCTGGAATTTGACCATCTTTTTCCGCAAAATACCGAGTGATTTGGGCGAAGCAGCCAAAGTAGACGGCGCGAGCATTTGGCAGACGATGACCAAAGTGTTTTTCCCACTCGCCATGCCTGGGGTTTTTACGACGGCCATCCTCGTTTTTATAGCAGCGTGGAACGAATTTTTGTTCGCCCTGACGTTGAATACACAGGAAGCGATGAAGACTGTGCCTGTGGGAATCGTCATGTTTCAGGGAATGTTTACAATCCCGTGGGGAGAAATATCTGCTGCCTCCATCATCGTGACGATCCCTCTCGTAGTAATGGTGTTGATTTTCCAAAGGCGGATTATCTCTGGCCTTACTTCTGGGGCAGTAAAAGAATAAAAGGGAGTCATTCTATCGTTTGTCTCGCAAATGTGATTATGATACGGTGGAAGCAGCAATCAGAAAGCGAGTTGACGGATGCATGAATAATCTTACAAAATTTCAGATTAACAGACCTGCGCATGAAGTGTTCGAAGCTTTCGTGGACCCGGCGAAAATCGGCAACTTCTGGTTCTCTTCCAGCTCGGCAAGGTGGGAGGAAGGGAAGAACATTACGTTATTCTACGATATTTACAACGCAGAAGTAGGGATTACCGTTCATGAAATCGAAGTGAATAAGCGCATCTTTTTCCAGTGGGCTGGAGAAGAAAATACCGTAACGATTACGTTAAAAGCGTTGGATGAAGCCACGACGATCATTGAAGTGAACGAAGAGGGTTTTCAAGAAAATGATCCTGCGCTCCTTCAAAAAATAGTCGACAATAAAGAAGGCTGGGTGTACGTCTTAAGCTGTTTGAAGGGGTATCTAGAGCATGGGATCCACACATTAAGAGAAGGGCTTGTGAAATAGCCCTCGGATGCTTTGCGAGACCACACTCTGAAATAACGAGAAAGCCCGAACCTACGCGTATCGGGCTTTTCCTTTTGCGCTATTTAATTCTGAGGCTGCGTTTTTTTCGCACGAGCGTGGATATGTTCACTTGCAGCTTATCCGCACACTGCTGCATGGTGTCTGTCTCTTTCAAGAGTCGTTGGATATATGCACGTTCAAACCGTTCGACCGCTTCTTTTAGCGGCAACAGCTCATCCATTTTGGCGAGATGGAGCGGCAGGGCTGTCTGCTGGGTATTGCGAATGGACACCGGTAACTGATCAAATGTAATTCGCCCATTTTCACACATGTGGAAAGAACGTTCCACCACATTTTTCAGCTCGCGTGTATTCCCTGGCCAGTCATAATCCATCAGTGCCTCTAACGCATCTGTTTCGATGCGCATTTCTTGCTGGTACTTCCATTCGAGCTTTTTCAAATAGTAGAAAATGAGAGCCGGAATATCCTCGCGGCGTTCACGCAAGGGTGGAATGGTGAGAGCAAGTACATTTAGCCGGTAGAACAAATCCTGCCGAAACCGTTTTTGTTCCACCATCGATTCCAGGTCGCTATTGGTGGCAGCGATGATTCGCATGTTAACCTGACGCGATGTTTTCCCCCCGAGTCTGCGAATCCGCCCATCCTGCAATACATTCAAGAGCTTCACCTGTAAAGGAAAAGGGAGGTCTCCAATCTCATCGAGAAAAATGGTTCCTCGATCCGCTAGCTCAAACAATCCCTCCTTCGATTGACTTGCCCCCGTAAAGGCGCCTTTCTCATAGCCAAACAATTCGGACTCGAGCAAATGCTCGGGAATGGCCCCACAGTTTATCTTAATAAATTCCCCTGTACGTCCGCTTTGGGCGTGAATGTAATTCGCCATGACATCCTTACCGACACCCGACTCGCCTAGCAAAAGGACGGGGGAGTCGTTGGTCGCAAAGCGTTTGGCGAGTGAAGCGATTCGATGCATGAGCCCACTGCGATAAATGATCTGCTCGTCAAAGTCACCATCGGTTTGGATATGCTCCAGCGCCCTTTGATATGCCGAACTGATTTGACGTGTTTCCTCCAGCTCCTTCTGAAGCTGATTCAGCTCTGTGACGTCACGCACATTTCCCACGACAAACAATAATTCCTTGTTTGGATCGAGCAGCGGAGTAGCCGTGTTAATCGCTTGCCGACCGTTTGCATAATCGATCACGACACTATGGGTTTGTTTTGTCAAAATCGTACGTACAGCAGAAGAGTCAGGAACAAGATGCATTTCTTTTTGCTCCATAAAGCTAAAATTATTCAAGATGTCGGCGGGAACTCCCGTGATGTTCAAGTACGCCTCATTGTAGAGCAGGACGTAGCCGTTACGGTCACAGATCGCCAATCCATCGTGGGACGTACTGAAAATGGTTGTCAGCAATTTTGCCAGCTCATGATTGTCACTGGCCTGGAAATACTTGGTTTGATACATCGAAGTCCTCCTAAGTAGGCTTGTAAACGGAATAATCAGAATTAATCATCTGTGTGCAATCATGCATATGCAAAAATGAGCATTTTCGAATCGTATTGTTGTGAAATCGCTTTCAAATGATTGGCATGCTACTTGCTCTTCTATAGGGAGGAAAGCAGAAGCATGACGAGCAGAGTCACAATATCGAAAGACACCAAGGTGTTTTTCAGCGAAAAGAGAGGGATGTTTCCATGTCTTCATTATATCAGGTATTGAGTCCAGCGGGTGAGCTGGTAGGCGATCTCAAGGGGCAATTAGACGAGGCAACGATGATCAAGATGTATGAAAATATGGTGCTGGTTCGCCAGTTTGACCGCAAGTCGATTAACTTGCAGCGACAAGGCAGAATGGGCACGTATGCTCCCTTTGAAGGGCAGGAAGCTTCACAAGTAGGCAGCGCGATGGCACTGACACCTGGAGATTGGCTTTTCCCGACCTACCGAGACCATGCGGCAGCAATCGTCCATGGTCAATCCATGGCACGGGTGTTTCTCTATTGGATGGGCCACATGGAAGGGAGTATCAGCCCGAAACATCTGCACATCATGCCGCCATGTGTACCGATCGCGACTCAAATGGTTCATGCGGTAGGGACTGCTTGGGCGAGCAAGCTGCAAAACGAAAAGCATGTCAGCATCGCCTACTTTGGTGACGGGGCAAGCTCAGAAGGCGATTTTCATGAGGCATTGAATTTTGCAGGTGTGTTTCAAACGCCGACCATCTTCTTCTGTCAAAACAACGGCTTCGCGATCAGCGTTCCGTTTTCGCAGCAGTCTGCATCGAAAACGATTGCACAACGTTCGGCCGCGTATGACATCACTGGGGTTCGGATAGACGGTAATGATATCTTTGCTGTTTGGCTGACCATGAAAGAAGCCATGCAACGTGCGTTAGATGGCAAAGGACCGACGTTGATCGAAGCGGTGACATTCCGCTATGGCGCGCACACAACCGCAGATGATCCGAAGAAATACAGGGATCAAGAGAGCTTGTCCGAGGAATGGCGTCAAGAACGCGACCCACTCCAACGGCTACGTGTATATCTGGAGAATCAAGGGTTGTGGAATGAAACGAAGGAAGTAGAGCTAATCGCACGGGTGAATGAACAAATCGACGCCGCTCTTGTCGAAGCAGAAAGCTATCCGAAGTCCAAGCCGGAAGACATGTTCAAGCACGTCTACGCTGAACCATCGTGGATGGCAACGGAACAGGAGAGCGAACTCGTCAAGCCATCGAAGCAGGAGGGAATCCCAGCATGAAACGCAAACTGACGATGATTCAAGCAATCACGGAAGCCATGGATCAAAAATTGGCAGATGATTCACGCATGATGCTGCTCGGCGAGGATATTGGCGTAAATGGTGGCGTGTTCCGGGCGACCGAAGAGTTGATTCACAAGTACGGTCCGGACCGTGTAGTGGACACGCCGCTAGCTGAGGCGGGAATAATCGGGGCGGCAATCGGTCTTGCCATGAACGGGAAAATTCCTGTGGTCGAGATTCAATTCCTTGCTTTTATTTATCCGGGCTTTGAACAAATTGTTTCTCATGCTGCACGCATGCGCTATCGGACCCGCGGACAGTACCATGTACCGCTGGTCATACGCACGCCGTACGGGGCAGGGATTCGTGGGCCTGAGCTTCATTCGGAGAGTGTCGAAACGTTTTTTGCCCATGTCCCTGGTTTAAAGGTTGTGGCACCAAGCACACCTTATGATGCGAAAGGCTTGCTGATTGCAGCAATGGAAGATCCTGATCCAGTCATTTTTTTAGAGCCGACCAAGCTGTATCGCGCATTTAAACAAGAGGTTCCGGAAGAAATGTATCGTGTGCCCATCGGAAAAGCGAAGGTCGTCCAGGAAGGCTCGGATGTATCCATTTTTGCTTGGGGAGCGATGCTTCGTGTCGCAGAGGATGCTGCGAAACAGATCGAGCGCGAAAACGGCTTGAGTTGTGAAGTCATTGATCTGCGCACGCTCTATCCATTGGATCGGGATACGATCATAGCCTCGGTCAAAAAGACTGGACGTGCAGTTGTCGTACACGAAGCGCATAAGACTGCTGGCTTGGGTGCAGAGATCATCTCCATCATCAATGATGAAGCATTGATTTACATGAAGGCTCCCGTGAAACGGATTACCGGATATGACGTGCCCGTCCCGCAATTTAGCATCGAGGATGACTATTTGCCAACAGCTGAACGCGTGAAGGACGGAATTATGGAAACGGCTACGTTTTAAGAGAAGGAGCGAGTCATATGGTTGAGTTCAAGCTTCCTGATGTGGGAGAAGGTATGCATGAAGGTGAAATCGTAAAAGTGCTGGTACGAACGGGTGAATCCGTTCAACAGGATCAGCCACTCTTGGAGGTGCAGACAGACAAGGTGAATGCCGAGTTGTCTGCGCCAGTGACTGGTATCATTCGTGAAATTTTCATAGCGGAAGGGGAAACAGTAGAGGTAGGAACTACCCTTCTCGTGATCGATGCAGGAACGGATGCAAAGAAGGAAGAAACAAAGCTTCCAGAAAAGGACGTAAACCCGGAAAAAACAGTCAATTTCGCACCAGCTCGTGCTGATCACCGACGCTCATTGGCCACGCCATACGTTCGGCAGCTAGCACGGGAGATGAAGCTGGATATCGAGTTGGTCACGGGTACAGGAGCAGCGGGGCGTGTGACGGAAGAAGATTTGCGCCAATTCGCCAATCGCCTGCAAAAGTCAGCACCAGCTAAGTTTCCGACGACGGCTACTGGCAATGAGCGTCTGTTGGAGGCAAGTACAATGGTGGTTGAGACTAAATCAGTTGATCAGCCGAAAACAGTGTCCGCTACGCGTGTAGCCACCTCGTCACAGGGAGAAATCGAACGGCTACCGTTAAAAGGCATCCGGAAAAAGATTGCCGAGCATATGGTGAAATCAGTCACAATCATTCCGCATGTTACTTCTGTCGATGAGCTGGAGATGGATCAGCTGCGTGCTTTGCGTGAAAAGTTAAAGTCACATGCGGATAAGCGAAATATCAAGTTGACCTTCCTGCCGTTCTTTATCAAGGCGTTGGTTATTGCACTGAAGGAATTCCCGACGCTTAATGCATCGATTGACGAGCATACGAATGAAATCTTGCTCAAGCGCTTTTACCATATCGGCATTGCTACAGATACGCCTGAGGGATTGATCGTACCAGTCATCAAGGATGCAGACCACAAATCGATTTTTCAACTCGCAGAAGAAATCGATCAACTGGCTCGCTTGGCTCGCGAAGGCAAATTGACCATGGAACACATAACAGGCGGCACTTTCACGATCAGCAATGTAGGTCCAATCGGGGGACTGCAAGCAACTCCCATCATTAATCACCCCGAAGTGGCCATTATCAGTTTGCACAAAATGGAGAAACGATGGGTTGTGCGTGAGGATGAAGGGGTCATTCGCTGGATGATGAACTTGTCACTTTCGTTTGATCACCGCCTGATCGATGGTGTGACGGCAGTGCGTTTTACCAACCGGATCAAGGAGCTGCTGGAAGATCCGAATCTATTGTTTGCGGAGATGGTATAGATGGTAGTCGGCGAAGTAGCAGTCGAAACAGATGTGGTTGTCATCGGTGGTGGGCCAGGAGGTTATGCAGCCGCTATTCGTCTCGGGCAGCTGGGGAAATCGGTCGTTCTAATTGAAAAAGAAGTACTGGGTGGAGTCTGCTTGAATCGCGGATGCATTCCGTCGAAAGCATTGATTCATACAGCAGGTGAATACCACAAGCTAAGTAGTCTGAATAAGCTTGGAATCCAACTGCCTACAGGGAAATCGACCTTCTATATGTCGAGCTGGCAGACGTGGAAGTCCTCTGTCGTTGCTCAACTGAACAATGGGGTCGATTATCTCTGCCAGGCCAATGGGGTTACAGTCGTAAAGGGGACAGCGACATTTCTCTCGAGTGATCGGATTGGCGTAGAAACGAGTGGCGATTTTGAAACGTACAAATTCAAACAAGCGATTATCGCGACAGGATCACGTCCATTCATTCCACCGTTTTTGAAAACAGATGGGGAATATATTCTGGATTCTACTGATATGCTGGCATTGGATGAAGTACCGGAAACACTGGCTATTATCGGCGGGGGTTATATTGGAATGGAGCTCGGGATGGCGTTTGCCAAGCTTGGATCACAGGTGACCGTCATTGAGGCAACCCAGCGCATTTTGCCGCAAACAGCTGCCCATCTCTCCCAAGAAGTGCTCAAGCAGGCAAAACTGCTCGGGATGACGGTAAAGATCGCGACAAAAGTAGAAAAGGCTGAGGTAGCGAACGGAAGAGTCACACTCGTATGTACTTCGGAAAAGAACGGTTCTGAAAGTATCACGGCACATAAAACGCTCGTCACTATTGGGCGAGTGCCTAACACAGGTGAACTTGGCCTTGCGCAGGCGGGAGTAGAAATGGACGAGCGCGGCTATATTCCGGTGACATCGACTGGTAGTACGAACAAGTCGCATATTTTTGCCATTGGCGATGTAACACCTGGCCCTGCGTTAGCCCATCGTGCGACGAAGCAAGGGATTGTGGCAGCCGAGGTGATCGCAGGGCTGCCTAGCAGTGTAGATTCCCCTTATGTCCCTTATGTGATTTTTACCGAGCCGCAAATTGCGGGTGTGGGGATGACACGAGAAGAGGCAGAGCTTCAAGGGTATAAAGTCAAACTAGCAGCCTTCCCTTATCGAGCGAATGGCAGAGCACTCGCCATGGATGAAGGAGAAGGTTTTGCAGAAGTGATCGTGGATCAAGAAAGTCATTTGCTGTTGGGAATGCACGTTGTAGGTGCTGATGCATCGAACCTGATCGGGGAGGGTGTGCTTGCACTTGAGCTTGCTGCACGTGTAGAGGATGTGGCGTTAACCATGCATCCGCATCCCACTTTAAGCGAGATATGGCTGGAGGCTGCCGAAGCGGTGTTAGGTCATGCCATTCATATCGTAAACAAATCAAAAGTAGCTGTGAACAAATAGGTTTATCGTGAAACCTTAAAGATAAGTGACGGATATTCATGACAATGATCAGCCTCAGAGCCTGTCAAGATTAGCACTTGCATGAATGTGCTACGCTTGAATTAATCTCGTGCAAAGGATGTGTGGTCATTATGAAATTGAATCACGTCAATCTTACCGTTACGGATGTTCCAGCTGCTTCTGATTTCTTGGAGAAATATTTTGGCCTGAAAAAGTTAGATACGTCGGCAGATGCCCGTGGCGATAATTTTGGGGTCCTATTTGACGATAACGGCCTGGTGTTTACCTTGATGAAGGGTGCCGAAGTCCAATATCCCAAGACATTTCATATCGGCTTCATCCAGGAGAGCGAAGAGAAAGTAAATGAAATCAATCAACGCTTAAAAGAAGATGGTTACAAAGTAGCTCCGCCAGTAAGATCGCACGGATGGACGTTTTATGTGAAAGCTCCTGGTGGCTTCACAGTTGAGGTACTTGCGTAACGCGTATACACATAGTCGAAAGCCTTCTTTTTCTCATAAGAAAAAGGGGGCTTTCTCTTTTCGTGCTCATAGATGTGATTGGCTTGAGAAATGAGAGACAAAACGCGAAAAGATGACTGTCAATGATCACCGAAATATTCGGGGGAATTTCGGATGCGGGAAGTAATGTATCGGATCGATTGGAAGATAAATAAACGGGGAGGGGTGGCTCTCTGCGGAGACACTAGCCGAAAAAAATGCCAGAGTAACTTAAAATGATACAGTTGTATTATTTAAAATTGCGTGTTATGATGTTTTCGTAAAAAATGGAAGGAGATGGAAATTGTGTATATTTTGTAATGTTCGAATGTCGCTACCAAGTCTATTCCCCTGTCAACTTGCTTCTCTTCTGAGGGCGAGTAAAAAGAAGAGTAAGAAGGAGTGTTTTACGATGAAAAAGTTTATGACTAGTTTAGCAACACTAGCATTATTGACTTCAGCAGTTCCTGCATTTGCACAGGAGGGACAGCAAACACCTGTAACTACTGCATCCACACAATATTCGTCATCAACCATTTTATCAATATCTCCTAATGAAGACGAAAAGTATGAAGATGTGTTTCAAGATATTGGGGTGAAGTTTAATTATATTCCAGGTGTAGATAGATATAAGTGGGTTCGTTACAATATTACCGATGGATATGAGGATATGACTGGTACCTCGTACACTACTAGCTCAAAAATTTATAGTTTCAGAATTGGAAAACTATACAGATTAACTGCTTATGCTGTAGACTCAAACAATAGAATTCTCGCAGTATCAGACCCGGTGGAAATTAGAGGGGAAAAAGGTTGGGATACGGTTATTAATTTTTGGTTGAAATAGTTACCTACTTAATAGATGACAAAAAAGCACCCACGAGGTGCTTTTTCTTTTACAAAATGAACTCATTAGGCAACGGTTCCATCCTCGCCCTTTGTCCAGTACTCCTCATCTTTGTCTGGAAAGGTCATTTTGAGAACATTAATTTGCCCACCGATAGCTCAGATAAATTTAAATAGACAGGCTCTCTTTTTTTCCAAAATGGAATCCCATGTGATAAGCACGGTCCAACAGCTGCTCGAGATGCGCAGGATTTTGCGCCAAGGTGTCATAAAGGAACTCAACCCTCGAATCGTCGATTCCGACGTAACTGGAGATCCCGACATTGAGGTGGTGAACCATCATTTGGTCATAATTTCTTTTTTGAAAATGATCTTCAGGAGCAGCTGCGAGACCGATCCACAATGCATGCTTATGATGCAGTTTACGTGAACCATAGGCAAACCCGTTGTTCCAGACGCGATCGATATATCCTTTCAACATGGCAGGCATGCTGAACCACCAGATCGGAAAAATAAAGGCTAACGCATCGTGCTTTTTCATGCGCTCCATTTCAATCTCGACCTCTTCGGAATATTTCTTATCCCCATTGTTCCAATCTGGCTCATCTTCCTCCCATAAAACAGGATGAAACCCCATGCGATGCAAATCCAAAACTTCAACCTCATGTCCTGCATCTTTTAGTCCCTGAACGAAACGTTCTGCAACGGCAAAGGTTAAGGAATTGGTTCGTGGATGGGTAACAACTGTCAGTACTTTCATTTTCATACACCCTCCATTTCTGTAGTAATTTGTACGCCAAAATCTTTGATGCGCGCGATAGCTGTGTCGATGGGGAGGAGGGTGTCAGGCAGATAAACTCCTCCATCAGCGGGTGGATTGCCATCCCATCCGAGAATGCGCTCAATCGATAGCAAAACCCCAAGGGCTGTCATATGGGCGTGACCCTTTGGATCAGAGATGCTAATACGGTAGGAGGCGGGTTTTCCCGTTTTCAAAAATCCCTTCATCTCGATATATAAATCTTGAGATGCCGATTTACCTGCGCGTGTACCAATCGAATCGCCCAAAACAAAATCAAAGCGGACGTTCGGAGCACCTGTGATTGATGCCAAATTAGGTACATCCAAGATCGCCATCGGGAAGCCTTCCACCGAGTAATCACCAGATAATCGCACCAATCTTCCATGTTGGGTAGCATCGACCCATTTCCATTGGGCATCTTGTCGCAACAGAGCTCGACTGATAAAGTCTTCTGACTCTTCCAGTGTTGAAGGTCCAATCAGATCGCGTTCGTCGTGGAGACTCGCCAATTCAATGGATTCCACCAGGGCAAAGTCCATAGCTGCTTGTGCCGCGACAAATGTTAGAATACCCGTCTGCGCATGACCAAGTGGGACAATAGGTCGTTTCGGTGGTGTTTGCAGGGCTGCAAATGTGAGTGTGGATAGTTCATCTGCAAGCTTCGTAATCCCAATGTGAGCAATCCCTTTTGTCAAAGCAGCTTGTAGGAGCACATCTCCAGGATCTTGCAAGGCAACGACAATCAAATCCAGCTCGCCAAGATTCTCTATCGTTTGACCGCTCGTCAAGTCAAGGTAAGCTGTCTGAGAATGGCCGAGTTCACGAGCGAGAGGAGCCCCTTTTTCCGGATTGCGACCTGCCAGTACAATCTCGACATTTTTGTTGATGCTCCGGATTAGGCGAGCGATTGCACTGCCAATGACACCGTAGCCTCCTGCGATCAGTAGGCGATTTGCCATGTTTCTTCCCTCCCGTTTTACAAGTAAGGTGCTGGTATATCCGAATCATGCACCATATAATGGAATGTGAAAAGTACGCACTTTTTTGTGCTTTCGATACCAAAAAGTAACATAGGAACAAAAAGGTTCCTGTAAAAATCGTATGAATGAGGGAGGATAGCCAATCGATGAGGCCAAAGCTCAAACATACATACCAGATTCCTTCTGAAGCAACGCTAGATGTTTTAGGTGGCAAATGGAAAACCTTGATTTTATGTCAGTTATACTACGGCCCAAAAAGAACGAGCGAATTGAAAAAACAAATGCCGGACATTAGCCAAAAAATCCTGACACAGCAGCTTCGCGAGCTGGAAGAGGACGGAATTGTCATCAGGACCGTATACAGCCAAGTACCGCCAAAGGTCGAATATGAATTGAGTGAATTGGGTGAAACGCTCAAACCAATCATGGATCTCATGTGTGAATGGGGCGAACGTTACCTACGGGGGGAAATACCGGGGAAAGAGTCTTAAAAGCCAGTCGGTGGAAGGAGGAACAATCACGTGCATTCACCCTTGTTTCCATTTTCAGACCCTGCAAAAACGCGATTCGATACAGAGCTTTTCAATGGATTTGACAGAAAGATCAGAAAAGAAAAGGTCGCCAGCTGCCTCATCATTCAAGACGGTTATCTTGCATACGAACAAGGACTGATTGCTGATTTAGAAACTCCTATCTATTCCTATTTTCCATTTAGAGCAAAAAACGGTCGATCCCGTTAAACGCACGATTACGCTGTTCACTTGCTGTCGATGACTCCTGGATTTGATTGGCCAGATACGAGAGGATTGGGTCTTACGGCTTGGATTGGTGGAGTGAAAGAATCGATTCAAGGAAAAGTTGGTCAGAGGACAACTTCTACCCGCTTGATTTATTCAGAAAGTACATACTTGCAGCGGAATAGATCGAAAACCAGTTCAGGACACGAGCAGGTCCATAGAACTGGTTTCTTTTTACATGAAACATTTTACTTGGACGGTTCGTCTGTATGGACAAGAGTTTTGCTGGCGCCGAAAGTATTCTCAAGGACCTACCAAGTGAGCAGAGGAAGCAATTCTATGCTCTGCTTTTACAGTTGATTGAAAACAAGGATTTGTCCATTCCGTCCAAGGATGCATTCAAGTAAAGCAACGAGCAGGATGCAAGTGGATAAGGAAGGTCTTGTGTACCCATAATACCTTTGACAGACAACTAAGAATTCGGGGTGTTTAGAATGAAAAGATGGAAACTGTTATCGCTCATGCTGGTTACCGCGATGGGGTTAAGTGCATGTGGAGGTCCTGCTGCACCGGATGTACTGGAGCAAGTAGAGATTGTACCGAAACCTACGTTTACAGTAGGGAGTGAAGTCATCTTGAAAGCAAGTCACCAACCGGGGATGCAAGGGGCAAAAGCAAAGATTGTGGGCGCTTATGACACAACGGCCTATTCAGTGACCTATACGCCTACAACGGGTGAGCCCCCTGTGAAGGGTTATAAATGGATTATTCAAGAGGAAATCAAAAACCACATCAAGCAACCGTATGATCCGGGAACGGAAGTCGTCTTGAAGGCGGATCATGTGAAAGGGATGCTCGATGCATCAGGCAAGCTTGATACGGCAAATACAACGACGGTTTATATGATCGATTACACCCCCACGACAGGGGGAGGAGAAGTGAAGAACTACAAATGGGTGACGGAAGATGAGATATCGCCTGTCAAATGATCGATGCCATCCTCTTATGAAAAAAGGCAGCCTTGGCTTTTTCAGCGCCAAAGCTGCCTTTCTACTTTTCCATTGATACGAGCTGTTTGATGTTACATGCGACGGTACTTCCACTCAGCGAGCATTTGGGTGAGAGATTCCTTGTATAGGTCAATGGCTTCCAGCGTCTCATGGAATCGCTGGATAACGAGCTCACTTTGCTTCAAACTGTCAATTTGTATTCCTTTTTCTATGACATTCTTCAATGATAGGATTCGCTCTAAATTCTGTAAAATCTCTTCTTCAATGGCGTTTGGTGCCATGATGTAATAGCTCACACGGTCACCTGTCACACTCTTTTTTTCCGCGAATCCAAATTTTAAAAGAATGCGTATATTGGTAGACACACTTCCTAGACTGACTTGCAATGTAGTGGCAATCTGCTCGGATGAAAGTGGTTCCTGTGAGACCATCAATAGTCCAATAATCCGGCCAGCAATTCTGGATAATCCTTGATTTTCGTGATGGAGAGCCATTTCTTCAATCAATTGCATCGTTTCTGCCGTTAATTTGTCCAACTTCATGACTCCTTTTTCCTCGTTTTTCCCGATTTCCATGCTTTTGTCTATTATACTACCAATAGTCATCGCTTTCTTCAGAAAATACCAAAAGAAAATGCGCCTGCTCTGCTGACAGGCGCTCATGTCACTCATTATTTTAGTGGCATGGCAGTGCTTTCATGGGTTTGACGAAGGTACTCCATGATCATCAAGGCAGAACCTAGCTGGACACCGCACAATTCGCGCAGTGGACTCATCGACCAGTTAAAAAAGGAGAGTAGCTCTTGCAAGCCTTGATCCAGCCATTTTTCTGAATCTGCTCGAATCTCTGAAAGGGTGATGTTGTCAGGCTGGGCGTCCAGCATGCGGATCATCATGCTGCAACAGCATAGAGAGCTCCATAGAGTGCGTAGTTTCAAGTCAAACATTTCAGCTACTGTTGCGAAGCGCGCTAAAGCTGCATCACTTTCCGCTAATTTTAAATGATGGGAGCGAGTTTCCTCCATACCGATCAGGAAATCCTCTACAGATCGCTGAAATCTGGTTGGTACCGTTATGGATGCCTGTGCGCTTTGGTATTGTTTGGATAAAAAAGCAATCTGTTCCCCTTCCAGTTTGGCTATGTCCAGCATAGCATCCTTGTAGCTATAAGTGGTTTCAGTTTTATCTCCCATGCTTGGATCCGTAAACAACGATATTTCCGAAACAAGGCAAAAGGTACGGTAACGTGACCCAGCATAATCGCGGGATGAGCCACCCATGAGGATTGCTTTCGCAGGGTCTTCTCCAGTAGGTAGGATGCTTTGGTAGTAATCGTACATGGTAGACAGCTCAGGCAGCTGATAAAAACCGTCTTGGATAGGGGGCATGAATGGTGCCTCAGGTTCGCCGATCATCAGCGGTAATTGATGATCATGGGTCAGTTTTATGATCTGTTGGCACAATGCATCGGGAAGAGGAGTCGATACATAATAAAACGTTCCAGTTTGATCGGAGCTGTGCAAGCTGTTGAGGAAATGCGGCTTGGCTTCATCAATCGCCCGCATAAATGCAACGGTTTCCGGTATGGGCTCGCTAAAGCTGAACGTTTTATACGCATACGGGAATGTCCATTCAGCTTGTTCGAGTATACTGGGACGATAGTAGCTGCGGATGTAATAATCTGGAGAAAACGGGCCACCGTACCAACCTTCATTCAGTCGGCAGCCATCTACATCGATTTCCTTGATGATATAAAAGGTATAATCCATTTGCTCTAATAGGGCAGTATCCTCACATAGCTTTTTACTGAGATACTCTAGCGATAGAGCTCCAATCGGCTCATTTGGATGCGGACAACCGACGAACAGCGCCCGATGTTGACCATTTCCGATTCGCAGCATGAGGATGGGGTGTCCGTCAGTAGAGTGACCAACGGTACTGAGGGTAACGAGATGTGGATAGGCGGCTGCTAATTCACGGGAAGAGGTGTCCAATTCCTCAATGGTTAGAAAATGTGAGAAATCAGGCATGTCTTGCAGCAGTTTTTGAATGAAATTAGTCAAGCTCCTCACTCCTTTTGAGATGGATAAGAAAGGATGAAACAAAAGCGATTCCTGCACCTACTAGCAACAGGGAAAAACCGGCTTGAAAGGAGTACGCCTGAATGAATGCGCCCATCGCGATTGGTGTAAAAATACTTGCCAGTTTTCCTCCGGTTAACAGAATTCCACTAGCAGTGCCCAAAGCAGCTGAGGGAATGATACGCATGGTTAGTCCAAGAATAGGTTGAGTGGTAAGGGATAGAAAAAACAAAGAGATCGACTCAAACAACAGAAACAGGTTGACATTGTCAGATAGGATCATAAGCGTAAGAAAAATCGTTGAGAACAGAAGGGACGGAATGACCATCGTTCGAAACTTTTGATGAAAATAACGGTCAAACAACCAACCGCCTGCCAAATAGCCAAGCATCGAAATGAGAAGAGGAAGCGATGCATATAAGCCTGATTGGGTAATAGCGAGATGTTTTTCAGTTGTTAAGTAGGTAGGTACCCATGTCAAGCATCCAACCATCACGATTTGAATTCCGCAGAGCATACTTGTTAGTTTCCACAAATGCCCGTTACGTATAAGAGATAGGAAAGGGATAGGTTTCGATTTTGATACTGAGCTTGAAGGTTGTTCAATTACGAAAGGACGGGGAAGGAATATCCAGAGAATGGGGGCCAAGAGCAGGCCGATTGATGCTGTAACAAAAGTAGCTTCCTGCCATCCCAGTATCGCAATCAATGGTGCTACCAGAAAAGGGGCAAGTCCAGTCCCAATTGGTTCGGCTGATGAAACGATGGATAATGTGGTCGTACGGATGTTTGCAGGTGTTCGTTCGGCAATCGCTTTTAACATAGCAGGCATTAGTGGGGCATCGATAAACCCCAACAAAAAACGGACAACGAGTAAGGCAGCAAAACCTGTGACCGCCCCTGTAAGAGCAGTCAATATTGCCCACAGTACCAAGCTGATTACAATAATTTGCTTCGATCCTCGTTTATCAGCAATGATCCCTCCCGGAATGGTAAAAATCGCGAAGCCTAAGAAATAAACACTGACAATCGCACCTTGCTCCACTGGATTCAGCTGAAATTCCTCTCCAATAAGTGGTAGTGCCATAATGATGCTGTACGAGCCAAGAACCCCTACGAGTATAGTGAGAAACAAGAGCACAGCACTAATCGAAGCAGACTTTTTCATGTGCATCACTTCCTAAAAGATGTTATGTGTATTATCTTAATTATTTTCAGTTATTTTAGTCAATACTGAAATTACTGAAATAAGAGTCATTTGAAAAAACTCCTTAGCCAACTCTGAAACCATGTTACAATATGAAAAGGGATTTGTTTCCACTATACAAGATGTGTTAGAAATGAAAACAGCCCCTAATTATATGTATGGAGTTGAAGGAAATGCCCCAGCTTAGGGATATCATTACTCCCGTACATGAGTGTCTTTCCCCCGAACATACCTTGTCTGATGCTATTCAATTCGTACAGCGGACAAAATGGGATACGATTCCTGTTACCGATGAGCATCAAAAATTGCATGGAGTATTGACCAGAAGCAGCCTCAATCAAGCCATTCTGGATGGACAACCATTAGCGAGCGCCATTCATTCCCTCATTAAAAAAGACGTCATTTGGACTCACATTAACAGTTCAGTAGGAGACATCCAAGAAATCATTCAAAAATCAGAAGTGGGGAACATCGTCATTTTGAATGATGACCACCAAGTAACCGGAATGCTTACCAAAACGGACATCATTTTCACATTGTTTCGAGCAACGAGTTCTTTAAAGGATCAACTGGAAGAAATTCTGGTTCGATCAGAGCTCGGCGCGATCATCACGGATGATTCCGAACGGATCACTTTCGCCAATCAGAAAATTTGCAATATGATAGGGCTGACACAAGCAGAATTGCTCCAGCGTGAGGTAACTTCGCTCATTTCAGGTATTCAATTAGAGTCCATGGAGCCTTCCGATCATTATCGGCTACAACTGGGGAATAGTCACGCCGTTACTCGTATTTCTCGCTTTGGGAAAAAAGGGTGCATCCTTCTGTTTCAAGATGTATCGCAAGTGGAAAAAATGGCTCAGGAGCTACAGAGCGTAGTCAAATGGAAGAGTATTTTGCAGACGGTCATCGATAATGCGTATGAAGGTCTGATCATGATCAATGAATGGAAAGAAGTTAACTTCGTGAGTCCATCTTTACTTGAGCTTTTTGAGTTTGAAGAATCGCAAATTTTATATAAGCCAATCCATGACGTTCTTCCTCAATTGGGACTCGAGCGCGTCATGAAATCAGGTCTACCAGAATATAGCGAGATGATGCAGGTAAAAGGCATCCGATATACCGTGCATCGCGTCCCCATTATGCAAGACAACGAAATCATCGGGGTTATCGGGAAAATCTCGTTCCGTGGACTGCACGAAATGAAAGAAGTCGTACGTAGACTGGAAAAGAGTGAAAAAGAAGAGAAGCAAGCCCCACAAGCGCAGCACGAGACCTCCCGATTCTCGTTTGAGCAGATTCTCACACAGGACCCTCAGATGGAGAAAATTATACGCAGCGCCATGAAGACAGCCAAAGGAAACTCGACTGTTCTGATCAGAGGCGAGAGTGGAACAGGAAAAGAGTTGTTCGCCCATGCGATTCACAGCATGAGCTGGCGTAGCAATGGCCCATTTGTAACAGTCAATTGTGCCGCGATCCCGGAGCATTTATTAGAATCAGAATTTTTTGGATATGAAGAAGGAGCCTTCTCGGGGGCAAGGCAAAAAGGGAAAAAAGGAAAGTTTGATTTGGCAAATGGGGGAACCCTGTTTCTAGATGAAGTGGGAGATATGTCGCTGCAGCTTCAGGCGAAAATGCTTCGTGTCCTCCAAGAAAAGGAATTTTACCGTGTGGGTGGAACAGAGCGTATCCAGGTCGATGTGCGCATTATAGCAGCAACGCATCGTTCCCTGGAGGAAATGGTCCGAAATGGGGAATTCCGAAACGATTTGTTTTATCGATTAAACGTCATCTCTTTTGAAATTCCGCCACTGGCGAAAAGGAAAAAAGATATTTTGTTGTTTATTCCTTTCTTCATGGAAGAATTAAATCGCCTGAACGGGACAAGCATTATCGGAATTGACCCGCTGGCGGTAAAAGCCATGATCGACTATGATTGGCCTGGCAACGTACGTGAACTTCGAAACGTAATGGAGCGCGCTATGCTGTTCAGTGAACACGGAAAAGTTGAGCTAGCGGATTTACCCGAATACATGTTGGGTCATGGAAAAAATGAAATGACCGCATTCTCATTTGATTCAGAGAGCACCCTTATGGAAAAGGCAGAAAGAGCTGCTGTACAGCAAGCGTTAGAGCAATCGGGCGGTAACAAATCCAAGGCAGCTAAATTACTGGGAGTAAGCAGATCTGTGTTATATGATCGTCTGAAAAAATACCAATTAAGTGTACAAGAGTAAATCATGGATGACTTCTGGATGAAACGGAAGTCATTTTTTTATGGCTACGTGTCTGTATTTTTTACATTTGTCTGTAAGGGGTGTTTAGTCGCCATACATAACAACATCTATCCAAACGGTAAGGAAGAATAAGAAAAGACTCATGTGTGATTGGCATAACACTTGCTTTTTCTGAATTTTGCGTCTAATTATTATTTTTACTACGAAGGAGGGGAGTTTTGGGATGAGATGGATAGTTCTAGCACTCATGTTTTTTGCCTACGTCATTAACTATGCGGATAAGGCGATCATTGGGTATGCAGCAGACCCTTTGATGAAGGAGCTTGGCTTAAATAGTGCCCAATGGGGGATGGTCGGGAGCAGTTTTTACTGGTTATTTGCGATCGCAGCTTTACTTGGAGGGACATGGTCAGATCGGATTGGCACTTCGAAAATGATCGTAGTTCTATTGCTTGCTTGGACCGTTCTGCAGTTTGGCTCCTATGCCATCATGACCTTGCCGATGCTGATCTTGTATCGGTTATTGTTGGGGGCGTTTGAGGGGCCATTTGGGCCGGTTGTGATGAGCCATGCTGCCAAATGGTTTCCTCCCGAAAAACGAGGAATAGCCTTTGCAGTCATCGTCTCTGGTGCCAGTGTTGGCGGAATTATTTCAGCGCCCATCCTTGTCGCGATGATAGAAAAGTATGGCTGGCGTTTGACCTTTGCACTCTTAGGTGTAGTGAGTCTGGTTTTGGCTTTCATCTGGTTGTTTGTTGATCGAAAAAACAAGAATCACCCGAGTAATCAAATGGCTCTATCCAAGGTGAAAAAATTGAGATGGGCAGATATTTCTCCCGTGTTGCGCAATCCAGCATGTTTTCTCACCCTTGCATTGGCGTTCTCTGCTTTTTGGCTATCCACTTGGTTGCTTATTTGGCTTCCACTGTACTTGACAAAAGTGCTGCACTTAGAGGCGATGAACATGGCTTATGCCGTCGCTGGAAGCGGTGTTGCAGCTACAGTCATGGTATTGGTGCTATCATCCTTTTCCGATCATCTTTATAAGAAGTCTAAGAGCGATTTCAAATCGCGGGTTCTGGTTTCAGGGATCGTCACGCTTATTGGTGGACTATCGCTCGCCTTTATGCCGGTATTTGATTCTTTTATCTGGATATTTGTTGCTTTGTGTTTAGCAAAAACATCGAGTTACAGCATTGCTGCAGTTGGACCGCAAATACTGATTAAGCTCATGCCTGAACGAGCTGGTTTCATGACAAGTATCTATTCGTTTATTACCAATATAGCCTCCATCGTTGCTCCGCTCATAACAGGAATCTTAGTGCAAGCAGCGGGCAATAACTTTGTGCTCGGATTTCATTACTCGCTTTACGTCATCGTGGGACTCTTCATTGTAACGGGGATTCTCTTTTTGGTGTTTGTCAGGCCGGATCAACCGTCCAAAGATATTCCGCTTCAAGTGGAGTCTGTGTAGGTGTCTGAAAACAAGATAATTGCGTTGAATTACCTGTTTGAAAATCAAACAATCCGATATTTTTCGTGTTGATTTTGTATAAGGAACTACTTTTTTGGTGTTGGCATGACATTTGCTTTCTCTTTTTACAAAACAAAATCGACAGGGAAGGAGAGACAGCGATGAGTCTGGTCAATGTTGAAAAACGGGAGAAAATCGCGATTGTCAGCATCGACAATCCACCGATGAACGCATTGAGTGCTGGGGTCAAAGAAGGATTGCGAGTCATATTCGCTGAGCTCCATGCTAGCGTCGACGTGCTGGCAATCATTTTGACAGGAGCTGGGCAAAAAGCATTTGTGGCGGGAGCCGATATCAAAGAGCTGCCAAAACGAATCGGAAATCCAAATTTGCTTCCTCAATTTATGGAGAATCACAACTTTTTTAACAGCATTGATTATTCTCCGAAACTGACGATTGCTGTTATAAATGGATACGCACTGGGAGGTGGCTGCGAGCTTGCCTTGACATGTGATCTGCGCATTGCGGAACAGCACGCATTTATTGGGGTGCCAGAAGTGAAGCTTGGGCTGCTCCCCGGGGCAGGCGGTACACAGCGTTTACCTCGCCTGATTGGAGAGGCGAAAGCAAAAGAATTGTTGTTTACAGGTGAGCATATTACCGCAGATGAAGCCATGCGGATTGGCTTGATCAATCGTGTCGTACCCACTGGCGAGGGACTGGCAGCAGCGCTGACTCTTGCGCAAAAAATTTGCCAAAACTCGCCTTCTGCTCTTCAGCATATAAAAAAAGCAGTGGATGAAGGGATGGAGCTACCTTTTCAGCAGGCACTCAAGCTAGAGGCTGAGTTATTCCAAGATTTGTTCTTGAAAGAAGACGTAAAAGAAGGCGTACAAGCGTTTTTAGAAAAAAGGAGCCCGCAATTTCAAGGGAACTAGACAATAAAGGAGAGAAGGGCAATGGATTTCAAAAACAGTGTGGTAGCAGTTACCGGCGGTGCTTCAGGTCTGGGAGAGGCTACCGTGAAAAGTATCGTAGCGCATGGTGGAAAAGCACTCATGATGGATGTCAATGATGAGAAGGGAACCCAGTTAGCCGAAGCACTAGGCGACCAGGTTCTTTATGTAAATACAAACGTCGTCGAAGAAGCGGATGTCAGGTCAGCATTAGACCAAGCGGTTGAAAAATTCGGTAAAATAACAGCGGCCGTTAACTGCGCAGGTATCGGCGGTTCACAAAAAACGTATGGAAAAAATGGTCCATTCGATCTTGTACTTTTTACCAAAATTATTCAGGTCAACTTGATCGGAACCTTCAATGTCATTCGTTTAGCGGCAGCGAAAATCAGCGAGAACGAACCGAACGAGCAAGGGGAAAGAGGGGTTATCGTCAATACGGCATCTGCTGCTGCCTTTGAAGGACAAATGGGTCAGGCTGCCTACAGTGCGTCAAAAGGCGGAGTGGTTGGGATGACGCTTCCCATTGCAAGGGATCTATCCTCGCTTGGCATTCGTGTCGTTACGATCGCGCCAGGTCTTTTTGAGACGCCGATGCTAGGCAGGGCTCCCGAGCATGTTAAGCAAGCACTAAGCGCTATGGTGCCGTTTCCTCAGCGGTTGGGTCAGCCGAATGAATTTGCCCATCTCGTTCAAAGCATTATCGAAAACCCGATGTTAAACGGGGAAGTCATCCGTTTAGATGGTGCACTGCGTATGCAGCCAAAATAATCGAAAATAAAACGAAGTCTGGAGGAGAATACAGATGAACATTTTAGTCTTGTTGAAACAAACCTTTGATACAGAAGAAAAAATCGTGATACAGAACGGTCAGATCAATGAAGAAGGCATCGAGTTTATCGTGAATCCTTATGACGAGTATGCTGTCGAGGAAGCAGTCAAGCTCAAGGAAGAAAACGGAGCAGAGGTCACCGTGATCACCGTTGGCCCAGAGCGTGCGGAGGGTGCTCTTCGAACCGCACTTGCGATGGGAGCAGATAAAGCGATACTCGTCGATCCAGGTGAAAACGAAGCGGATGAATACACCATTGCTAGTTTGATTACGGCAGCGATTAAGGATCAATCATTCGATTTGATTCTCGGGGGCAATATGTCAGTAGATACCGGGGGAGGACAGGTTGCGATTCGGGTTGCAGAGGCATTAGGTATCCCACACGTATCTACGATTACGAAGCTTACAATCGATGGCGACAAAGCAACCGTCGAAAGAGACGTAGAAGGCGATATAGAGATCATCGAAGTCGGTCTTCCACTCTTGGCAACAGCTCAGCAAGGGTTAAACGAGCCGCGCTACCCGTCTTTGCCAGGCATTATGAAAGCGAAGAAAAAGCCAATGGAGCGTTTGACTCTGGAAGATTTGGCTCTTGCAAACGATGAGAGAAAGGCCCGCACAACGATTGTCGAGCAGTATTTGCCTGCCAAGAAGCAAGCAGGTCGCCTATTGAACGGAGAAATCAAGGAACAGGTAATCGAATTGGCACAACTGCTGCGTACAGAAGCGAAGGTCATCTAAAGAAAAAAGGAGAGGATTAACCATGAGCAAAAAGGTTCTGGTGCTTACCGAAGTAAAGGATGGAAAATTACGGAATGTATCTCTCGAGGCATTAACTGTTGCGAATCAGGTCGCGGCAGGGGGAGAAGTCATCGCGGCGTTGTTCTCGCCGAATGCGGAAGCGTATGTGCAGGATGTCAGCAAATACGGAGCCAATACCTTGTATGTAACGAAAACCCAAGCGCTATCTACTGGCACTACCGAGGTGTATAGCCAAGCATTTACGCAACTCATTCATGAAGTGCAGCCAGATGTCGTCTTGGTCGGTCATACTTCATTGGGAAAAGATATCTCACCAAGAGTAGCAGCCAAATGCAGAGCGGGACTCATTTCAGATTGTACAGCTGTAGAGACAAACGGAGAGCAAATCACGTTTGTTCGTCCGATCTATGCGGGGAAAGCGTTTCAAAAAAAGAACTTCCAAGAAGGAATGGTGTTCGCAACCCTGCGTCCCAATAATTTTGAAATCATAGAGACAGCTGTGCAAACCGCGATCGTAGATTTTCAGCCAGAAATCACTGATCTTCGTACCATCATCAAAGAAGTCGTGCGAAAAACAGCAAGCGGTATCGATCTTAGCGAAGCCAAGATCATCGTCGCTGGTGGACGCGGTGTGAAAAGCGCGGAAGGCTTTCAACCCCTGCAAGAATTGGCTCAGGCACTTGGCGGTGCAGTGGGAGCGTCCCGTGGAGCTTGCGACGCCGATTACTGCGATTACTCCTTGCAGATCGGACAAACAGGAAAAGTAGTGACACCCGATCTGTATATTGCGTGCGGCATCTCAGGGGCTATTCAACACTTGGCGGGAATGTCCAACTCAAAAATTATCGTGGCCATTAACAAAGACCCGGAAGCACCGATCTTTCAAATTGCCGACTACGGAATCGTTGGAGACTTGTTTGAAGTCGTTCCACTGCTGACAGAAGAATTGAAGAAAGTTCTCGTATCATAATCCCAGGAACTGTCGGAAAAATTCCTCACCAAGATCGACATTTTGATGATGAAAATGCGTGAACGAATGATCGGAGGGCTTTCTTGATGGTTGATGGTACGGATCATATTCAACAAATATTCGAGTTACAAAAGAAACATCAGCATGTTGTCAAAAGAACCAGTGCCGCAGAACGTATACAAAAATTACAGAAACTAAAAACAATCATTCGTACGCAAACTCCTGCTATTTTACAAGCGCTTCAACAAGATTTGGAGAAGCCTTCTTTTGAGGCCGTCACAACAGAAGTGCTCGGTGTCATTCATGAGATTGATCGTTTTATCGCCAGCTTGGAACAATGGATGCAGCCTGTCGAAGTCGCTACACAAAGCATGGGAGCAACTGCGAAAATTATTTGGGAGCCAAAAGGACAGTGCCTGATTTTCTCTGCGTGGAATTTTCCATTTTACTTGCTGTTTCTTCCGTTAATTCCTGCGATTGGGGCAGGGAATGTATGTATCTTGAAGCCTTCTGAAATGGCGCCAGCAACCAGCCGACTTGCGTCGAAAATCGTTCGCGAGGTGTTCGAGGAATCTGAGGTTGCCATCTTTGAAGGGGGAGTGGATGTTGCAGAAGCTTTGCTAGCCCTTCCATTTCACCATATCTTCTTTACCGGGAGTACTTCGATTGGCAAGCATGTCATGCAGGCAGCTGCTAACCATCTGGCATCCGTTACGTTGGAGCTGGGCGGCAAATGCCCTGTGATTGTCGACGAGCATGTTGATTTAGAGAAAATGACTCCTCGCATCGCATTTGGCAAATTTGCGAATGCAGGACAAATTTGCCTTGCTCCAGACTATGTTTTTGTCAAAGAGCATCAACTTGAAGAATTTGTACAGCATGTTGAAGCGTATGTCCAACGTAGCTATTTTGAAAATGGACAGCTTACCCAAACAGATATGGCCAAAATTATTAATGAACGTAATTTGCAGCGTTTGCAAGATTTGTTGGAGGATGCTGTCTCCAGAGGGGCGAAAGTACGATTTGGTGGTACGATTGAAGATGGAAGAATTCACCCAACACTCGTAACGGACGTCCCTCTAGAAGCGAAAATCATGCAAGAAGAAATATTTGGACCGATTATGCCAGTCCTGACGTATACCGATTTGGATGAAGTGATCGAGTATATGGATTCAAAGCCCAAGCCTTTAGCTTTGTACATCTTCAGTGATCATCAACGTTTTGTGGACAATCTGCTAGCCAGAACAACTTCTGGAGGAGCAACCGTGAATGATGTCATGCGGCATATGGCGGAACCGAATCTTCCTTTTGGCGGAATCAATGAGAGCGGGATTGGACGATATACGGGTGTTTTTGGATTCAAGGAATTTTCGCACGAACGCGGTGTTCTCTTCCAAGCACCAGCGGGAAGCAATCCGATGGAGGAATTTGCACGTGCTCCCTATAAAGGAAAGCTAGAGACGTTGATGCAAAGATTGAAATAATCGGATCTGCATGATTACGTTCTTTTCGAGGGGTGAGTGGCTTGAATAAACCATGGCTCGCATTTTATCCTCAAGAAGTTTCGCACGAAGTAGAGATTCCATCCATAACCATTTATGATGTGCTAGAACGAACGGCTCGTCTACATTCTTCTAATATCGCAATCTCTGACAGCGAGAGAGAAATCACCTATTTACAACTAAAGGAAGCGTGTGAACGAATTGCTTCTGCACTTTATCGACGCGGTTATCGAAAGGGTGATCGCATCGGAATCATGGTTCCAAACAGCATGGAATATGGGCTATCCTTTTTTGCTATTCAGCGTTTAGGGGGAGTGGTTGTTCAGGTCAACCCGAATTTTCAGCCTGCCGAGTTGGAACATCTGCTCAAAGATTCAGAAGCGACAGGGGTCATAGCCTTTCGAGAACAGAAAGAGAAGCTGAAGAAAACCGGATTAGCTGATCAAGTGACATTCATCGCAGCAGATCGGGAGATTTTTGAGGAAGACAATCTGCATCATTGGATTCTTCATGAGAGTCCCGACCTGCCGGAAAAGGATGTACAACCTGAAGAGCTTGCTGTCCTAACGTATACAGGAGGAACCACCGGCAGATCAAAAGGCGTCATGATCACACACACAAATATGATAACGAATCTCTATCAATCATACGAAACAAATAAGTCCGTATTAAGTAAAGCTGGTCATTGTCAGCTAGGAATTAGTCCACTCTACCACGGTATGGGGCTGTTCAGCTTCGTTCAATTTGTCAAAATTGGGGCGAAGTACGTTCCTGTCGCAAAATTTGAGATGAATCGTATTCTGGAGTTGATCCGCAAGCATCGGCCTACCTATTTTACTGGTTCGCCTACGATGTATATTGCGATCTTAAACCACCCGGACTTGCAGAAAGATGACCTTTTGTGTTTTCAAATGTGTATAGGCGGTTCAGCTCCTTTGCCTGTTGAAGTGATGAAAAATTTTGAACAAAAAACAGGCGTTCCGATTATCGAGGGTTATGGCCTTTCGGAAGCGACATGTGCAGTGATGCGCAATCCACTGGTTGGGCAACGAAAAGTAGGGAGTGTTGGTCTACCGCTTCCCAATTCAGATGCAAAAATTGTAGACACAGCTACCGGAACAAAAGAGATGCCGATGGGAGAATCAGGGGAACTGATTGTAAAAGGCCCACAGGTCATGAAAGGATACTGGAAGAATCAACAAGAGACAGAGCGTACCATACGTGATGGCTGGCTGTATACAGGTGATATCGGGACCATGGACAGTGAGGGTTATTTCTATATTGTAGGACGAAAGAAAGATATGATCATCACGGGCGGCTTTAATGTATACCCGGTAGAAGTAGAAGAAGTGATTTACCAGCATCCGGCCGTGTTGGAGGCGTGCGTCTACGGTGTTCCTGATCCATATCGTGGCGAGACGATTAAGGCCGTCATTGTTCTCGGTAGACAAGCAAATGTGACGGAAGAAGATATTCAGAGCTGGTGCAGAGAACGCCTGACCAGATATAAGGTTCCTCGCTTGATCGAATTTAGGGAAGCGCTTCCAAAAACGCATGTAGGTAAAATCCTGCGTAGCAAATTGGTAGAAGAAGAACGGAACAAGCAAAATATCTGATCAATAGAAATGGGAGGTGTATGCACATGAGAGCTGCTGTTTTAGAAGCGTTTAACGAGCCTTTGGTTGTAAGGGAAATCGCCGATCCGACACTGACTCCGGATGGGGTCATCATTAAATTAGAAGCAACAGGCGTATGCCGGAGTGACTGGCATGGGTGGACAGGACATATGAGTATGATTCAATCCTTTCCGCATATTTTAGGGCACGAGATGAGTGGAGTGGTGGAAGAGGTCGGAAAAAACATACGCAATTTCAAAAAAGGTGATCGAGTGATTGTGCCATTTCATATCGGCGATGGGGTATGTCCGCATTGCGTCGCAGGTCACCACAATGTATGCGATAACCTCAAATTGGTGGGCTTCGATTTGAATGGCGGGTTTGCGCAGTATATTCATATCGGAGAGGCAGACCAAAACCTCATGCATTTACCTGAAAACATTGATTTTGTTGAAGCAAGTGCAATGGGATGTCGCTTCATGACTGCCTACCATGGAGTCATCACGCAAGGAAATGTGCGTCCTGGTGAGTGGGTAGCCGTGTATGGCGCTGGTGGTGTAGGGCTATCTGCTGTTCAGATTGCTGCTGCTGCAGGAGCGAATGTCATTGCGGTGGACATCGCGGATGATAAACTGGCCTTTGCGAAAGAGCTGGGAGCAGTGGCTGTCGTAAATAGCAAGCAAGTGAACGCGCCAGAGGCTGTGCGGGAAATAACAAAGGGCGGTGCGAACGTCTCCATTGAAGCGCTCGGTATCCAGGAAACGTTTTTGAATGCTCTCCTGAGTCTCACGAAGCGAGGAAGACATGTCCAGATTGGTATGAGTTCGAATCCGAATGGAGGTCTTACTTCCGTCCCTATTAACTTTTTACTCCGGCAAGAAGCGCAGATTATTGGATCGATCGGCATGCCTTTGCCTGAATTTTCAACGATGCTTCGCTTAGTAGAAAGCGGGCGCCTTTCACCCGGGAGATTGGTAACGAAAACAATCTCCTTGGAAGAGATAAATGCATCATTCGAAGAAATGAATACGTATTCCGGTGTAGGAGTTACAGTAATTAACAAATTTTAGGATGAAGTGCCGCACTTTACGGGCCATCGCTCTTGCCGTAGTGATGGTCTTGCTGCTTTTACCAAATGCATACAACTAGGAGCTCATGGACAAAATATCCAATGAAAATTCAAAAAATAAACATTCTGGAGGTATATAAATGGCAGATTTGAAAGTCAATCAGTCATTACCTGCCACGTCTTTTACGAAAAAAGCACAGGAGGATGTTTATGCCTCTCTCCCTTTTGAAGACAAGCAAGATTTCGAGGATGCTAATAGAGGTTTCCTCGCCCCCATAGAAGCAAAAGTCATAAAAAATGAGGCTGGAAAAGTTGTTTGGGACATCGAAAAGCTCGGATTCCTTGATCAGCCTGCACCCGATACAGTCAATCCTAGCTTGTGGAGAAATTCGCAGTTACATGCGATTACAGGGTTGTTCAAGGTAGTAGAGGGCGTTTATCAAATACGTGGACAATCCATCGTCACGACCTTTTTCATCGAAGGAAAAGAGGGAGTCATTGTTGTCGATACGTTAGCCGGTGTAGAATCCATGCAAGCCGCGATGGAGTTATATTATCAGTATCGACCTAAAAAACCGGTTACCGCGATTATTATCAGCCAAAGTCATGGAGACCATTTTGCTGGTACCGAAGCAGCACTTCAGTATGCGAAAAATCCCGAAATCCCCATTATCGCACCACAGCATTTTACAAAAGAAGCGTTGAGCGAAAATGTACTGCTTGGTACGATCATGGCCCGGCGTGCAGGGTTTCAATTCGGGAAAAGTCTACCGGTCAACGCTACAGGAACGGTTTCTGTCGGGATTGGCCCGGTGACCAATTCGGGTAAGTTCAGCTTTGCGCTGCCCACAGTTGATATCGTAAACGAGACGCAGACCATGGAAATCGACGGAATGACCTTCGAATTTTTATTAACACCCCATACAGAAGCACCTGCAGAAATGCATTTCTATATCCGCGATTACAAAGCATTGTTTGTCTCGGAAAATGCCAATAAATCCATGCATCAAATCTACACTGTAAGAGGAGCAAAAACACGAGATGCTTTGTTATGGGCAAACGCCCTGGATAAGACGATTGACTTGTTTGAGGCTGAAGCAGTGGATGCCCTGTTGATGATCCACGCTTGGCCAGTATGGGGTAAAGAAAACGCCATTGCCCATCTAAAAATGCAACGCGATCTGTATAAATATATGCACGATCAAACGGTGCGTTTAGCCAATCATGGATATACGATGGATGAAATAGCAGAAACAATCAAGCTTCCGGACGCACTGGATAAATACTGGGGAAATCGAGGGTACTATGGAACGCTAAAGCATAACGTAAAAGGAATCTACAACTTTTATCTCGGCTATTACAGTGCGCATCCTTCTGATTTGGATCCGCTGCCACAGGTGGAAGCCGCCGAGAAATATGTGCAGTACATGGGTGGCGCAAGTAACATTTTGCAGCAGGCAAAGGCTGATTATGAAAAAGGCGAGTATCGTTGGGTCGCTCAAGTAGTAAAGCATGTGGTCATGGCTGATCCCACTCATACTGAAGCCAAAAATTTGCTGGCCAATGCGTTTGAACAATTGGGCTACCAAGCTGAATCCGCGAACTGGCGAAACATGTATTTGGTAGGAGCCGCTGAGCTGCGCAATGGGGTAAATAAGGACAACTCTCCAACTGATCTATCAGGAATCATTACCTACATGCCCATTTCGGATTTCTTAACACTGCTAGCTGTGAAACTCAACGGTCCGAAAGCAGAAGGCAAAAAGTTTACGATGAATGTAACGATCATAGATGCAGACCTATCCTTTGCCATGTACCTGGAAAATTCCGTTCTCGTGAACAAGCTAAATAAGCTGGAGGCACATCCAGACGTTTCGCTAGTAACGGATCGAGTGACTTTCTTTGCATTGATGCTTGGTCGTCTATCGCTTGATCAAGCCAAGGCAACGGGAAAAATAGAAGTAACCGGTGACGCGACGCCAATCAACGCGTTTATAGCATTATTGGACGAATTTGATCCATTTCCCGCTATTGTGACACCTGAATAAAGGCTCAGCGAGTTAACCCTTGAGAAATCAAGGGTTTTTACTTTGTTCGTCCAGTGTTGATGTGTATAGATTTTGTACAACTGTTCTAGATGTGTACGATTTACTTGCACATAAAATTTATATCGCATGCATTTCATTCAAATAAGAACGGAAGGTTTCTTTGGCACGGCATTTGCAATTCAGATAAACCAACAGTGTCATAGTGCAACAGCAAAGCGAGGTGAGAGTATGTCCATTACGGAACCCCCAAAACGGATACAAGCAGGATTTGAACGACATCTCGGCATTCAAATTACGCATAGGGAAGAAGGACATGTGGTAGTCGAGCTGCCAATTACATCCGAATTGTTGAACGCCGGTAATTTGTTGCACGGAGGTGTCATAGCGAGCTTACTCGACCACGTGATGGGTTTGACAATCCGATCTCAGACGGAGTACAGCCTGGTAACGGTCAATTTAAACATTCATTATTTGGCCTCTGCCAAAGAGGGTGATCTCGTTGTTGGAACAGCAAAAATTCGCCATATAGGCAAAAGCCTTGCCACAGGTGAAGGAGAGGTACGAAACAGTACAGGCAAACTGCTGGCGATAGCGAGTGCTACCTTTAAGCTTTTATCTACCAATTTGAATGAGGTGAAAAAATGAGCTTGTTGCGTGGCTATAAAGTTCTCGATTTCTCAACTTTGCTGCCGGGACCTTTTGCAACGATGATGCTAGCAGATCTGGGAGCAGAAGTGCTTCGCGTAGAATCGTTTACCCGACTGGACAGTATCAGGCAAGGCAAGCAAGTAGATGGGGGTGTAACGGCAGCACATGGCTACTTGAATCGCTCGAAATCTTCCATCGCGCTTGACCTCAAAAAACAAGAAGCGGTAGATATCGTAAAAGAACTCGTGAAAGAATACGACATTGTCCTTGAGCAGTTCCGTCCAGGGGTCATGGAACGACTTGGCCTTGGATTTGAGGCACTGCGAGCGATTAATCCGCGACTGATCTACTGTTCGATCACCGGATATGGTCAGACTGGTCCTTATCATAATCGACCTGGGCATGACAACAACTACTTGTCCATTGCAGGAATCAATGAGTACTCCCGGAGAAAAGGCTCACCTCCGTCTCCGCATGGTTTTCATATCGCAGATATTGCGGGTGGTTCGCTCCACTCCGTGATTGGAATGCTGGCTGCTTTGCTGCATCGCGAGCGGACGGGCGAAGGTCAATACATTGACGTCAGCATGACGGATGCTGCATTCGTACTGAATACGATTCATGGAGCTGGTTATCTTGCGTGCGGAGTAGAGCCTCAGGCAGAGGTCATGCGGTTAAACGGCGGGATCTTTTACGACTACTATGAAACAAAAGATGGACGGTATTTTTCTGTAGGCAGTCTCGAACCTCAATTCCGTAAGCTGCTATGCGAAGCGATAGGTGGCGCGGATCTGTTGCCATTGTCTTTCAGTGAATCTCCAGACGATGTCCAAGCTTTTAAAAATTACGTTCGTAACGCATTTCGAGCGAAAACCTTCGCGGAATGGACAGCCATTTTTCAGGAGATAGAAGCGTGTGTTGAACCCGTACTTACATTTGCAGAAGCGTGCGAGCATCCGCAATTGAAAGCACGTGAGATGATTGTGGATGTACCGAAGCCGGACGGAACCACACAGCGACAATTTGGTTTTCCGATCAAATTTTCCGCCGCCCAACCAGAATATAAGCATATCGGAAGCAAACTCGGTGAGCATTCGATTCCCGTACTGAAATCTCTGGGTTATACCGACGAACAAATTGCAACGCTTAAAGAAACCGAGGTTTTTGCGTATTGAAAGTGTATGGATTTTATACAGTTCTATCATTATTTTTGTATTTAGCACATACACAATGAACGAAGAGGCTTTGACAGAGTCGATCATTGGCGAAAAAACGTGTTGGCACGACATTTGCTAAACCTAATAGTTGTGAAATGTGAAATGGCTAGTGATCGTCCAAAGGGGGAAGAGGCATGAGTCGAAAAACAAAAGTCATCGGTGTAAATATGGTACCGTTTACAAAACCTGGCTCGCATGAACCGTATGAGGTGATGGCATCCAAAGCGGTCAAAGGCGCATTGGAAGATGCGGGCATTCACTATTCGGACATCCAACAAGCTTATGCGAGCTATGTATATGGAGACAGTACATGTGGTCAACGAGGTTTGTATATGGTCGGGATGACAGGAATTCCGATCATTAACGTCAACAATAACTGCTCTTCTGGTTCTACTGCGCTATTTTTGGCGAGGCAAGCAGTTGAATCGGGTATGGTAGATTGCGCACTGGCAGTTGGTTTTGAAGAAATGAAGCCAGGCGCATTGGCAAGTGTCTGGACAGATCGGACTCCTCCGTTAGGCTGGACACAAAATCGCTTAAAAGAGCTGTGGCCAGACGTGCCGGATTCCGCTTCGAATGCGATCAAGATTTTTGGTTCAGCAGGAAAGGAATACCTTGAAAAATATGGAGCTAACCCAGACATTTTTGCCAAAGTATCCGTGAAAACGAGAAGTCACGCGATTCAAAATCCGTATTCTCTTTTTCATAAGCCGCTGACGGTGGAAGAGGTATGGAACGCCCCAGCCTTAATGCCTCATTTGACACGTCTGATGGCTTGCCCTCCAACCTGCGGAGCAGCGGCAGCGATTGTATGCAGTGAAGCCTTCGCGATCAAGCACGGGATTACGAATGCCGTAGAAATTGTGGGTCAGGCGCTCACAACAGATACCGATGTTACACATGAATCTATCCTCAATCTAGTTGGTGCTGATATGACCCGACGTGCAGCGGAACAAGTCTATGAAATGGCCGGGATCGGTCCGGATGAGGTCAACGTGGTAGAGCTACACGATTGCTTCACTCCCAATGAGGTCATCACTTATGAAGGCTTGGGCTTGTGTGAAGAAGGGGGGGCCGAGAAGTTCATCCACGATGGCAATAACACATACGGGGGAACCTACGTTGTCAATCCATCTGGCGGTTTAATGTCAAAAGGTCATCCGCTGGGAGCAACCGGTCTCGCACAATGCACAGAGCTGGTCTGGCAGTTGCGAGGTCAGGCAGACAAACGGCAGGTAGAAGGGGCCCGCGTCGCTCTCCAACATAACTTGGGCCTTGGCGGAGCTTGTGTCGTTACGATGTATCGTTTCGGCTAATCCATACAAATCGGAGGGATGATTCATGTCTCAAACCATTCCAGCATCGAAACCAGCGACGTTCGATTTATTCAAAAGAAATCGACCTTTTCTCACGCAAGAGCATGAAATGTTTCGCACTTCTCTTCGCAAGTTTTTGGAAAAGGAAGCCGTACCGAATATTGAGAAATGGGAGGAAGAGCAATTCACTCCACGCGAGTTTTATCAAAAAATGGGCGAACAAGGATTCCTCTGCCCGCAAGTTGCTCCTGAGTACGGCGGACTTGGACTCGACTTTGGTTTTAACATGGTTTTGGCCGAAGAATTGAGTCGGGTCGGAGTAGGCGGCTTAGCAAGTATGAGCAGTTCGATCATCGTTCCCTATTTGGAACGCTATGGTACCGAGGAGCAGAAGAAAAAGTACTTGCCCAAATGCGTATCTGGCGAGATTACGACAGCGATCGGCATGACGGAACCAGGCATCGGCTCCGACTTGGCGGGAATGCGGACAACAGCCGTGCGAGATGGAGACCACTACATCATGAATGGGCAAAAAACGTTCATCTCCAATGGATTCAATGCAGGGCTGTTCTTCATTTGCGTCAAGACAGACCCAACTGCCACTCCTGCTCACAAGGGGATCAGCATCCTCTTGGTTGAGGACGATACACCGGGTTTTTCTCGCGGTCGCAAATTGAAGAAATTGGGGCAGCATTCTACTGATACGGCAGAGCTGATCTTCGAGGAGGCACGTGTCCCTGTATCCAATCTGCTTGGTGAGGAAGGCAAGGGCTTTTACTATTTGATGGATAAGCTGCAACAAGAGCGGATCATGATTGCAATCGGGGCTTTGGCTGTTGCCGAAGAAATGCTAAAGTCGACGATGGCTTATGTAAAGGAAAGACATGCTTTCGGAAAACCGATCAGTTCCTTTCAAAACACTCAGTTCGAAATTGCCGAAATGGCGACCGAAGTCACCATGGCACAGACCTTTCTCGATGATCTGACAAACCGGCATATGAAGGGCGAAAATGTAACGACGCAAGTCTCCATGGCAAAGTGGTCGATTACCGAAATGGCGCGGCGTATGTCCGCCCGATGCCTACAGCTTCATGGCGGATACGGCTTCATGGAAGAGTACTCTATTGCCCGCCGCTATCGAGATGTCGCTGTCATGCCGATCTACGGTGGTACGACAGAAATTATGAAAAACATTATCGCGAAAAATCTCGGGTTGTAAGCAAAACACTGTCAGACTTAACCACCTGATAATCGCTTTAGGAGGAGAAGTTAGCATGAAGGAAGCTGAGATTCGACCCTGGCATGCGTTTTATCCAGACGGAGTTTCCCCCCTCGTGGAAATTCCGTCCATCTCCTTGTATGAATTTTTCAAGCGGACGGCAAGTCAATATCCCGATGAAAAAGCAGTAATAGACGGAGGAAAAACGTTTACCTACTCCCAATTGAAAGAGGTCGTGGATCGGCTGGCAGCAGCCCTCCAGCACCGGGGTTTTCAAAAGGGAGATCGACTAGCCATCATGCTACCTAACAGTGTCGAGTATGTGATTTCCTTATTCGCTATACTCCGATTGGGCGGAATCGTGGTACAGGTAAATCCGATGTATACCACTCACGAACTGAAGCACATCCTAGAAGATTCCGGTGCGATTTGGTTCGTGAGCGAGGGAGTGCAAGGGGCTAAACTGGAGCAAACCGGAATGGCTGAATCGATCACTTTCCTTCAAGTTGACACTCTGTCCGATGAGAGCGGAACCTTCTACCAATGGATTTCGGAAAACCACGCAGACGCTACAAATGTGGAGATTGCGCCAAGTGAAGATGTAGCACTTCTGCAATATACAGGTGGAACGACTGGTCGCTCGAAGGGTGTCATGCTCACTCACGCCAATCTGATCAGCAATGTTTTTCAGAACTTTCCTGTCATTTCAAAGCAATTGCAAATCCCCGGCGAAAGATTGTTAGGTATTGCACCTTTGTTTCATATATTTGGCATCGTGACCTTGAACAGAATCATAATGTTAGCGGGCACGTATATCATTGTGCGTCGTTTCAAAGTCGATCAAGCATTAGAAGTCATCCGTCAGTATCGCCCAACCATTTTTCCGGGCATGCCTACCCTCTATGTTGCGCTGCTGCAACATCCAGACTTGAAAAAAGATGACCTATCCAGCTTCAAACTGTGCCAATCCGGAACTGCGCCATTGCCAATTGAGGTGGCGCAGCAATTCAAGCGAAAAACCGGACTGAACATCATAGAAGGGTATGGTTTGTCAGAGGGTCTGGTCACACATGGCACACCGACTGCAGGCGCCATACGAGTAGGGACGATTGGCATTCCGCTCCCAGAGTGTGATGCAAAGATCGTGGATGTAGTAACAGGCAGGCACGAATTGCCCCCAGGCGAAACCGGGGAATTGATTGTCAAAGCGCCAAGCATCATGAAGGGATATTGGCGAAATCCACAGGAAACAGCGGCTGTATTGAAGGACGGATGGCTCTTCACGGGTGACTTGGCAACGATGGGGGAAGATGGCTTCTTTTCGATTGTGGGACGAAAAAAAGAGATGATCATCGCAAGCGGCTACAACGTATATCCCTCGGAAATTGAAGAAGTGCTTTACCAGCATGAGGCAGTCAGCGAGGCTTGCGTTTTCGGCATACCAGACGAATACCGAGGAGAAACGGTAAAAGCGGTCATCGTACGGAAGTATCCAGGTGTCACGGAAGAGGAGATTCTCGAGTGGTGTCATCAAAGGCTGGCTCGTTATAAAGTACCGCGCGTCATCCAATTTCGAGATGAGCTGCCAAAATCGGCTGTCGGGAAAATTCTCCGCAGAGTTTTGGTGGACGAAGAAGTTAGAGCGGGAGGAGACTCATGAACAAACAAAAAGACGATCGAGTTGGGATCAAGCTAGAGCCCTTTACTTATAAAGTGGAGCGATGCAAAGTCAGGGAGCTATTGTGCGCACTCGATAATAATCAGTCCGTTGACGTAGAGGACGGGTTCATTCCCCCAACTTTTCCTACTATCATCGAATTTTGGGGTTCGCAAACGTCCATTTCGAAGATTTTGGGTCTGAAAATTGAAAAAGTTCTCCACGGAGGACAGGAATATGAGTACCGAGGCAAAATCAGAATCGGGGATGACATAACTGTTTATGGAGAAGTGGAGGACGTATACACAAAAGCGGCCATGACCTTCGTCGTCATCAAAAAAGAGTTCGTCAATCAACATGGTGAAACCGTCGTCGTTGGACGCTCGACCATCATCGAAAGGCACTAGGGGGTGAATGAACATGATCGGTAAACCATTCGAACCGCTATATAAAGAGGAAATCACACATAGCCAACTCGTACGATATGCCGGGGCCTCAGGTGATTTCAATCCTATTCATACGGTAGTGCCCGTTGCCGAAGAAGTAGGGCTTGGTGGCGTCATCGCACACGGCATGATGGTCATGGGCTTTGTCGGGCAAGCCATCCATACGTGGTTTCATGCAGATGATCTCCTGAAGTTCTCCGTTCGGTTTCGAGGCATGACGCGACCAGGAGAAAAAATCATCGTTAAAGGCTCCGTAGTAGCTGAAAAGGAAGATCGTTGGCTATGTGAAGCAGAAGCTGTCAATGAAGGAGGAGAAGTAAAGGTTAGTGCCCAGTTTGAAGTTAGAAAAGGGTAACAAAGGAGGATATCACTCATGATCAGCTTTCAGGTTTCGGAGGACATCAAAGAGGTAATCTCTGCGATTTATCGATTCGTTGAAGTAGAAATTGAACCGCTTCGCAAGAAATATCAAAAAGAGCTGGAAAATGAAAGATATTTTTACGACGAAAACGGCTTGTATTCACCTGGGATACAAGAAGCGTTGCAACAAGTTCGCTTAAAATCAGCAGAAGCTGGATTTTACACGATGTTTGGTGATCCTGAGCTGGGGGGAACGGGAGATGAATTTGGACCTATTGCTGTTGCGTTGATTCATGAAGCCATCTTGAAAAAATACGGGCTAGACCCACTAGTCATGGAGATTTTCCCTGCTGGTCTGTTTACGGGGGGATTGACACCAGTGCTGTTGGGCATGCACCCTGATACCAAGGCAGAGCTTTTACCCAGTATCGCAAAAGGTGAGGCTACCTTATGCTTTGGTCTGAGTGAACCAGACGCAGGCTCAGATGTATGGGCAATCAAAACGAAAGCGGTGAAGGATGGCGACTACTGGATTCTGAATGGTACGAAGCAGTGGATTACGAATGCGCATTACGCCAAATACGCGATTATTTTCGCTGTGACCGATCCGGAATTGGTGGAAAAAAGAAAGGGCGGAATTACCTGCTTCCTTGTACCGTTTGATGGAAAAACATGTGTAGCTACCTCATCTATTCCGTATATGGGACACTTAGGCTCTCGAATAGGCATCATCTCCATGGAAAATGCGAGAGTACATGAAAAGTTTATTATCGGGGATTTGCATCAAGGGTTCGGCAAAGCCTTGCACGGCGTTGATCTCGGAAGGATCGTCATGGCAGCATTATGTGTGGGTGCAGCACAATGGGCGTTGGACAAAGCGATCCAATACGCCAATGAACGAAAGACGTTTGGCGTCACGATTGGGAACCATCAGGCGATCCAAATCATGCTTGCAGATTGCGCGATGGAGATCTATGCGGCTCGAAATATGCTGCTTCACTGCGCTTGGAAAATGGAAAAACAAGAAAAGCTCCCGCTTAAGGAAATCTCGATGATCAAAGCTTATTGCACAGAAATGGTGCAAAACGTCGTCGATCGGTGCATGCAAATCCACGGCGGCATGGGCTTAACGAATGAGATGAAGCTGGAAAAAGTATGGAGATGGGCGAGAACCTTGCGAATTCCTGACGGTACGACAGAAATTCAAAAGCGTACGATTGCCAGACGCTTGCTCCAAGGCGATCAAAGCTTTCAGTAGAAATGGAGGAACTAAATGAGATTTCAAGGGAAAGTAGCTATCGTCACTGGCGCAGGAAAAGGAATTGGCAAATCGATCATCCAAAAATTCGCCCAGGAGGGAGCACTGGTTACCGTAGCAGATATTCATAGCCAACTTTGTGAAGAGACTGCTTTCGAAATCAACCGGGCTGGGGGACGTGCCATCACTTCGGTAGTGGATGTAACTACATCCGAGGATACTGAAAAGTTAATCGAAAAGACCGTACAGGCGTATGGCAGAGTGGACATACTCATCAACAACGCAGGAATCGTACGGGATATGAAAATCACAGACATGCATGAGGATGATTGGAATCAAGTACTGGATGTATGTCTGAAAGGTGCCTTCCTTTGCGCGAAATATGCTGCGCCATATATGATCGAGAAACAATACGGGAAGATTGTCAATATTTCATCCCGCGCCTACCTGGGGAATCCAGGCCAAGCAAACTATTCCTCCGCAAAAGCAGGAATCATTGGCTTAACCCGATCACTTGCCAAGGAGCTAGGAAAGCACAACATAAATGTGAATGCGATTGCACCTGGTCTTATTGAAACAGAGACGTTAAAAAGCCATCCCAAATACGAAAAGATCAAGGAACTGCAAAAAAGAGACACGCCGATTCCACGAGTTGGCTTACCAGAGGATGTAGCGAACGCCGTCTTGTTTTTCGCTTCTGACGAGTCTTCCTATATTTCAGGTGATATTCTGCATGTGACCGGAGGACGATTCGGTTGAATATGTCAGAACAAATCTTATATTTTGAAGACTTTGAGGTAGGAACATGCTTTACATCCCCTGCTCGAACCATTACGGAAGCAGATGTGGTTAATTTTGCTGGTTTGTCAGGGGACTATAACGCACTCCATGTGGACGCGGAATACGCCAAGAGCTCGATTTATGGTGAACGGGTTGCTCATGGTCTGTTAGGATTGGCTGTTTCCTCTGGATTGTTTACGAGGACGGAGCTGAATAGAAGGATGGCCCCGTCCCTGATTGCTTTGTTAGGTATTCAATCCTGGCGATTTCTCGGACCGCTCAAAATAGGCGACACCATCCATTTGGAAGTCGAAATTGTAGAAAAAGAAGAAACGAGCAAGCCTGATCGTGGAATCGTCTTTTTCAAACGCAAAATGCTCAATCAGCGAGGAGAGGTTGTCCAAGAGGGAACCACGCCGATGTTGATCCGAAGAAAGTAGACCAACCTGATACAAAGAGGTGAACATAATGTCTCTTGCATTAACCGATGAGCAAACGATGATTCGAGATACGGTGCGCAAATTTTTGGAAAAAGAAATATTTCCAATGGTAGATAGCTATGAGAAGTCAGGCAAAGCAGTATCAAAAGAAATTGTGCAACGACTTGTTCCTTTTGGGTATCTCGGGGGGCAACTGCCTGAGGAAGCAGGTGGCCACGGGCTTACTTACACGACGTACTTCACGATGATCGAGGAGCTATCAAGAGTCTGGCCGTCGTTGCGCGCAACAGTGGGACTCTCCAACTCGGTGTTGACGCACATTTACGAATACGGAACAGAAGAACAACGTAAGAAGTTTTTAGGACCATTACTGAAGGGTGAAAAATTTGGGTTCTTTGCCTTGACTGAGCCGAATGTCGGTTCCGATACATCCAGCATTCAAACCCGGGCAGAGCGACGAGGAGACAAATGGGTCCTGAATGGCTCCAAAATGTTTATCACCAACGGAGTAGAAGGGGAAATCGGCATCGTCATTGCCCAAACGGACAAATCCAAAGGGAATAAAGGTATTGCCGCTTTCATCATTGAAAAAGAAATCTCTCCTTATCAAGCCAAGCCGATTGAAAAAATGGGAACAACGAGCTGCCCGTTTGCTGAGCTCATTTTCGAAGATTGTGAGATTCCGGCAGAAAACCTGCTGGGTACCGTCGGAGATGGTTTGAGACAGGGGCTGAAATTCCTCAATGGAGCAAGGGCGATGGTTGCCTTTATCTCCACTGGAATTGCTCAAGCATGTGTAGACGCTTCCGTGAAGTATGCCAAGGAACGCGTTCAATTCGGTAAACCGATCGGTAGCTTTCAACTGATTCAAGCCAAAATCAGTGAAATGGTGACGCTGACGAGTGCCATGCGTCTGCTCGGTCTCCAAGCGAGTCATTTACTCGATGAAGGAAAACCATGCAAAGTAGAATGCTCGATGGCCAAATACTTCGCGACTGAAAAGGTTCTGAAAGTCGCAGAAGAAGCGTTGCAAATTCACGGTGGCTACGGCTATACAAAAGAATTTCCGGTTGAACGCTACTACCGTGATATCCGTTATTTTACGATCGCGGAAGGAACAAATGAGATTCAAAAACTGATCATGGGAAGAGAGATCCTAGGGATATCAGCATTTTCATAAAGGGGAGTTCATTTTACATACCAAAAGGAGGTCTCTATGAAGAACATGCTAGAAAATCAAGTGGCAATCGTTACAGGGTCAGGACGCGGTGTTGGAAGAGAGACAGCCTTGATGCTTGCAGAACAGGGTGCTCGCGTTGTCGTTAGCGATAAAGACGAAGCACCAGCAGCCGAAGTCGTCTCGGAAATCAAGCAAAAAGGCGGAGAAGCGGTCTTGTTTTGCGGGGATGTAACGGAAGCAGATTTCGCGAAAAAGATAACCGAAACAACCATCTCCGAATTTGGAAGACTAGACATTTTAGTCAACAATGCCGGACTTACCTTAGATAACATGATTCATAACATGACGGATGAACAATTTTATACCATTCTGGATATCCATCTCGTGGCGCCTTTCCGTCTGATCCGCGAAGCAGCCCCCTATATGCGGGATGCAGCCAAAGAAGAGATCGAACAAGGCATTGTTCATCACAGAAAAATTATCAACGTTTCTTCCGTAGCCGGAATCCGGGGGAATGTGGGACAAGCCAATTATGCATCTGCCAAGGCAGGCGTTATCGGTTTAACAAAAGTCGTTGCCCTTGAGTGGGGAAAATTCAACATCAATGCTAACGCGGTTGCCTTTGGCTTTATTGATACACGACTGACAAAACCGAAGGAAGAGGCTGAGGTCATAGACGGGGTACAGCTAGGCATTCCGGAGAAAGTCCGAAATATGTTTATCGATAAAATTCCGCAGAAGCGTCCTGGAGATGCGAAGGAAGCTGCCGCTGGCATTTTGTATTTGGCTTCTCCGCTCTCCAATTATGTCAACGGCCAAGTCCTGCAAATCAACGGCGGTTCTTATACGTAAGGAGAGAGTAGGCTTCCCAAGCATATCATTGGCGCATGAAAAGTCGCTCCGATTATATGCCTGTCTGACTTGAGGAGGTTCATCTATGTTATCCTTCCTAAACTTTGTAGCATTTCTCGCCATAACAGGGTATGCCACATACTTATTCGTACAAATCGTGTACAGTCGAATCGTCTTTATCAAGCTCGGCAAAAAAGCGAACCTGAAAAAGGATGCTGCGATACGGGTCAATGAATTTCTCACGCAAGTATTCGGCCAAACCAAGCTGCTGAAAGACCCGAAAAGCGGTGTCATGCATATCATCATGTTTTATGGCTTCATCATTCTTCAGTTTGGGGCGATTGAACTCATTATCAAAGGGTTCGTCAAGGGCTTTGAATACCCGATGGGAGAGGCTCACAAGTTTTTCAGTCTCAGTCAGGAGATTACGACTTTTCTCGTGCTTCTGGCAGTTGGGTATGCCTACTATCGACGCTATATCGAGAAAGTAAAGCGTTTGAAACGAGGGTTTAAATCGGGGCTCGTGATTATCTTTTTAACAACACTGATGCTTTCGATTTTCTTTACCTTGGCCTTTGAGCATCTTTGGTTGGAAGGATCAGGTGGGTCGTATGCTCCCATCTCATCGTTAATCGCTAGCTTGTTCGCTGGCATGCGCCCTGAAATAGCTGGTGCACTGTTCTATCTGTTTTGGTGGGTTCATCTACTTACGCTACTTGCGTTTATGGTCTATGTCCCGCAATCGAAGCACGCACATGTACTATTCGCGCCTGTAAATATCATGTTGCGCGATACAAAACCTGTTGGGAAGCTCACATCCATTGATTTTGAGGATGAAAAGCAAGAGACTTATGGTGTCGGAAAGATCGAGGATTTCCGGCAAAATCAGTTGATCGACCTGTACGCCTGTGTAGAATGTGGCAGATGTACCAGTATGTGTCCTGCTTCAGGTACAGGCAAAACGTTATCGCCGATGGATCTGATTGTGAAAATGCGCGATCATTTGACGGAAAAAGGCTCAGCGATTACATCACGTACAGCATGGATGCCATCCTTTGTGTTTGCGCAGGTAAAAGGGAGCTTTCCGATGCACGATGAAGTGGCTGTTACCGCAGAACAAGCTCCCGCGCTGATCGGAGATGTCATTACAGAAGAAGAGCTATGGGCTTGTACGACGTGCAGAAATTGCGAGGACCAATGTCCGGTAGCGAATGAGCATGTGGAAAAAATGATTGATATGCGCCGTTATCTCGTGTTAACGGAAGGCAGTATGCCGCATGAAGCATCTCGTTATTTCCAAAATATCGAACGACAAAGCAATCCGTGGGGGATTAACCGTAAAGAACGGTTGAAGTGGCGAGAGGGGCGGGAAGACATCCATGTGCCTACCGTGAGTGAGGTAGAGGAGTTCGAATATTTGTTCTTTGTAGGCTCCATGGGATCGTTTGATCTTCGCAGCCAAAAGATCGCACAGGCTTTCGTCAAAATTATGAATACGGCAGGTATTTCCTTTGCTGTTCTGGGCAATGAGGAACGCAATTCCGGGGATACAGCCCGCCGGATGGGAAACGAGTTTTTATTCCAGCAGCTCTGCCAGGAAAACATCGCGAACTTCCAAGGATATGGCGTAAAGAAGATCGTCACGATTTGCCCACATACGTACAACACGTTTAAGCATGAATATCCAGAATTCGGTTTGGAGGCAGAAGTCTATCATCATACAGAATTGATCTGGAAGTGGATGCAGGAAGGGCGGATCAAGCCGACGAAGGAAGTCGAAGAATCCATTGCTTATCACGACTCCTGTTACATTGGGCGCTATAACGATATTTACGATATCCCGCGGCAAATCCTTACCCACATTCCGGGCGTTCAAGTGTTGGAGATGGCGCGCAACAAACAAGATGCGATGTGCTGCGGGGCAGGCGGCGGGATGATGTGGATGGAAGAAACACAAGGAAAACGGGTAAATATTGAGCGTACGGAGCAGGCACTCCGTCTGAATCCAACGACAATCGGCAGTAACTGTCCATACTGTCTCACGATGATGAGTGACGGGACAAAGGCAAAGGAGATGGAGCATCTCGTCAAAACGTTGGACATTGCAGAAATCGTGGAGAAAGCGATCTAAAAGAACGACGAAAAAAGAGCGAGAAACCGCTCTTTTTTTATTTGGGGAGGATTTTTCGTGACAATTGGCATTAGATATAATATAGTAACTTTATTACAAATCGTAAGTTAAAAACGCACCTTCACCATTGAATAGAGACGGTCTTTTATGGTCAGCTTGACAGTAGTACGAAGAACGCTCATTTGTATAAACGAGGAGGAACACGCTTATGAAATTTCATCAAAGTCCCCATACGTTTGTCCGACAAGTCAATCTCAAGGTGCAAAACCTGGATCGCTCCCTGGCTTATTATCAGGAAGTGATCGGATTCAAAATCTTGAACCAATCTGCCACAAAGGCGGAACTGACAACTGACGGCAAAACTGTGTTGCTCTCCATCGAACAACTGAATGATGCATTACCAAAACAAAATCATACGACAGGTTTGTATCATTTTGCGCTCTTGTTGCCAAAACGATCTGATTTGGCAAACGTAGTGAGACACTTCTCTGCGTTGAATATACGTATCGGGTCTTCGGATCATCTCGTTAGTGAAGCGCTATACTTATCGGACCCGGATGGAAATGGGATTGAAATTTATGCCGATCGTGATTCTGATCAATGGAGCTGGCATGAGGGCACTGTAGACATGGCAACGGAACCATTGAATTTTACAGATTTGTTGTCCAGTGGGGAAGAAAGTGCGTGGAAGGGTCTGCCTGCTGGTACCATCATGGGACATATTCATCTGCATGTATCGAGGTTGAATGAAGCTGAACATTTTTATACCAAAGGACTTGGCTTTGAGGTAGTGAACCGATATGGAGCACAGGCACTGTTCATTTCCACTGGAAAGTACCATCATCATATCGCGTTGAACACGTGGGCGGGTGTCGGTGCTCCACAACCACATCCTAAGAGCCCAGGACTTGAATCGTTTGTCATGGTGTTCCCGAATGAGGAAGCGAGAAATCGTGTAATCACTCAGTTAAGAGACATCGGCGCATCAGTACAGGAGGAGAGCGGTCATTTTGTAACAGAGGATCCTTCTGGCAATCGGATTCAACTGCACATTTGATTGGAAGCCGCAGGAGAGTTTTCCTTTCGATTAACGAAAACGACCTGTGGGTTGCACGAATGGTTTTCCATCGTGCTACCTACAGGTCGTTTCATTATCTCATTTCGTAATAAATTGTATCCGTAATGATTAGTACTTTCTTGTAAGAATTCGAGAATGCTCTCCATCTACAGTGATTTCCCAGCCTCTTGGGATTTCATAAGCAAAGGCTGGCGAAGGATGCTTGACCGCTTCAATACTGGATTCAGTAGGGATACTGGTGATATTTACGATATGTTTTTCATAGAGACTTACATTTACCACGACCCAGCCATATGGTACAGGCTGGCCGGTACCGACCCATTTATTCTCCAGCTCTTGAGGTTGGTAGCGTTTTTTATTCTCATTTCGGATATCAATATAAGCTTGTCTCTTGCTGTTATAACCTCGACCGATTTCTACCCATCCAGAAGGGATGTTAAAGCTTAGGCTTCTTTCCACTTGCCCATAATTAGCGCCAACAATATATTTCGCTATTTCATATCCAAGCTGTGTACCGCGATGTGGCTCTTTTTCAATCGAAATCCATCCATTCGGAAAGAAAGTATCGTATGCCACTACTAACGTATCACCGTACCGCCAGTTTCCTTCAAAGATATATTTTTGTGGACGGACGATAGAGTCTTTTCCTTTTCCTACCGCATCTGCTGCTTGAGTCGGGACGAACAGGAATGATGATGCCAAGACGAGAATACCCAAACCTCTTACTACTTTTTTCATAGCTTAACTCCTCCATATGAATGCAATAAGTAAAAAAATTTCAATAAGTATGAGAATTCAAAACAAAAATTTAAATTCCTTCTTTTTATGGAAAAAAATTCTTGGTACTAAGTGGTCGAGGGAGTCGTGTCGTCGGAATGATAAAAAGTGAAACATGTTGAAACTAAAATTTGGATATGATACAATGCTGTTAAATTAATGACGGGAGCTGAAAGGTATAATGGATTCTTTTCTTGCCTAAAAAATAAAACAAAAAAGCGAAATCCTTCGCATGTTTTATTCTTTATACGCAAGAAAGTTACATTATCTTTTCACTCAATCAATATATCCATATCTAACTCTTGTTTGAGTTGGATTTGCTGTATTTATTTGAGCTACAAGAGAGGGTAACTTTCTTGTAGCTTTTCTATTTTGATACAGGAGGATGATTGTATGTCATTAATCAATGTAAATAACTTGACGTTTGCCTATGAAGGCAGTTTCGATAACATTTTTGAAAACGTGAGCTTCCAAATCGATACGGATTGGAAATTAGGGTTTACGGGAAGAAACGGGAGAGGGAAGACGACCTTTCTCAACCTGTTGCTGGGTAAATATGAATACAGCGGAAAGATTAGTGCGCATGTCAGCTTTGAATACTTTCCTTTCCAAGTCGAGAACAAAGAATATCTTACCATTGATATCGTTCAAGACATTGTCCCTGACTATCAGTTATGGGAATTAATGCGCGAGTTCTCCCTCTTAAAGGTTTCAGAGGATGTTCTATATCGTCCCTTTGAATCTTTGTCTAACGGGGAGCAAACGAAAGTGATGTTAGCTGCCTTATTTCTAAAGGAAAACAGTTTTTTGTTAATTGATGAGCCAACCAATCACCTCGACATGCATGCAAGGGAGCTCGTCAGTGATTATCTCCATTCCAAAAGCGGTTATATTTTGGTGTCCCACGACCGGGCATTTCTAGACAACTGTGTCGATCACATCCTGTCCATCAACAAGACGAACATCGAGGTGCAAAAAGGGAATTTCTCTGATTGGTGGGAAAATAAACAGCGACAGGATAACTATGAACTCGCTGAGAATGAGAAGCTCAAAAAAGACATTAAACGATTGTCGGACGCAGCCAAACGTACAAGCAACTGGTCGGACGCTGTGGAAAAGACGAAAAATGGAACGTTGAATTCCGGTTCCAAAGTAGACAAAGGGTATATTGGCCACAAGGCTGCGAAAATGATGAAGCGCTCCAAATCGATGGAGCAAAGACAGCAATCCGCCATTGATGAAAAATCGAAGCTGCTGAAAAACATTGAAAACCAGGATAGCTTAAAAATTGCACAGCTTGCTTATCATAAAAATCAACTAGCCGAACTGGAGAAGGTCTCCATTTATTACGGAGAGAAGCTCGTATGCGCAGATGTTAACTTTACGATTGAGCAAGGAGAGCGTATTGCGCTGGCGGGAAAGAACGGTTCTGGAAAATCTAGCATTCTCAAGCTCATTTGCGGGGAGAACATCGAACAAACGGGGACCTTCAGAAAGGGGAGTCAATTGAAAATCTCGTATGTTTCTCAAGACACTTCCCATCTAAAGGGCAATCTCACTGACTTTGCGCGAGACAACGAGATCGAAGAGAGCTTGTTTAAATCAATTTTGCGCAAGCTGGATTTTTCCCGGGTGCAATTCGAGAAGGATATCTCCGCTTTTAGTGGCGGGCAGAAGAAGAAAGTACTCATTGCGAAAAGTCTTTGCGAGAAAGCACATCTTCATATTTGGGATGAGCCGCTAAACTTTATTGACGTCATTTCTCGCATGCAAATCGAAGAGCTGCTCCTCGAACACTCGCCAACGATTCTTTTTGTGGAGCATGACAGGGAATTTTGCAATAACATCGCGACAAAGATCGTTGAACTGTAATAGGACGAAAAGCGTCTAAAAGGAAGAAGGTGGGGAAAACCGTTTCGTTTTCCTCACCTTCTTTTTTGTCGAAAGGGAAATTTGAGCAATCGAGAAGAAATACTGAGTAGTGAAATGTGGTAATTTTTAGATAATACTATACGAAAGAATGGCGGAGATCTGATGGGGAAAATAATTGCAAACGTAAGCAGCACATTGAATGGTATCTATACGGGACCGACAGGAGAAGAGGACAATATGGTTAGCTGGGCGTTGCCTGGAATCTTGGACGCCACAGAGGATGGTCTTGCGTTCTTCCAGAAGGTCGACGCAATCTTGATGGGGCGAGTCACCTATGAAGGTTTTGCAAGCTATTGGCCGTTCCAAGAGGGTGATTGGGCTGATGCTATGAATAAGACACAAAAGTTTGTCGTAACCAAAAATAGTGAGCCTACAGAAGTTCATTGGGGGGATTACGCCGATACGGTTACACTCCTTCATTCTGATGTCATGACAAAAATAAAGGAGCTAAAAAAACAAATCAAGGGTGATATCATTGTTACTGCAAGTGCGGGTCTTGTTCAAAGTTTGATCAATGCTGATTTACTTGATGAACTTCGAATCATTATTCATCCGGTCTTAATGGGCAGCGGCAAATATTACTTTGACAACATTCATACACGTCACGACATGAAGTTGATAGAAACCAAGCTTTACGGAAAAAGTGGATCCATACAACTGCGATATGAGATCGGAGAGGCACAAGGAGAATAAAACAAAAAAAGTCCAATTTCTCATTTCACGGATGGAGAAATTGGACTGATTGTTTTTTGCTCTAATTCGTTCGTAAAGCAGGGTACACGAAAGACTTTAACGTAACGCCCGTAAAGGAACATCCAGAAGCCTTTGGATGACCGCCACCACCGTAATGCTGGGCGATCACAGACAGATTCACGTCTTCGCGAATGGTTCGAAAGCTGATTCTGCCTTTCCCAGGATCTAGCATCGCGACGAAATCAATCATTTCCGCATTCTTACATAAGAAATTGCCTGTCGTGGAGTGATATTGTTCGAGGAAAACCACACCCACTTGATACGTTTTTGGCTCGTCTAAATCGATTTCTACCGGAATCAGCTTCATTTGCTTCAGCTTTTTTTGTTCAAATTCATCGATTCGTTTTTCTTCTGTATAAATGAGGATGGATTCTACTTCGTCAAATACGAATTGATCCGTATCAGCACCTTCACCACGCAAGCGTCCCAGCACATTTTGAACAAACGTGTCTCGCTCGACCATATAGAATAAAATGTTCAGTTGATTAGCCTGTACAGTGCCGGTTGCATCCCAGTCCCACGTATCAAAGGCACGAACCAGCTCCACATAGTCAGAGAGAACGCCAGTAGGGGTCAAATATCCCTGGTTTACCAGGTAATCATAATAAAGGCTCGTTGCCGAAGTCTTTGTCCCTGATTCTTCTGTAATAACCTGTGCCCACTCGTACTTGGAAGCCAGTGGCAGGGCGGTTGGGTGATGATCGATCAAGATAAACGCATGTCCCTGATCGACTTTTTTCTGAATGAGCGTTGCGACCTCGTCATTGACACTTACATCGGTAATCACGACATACATCTCGGAGGTAAGCTCTTCTTCGACAAACTTTTGTACGTCTTGATTGACAGTGTAAGGAGTTACCCCGCGAGAATCGACTTCTTGATTGGAAAAAGCAATTTGACTCAGGATCGCACAGGATACGCCATCCAAGTCCTTATCACTGAAATGGACGATTTTTTGATGATTCATTGAGCATCTCCTTATCAAATGAGTCCAGATTTCGTAGTTCACTACCATAAATCATTTTTCCCAGGACCGCAATAGATAGACCATCTTTATTTCAATACCCTCAATCCAGCATCGGTTAACCTCGTCCCAAAAGGCCCCCGGCTTTTCACAATATATCCACGCGATTCAAGTACATCCAATCTGCTGCGAATCTGCTGCTCGCTCAGTGGCTTTGCCCAATCCTTGCTCATCTCGGTTATTTTCCGTCGATTTGGCCTTTCGCCACGTTCAGCGATGGTTTGAATACTCCGTAAGATAAGCAGCAGCTCGTCTTCTTCATCAGGAATGACCGGCGCTTCGGTATGTGAATGATCGCTTTTTAAAAAGCTATTTTCCCACGGCATGTCCTCAATTTGGATGATATCCTCGTCACAGACAGCCAGCATGTAATCGATGGTGTTCTTTAACTCCCGCACATTTCCAAACCACGGTAGGGTAGTGAGCCTCTCGATGACTTCCGGCTTGATAGTCACTTGTGGGTGTACGCTTTGTCGGATAAAATGCCGAACGAGCAGCGGGATGTCATCGGTTCGAGTTCGCAGGGAGGGGAGATCGACAAAGAGAACACGTAGCCGATGATACAAATCTTCCCGAAAAGTCCCTTGTTCGATCATATGCAGCAAATTTTTGTTAGTGGCAGCAATGATCCGAACATCGATTGGAATGATTTGGCTTCCCCCGATTCGCATAATCTCTTTTTCCTGCAGGACCCGCAGAAGTCGTGCCTGTAGCTTCAGGCTACTGTCACCGATTTCGTCCAAAAAGATCGTGCCGCCGTTTGCTTGCTCGAACAAGCCAACTTTTCCACCTTTTTTAGCCCCTGTGAATGCACCGTCATCATAGCCGAACAGCTCGCTTTCCATCAAATCCTCAGAAATGGCGCTGAAATTGACAGCGAGAAACGGCCTCTTATCCCGCAGCGATGCGTTGTGGATGGCACTCGCAAAAAGTTCCTTGCCCGTGCCGCTCTCTCCTTGGATCAGGAGGGTGAGGTCTGTTTTTGCCAGTTTTTTTGCCTTTTCCTTTGTGCGCGTGAGGATTGAGCTTTCCCCAATCATATCGTCAAATGTGTATTTGGCCACAAAGCCTTTCTTTTTCAATTCGGAGCGCAGCGATCTTTCCAACTCGATTGTCTTTCTCGCATTCTTGAACGTAGCGACGAGTGATTGGTCATTGTTTAAAGGGAAGCGGTGAACAATGACTTCAACCTCACCGAACGTAAACCAGCGATCCTCTTCCTGTGAGAGGGCAAATAAAAAGTCGATGAGCTCAGGATGATCCATGACATCACGAATATGTCTGCCAATAACACGCTTGGCAGAGACACCGAGCAGAAGGCCGAGCTCCTCATTGAAGACCGTGATCTTACCATCTTGCGTAATTGTCAAGATCCCGTCGTTTACGCCATCCAGCACCTCATTCAAATGCTTATTCAAATCTGTGGCGATCTGGTTGGCATCAGCCAGCCGCTTGCTCAATTGAATGATTTTACGCAAATAGCGCTGAGAGATCACATCTCCTGGCCCGTTCAGCTGGAAATGGTCGAGTATTTGATGAATCGTCGAGATGTCCATCAGGCGGGGACCGATACTCACTACATCTTGAACATGGTCAGGGATTAGCTCGAACGCCCCTGGTGTCACTGCGAGATCAATTTTTTCTACGTGCGGAATGCCGGGATAATACGGTATGTAATGAATGTGGTCAATCCCCAGCTTTTTCAGTGATTCAATGGACTCCAAACATGTTTCTAAGGAGTCATTGACGTAATAAGCTTTGGTTCCAGCTGGTAAGTATAAGAGCCTGTCGATGTTTTCGTAATTGATGATCCTATTGGCGATGATGAGCTTGCAATTTGTTCCAAGGCATGCTCTTATTTTTGGCTCTTCTAATACGAGCGGGTGGGAGAGGACGACCAATTGATTATGAAGGGTTGTTGGAAGCTCCTCCTCGACGGAATAACTACTCATCCGCACATACCCGTCCATAATCTCCTGAAGTTGATTGACAAGCGCGATTCGGGTGTCTTTGCTGCCAGCTAGTAAAATGAATTCGTTCATCATGCCTTCCTCGCTTTTGGTTATTTGGGTGTGTTTGGTTGAATTAATTGCAAGAAATAACCGAATATTCTATATCGTAAACCAAATAGTATTTCATTGCACGATTAATTGATGGAGAAAACCAGCAAATATCAACGGTTCAGGACGAGGAAGCAGCATAGACTGCTGCCTATTTTTTTGGCATAGATCATGCTAATTAATTCAGTAGTTTCACTTCATTGATAGAAAGGGGAGAGATTTACGTGCAGATGAGAAGAAGAGTGAGATTACTCACAGTCAGCTTTTTGATGGCAACAGCCATGCTATCTGCCTGTACGAGCAATTCTGGTCAACCCCCGCCAACAAGCGGACCAGCGCCTGGAAATGCTCAACAACAAGAAGTACCAGCAATGGCAGTACGAAATGCGGAATTAACAGTGGCTCTTGAAGCGGAGGCCACCTCACTTGATCCTTGGAATTCCACGGATAGCAACACGCTGCATATTTTGTCCACGATGTTCGAAGGATTGCTTACGCTGGATGAAAATCGGGAGGTTGTCCCTATTCTTGCAACCGATTACAAATTAAGCGCTGATGCAACTTCTCTGACTTTTCATTTACGCAAAGGAATCCTTTTTCATGACGGTTCACCCTTTGATGCAGAAGTAGTGAAAAAGAATCTGGATTACGTACGCAACAAGGAGAATGGCATGGCAAGAGCGAGCTTCTTTGGATTTATCAAGGAGGTTACTGTAGTAGACCCGTACACGATCACTGTTGTGGCGAAAGAACCCAATTCTGCGATGGTTGCCTATATGGCACATCCTTCTGCCAGCTTTAAATCGCTGAAAGAATTGCAAAAAAAGATCGATGATCCGAAATACAACTTGGACCGCAATCCAGTAGGGACAGGACCCTACCAATTCCGCGAATGGAAGAACGGGCAGTTTGTGAAGGTAGCTGCCTTTGATGGTTACTGGGATAAAGAGAAGCCGGCAAAGCTAGCAGGGATTCTGTTTAAGCCTGTGACGGAGTCGAGTACACGGGTCAATATGCTCAAAGCCAGCGAAGTAGACATTGTGACAAGTTTGCCGACCCTGGATGCGCGGAGTATGGGAACAGATCCGAATCTGGATGTTTACTCCGGTCCATCGCTCAACATGATTTATGTCGGTATGAATACAAAGCTGGATAAGTACAAGGACAAGCGGGTGAGGCAGGCGATGAACTACGCGATCAACAAAGAACAATTGATCAGTCAGGTTGCTGACGGTTTTGGCACAGTTGCCGATTCACCGCTTTCGCCATTGGTAAAAGGCTACGCGAAACAGCAAGGCTATCCGTACAACGTTGACAAAGCGAAACAGCTTTTGACAGAGGCTGGTTATCCAGATGGTTTCGCAGCTACGTTGTGGACGCGCAATTCAACGGAATTCGTCGCGATTGCTGAAAATATCAAAATGCAGCTGCAAGCTGTAGGGATCAAAGTAGAGGTGCAAGCTTACGAGAGCGGCACGCTATTTGAAAGGCTGGATGCCGGAGAGGGAACGGATCTCTATATTGGGCGATGGGGTACGGGTACAGCGGAAGCGGATTGGGGAATGCGACCGAACTTTGCATCTGACCGAATTCCACCGAACTATAATAACTCTGGCTATTATCAGAACCAACAAGTCGATCAGCTGCTAAATGAAGCATTGAAAGCAACGGCCAACAGCATGGCACAGCAAAAATACACCGAAGCACAAAAAGTCATCATGGATGAAGCCCCATGGATATTCCTGTACGTCCCGGATGTGGTGATCGCAAAACGGAAAAATGTCTTGGATGTTGGGGTTACTCTTGATACAGTTCGTCTCCAGGCTGCATACAAACAATAAGTTAGTTTTCTAAAGAGAAGGTGTAGGAAATGGCTAGATATATTTTTGGTCGCATATTGGGCATGATTCCCATTTTAGTGATCATCTCGATCCTTTCTTTTTTGTTCGTACATCTTACCCCTGGCGACCCGATCCGCATCATGTACGGTGCGGAAATGGATATGGCCACCTATGAGAAAGTAAAAGCGAATCTAGGCTTTCATGATCCACTCTATGTGCAGTACGGTCGTTATCTTCAGCAAATTTTGTCCGGCGATTTCGGTGTTTCCTATAAAACAAAGACCAATGTGTCTGACGAGATCGGTAAGCGGTTCTTATACACGCTTGGATTAACGTTTGCCGCCATGTTCTGGGCGCTGATTATAGGCCTGGTTGTCGGAATTTATTCAGCGGCTCGGCGCAAGTCGATTTGGGATCGCATCGGGATTATCTCAACCACGACGATCATTAGCATTCCGGAGTTTTGGTTCGGACTCATGCTCATGCAAATGTTTGCCGTGCAGTTGGGGTGGTTCCCAACCAGTGGCAGCGGAACCTTTGCGCACCTTCTGCTTCCGTCGATAACACTAGGATTCGGAGTGTCTGCGATCATTGCCCGCTTTACACGCTCCAGTGTCCTTGAAGTATTACAGGAAGATTTTGTACGCACAGCCAAGGCAAAAGGGCAGCGAGAGTCAGTCATCATTTGGACGCATGTATTGCGTAATGCGCTGATTCCCGTGATCACGATGACTGGGTTGCAATTTGGTTTTTTGCTCGGAGGAGCAGTCGTAGTTGAGCAAGTTTTTGCCTGGCCAGGGCTGGGATCGTATTTGATTGATTCCGTTCTCGCTCGCGATTATCCGGCCATGCAAGCGCTCATTCTGCTCTTTTCCGTCCAGTTTCTCATCGTCAATCTTCTTGTAGATATCAGCTACAGTCTTGTGAATCCGCAAATCCGTTATGAATAACAAAGAGGAGCAGACGAATGAAAAGTCAGAATACTCACTCTCCCATTCAGCTATTTTTGAAAAAGTTCAAGAAACAGACGATGGCGGTAGTAGCCTTCTGGATATTAATCGGCATCTTTCTGCTAGGGTTGGCAGGGCCATGGATCACACCCTATGATCCGAATCGGCCTGTGACAGAGCAGTATGAGGAAAAGGGAATCGACAAAACGAAAGAATTGACCGGATCGATTCAAATAAGCGGGATCATGAGTGATGGTACAGAACGCCCTGTGTCTGAGCTTATGCTGCAAAGTACGAACCGACAGATTTCCACCGTCAGTGAATCGAATGGCTCGATCACCATAACACCAGTCGGGCAAGGAAGCACAACGGTGCTGATGGCAAAAGGAGATATCGCTACGCAGATCAAGCTAGACGTTTCTGCAGAGGACTCCCCACCGATTCTTACGCAGCTGCTGCTTCAAGGTCCGGCAGGCATGGTAAAGAAGGGGGACATCTTCCAGCTTGAGCTAGAGGCCAGACTTTCAAATGATGTTAAGCTGATCGGCTTAGAACAAATTCGTAGCAACCTGAAACAAGTAGTGGGGGCGAACAAGGCTGTCTCACAAGAAAACAACGGGTTCGTAACAGCCAAGAAAAAGCAATCGGAAGAGGACGGACAAATTCATTACCAGTCGACAGATGAAAAAGTAGTACGTGTAACGCCTGATGGGATGGTGACCGCGCTTGGTCAGGGTATCGGGCAAGTGAAAGTATCAATCGGGCCTGTATCTACCATTGTCCCGATAGCTGTTGAAACATCGATGCAAGAGCCTGTACTCGTCCAAATACAGCCTAGTCAGACGCATATCGCACTTATGGACAATAGGAAACATCAACAGCCATCCCTACTGCACTGGTTCGGAACCGATCATCAAAATCGGGATATCTTCAGTCGTGTCTTGGCTGGGACTCGTGAAACACTGTTCATTGGTTTCGTATCTGTCGGGATCGGTGCTGTTATTGGGACGCTGCTTGGCCTATTAGCTGGATATTACGGAAGGTGGATTGACTCGATCATTACGCGTCTAACCGATATTTTGTTGGCGTTTCCGGGGATATTGCTCGCGATCGCAGTGATTGCCGTGCTAGGGGCTGGGATGGTTAACATTATTTTTGCAGTAGCAGTTTTTACGGTTCCCATCTTCATCCGCATCGTCAGAGGGAGTGCTTTAGCGTTAAAGCAAATGACGTATGTGGAAGCGGCTAAATCAATCGGTGTGCAGGATTTTGTGATTATCATACGGCATATTTTGCCCGGTATGCTTCCTGTGGTCATGGTTTATTTGACGATGAGAATTGGTACAGCGATTCTGCTTGGAGCTGCTCTTAGCTTTCTCGGTCTAGGTGGAGACATAACAGCTCCGGAATGGGGGGCGATGTTGAGTGCAGCCAAAGACAACAGCCGGAATTTTTTCTACCCAACATTTTTTCCTGGGATCGCCATTGTACTGACTGTCGTCTGCTTCAATTTGTTTGGCGACGGTCTGCGAGATACGCTCGATCCCAAGCTAAAGGAGTAGAAGTGAACGAATGAATACGCCTATTTTAGAGGTCAACCAGTTACAGGTTTCTTTTAAGAAAGAAAAGGAAGAGATAACTGTCGTCAACGGTATTTCCTTTATTGTTCATGCGGGTGAAACCTTGGGGATCGTCGGAGAATCCGGTTGCGGCAAAAGCATTACCTCACTATCGATCATGCGCCTGATCAGCCCACCCGGCCGCATTACGAATGGACAAATTGTTTATAACAACAGGGATTTGACCCAACTCTCCGAGGAAGAAATGCGTGTGGTCCGAGGAAACGAGATCGCGATGATTTTCCAGGAGCCGATGACCTCCTTAAACCCTGTTTTTACGATCGGCCGACAAATCGATGAGATTATTCTACTTCATACGTGCGCATCCAAACAGGAAGCAAAAGAACAATCCATTGAGATGCTAAAGCGCGTCGGTATATCCCGTGCTGAGCAAATCTACCGAAGCTATCCGTTCGAATTGTCGGGTGGAATGCGGCAACGGGTAATGATTGCGATTGGGATGGCATGCCAGCCAAAGCTGTTGATTGCGGATGAACCAACAACGGCGCTGGATGTAACGATTCAATTGCAAATCTTAGACCTGATGAAAAAATTGCAAGAAAAAGAAAATACAGCCATCATGCTAATCACTCATGACCTGGGGGTGGTCGCTGAGATGTGTGATCGCGTTCTGGTGATGTATGCAGGAGAAGTCGTGGAAGAAGCTGACGTCGATGATTTATTCCATAATCCTAAGCATCCTTATACCATTGGTCTACTGCAATCCATGCCCTCTTCAGTAGAAAAGAGAAGCCGCTTATATACGATCAAAGGGCAAGTCCCGCCAGCAGGGTCGATTACCAAGGGTTGTCGCTTTGCAGAACGGTGCGATCGTGTTATTGACCGTTGCTGGGTGGAAGACCCCGCGATCGTTTCGGTCGGCAATAATCATACGTGCCGCTGCTGGTTACATGCCTAGGAGAACGGGAGGTGTTGGGATGGACCCATTAGTAGAAGTACAACAGTTACAGGTGTTTTATCCAGGGAAGAGCAAGCTGCTGCAAAAAACGAAGAGTGTAGTGAAGGCCGTCGATCATGTTTCGTTTACCATCAATCAAGGAGAGACGCTCGGGCTGGTAGGAGAATCCGGATGTGGAAAATCGACGATGGGCAGGGCGATTTTGAACCTGATAAAACCAACTTCAGGAGATATCAGCTTTGCAGGCAGGAGTCTGTCCTCCTTATCAGCGAGTGAACTGAGGCAACAGCGCAAGCATTTTCAAATGGTGTTCCAAGATCCATTCTCGTCGCTTAACCCACGATTGACGGTAAAGGAAATTCTAGATGAGCCGCTAAAAGCCCATAGATTGGGTGATGAACATCAGCGTTTGGAAAAAATACATCATATGATGGAGGTTTGCGGGTTAAATCGCACGTATGCTGAGCGGTATGCTCATGAATTTTCGGGTGGGCAGCGGCAACGAATTGGCATTGCTCGTGCACTGATTCTTCAACCACAGCTAGTAGTGGCTGATGAACCCGTCTCTGCACTAGATGTATCGATCCAGTCGCAAATCTTAAATCTCATGCAGGATTTACAAGAAGAATTTCAACTGACTTACTTGTTCATTTCCCATGATCTCGGGGTAGTTCGGCATATATGCAATCGTGTAGGAGTCATGTATTTAGGGAGAATGGCGGAGCTTGCGACAACGGAACAATTGTACGCCAATCCATTACACCCTTATACCAAGACGTTGTTATCCGCCATCCCAGTGGCAGATCCCCGATTGAGGAAAGAACGAATCATTTTGCAAGGGGACGTGCCTTTACCAGCCAACTCTCCACTGGGCTGCGCTTTTGCCAGTAGATGTCCGAATGTGATGGAGATATGCAAAGAAATCAGACCAGATATGCAGCAGGTAACCGATTCGCATAGTGTGGCTTGTCATCTCTATGTCTGATCAAAAAGGAAACCATAGATAGGAGAGAATATAGCATGAGCTTAGCTACTGTTCAGCGTCTGATAGTGGAGCGTAAAGAACTTTATTTACAGCAACTGTTTGCCTTGTTGAAACAGAAAAGCATAAGTACAACCAATGTAGGCGTACGAGAATGTGCGGAGCTGTTGAATGAGATGATGCAGGCATGTGGGATACAGAGTCGCCTAATGGAAACAGCGGGACATCCAATTGTATATGGAGAATGGATAAAGGCTGAGAATGCATTCACAGTATTGATCTATGGTCACTATGATGTCCAGCCCCCTGAGCCGCTCGAGGAATGGCTGTCGCCACCCTTTGAACCGAACATACGAGACGGAAGGATTTATTGTCGAGGAGTAGGAGACAACAAAGGTCAGTTAATGGCTCAGGTACTGGCGATTCAAACGTATTTGGACAGCTTTGGTGAGTTGCCAGTCAATGTGAAGCTGGTATTTGAAGGGGAGGAGGAAAACAGTAGTCCTCATCTCGCGACTTTCGTTGAAGAGAATAAAGAGCTATTGGCATGTGACCTTGTTTACACATCAGATGGGCCCATGCATGGAAGTGGTATCCCTTCTGTTGAGTTAGGTGTCAGGGGTATTCTTGGTGTCGAACTGGTAGCACACGGAGCAAAATGGGATCATCATTCGGGAAATATGGGAAATATCGCACCCAATCCGGCATGGATGCTTATTGACTTGTTAAAAACGATGCGTGATGAGCAAGGGAGGGTGCTAATCGAAGGATTTTACGATAATATCCGCCAACCGACTGCCTATGAGCTGGATTTGCTTCGCAAGCTTCCTTTTGAACGTGAGGTGTTAATCGAGCAGATCGGATATCCAGATATCGAAGCGGATGCCGAAACCTTTTATCGCTTGGTATCCTTGGAACCGACTTTCAATATTTGCGGTTTTCACAGTGGATACGGGGGAGACGGCTCCAAGACGATTATTCCTGCCACTGCGCGTGTGAAAATGGATATACGGCTAGTCATCGATCAAGACCCAGACGATATTTTTCAAAAGCTTTGCGAACATGTGAAAAAACACAATCCTTCCATAGAGGTCTTGCATCAAGGAGAAATGAAACCTTCACGTACTTCTGCTGAACTAGAGATCGTGAAAGTGGTTACACAGGCAGTCAGAGATGCGTACAGAGTAGATCCTCTTCTTGTACCTGGAGTCGGCGGGAGCCTCCCCGATTATGTCTGGACTCAGATTCTCGGAGTCCCATCCGTGATGGTCCCGTATGCGAACGCAGATGAGGCGAATCATGCGCCGAATGAAAATATGAAAGTGGCCCTTTTTTATCAGGGCATTTCATGTACATGCCATGTGATTCATCGATTAGGGGAGCTTTCAAAGTAAGAATCAATAAGTAGTAATTTGCTATTCATATCCATATGTAATATAATGCTTGGGTTAATAGCACTCCACGTATCAGTAACGGCACGGGCGTGTTCGCGATTGTTCGCGATCGCCCTTATTTCTAATACGCGAATAAAACAGTGGAGAGAGAATATAGAAAAGGTGATCCTCAACATGAAAAAGTCTACATTGATCCCAGCTGCACTTCTGTTAGCAGTCCTGACTGCTTGCGGCAACACGCAAACTGCAGAGCAACCAGCAAAACAAGATCAAGCGGCAACAGGTACCCAACAACCAGCAGGTGAAGCAACTACGCAAAAACCTGAAGAAGCGAAAAAAGAAGAGCAACAGGTGATCGTTGCTCCACAAGAAATCGTTGTGTACAAGCAAGGGGAAAAAACATCCCTGAAGCCGGAAGATGACAAGTTCAAGGAAATTCTTGCACTAATGAATAAACGTTTTGAAACACCTGCGGACCAAATGCGTTTTGATGACAGCACCCAAGCGGTGGAGAAGGACAAGAAAGAGGCTTTGGCAGTTGAATTCAACTACGCTGAAGTAACGACAAACACTTTGCCAGCGACTGTTGGAACTGATAACAAAGCAGAAGTAAAGGCGAAGACACTGTTCTTCGTATTGAGCGGAGACAACAAAAACCATATGTTTGATTCAGAAGATGGCAAAGCTTATGGAACAGCACCGTTGCACTTGACCGAATCCACTGAACTGACTGAGCTGTTGAATAAGTAAGCCAATTACCCAGACTGTCGAGCAATCGGCAGTCTTTTTGCTATAAGAAATACCTGATCAAAGATAACCCTCTTGATCTTGGGTCAATCGATCAAGAGGGAAGGGCATGATAAACTATTTCCTTTTTTGATCCGGTTCCGATTGCACGACAGTTAATGCCGTATCGTCATCGGTTTCCACCAGATGCTTCAACATAGAGAGCTTATTGTTCCAAAACTGCTCGTAAAAGGAAAGCCATTGCTTTACTTCTGTTAGGGGACCGGGATGCAACCGATAGATTTTCTCGCGACCTACCTTATGTCCCGTAACCAAATCTGCGTCAGCAAGTATATGAAGATGCTTGACCACAGCCGTTCGGCTTATGGGGAAATGAGAGGTAATTGAAGAGATAGGCAATTCTTTTTCAGCTAGCAAGCGAAGTACTTCTCGACGAGTAGGGTCAGCGATCGCTTGAAATACATCAACCTTTTCTGCTGAAGCAGACATTTAGCCCTCCACAACCTTTTTCAGACGCTCGTGAACAATTCCAACCCAACCTTGATTCATCTTCTCACGAATCATTGCGCTCTTCGCGTTTGCTTTTCCGATGATCTCATCTGCCGCTTTCCATCCACCATGAATAAGGGTAAACTCCGTTTTATCTCCCAGGTCTTTTAAAAGAAACGAGACTACCCAACCGTCTGTATCCCAAGCAAAAGAAAGGCGATGAGGTGCTTCTACTTCCAACACTTTGCATGGGGACGGTCCAAAAGGCGATTGAATATGAAACTCGTGACCTACCACTGGTTGAAAATCATTCGGCATAAACCAAGCAGAAATGGCTTCCGCAGTGGATACTTTCTCCCATACCTTTTGAATAGGGGCGTCGAAAACAATGGTTTGTTTAATATCTTCTACGGTTTGTTGATTGTTCTGTTCCACGATAAATCTCTCCGTTTCGTAGTGAAAATATAACACCTTTTGGTTTTACTTCATGATGATATAACACCATTTGGTTTTATGTAAATGGTATTTTTCCTCCAATGATCAACGTTTATACAAAAAAAGGAGATCAGATTTACTGAAGCTCCTTTGTCATATTCATGCATCGACGCATTATTTGCTTATTCTTTATATTGATTCGCCTGGGCTTGAAGTTCTTTTAAAAATTCCTTACCGACTTTGGAAAAGTATTGGTTTTTTCGTTTGATGCAATAATAGGAGACCACGGGCTCTGTTGCAATGACGGGCTTACAAATAATATCTTCCCCTTGAAAAAATGGATCAGCTTTCGTCGTTAGGCAGGTTTCAAAGCCCAATGCCAATCCTTGTGAGATGAAATGTTTTTTTGTTTCATAATTTTGAGATTGAACCAAAAAATTGATTTTATCAAACTCCCCAAAAATATAGGCATGAAATTTTTTTGTGTCACTCAAATTGGTTGATCCAACAAGCGGGTAGTTATATAGATCCTCCATGTAAAGAATGTCTTTGGATGCCAATTCCGAATCCTTTCGAAAGCAAACCATCATGGAGGTATCGGTGAGATGTGTTGTGGTAAGTAGTTGGTTTTCTTCGTGGGAGGAGGGAAATGAGTAGATAATGCCAATGTCGACATCACCATTTAAAACGTCTTTTCGAACTTGCGTAAGATGTGCTTCTTTCACGTGAAGATGGACTTTTGGGTATTTCAAATTAATAGAAGCCAATGTTTTTGGGATGATGGTTCTACAGATGCCAGGGACAGTTGAGATGGATAGCTGTCCTTCGAACTTGGAAGAATCATATTTCGCCTCGTTTTTAAATTCCTCGATATGGATTAATATTTCCTGTGCACGAGCGATCAGCTTTTTACCCAGTTCAGTTGGCTCTAATCCTGTTCGAGATCGATCAAAAATCTTTACACCCAGCTCCTCCTCCAAACTGCTGATCGCAAGGCTTATACCTGGAGAAGATACAAAAAGTCGTTCGGCTGTATTCGCAATCGATCCCGTTTTTGCTATTTCAGTTATGTAGATTAGTTGCTCGATTCGCATAGCTTCACCTCAGTACCATTGATTTTCAAGTAGACTGTTTAGGCTTGCTTATATGAGCCATTAATATTTACATAACGAACCTTTTCATTTCTAAACTTTAAAAATAGATAATACCAGAATATCATGAATACAAGATTCCGAACAATCAGAATTATCGTTTTAATGACATTTGACCAAACTTGGTCCGAGTACGCAAAGAGGTGAGTCGTATGAAGGAAAAAAACATCGTGACTACTATGGAAAACAAAGTCTGCATCATCAAATTGAACAGGCCAGAAATCAGAAATCCTTTAACGGAAGTGGCATGGGAACTACTCGATACCTTTAGGGAAATTCAATATGACGACCAAGTCAAAGCGGTTATCATCACGGGTACAGAACGTGCGTTTAGTGCTGGTGGCAATTTGAACAACGTTCAGGGCGATACTTCGAATGCCTTTTCTACCCGTAAAAGAATGAAACAGTATTATGAGCTGCTCCACATGATGAGAAAAGTGGAAAAACCCATGATAGCAGCAGTAAATGGCGCCGCAGCAGGAGCAGGAGTCAGTCTGGCATTAGCCTGTGACTTGGTGATTGCAGCCCGTTCCGCTTTCTTCATTCAAAGTTTCGTGAAAGTGGGGGCACTTCCCGATTTCGGTGGGATTCATTTTTTAACACAATCATTAGGGCCTCACCGAGCAAAAGAACTGATGATGTTGGGAGAGCGCATCTCGGCAGAACAAGCATACCAACTCGGGTTGGTGAATGAAGTAGTCGATGATGACATCTTACTGGAACGGGCATGTTCCATAGCGCAAAAGATTGCAGAAGGGCCAAGCTTGTCAATTGGACTGATCAAACAACTCGTTCACTATAGCGCAAATGTCAGCTTAGAAGAATTTTTGGAGTTGGAAGCCTTTGGTCAAGGAGTATGTTTTCAGACGGAAGATTTGAAAGAAGGAGTTACTGCATTTTTTGAAAAACGGGCTCCACAATTTAAAGGGAAATAATGTGAGATTTCCTTGTTGGTGAGGTGCGTCATCGTGAATATGGGGAGTTCACTTGTCAGAAACGCGAATATGATGCCGGATAGAGTCGCGATCATCTATCAGGATCAGACATACACGTATGAACAGCTAAATCGAATCGTAAATCGACTGGCACATGGCTTGCTTTCACTTGGGATTACAAAAGGTGAAAAAATATGCTTCATGATGAAAAACTCCAATATCTTCCCGATCGCTTTGTTTGCGGCCGCCAAGATCGGTGCTGTCACGGTTCCGATTAACGTTCGCCTGACGAAATCAGAAGCAGCATACCTCATCGATCATTCGGATGCCAAGCTGGTCATTTATGATGAAGAGTTTGGAGCGCTGATTGAACAGGCTCGATCTGCCAAGGTCGCTCATTGTATTGCTGTTCATCATGCGCAAGTAGAAGGACATTTGTCGTTGCAACAAGTTCTGACCGAAAATGAAAATGAGCCTGATGTAGTGGTTGAACAGCATGATGATTCTCACATCCTGTATACATCCGGAACGACAGGAAGACCCAAAGGAGCCGTATTCGATCATCATCGAGCTATTTTGTTCATTTTTCATTCGCTTGGTTTGAGTGGGGAAACAATGAACAGCCGAATCTTGCATTTCATGCCTTTCTTTCACGGTGCAGGATTCAGTATCCTCTTCAAGGATTTATTTTTGGGACAAACAATTGTCATTCAACAAAAATTTGATCCTGTTGAAGTTCTAAAAGCAATTGATCAATACAAAATTCAATCATTTATTGCCGTTCCAACGATGTATAACATGATGCTGCAAGTCCCAGATGCAGACCAATACGATTTATCCTCGATTGAAAGTCTAAGGTACGGTGGAGCACCGATGTCTCCTGAACTCATCAAGAAAAGTATGGAACTGTTTAAGACGGATCAGTTCAACAACCGTTGTGGATTGACAGAAGGCGGACCTTCCGGGATTTACTTATATCCGGAGGATCATAAGGAAAAGCTGGGGACAAGCGGAAAGTCTAGATTCTTGACGGAAGCTAAAGTCGTTGACAAGGATGGAAAAGAAGTTGCCCCAGGAGAAATTGGGGAATTGCTTCTTCGGAGCGACATGATCATGAAGGAGTATTATAAAAATCCAGAGGCTACTGCTGAGGCAATTCGTGACGGGTGGCTATATACGGGAGACTTGTGTTCCGTTGATGAAGATGGCTTCATAACACTTGTTGATCGCAAAAAAGATATGATTATTTCGGGTGGCAGCAACATCTATTCCGTTGAAGTAGAGAACATTCTGTATGCTTTTGATGGTGTATGGGAAGCAGCAGTGATAGGAGTTCCCGATGAGAAGTGGGGCGAAATAGTGGCAGCGGTAATCGTCGCAAAACCTGGTTATACCATCGATAGAACCGAGTTAATTGAATTCTGTCGGAAGCATCTCGCTGGTTACAAAATTCCTCGCGCAGTAATCTTCACGGACGTTTTGCCAAGAAATCCTTCTGGGAAAATATTGAAATATGAATTGCGGAGCCGTTACATAAAACATCAATCCGAATCCACTTTTTCTAATGAAAGGAGTCGGTAGTTTGAAAAAGCCATGGCACGCCTTTTATCCGAAAACGATCCCCGTTGAAATGGAAATTCCTCTGTGCTCCATCTACCATTTCCTTGAGCGAGCTGCACAAGATTTTCCTCATCATCCAGCTATTATCGAAGCGGATCTGGCGTTTACTTATACCGAACTGAAGCACGCAGTGGATCGTTTTGCCGGTGCCTTGCATCGACGTGGATGCAAGAAGGGAGATCGCTTGGGAATCATGCTGTACAATTGCAAAGAATATATCATCGCCTATTTCGCAGTTCAACGAATAGGGGGGATTGTCGTCCAACTGAATCCCATGTTTCAGCAGCGGGAATTGCTTATCATGCTGGATGACTCGGAGCCGAGTTGGTTGATTTGTGATAGCAGTCAGATCGAGAAACTAGAAAGTACCGGCTATCACCATAAGCTGACGATCGTAACCACAGATCACAATCCAGCTGGATATGCCTACTTCTATCAGTGGATCGAAGAACAAAACGATACACTCCCTCCTTTGCAAATCAATAGCAAGGAAGATATTGCTGTCCTACAGTACACAGGGGGAACGACAGGAACACCTAAAGGGGTAATGATTACGCATTACAACACGGTAGCGACCACGTACCATACCTCGATCACAGACGAAGGGGCACTTCAGCGTCCCGGCGAACGGTTTCTTGGTGTTTTCCCGTTGTTCCATGGTGCAGGCTTGATGGTCATGATCGCCTCTATCTTCCATGCAGGTGTCTACATTCCCATCATGCATTTTCGCATCCATGACACTCTTCCCATCATCCGCAAGTATCGTCCCTCTCATCTCTCAGCGTCACCGACTGTCTTTGTCGCATTAGTGAATCATCCTGATTTTCGGGAGGATGATTTGCGTTCATTGAAAATATGCAGATCAGGTGCTGCTCCGATCCCGTTAGAAGTATTGCGAGCATTTGAACATAAGTCGGGCGTCCGTATTTCTGAAGCGTATGGACTTACAGAATCCAACGCTGTTATCGTTCGGGTATTTGGTAAAGGTATTCGAAAAACAGGGAGCGTAGGGATACCAGTCCCAAATGCCGATGTAAAAATCGTGGATATGGAAACAGGTTTGAAAGAAATGCCACTGGGAGCAACGGGTGAAATTGTTTTGAAAAGTCCGCAAATCATGAAAGGATATTGGAAAAAACCAGAAGAGACAGCGCAAACGATCCGTGATGGATGGCTCTTTACGGGTGACACGGGCATGCTGGATGAGGATGGCTTCTTGTATGTTGTCGGAAGAAAGAAGGAAATGATCATCGCAGGAGGATACAATATTTATCCCAACGAGATTGATGAGGTCCTGTACATGCATCCAGCCGTTGCAGAAGCGTGTACATTCGGTGTCCCGGATGCCTACCGTGGAGAAACCGTCAAAGCAGCTATTGTTGTGAAGAAAGACCATTCGCTGACAGAAGAAGATATTGTGGAATGGTGCAAAGAACGGTTGGCGAAATACAAAGTGCCCAGATTGATCGAATTCAGGGAGCAATTGCCGAAATCGGCAGTGGGCAAAATATTGCGCCGTACATTGGTTGAGGAAAATCGTACCCATTAATATTTTCTTAATGTACCTTTTGCGTTCTAAACTTTATTAAATACGAGCATAAATTTATTATTCATTTAAAGATTCTAATTATTCGCAAATATGAAAAGTGACTTCATCAATCTACCAAAGGAGGCGAGACTATTGGGTAAAAAAGTAAAAGTAATTGGTGTCAATATGATACCGTTTACAAAACCGGGAGCACACGAGCCGTATGAAGTCATGGCAGCAAAAGCGGTAAAAGGTGCACTGGAAGATGCGGGAATTGACTATTCCGAGATCCAGCAAGCATATGCAAGTTACGTTTACGGTGACAGCACGTGTGGTCAAAGAGCGTTATATCAGGTGGGGATGACCGGGATTCCGATTTTTAATATCAACAACAACTGCTCCTCTGGTTCCAATGCGCTGTTCCTGGCACGACAAGCAGTAGAGTCTGGCGCTGTAGAGTGCGCACTGGCAGTTGGCTTTGAAGAAATGAAGCCGGGCGCATTGAAATCTCATTGGGATGATCGAACACCAGCAACTGGCTGGTTGCAGGATCGCTTGAAGGAATTGTGGCCAGAAGTACCGCAGTCTCCGAATGCCATCCGCTTGTTTGGTTCAGCAGGTAAGGAGTATCTGGAGAAGTATGGAGCAAATCCAGACATTTTTGCAAAAGTCTCCGTGAAAACAAGGAATCATGCCGTTCAAAATCCGTACTCGCTATTCACACAAACACTGACAGTAGAAGAGGTCATGAGTGCTCCGGAATTGATGCCTAGACTGACACGTCTTATGGCCTGTCCACCAACCTGCGGCGCGGCAGCGGCTATTGTTTGCAGTGAGGAATTTGCCAAAAAGCACGGTATTTCCAACGCAGTCGAGATCTTGGCGCAAGCGCTGACAACGGATATGAATGTCAGTCACGACAATATCCTCAATCTGGTGGGAGCAGATATGACACGTCGTGCCGCCAAACAGGTCTATGAGGCAGCAGGCATCGGCCCAGATGAAGTCGATGTGATGGAACTCCATGACTGCTTCACCCCAAATGAGGTCATTACCTATGAGAGCCTGGGGATATGTGAGGAAGGAGGAGCAGAGAAATTGATCAATGATGGCGATAACACATACGGTGGCAAAGTGGTTGTCAATCCTTCTGGTGGCTTGATGTCAAAAGGACATCCAATCGGAGCAACGGGTCTTGCCCAGTGCACGGAGCTGGTCTGGCAGCTTCGCGGGCAGGCACAGAAACGGCAAGTGGAAAATGCAAGAGTTGCCTTGCATCACAACTTGGGTCTTGGTGGTGCTTGCGTCGTAACTATGTATCGAGTTGGATAAAAACGAAATGGAAGGAAGAGTGGAAATGGCAAAAATGTTGGAAAACCAAGTAGCGATCGTTACAGGGGCTGGACGTGGAATCGGCCGTGAAACGGCATTGGTATTAGCTGAAAATGGCGCGCGAGTCGTTGTGGCTGATCGAGATGAAGAACCGGCAACAGAAGTAGTTTCTACGATCAAGGATCTCGGAAGCGATGCGATCGCATTTTGCGGAAACGTAACAGATCCAGTCTATCCGAAGCAATTGGTAGATGCGACGATTTCTGCCTTTGGCCGACTGGATATTTTGGTGAACAATGCTGGCTATTGTATTGACGGCCTTCTTCATAAAATGACGGACGAAGCATTCCAGGCAATGCTAGACATCCATCTGATCGCTCCCTTCCGATTGATTCGTGAAGCATCCCCATACATGCGCGATGTCGCCAAAAAAGAGATCGAACAAGGCATCGTTTATCACCGCAAGATTATCAATGTCTCCTCCGGTTCCGGGGTGAGAGGAAACATGGGGCAAGCCAATTATTCTTCTGCAAAAGCAGGTGTCATTGGATTAACCAAGGTGGTAGCGAAAGAGTGGGGGCAATTCAACATAAACAGCAATGCAGTTGCCTTTGGCTTCATCGATACTAGGCTTACTCGTCCCAAAGAGGAAGGTCTTATTGTCAACGGAGAAGCAGCGGGCATCCCAGAAAAAGTAAGGGAGAAGTTAATCAGTAACATTCCGCAAAAACGAGTTGGCAGCGGAAGGGAAGCAGCTGAAAGCATTTTATTCCTCGCCTCCCCCTTGTCCAACTATATCAATGGACAAGTGCTTGGGGTAAACGGCGGTTCTTTGACGTAATCATTTCGTCCAATTTATGCAGATGAGGTGAATGAGCGTGTCAAATGTGAAAGATTTGATCGGGCTGGAGTTTAAACCTTACACCATGCCCGTAGAAAAAGGAAAAATAAAAGAATTGGCACTCGCTATCGGTGATGACAACCCGATCTATTACGATCTAGAGGCTGCTAAAAAAGAAGGCTACGATGGCATTCCTATCCCGCCAACCTTTTTGCAAGTTATTGACTTGTGGGGCGGCATGGGTTCCGTTGAAAAAATGGAGAAGTTGGGATTAAAACTGGCGAGAGTTTTGCATGGACAGCAATCCTACGAATACTTGGGTGACATTGTCACGGGAGACGTGCTGTCAGTCACGAGCAAGGTTGTCGATGCCGAAACGAAGACAGGAAGCAGCGGATCGATGGACTTGGTCACATCTGAAAATCAGTATCGAAATCAGCGAGGAGAACTGGTAGCTATTACGAGAAACACGATCGTGCATCGTCATTAATGGGGCATGAGAAGAAAGGAGAACGCCATGATATTTTATGAGGATGTAAGTGAAGGATACGAGTTCCCTGTTCTGGAAAAAGAACCGATCACCCGCGTGCAGCTCGTTCGGTTTGCAGGTGCTTCCGGCGATTTTCACCCGCTGCATCTGGTGGAAGAGTTCGCAGAGAAAGCAGGTATGAAGATCATCGCTCACGGAATGCTGGTCATGGGGATGCTGTCCCAAGGAGTTACTTCCTGGGTTTCTCGAAAAAATATCCAGAAAATACAAGTTCGTTTTAGCAAAATGACACTTCCAGGCGAATCGATTCAGATTGTCGGAAAAGTTCTGGAAAAAAAGTTGGATAACACTGTAGTGGGAGAAGTACTGGCAAAGAACAGCGAAGGAGAAGTCAAAGTTTCAGGCATCTTTGAGGCGAAATTGCCATCAAGGTAATAGATTTGGTCTGCGTTTCCTAACTGACCGGCTTGAGTACCGTGAAATTGGTTGCCACTATAGCCCTCACGGTTCTCATAGACGGTCTTTCCTATATGTATGAACAATTCAAAAAAGAGGAGGGGTGCATGGTGTCATATTCAACGACTTCATCTAAACCAAATACATTTGATTTATTTAGAAGAGAGAGACGTTTTCTCACCCATGAACATGATATGTTCCGAACTTCTTTGCAAAAATTTCTCGAAAAAGAAGCTGTCCCTTACATCGAGAAATGGGAAGAAGAAAAATACACGCCACGAGAATTTTATGAGAAGCTGGGTGCGCAAGGGTTTCTTTGTCCGCAGGTGCAGCCTGAATATGGCGGTCTTGGCCTCGACTTCGGCTTCAATCTCGTCTTGGCGGAAGAGTTACACCGTGTTGGGGTAGGTACGTTGGCAAGCACGAGCTCTTCGATTATCGTCCCTTACCTCGAAAGATTTGGAAACGAAGAGCAAAAGAAAAGGTATTTGCCCAAATGTGTGAGTGGAGAGGTAACGACGTCAGTGGCGATGACAGAGCCTGGGATCGGATCGGACTTGGCGAGTATGAGTACAACGGCTATTCGTGAGGGCGATCACTATATCGTAAACGGGCAGAAAACCTTTATCTCCAACGGTATCAATGCATCGCTGTTTTTCGTTGCAGTCAAAACCGATCCAAAAGCAACTCCAGCTCGGAAAGGTGTCAGCATCCTCTTGGTGGATGCGGATACACCCGGATTTTCCCGCGGACGCAAGTTGAAAAAGCTGGGCCAGCATTCTACAGATACGGTTGAGCTGATTTTTGAGGATGCGCGTGTTCCTGTCCCTAATCTATTAGGAGAAGAAGGCCAAGGCTTCTACTACTTGATGGAAAAATTGCAGCAGGAACGGCTTTTGATTGCTTTGGGTGCAATGGTCATAGCAGAAGAGATGCTCAAGTCAACCATGAGCTATGTAAAAGAAAGACATGCTTTCGGGAAACCGATCAGTTCCTTTCAGAATACACAATTTGAAATAGCAGAAATGGCAACCGAATTAAAAATGGCGCAGACCTTCCTTGATGATTTAACAGAAAAACATATGCAAGGCGAAAATATCGTTACCCAAATTTGCATGGCAAAATGGTTCATTACAGAAATGGCAAGGAAGATGTCAGCCCGTTGCTTACAGCTTCATGGCGGATACGGATTTATGGAAGAATATCCGATCGCCCGTCGTTATCGGGATGTTGCCGTGATGCCAATCTATGGAGGCACAACAGAAATTATGAAAAATATTATCGCCAAAAACCTTGGCTTATAGTGGGAAAGGAATTTTCACAAAGAACAGACTGCCGACAGATAGCCCTGTCGGCTTTTATGTGACCTTGTACTCATCCTATCAAATAATCCCTTGGCGGTAGAGCTCTCCAACTGCATGGGAACGATTGTTAGCGCCCAGCTTTTGAATCGCGGATTTTACGTATTGTTTTACGGTTAATTCACTGATATTCATGGAATCTGCCATTTCCTTCGTACTCTCACCCCACGCGATTTTTTTCATCACTTCCAGTTCTCGTTTGCTTAGCTGCAAAGAGTTTTCTACCCGCTGATAGTCTTCAATGAACTTCCCAACGAGCTTGCCATACAGAGTGACAGACGCAAGGATTTCGTCATCAATGATTGCTCCCGTATGGAATTCTTTGGAGGATATAAAGCCAATGACGACCGAACCGTAGCAAATGGGGGAAACTAAAACGGCATGCGCATTGGAGGAATGAGGGTAATTGCTGCTGGTTTGTTTAAAAAATTCAATGCCAGAACAGTACTTGGCCTTTCTTTCACGGATGACATCCTGCAAAAAGCTGTATCCACGAATATCATCACGTTTTTCCCGTATATGACGTAATCCTTTTGCTGAGAGAGAGATAATTCCTTCTCCAAAATAGCCAATAGGCGAATAGCGATATAAAGAAGCATCCTGAGTTGGAAATAGCTCCAGGTATAATTCAAGAATTTTATATAATTTTTCTTCATGATTCGTTATGGCATCCAGCTTTCGAACTTGTTCTTCAATGGTATAGGTTGCAGTCACTTTGTCATCTCCTTTTGGGGGAATCGATGCGCTACAAAATGGGAATATTCCAATTATACAGAAAAAAGTAGGCTTAAGATAAGGATTATAGCTCTTCTCTGAATCTATTTCCTTCAAGTATACATCATATCAAGGGAAGGATGGATGCTTCGTGGCAAATATAGATCCAAGAGCAAAAGTTTATTTGGAAAGGATTAACCAATTACCGCCCCTTCATAAATTGGAGCCGCAAGCAGTAAGAGACATATTTGCACAGATTCCTGCTGTCGAGGTAGAGCTTGCACCGCTCGCAAAAGTTGAGGACAAGCTGATTCCTGCTGGAGCGGATGCCGAAATAAACATCAGGATGTACACACCGGAGGGTCAAGGTACGTTTCCGCTTTTTGTTTATTATCATGGTGGCGGTTGGGTAATCGGTGATCTTGAAACCGTAGATGCTAGCTGCCGGATGCTGGCTCATCTATCAGGAAGAATCGTCGTATCGGTCGATTATCGATTGGCGCCGGAGCATAAGTTTCCTGTTCCCGTCGCTGATTCCTATGCAGCGTTAAAGTGGGTGAGTGAAAATGCTTCCTCTATTAATGGAAGCGCTTCCGATTTGGTAGTTGGTGGTGATAGTGCAGGAGGAAATCTTTCTACCGTTCTCTCGCTTCTTGCAAAAGACCAAAACGGCCCGGCAATAAAGGCACAGGTCCTTATTTACCCAGTGACGGACATGCGCTTTGACTCTCCATCTTACATGGAATTTCAAGAAGGGTTTGGTCTGAATCGGGACCTGATGTTGTGGTTTTCCAACCGTTATATCAATCATGAGTATGATAAAGGCAATCCGTATGTAGCTCCACTATCAGCGAGAGATTTGAGCAATCTTCCTCCTGCTATCGTGATCACTGCCGAATGTGATGTATTGCGCGATGAGGGAATCGCATATGCCGAACGCTTGAAGAATGCAGGAGTAAAGGTTGAAGCGGTATGCGAGAAGGGGTTAGTACACGGATATTTTACGAATATGGCCGTATTTCCGGAGCAGATAAAAGCGACGATTTCTCGCATAACGGAATTTCTGCATACAATCGATCAGATTGTAACCAAGTAGGGTAGGGGGCTTGGAACGATGTTGAAAGGAAAACGATTGATTTTATCACTGGCTACTGTTCTGACAACGCTATGCTTTTCTGTTAGTACCCCTGCTTTAACAGCTCATGCACAGGCTAACGTTATGGTGTCGCAGGGAACGGTATCAACGAAACAGTCACGTGAGAATCTTGCGTACAGCCTGGGTATCCAAGCCTACATTTACGGTTATCCTCTTGTGACATTGGAAAAAAAGAAGAGGAGTGCTTTACAAGATAAAAGGCCCTTGAATCAGTTTTTTCATCTTCAAGCGCTGCCTGCTGCTGATTATAGAGGCGTGGTCTCCCCGAATCACGATACGTTGTACTCTGCTGCCTATCTTGACCTTGCGCAAGGTCCACTGGTTCTGCACGTACCTGATTTCGGAAAAAGATATTACACCATCCAATTGATGGACGCTTGGACCAATTCTTTTGACTATATTGGGACGAGAACCACTGACACAAAAGAAGGAAAATTTTTGATCGTCGGACCAAACTGGAAAGGCGATCTGCCAGCAAATAGGAAAGTCATCAAGTCCCCGACCAATACAGTGCTTGCTGGTGGGCGTATTTTAATAGATGGAGAAACAGATATTCCGAATGTAACCGCCCTTCAAAAACAGATGACGATTACACCCCTTGTCCAATCAACGAAGATCAGCTCTTCCTCGAATGCATCTGCTGCGATATTGGACGAAAAGGACCCGCTGTCGTTCTTTAGCCTTCTGACCAGCTCCATGAAATCCAATCAGCCAGCTTCAGCGGATGAAGCTCACGTCAAGCAGTTCGAACACATTGGAATTACCCCAACCGATGATTTTGATGAAACTACGTTGGATGAAGCGACTCTGGCAGGGTTAAGGCGCGCTGTAAAAGATGGGGAAGAAATCCTTGCAATGGCAAGTGCTGTCAAAGGACAAGGACAAAATACATGGAGTCTAAACCTCGATTACGGAACATATGGGGTGGATTACCTAAAGCGAGCAGTTGTCGCTCGTACGGCCTTCGGTGCCAACATCCCGAGTGAGAGCGTATACCAAAGGACGGATGTAGATCGCGATGGAACCCCACTTTCGGGAGAGAATCGCTATGTCATTCGCTTTTCAAAAGATAACCTTCCTCCTGTTGATGCTTTTTGGTCATTAACCCTGTATGGAGCAGATTATTACTTCGTACCAAACCGTCTCAACCGTTATGCCATTGGCGACCGCACGAGGGAACTGAAATACAATGCAGACGGGTCTCTCGATATCTACCTCCAGAAAGATCCGCCAGCTGGAAAACAATCGAACTGGCTACCGACTCCAGCAGGAGATTTTAACTTGATGCTCAGACTGTATTTACCCAAGCCGATTGTTCTGGAAGGCAATTACGAAATCCCCACGGTGCAAAAAGTAAACTGACAAACAGCAAAGGAGGAAGTGCTTGTGAAAAAGGCAGGACTGTTCATTACAGCATTGAGTGTACTGATGTCCATGGCAACGGGTAGTGCATATGCAAACGAAAACAAGCAATATCATGCAGGAAGTGTTCAGCCACAGACTTCGGCTACACGAAATTCGGCGCCACTCGTGCAAGCTCCGTACCGTACCAATTTGGCGTACAGTGTAGGGGTGGATGCTTACATTTACGGTTATACCCTAGTGGAAATGGCAAGAACGATGCAGCAGTTCACTGAGAAAACCCCTTTAAACACATTCCATCACGACAAAGTGCTGGCAGATGCAAGCTTCAAAGATTTTGTCAAACCGAACAATGACACGTTGTACTCAACAGCATGGCTGGATTTATCAAAAGGTCCGCAAGTGTTGAGCTATCCCAAAATCGATCGATATTTCACCTTACAAATGATGGATGCCTACAGCAACTCCTTCAAGTATATTGGCGGGTCCAATTTGGATGATTACAAAGGTGGAAAAGTAATTATTGTGGGACCGAAGTGGGAAGGAAAGCTGCCAGGTAACGTAGAGATCGTTCGGGCGCCTACGGACATGCTTTGGATCCTCGGGAGAACATTTGTCAATGGCGAAAAAGACTTGCCCAACGTTTATAACATTCAAGAAGGGTATACGTTAGCTCCCTTGGATGATAACCAGAAACTAGGCGCGATTGGTCTGCCCAAAATAGAATCGGCTGACTTCGATGATCCGTCAAAATTTTACCCATTACTCGCTGAATTGATGAAGCTTTACCCGCCACCAAAAAGGGACGAAGCTTTTCTAAGCAAGCTGGAGTTCATCGGCTTGGATTATCAGGCAGGGACATTTCACGCAGAGGATGATCCTGTTGTATGGGAAGGTTTGACGAAAGCAGGAAAAGATGCAAAAGAGATCATAAAAAATTCCATCAGTATTCTGCAAAGACCCAACAATGGAAATTGGCGAGTAAACAATGAGCGAGTGGGTATTTATGATACCTATTATTTAAATAGAGCCATGGTTGCCATGCATGGAATTGGTGCCAATACACCGGAAGAAGCTGTTTATGCATCAACTCGTGTGGATGATGGCGGGACTCCGTTGGTCGGACAGAAAAAATACGTGATTCATTTTGAAAAAGAGCAGATCCCTCCGACAAAATCGTTCTGGTCGATTAGCCTATACAATTTTGAAAATCACTTTATCGATAATGAGTTGGACCGCTATTCCATTGGCGATCGCACGGAAGGGCTGAAATACAATGAGGATGGTTCGCTGGATATCTACATTCAAAGCACACCACCGAAGGGCAAAGAGACTAACTGGCTGCCATCGCCTACCTCAACGACAGCTCCAAATTTTAGTTTGGTAGTAAGAATCTACACCCCGGATGAGTCTTTACAGGAGAATACCTTTGTCATACCGGCTATCAAAGTAGTGAATGAGTAAAGCTTTGAACCTCTCCTTTTGAGGGAATGTCCACGTGCGGAATTAGGAATATTCGGATAACTAACAAAACCATAAACTTTAAGTAGTTGCTTCAACTATTCTACTAAATGATTTCATGGGGAGGTTGGAACAGGAATGACATCAACTCAGCACAAAGCCCAGGTGAATTCGAATAACGACTTCGACGCAGTGATCATCGGCGCAGGATTCTCAGGACTATACATGCTCTATCGCTTGCGTGAAGCAGGATTTTCTGTACAAGTCTACGAGGCCGCTCCAGATGTGGGAGGCGTATGGTATGCCAATCGTTATCCCGGAGCGAAATGCGACTCGGAAAGCATCATTTACAATTACATGTTTTCTGAGGAGCTCTATCAGGAATGGACTTGGTCCTCTAGATACCCGGAACAGGCAGAAATTCTGAGTTACCTCAACTATGTAGCGGACAAATTCGATTTGCGGCGTGACATCCAGTTTCATACGCGCATAACGGCGGCCCATTTCGATGAGGTACAAAACATGTGGCGACTCCAAATGGAAGATGGCACACATGTAACGGCGACGTATTTTATTACGGGGGTCGGTAATCTCTCCTCCTCCAATATTCCCAAGTTCAAGGGCTTTGATAGCTTCGAAGGCGAGTGGTACCACACCGGACATTGGCCACATGAAAAAGTAGAATTCAAGGGGAAGCGAGTTGGCGTGATCGGTACAGGTTCAAGCGGCATCCAATCGATTCCGGTCATTGCCGAGGAGGCAGCGCATCTGTTTGTCTTTCAGCGGACACCAGGGTATTGCACGCCAGCGAGAAACCATCCCTATGATTCGGAATTTATACGCCAGACGAAATCCAACTATAGCGAGATAAAACGGCAAACACGTGAATCTGCAACTGGCTATCTTCACAAAGTGCAAAATGATCGATCTGCGTTGGAAGATACACCGGAAGAACGCCAGCGGGAATATCAAAAGGTCTGGGATCGGGGAGGCTTTGGGTTAGGCAGCACTTACAATGACTTGATCATAAACGCAGAAGCCAACGAAACAGCAGCCGATTTTATTCGCTCCAAAATAAGCGAAGTTGTAAAAGACCCCAAGGTGGCCGAGCTTTTGAAACCAACTTATTATTTCGCTGCGAAACGGCCTGTTCTGGACACCAATTATTATGAGACATATAACCGCAATAATGTCACGTTAGTCGATGTGAAGAGTAGGCCGATTACCGAGATAACACCCAAGGGAATCAAAACGACGGAAGAAGAGTATGAACTGGATATCCTCGTTTTTGCAACGGGTTACGATGCGATGACCGGGCCGTTGTTTAAGATTGATATTCGTGGAAAAGACGGGATCTCACTCAAAGAAAAATGGGCGGGAGGTCCGCAAACGAGAACGTACCTTGGCATCGCAAACGCTGGTTTCCCGAACATGTTTATGATTACGGGTCCTGAGAGTCCTTCCTCCTTGTCCAACGTTCCTGTTTCCATTGAGCAGCATGTGGAATGGATTGGCGATTGCATAGAATATTTGCGCGAACATGGGATTGCATCTATTGAGGCGAAAGTGGAGGCAGAGGAGGCTTGGAGCACGCATTGTAGTGAAGTGGCTGATTCGACACTCTACACGAAAACAGATTCCTGGTACACAGGTGCAAATATAGAGGGCAAACCACGTGGATTCCTCATCTATGTAGGCGGTGTTGGAGCTTATCGCAAAATTTGCAACGAGGTCGCAGCCAAGGGCTATGAGGGCTTCTCCTTAACACCGGCGTCCACTAGAGAAACCATATCCTAGAAGTAGATGCAAATGAAGAAAAGCAAATGACAGGAGATGAAAAGCATGTCCAAAGTTTTGGGTGTACCGCAAGAAAGCGTAGCACAGTTCCTTTCCGGCACAAAACAAATGCTGATCAACGGTGAATGGGTTCCTTCTCTCTCCGGCAAAACCTACGAATCTATCAATCCAGCAAATGGGGAGGTCATTGCGATAATTTATGAAGGAGACGAGGCAGACGTAGATCAAGCAGTTCGTGCAGCAAGAGTAGCATTTAACGGGCCTTGGTCCAAAACTTCTCCTGCAGAACGAACAAAATTCCTCAATAAGCTCGCCGATTTGCTGGAACAACGCGTCGAAGAATTTGCTTATCTCGAGACGCTGGATGGCGGAAATACGATTACGCTAACACGCTACGGCTTCGTCCCAAGTGCAGTCGCTCATTTGCGCTATTATGCCGGATGGGCGACAAAATTAACAGGACAAACGATACCGCTTACATCAGGTGGCAATTTTCATGCCTATACACGAAGAGAGCCTTTAGGGGTATGCGGACAAATCACACCATGGAACTATCCTTTGCTGGGGACTGTCTGGAAGTTAGCTGCTCCGCTGGCCGCAGGGAATACCGTGATTTTGAAGCCTTCCCAGCAAACCACCCTTACAACTTTGCTACTTGGTGAGCTGATCATGGAAGCGGGTTTCCCCGCAGGAGTGGTGAACATTGTAACAGGCTCCGGCCGTAAAATTGGGGAAGCGATCACGAGTCACCCTGATATCGACAAAATCGGTTTCACAGGGTCAACGGAAGTGGGCAAAGGCATCATGAGAAAATCCGCTGACACTCTGAAAAAAATCACACTGGAATTAGGCGGAAAATCACCAAACATTATTTTTGCGGATGCTGACCTAGACAAAGCGATTCAAGGCGCGTTTATAGGAATGTTTACCAACCAGGGCCAGATATGTGTGGCAGGGACTCGGCTCTATGTGGAAAAGTCAGTCTTTCAACAGGTCACAGAAAAATTGGTTGAAATGGCACAAAAAATGAAAGTGGGGAACCCACTAGACCCAGCTACTCAGATGGGACCGCTGATTTCCAAAGAGCACTTGCAATCGGTGAAAAATTATATTGAAATCGCCAAAAAAGAAGGAGCTACCGTTTTAATAGGTGGGAACGTTCTAGAAGAGGGCGAGCTGGCAGGCGGTAATTATTTGGAGCCTACCATTCTTACTGATCTCGAAGAAAATTGCACTGCCGTAAAAGAGGAGATATTCGGCCCTGTCTTGTGCGTCATGCCGTTTGAACAGATAGAGGAAGTCATTGAAAGAGCTAACGAAACCGAATACGGATTGGCTGCCGGTGTATGGACACAAAACTTGACAACTGCGCATAAAGTCATTGATGCGTTAGAAGCAGGAACTGTCTGGGTAAACACTTACCTCAAATCGGATAATGGTCTTCCCTTTGGTGGGCATAAGCATAGCGGAATTGGCGTGGAAATGGGCTATCAAGGTATTGAAGCATACACAAAAACGAAAAGTGTCTTAATTAACCTCAATTAGATCAATCAAAACCATATCAGGGGGTAAACAGAATGAAGGCACTGGTACTCGTAGATAAACAGAAATGTGAAGTAAAAAATGTTCAAGATCCCACACCTGATAAAGACGGGATTCTTATTAAAGTAATGGCAAATGGAGTATGCCGGAGTGACTTGCATTTTTGGCTGCATGGACAACCGGCAAACCGTATTTTGGGTCATGAATTCTGCGGCGTCGTAGAAGAAGTGGGTAGGGAAGTGACCCATTTTAAAAAGGGAGATCGGGTAGTTGTTCCATTTATCGGAAGTGATGGAACGTGCCCTTTTTGTCTCAGTGGGAAGTCAAACCTGTGTGACTCCAGGTCATTCCCCGGGATGTCCTATGATGGCGGCTACGCAGAATACGTCGCCGTTCCAAAAGGAGACCGGAATGTCATCCACTTACCAGAGGAAATTGACTTCCTCGATGCTTCGGCATTGGGCTGCCGCTTCATGACCGCTTTCCATGGTCTGGTCGATCGGGCACAAGTTATGCCTGGGGAGTGGGTGGCCATTTATGGATGTGGTGGACTTGGACTTTCTGCGATCAACATTGCCTCAGCAATGGGAGCAAATGTAATCGGTGTGGACATTCAAGATACGAATTTAGCGTTAGCCAAGCAGATGGGAGCAGCTTATACCATTAACAGCCGTAAAACGAACCCCGTCGAAGCCATCATGGAACTCACGAAGGGTGGAGCGGACGTGTCTGTAGATGCACTGGGCCATTCCGAAACATGTGTAAACTCGATTCTCAGCCTCAAAAAGGACGGACGTCACTTGCAAGGGGGGCTTATTACACACGATGGTGGAAATGTTACGATCCCTGTGACTGAAATGGTCAAGAAAGAGATTCGCTTCCTTTCTACCTTTGGCATGCCGGTTCATGGTTACTCCTCTTTGCTCTCTTTTGTGTTGCAAGGAAAACTTTCTCCTAGCAAAATGGTGAATCGCGAGGTTTCTCTTTCTGAAGTGAACGACATTTTTGAAGGAATGACCCAAAATACGCTGACCGGAACATTTGTTGTCACAAAATTCGAATAAGACAAGCTAGTCATTGCGAACATTGGGAAGAGTCTGCTGGTTATCACAGCAGACTCTTTTTAGCAAACGAAATGTTATCTCAAGAATTGATTATTCCAATCTGCCAGTTTGATTTTTATTACGATGGTTCTCATGGCTTTAGTGAGCATCCTATTGTTAACACCGAAGGAAAACGTCGAGGGGAAATCCGGCGTTTTTTTTGTTTTTTCACCTGACCAATGTGCTCCAATCTTGCGTGAAAAGGGTATAATAAACTGGCAAAATGTATCAAGTGTACAGTTACTTCCATTCAAATACACCAATGGATAAAAGGAGATACAATGACGGACAAAAAAGTAACGATTGAACCGGGATGGAACTTCGACAACAGCTATACAACGCTGCCGAAATCATTTTATTCCCGAATGAGCCCACCTCCTGTGCATTTACCGAAGCTCGCCATTCTAAACGAGTCATTGGCAAAGTCGCTCGGGCTGAACGCCGAAGCCCTTCAAAGCGCCGATGCTGTAGCCATGCTCGCGGGAAACGAGGCTCCAGAAGGCGCAATGCCTCTCGCGCAAGCATATGCCGGACATCAATTCGGTCACTTTACCATGCTGGGCGACGGACGGGCCCTTCTGCTTGGAGAGCAGATTACACCTTCCGGAGAGCGATTTGATATCCAACTGAAAGGTTCAGGCAGAACACCTTATTCACGCGGCGGCGATGGTAGAGCGGCCCTTGGCCCGATGCTGCGCGAATACATCATTAGTGAGGCCATGCATGGACTCGGAATTCCTACCACTCGGAGCCTTGCAGTAGTGACAACCGGCGAGTCTATCTATCGCGAAGCCGAGCTGCCTGGTGCCATTTTGACGCGTGTTGCAGCCAGTCATATCAGAGTAGGCACGTTTCAATTCGCGGCAAGATGGTGCTCGATTGAAGATCTCCGCGCGTTAGCAGATTACACCTTGCAAAGACATTTCCCAGAGATCGAAACAGAAGAAAACCGTTATCTCCTCCTACTGAAGGGAGTTATCAAGCGTCAAGCGGAGTTGATTGCCAAGTGGCAACTCGTAGGATTTATTCACGGAGTCATGAACACCGACAACATGGCGATCAGCGGCGAAACCATCGATTACGGTCCTTGCGCTTTCATGGACGCGTATGATCCCGCAACGGTATTTAGCTCCATTGACGTTCAAGGTCGCTATGCTTACGGAAATCAGCCGTACATTGCTGTGTGGAATCTCTCTCGTTTTGCGGAAACCTTATTGCCGTTGCTGCATGAAAATGAAGCGCAGGCTGTGAAAATGGCTGAAGATGCCCTTGGCGAATTTAGCAAGCTGTATCACAGCAATTGGCTCAGAGGAATGCGGGCAAAGCTTGGACTGTTTAACGAAGAGGAGCAAGACGAAGCGTTGATCGAAGGTCTGCTCAACATGATGAAGGAGCACGGTGCAGACTATACGAATACATTCCGTGCGCTCACGATCAATCAACCAGAAGGTACCGTGCTGTTTGGCACGAGCGAATTCACGGAATGGCATGAGCAGTGGAAAGCACGACTAACAAGACAGCCAGAAGACATCGAAGCGGTACAACAGGTAATGAAAAACAGCAATCCGGCAGTCATCCCTCGAAACCATCGTGTAGAAGAAGCGTTGGAAGCAGCATGGAAAGAGGGCGACAACACTGTGATGGAACGGCTTTTGGCAGTCCTTTCTGATCCATATGCGTACACGCCTGAACAGGTAGCATACACGACTTTACCAGCGGAATCGGCACGTCCTTACCAAACGTTTTGCGGTACGTGATAGCAAGCAATCAGAGTCCAACGATCTTTCACACGTTGGACTCTTTTTTCATACATCCGATCCGCGTTAAAATATGGAAAGCAAAGAAAAAAGGAGCAATCGTTTTATGGATAAAAAAGCAAAGCAAATCTTGGTGAAAACATTTTGGAGCAGCAACGGATGGAAGAGTCGCCCATTCGATTTTTCGGGAGCAGATTTTGAATACGCCAAAAGCAAAGGCCTCATGTTTGACCCGCTGACGATCAGTCATGAGGAGTGCATAGAGAAAATCATTGCTCAGCATGAAAAAGTGACGAAAGAACAAGTCGCCGCAGCATTTTTACACAGCCTCTCGACGCGAAAGGTGTACCTGCGCAGCGCCTTGTCTAGTTGGGCTTTGACTCAGTCTTTGACAGCCCATACATTCGAAAGTAACGTCGGCAAGTATATAAATCCAGAAAACGGTACCTATTTCGCCATGTACGGAGACTGCCATCTTTGCGACCGCTATCATATTGCAAGTCGAGAGCAGTATACGAATGAAGACATGAATGTCCTGAATTTCGAAAGAATCAAATGGGGAGGCATCCGCCTGAATTATCTACCGTACCTCATGCTTGATCTGGAGCTGTTAAGCAAGGAAGAAAATCTTACGGTACAGGAAGAAGATGTAGCCATCCTCCGTCAGGTGTTAGCCATCATCGCCAGCAGTGAGCCAACCGATGCCGCCCGTCAACTGGAGAAGCGCCTTACTGGAGCCTTTCCGTCTAGCAAGAATGAACGGGATGTCTTCATGGAAATTCTTGCATCCGCTGGAATTTTGGCTCCAAGCAAGGACAGACCAGGACGTGGCGGGAAGAACGACTTTTTCGCTGTCGTGAATTGGCGCGGTGAAGATAGCTATTCCGAGCAAGCTGTCCAGAACTTCTTTGGTCCGTGGCTGTAAAGAACGGAAAATCTAGGAACAAAGAAGGGTGCCATCTATACGCGAAGTGTGTATAATATTGGAAAAGTAAGTCGAAAAGTTAGTTTCTATTGAAAGGAGGTGAGATATAAGTGAAAAAGAAATTAATCGTCCTGTCAGGCATTGCGGGCAGTGGCAAAAGCAAGTGGGCACAAGAAATTGCCAAAAAGGAACGGGCAACCATCGTGTCTACGGATGAAATTCGCCAAAACTTATTCGGTGATGAGCGAAAGCAAAAAAGGTCAGCGCAAGTATTTTTTGAGGTTTATTCGAAAATCGCAACGGAGCTGGCGACTGGAAAGAATGTCATCTTAGACGCAACCAATATTGACAGAGAGAAAAGAATGAAGGTCCTTGCCAAATTTCCCGATGTCCAAAAGGTATGCTATTACTTCGATGTTCCCTATTCTGTTTGCCTAGAACGCAATCGATCCCGAAAGAGAACCGTAGACGAATACATCTTGGCGAAGATGCGGAAGAACTTCCATTTTCCTATTAAGAATGAAGGTTGGGATCACATTCATCTCTTGCACGAACCAGCTCCTTATGCCATTGGAAAAGAAGAGTTTGTTCAATTGCTTCAAAATGAACCTTCCTATGAAGAGCTGTTTGCCAAGTTGAATGCGATTCCGATCTTCCAAGAGATGTATCAGTTTAATCAGGAAAACCCTTATCATCAGTACCCTTTGTGCAAGCATACCTATCATGTTTTCGATTATGTAAACGCCTTTTACACGGAAGAAGATAAATTTCTCATGCAAGTGGTCGCCTTGTTTCACGATACAGGAAAACCATTTTGCAAAACCTACAAGCCGATGAAAGGCCATTACTCCTACTACGGACATGAGCATGTTTCTGCGCAAATTGCTTGCCATTTTTTAAAAGAATTAGGATTCGAAGATGATTTTATCTTCGAAGTCGTCAACCTGATTCAAATGCACATGAAGATTAACTACGGAACGCAGCAAGATATTTCCGAGATTTATCATTTGTTGGGCGATGAGTACCTATGGAAGCTGTACTTCTTTAAGGAAGGTGATGCTTATGCGAAATAAGGAGGTGAATAACGATGTTGAAAAAATACCCGAGAACCTTTCATTTACCCTGGTCAAGAAGTAGAACCGACGATGATAAAATTTTGCGAACGGTTCATCATTTCGAGGGAAAAGAAGTAGTCGTGACAGAGAAGTTGGATGGCGAAAATACCACTCTTTACCGAAATCATATCCACGCAAGGTCAATGGATAGCAAAGACCACGCATCTAGACATTGGGTAAAGATGCTGCACGGGACGATTTCGTTTCATATCCCGGAAGGCTGGAGAATTTGCGGAGAAAATGTATTTGCGCTGCACTCCATCTATTACGAACACCTAACGAGCTATTTCTACGTTTTCTCTATCTGGAATGAAAACAATGAATGCTTGTCTTGGGACGAAACGGTAGAATGGGCCGAACTACTTGGCTTAGAAACAGCGCCTGTCTTATATAGAGGGATTTGGAAGGAAGAGACCATAAAAAGTTGCTACACCAAACAATCTGTCTACGGCGGGGAACAAGAGGGCTACGTGGTACGAGTAACGGAGAGGTTTCCATACGAAGATTTTAAACAATCTGCCGCCAAGTTTGTGCGTAAAAATCATGTGCAAACCGACCAGCACTGGTTATCGAAGCCAGTTGTTCCGAATGGGATAACACAAACCAGTTAAAGACTTTTGATATAGAAGGGAATGAGAACAATGTAATTTGCTAAGTGGTATTGACCGTCTAATAGAGTATCCAAATTCCATTTTGGCTATTGTTAAGACAGTCATTCCATAGGAGGCGAGAGAGATGAACGAAGAAATGAACGAAGAAGTGAATGAAGAAATGATGTCAGCGGGCTGGGATGCCATTGATCAGGAGATGAGAAAGATTTATGGAGAGCAGGAGCCTAAGCATTACGGGACGCTCATCTCGTATGCGCTGGGTGGTCAGGATCCATTGGATGGAATAAGTGCCTACAAAGCGGACGAGCCTTACCCGCATTGGCATTTTGTCACGTATGGTTTTACTGAGTTATATGAAAAGGAATCCGAGAATGAAGAGGAAAGCGGCTTTGGCTTTGAATTGACGTTTCGATTGGCACGAAAGGACGACGAGGAAGAGCCGCCTGCTTGGGCGCTGAACCTGCTTCAAAACATGGCGCGTTACGTATTCAACACCGGCAATGTTTTTCAAGCTGGTGATCATTTGGATGCAAACGGTCCGATATGCCTGGGTGCCGATACCCAACTGACTGCGCTCGCTTTTGTCATGGACCCACAGCTTCCCGAAATCGATACGCCGCATGGTCGGGTGCAATTCTTGCAAATGGTCGGAATCACAGGTGATGAACTCGATGCGATGATGGCTTGGAATACACGTGGCGTACTCCAATCTGGCTTGCCGTACATGCCTTCCTACATAACCGATCTCGAGCGAGATTCTCTCCTTCGCAACTCTACAGTTTCGGATGCTGTTCAAAAAGGAATGGAACAAGAAGGCTCCAACACTGCTTTTTTGTATGTCAGCCAGCTAGGATGGGAGTCAGGTAAAAAAGGCTTTTTGAAAAAAACACCTTCGACCTTAAAGCTGGGAGCGAAGCAAGCGGAAGTCATCGGAAAGATTCTCCGCGGACGTATGCGAAAAGGGGAAAGCCTGAGCCTGCTGGGACCTGATGTCCGGGTTGTATTTGAGGCAGGAGAAAAGCCTGAATGTATTCCAGAAGAGGACGTCATTCGATTTGTCCTCGATGATGCGACAACGATTGCGCTTACCAAGCAGTTGCTTCCAAAGGAAAGCAGCTTTGAGATGCCTTCCCTGAAAGGAATTGCCATAAACATTGTGAAAACCAATATTACCGATAGCGAGGGCAATGTCGTCAAGGTCATCGGTTAAGACCGTAGCGCTGTTTTGGCGAGGAGGAGAGTCAGTCAATGAATCAGGCAGCAGAAGCATTTCTAAACGAAGTATGGACTTCCATCCAAGAAATTTACAAAAAAGAGAACCAGCGGATCAACGAGATCAAAGACTGGAGTCGACTGCAGGTCGGGATCAAAGACTACCTGAGAGTGGCATGGAGAAAAGGAAAACTCAATTGGGCCAATGGCAAAATCCACGTGGATGTCCATGAACCTTACAGTTGGAGTGACGACTCGTACAAATACGACGCGGGTCCTTACATGGAGGAGCTTACAGAGGAAATTCTCATGCAAGAATTTTTGCCCGCACTGTGTGAACGCATGGAATCCCTTTTTCATTCCACCGACTATGCTTCTCACTTTTTTAATTACCGCTTCGAGCTCGTCTTCGAATTCGAGTGGGAACAATCGATGCAATGCCATACTCACCATTTCGTAAACGAACAAAAACGCGAGAGTCTAAAACAAGCATTGGATCAATTTATTGAGACAAAAATTAAGCAGGAGCTTCCCGTACGTCCGAATGAAAAAGATGATTTTTTCTTTGCTCATTGTCTCGTCAATCCCGATTTGATGGAACAAAAGCAGGAAGTTATCGAACCGCTCATCCAGCGTCTTAGCGAAAAGCTGCGCTCCAATAAAGAGCGCAGTGATTCATGGACATACTACTTTACTTTGGCTTTAAAAGGCTGGGCGGATGAGCGTTTTTTAGTCAAATTTTTCGATCGTACCGGGCATTATGGACTGGATTGGGCTTTGAAACCTGAGCAGGAGCGTCAAGAACCAGAAATGGAGGAGCTGGACTTTTTCCTGTACATCGCTCTCGCAATTGGTAACAAGGAACCAGACACCCGCAAGAAGTTTCTGGACCTCGCTGTTCAGCTCGGTTCCAAGCAGGCTACGGACTATGTAAAACGGGGCAGCGGTCGCTTTGAAAACGAGTATAAAGGCACTCTGATTCAAGCAAGCGCCAATGACGTTTTGCAAGCGATCGACATCCGTATCGTATCTGAGGAAGAAGCCGCCTACGGAGAAGCACTAGATTTTATCAACGGTCTTTTGCGTGAAGGTTTTCCCAAAGGGTACAAGCTCAAGCTGAAGAGCAGCGAAAAGCACTACCTACCAGTAAAAAAGCTGGCGAAGTCAGGTCTCCACCAGTTTTTTGCGAATGCGTCCCGTTATCCTGTCTTATACCCGAAAATCGCAGAATATGCTGAGCTTGCGATGGAAGAGTTTGCGTGGTACGGGGATGTAGAGCCTAGTGAGAAATCCGTCATGCCTGGCACCTATGCGGTATTGGCTCTCGGCTTGTCTAGCAACGATTATTTTCCACTCTTTCGTCGCTATATGGAGCTGGTCGACACGGAGCATCAGTCTGCTCAGGACGATTTTGCTATTGCGTTTATCGAGGCGCATGGTGTAACCGTAGAGAATATGCCAGTACTCGTCTCTCTGGTGCTTGGCAGTAGCGACTCGGCGAAGCCTTTGAAAAATATCACCATCGATCGTGCAGAACTGGTGGACGCACTCATAGGGGAGCTTGCAGCGATGGAAGATTACCTGCGGGAAACCGTTATTTATCGCCTTTTCGGCGGGAATAAGAAGCTCGCACAGGCGGTAAAGAAGGAATCTTCCCCGATCAAAGACAAGCTTGTACAACTGCTAGCCTTGGTCGAATAGCTTCATTGACAATATTTAGAAGGCCATGCTATATTGAATTCAACTACATGGAACGGAGGGTGAATCATTTGCGCAATTGTTTATTTATTGGAAAAGCCAATCCTATAATAAATAAACAAGAAGCCAATTTCACCCGCAAATTTATATCTTGAATTCCTGTATGGTTTATTTTCCATATAGCGTTTTCTAGAACGAGAGCAAGATGCTTCTGTTTATTGGACAGAAGCATCTTTTTTTGTTGTCAAAAAAGGGGGTGATACAGATGAACAAAGAGTAAAGGACGAGAAATGGAAAAACGAAATGGGGAATCCAAATGGTTGAACTGCACAATATCACGATTACCACCAAAAAAGACGGCAGGCCTCTCATTCAAAATTTGCATCTGACCCTGCAAAACGGCGACAAGATTGCCATCATCGGGGAAGAGGGAAATGGAAAAAGCAGCTTATTAAAATTGATTTACGCGGAACAAATGATTGCCGAGTATTGCACATTTGAAGGGAAAGTGTTGAGAAACGAATGTTCCATGGGTTTTCTTTCACAGGAGCTATCGGACGAAGAAAAACAAATGACCATTGCCGACTTCTTTGCCGAAAATCAATGGACCAAAGAACTGGTAAGAGCGATGGATGATCTCGGCATTCATGCATTGGATTCAGATAAAAGGATGGGTGTTCTGTCCGGTGGTGAGCGTTTCAAATACCGCTTTTTAAGTCTGTTGGCACAGAAGCCTGATGTTCTATTACTGGACGAACCCACGAATGATTTGGATATTCAAACAATGGAATGGCTAGAAGAATTTATCCAACAGACGGCTATTCCTGTCATATACGTATCGCATGACGAAACATTTATTGCGAATACAGCAAACGGTATCCTTCATATGGAACTGACGAAGCGCAAACAAGTACCCAAATATACGTTTTCAAGAGAACCATATGAGAATTACCTCGCGAATCGTGAGAGCCACCTGAACAAACAAGAGCAGATAGCCAGAAAGCAAGCTTCTGATCATCGAAAGCAAATGGAGAAATGGCATGACGTTTGGAATAAGGCAGAACATCAACATCGGAACGTATCCCGCTCGGACCCGCGACTGCAAAAGAAGATCAAGTCTCTGAAAAATCAAAGAGAGCGTATGGAGAAAGCATCGGAAACGTTTCTAGAGGCACCAAGTGTAGAAGAAGCAAGCGAATTCCGATTTGATTCTGCGGTACATGTGCCTGGTAGTAAACAAATCCTCGAGTTTTCATTGGAAGTACTGCAAATAGCGAACAAACAGCTATCGAAACAGATTCATTTATCGATCAAGGGACCAGAAAAAGTCGCGATTATTGGGGAAAATGGAATCGGAAAAACGACGTTGTTGAAAAAGATCATGGATGAGCTAGTCCAGCACTCGTCATTAAAGATCGGTTACATGCCCCAAAACTATGAAGACCGACTGGATTCAACGAAAACACCGATTGAATTCTTGGAAAGAACCGGGAATAAAGATGCGATTACCAAAGCGTATACGCATTTAGGCAGTATGAATTTTACAAAAGAGGAGATGCATCAACCCATTAAAAACTTATCTGGGGGACAGAAAGCGAAATTGCTTCTGGTAAAAATGATTTTGGATCAGTGTGAAATATTGATACTGGATGAACCGACCAGAAACTTTAGTCCTTTGACGACTCCTGTTCTGTGTCGCTCCTTAATGGCTTTTGACGGTGTGATTATCAGTATTTCGCATGATCGACGGTATTTACATGAAGTCGCAACAACTGTTTATGAGCTAACTGCCGAAGGTCTCATGAAAATAAAATAAAGGATAATGGCGGAATCATTGCTACATGGTTGACATTGCTATTTGAATTCAATATACTGACTTTAATTTCATATGAAACATACGTTGAAAGAGCCCAGTAGCAGCTTATTCCCTGTTCTAGAAAGCCGGGGGTTGATGGAACCCGGTACACAATAAGCGAGCGAATTACACTCTGGAGTATCTCGGGTAATGCCGAGCGGAATCGCGAACGATAACTCGCTACGAGTGGCATGAATGGCCTGCGTTAACGCATGGGTCCATTGGTGCAAGATGGGTGGTAACACGGTTATTCAATCGTCCCTATGTCTACAATAGACAAGGGGCGATTTTTTGTTTTTTTACCATAGGAGATTGAAGGAGTGTATGGCAGTGAATATTATCGACGAACTCGAATGGCGCGATGCCATCAATCAGCAAACAGATGCAGAAGGACTGCGAGAATTAACGAATGAAAAAGCAGTCTCGTTATATTGTGGTGTAGATCCAACAGGTGACAGTATGCATATCGGTCACTTGATTCCTTTCATGGTACTGAAACGCTTCCAGCTGGCTGGTCATCGTCCAGTTATTTTGATCGGTGGTGCAACAGGTACGATTGGCGATCCGAGCGGCCGTCAATCCGAGCGCTCTTTGCAAACACTGGAACAAATTCAGGAAAACGTCGACAAACTCACCGCACAGATGAAAAAGCTGTTCATTACAGAAGGCGACAACCAAATCCGTTTGGTGAACAACTACGACTGGACGCATAAGATCAATGTCATTGAATTTTTGCGGGATTACGGAAAAAACTTCAGCATCAATACGATGCTTGCCAAGGATGTTGTATCGAGCAGACTGGAAAGCGGCATTTCGTTTACGGAGTTTTCCTATCAAATTCTGCAATCGCTGGATTACCTGCATCTGTACAATCATGAAGATGTTCAGTTGCAAATCGGCGGTTCCGACCAATGGGGCAACATTACTAGCGGTCTTGATCTGATTCGCAAAAAAGAAGGATCAGAAGCAAAAGCATTCGGTCTCACCATTCCTCTGATGCTGAAGGCAGATGGTACGAAATTCGGGAAGACAGCAGGGGGAGCCATCTGGCTTGATCCAAACAAAACAACACCATTCGAATTCTACCAATTCTGGGCAAATACCGATGACCGCGATGTTGTGAAATACTTGAAATACTTCACGTTCCTTTCTAAAGAGGAAATTGACGAGTTGGCTGAAAAAGTACAGACCGAGCCACACAAACGCGAGGCGCAAAAAGCGCTGGCGGAGGAAATGACGAGATTTGTACACGGTGAGGAATTGCTGGAGCAGGCGAAGCGTATTACAGCAGCTTTGTTTACTGGTGATATTAAATCGCTATCGGCAGATGAGATCGAGCAAGGTTTCAAAGAAATGCCGACGTACGAATCTACGCTCGAAACGAAGAACATCGTTGACTGGCTTGTTGAGATCGGCATTGAGCCATCCAAGCGTCAAGCACGTGAGGATATTACAAAAGGCGCTATTTCGATGAATGGCGAGCGGGTTTCCGATCTGGAACTGGAAGTAACGCCAAGTCTCGCTATCGGCGGTCGCTTCATCATTATCCGCAAAGGCAAGAAAAACTACAGCTTGGTAAAATTGTCTCAATAGATGAAGGAATAAGAAGCTTCCCTGGAAACCTGAAGGGAAGCTTCTTCTTTTAATTGCATGATTTTCGTGTTTGACAGTCCTCCAACGTATGATTGTGGAAGGACACCGCTTTGCGATCTAAACTATAGCTGATAAAAGTCAGCAACGATGCTGCGATCGCGACAATCGCACCAACCCAGGAAACATCAATGAGTTCCCGGTTTGTCGTAATAAATCCACCCAAAGCTGATCCGAGGGCGATCCCAACATTGACTGATACAGGAGTTAATGAGGAAGCCAAATCTCTGGCAGCCGGGAAATGTTTATCGGCCAAATCAATAAAATACAATTGCATCGTGGAATTCATGATATAAACGACCAAGGCCATAAACGATAAGCTGATGAATCCACCTAGAAGGGTATGGGACGAAACATAAAGAGATGCGAGAATAGCGGCTTGCATCAGATACACATACCGAAGCTTTCCAATCCCGTTGTGAGCTGCCAGTTTTCCACCAATCAACGTGCTAAAGATCGAAATTACCCCGTACAGTAAAAATACGAGACTAATCGATTGGTTCGGTACGAAGAGCACTTCTTGCAGCAAAGGAGTTAAATACGTATATACCGTATAGGTTGCTGCGATACTTAATGCCGGGATAAAAAAAGCGATGATGATACGTGTATGGGTCAGTAACCCGATTTGTTTTTGCAAGGAACTGCTCGATCCCTTCAATCCTTTTGGGATGGTCACTGCACTGGCAAGGAGAGAAATGACGCCTAGTAGCGCCGCAAACCAAAAGGCCATTTGCCAACCTCCCCATTGCCCAATAAAAGTACCAAGTGGCACCCCAATAACGCTGGCGATCGTGAAGCCCGAAAAAATGATCGAAATAGCGGTCCCCCTTTTCTCAGCAGGCATCGTTTCACTGGCAACCGCCATGGCAAGTGCAATCAAAACCCCGGTCACAACGGCAGTCAAGATTCTGGAAACAAGAAGCAATACATACGTCTCGGATAGGGCAGTTAGAATATTCCCTGTAATAAAGATGCCGATCAACGTAAGCATGAGTGGATACTTGGCAAATCGGCTGAATATCGCAGTTAAGATCGGTGTACCGATGGCAAATGAAATGGCAAAGGCTGACACGAGCGATCCTACTGTTGAAATCGAAATGCCCAACTCGGATGCCACATCACTAAGCAGCGAGATGAGGACAAATTCACTCGTACCCAGAACGAAGGTCAATATAAATAAGGTAAAAGTTAGGAACTTTTGCTGTCTGTTCAAAAGCTGAATCTCCTCTCCACATGTTCGATTGTTAAGCTTTTTCTACGGCCATCTGGAGCTCGGCGACATAAGAGTCCGGGTCTTTGGGATTTTCACGACGAACACAAATTTCACGACGCGGCTCATTCTCTTTGATCCGGTATCCATTTCGTTCAATCCATATCGCCAATTCGACACTCGCAGTGCAACGGCATGTCGTCCGGCAATGATGGATGAGTGTAGCCATCAACGGAATTTCCGGCAATCGCTTAACGGTAAAAGGTGGTTCGGTCTGCAAATCGTGAGTAAGCAAACGCGCCACTTCCACATCCATGTTGTCATCGCACTCCTCACAGCCATGCCAAAGAACCATTCTGGAGAGAGAAGATTGACCTGAACGCCCCATATAATCGTCCAGCTTTTGAAATAGCTCCGGAATTTTATTGAACGGCGTTCTTTGACGATAGGATAGGACAAGTTGAGGTTCTACTTTTTTTAGAATAACGTCATGCGAAGACAAGCTTTTCTCTTCATTTTCGATGGCATACAGACGATCGTTGATCAGATTCAGTCTTGCTTGCTCCTTATCCAGAATGGATTGAATCTCGCTTTGCTTGATTCGAAACATCCCCCTGATTTGTTCGAGTGGGATTTGCTCGCTCATCATCTGGCGAATTTGATCCAAGGAAAACCCCAATTCTTTATAAGCCAAAATCCGATTAAGCTGAAGCATTTGGTCAGCCGAATAATACCGATAGCCTGAAAATTTGTCGGTATGAGCTGGCTTAAGCAAATGAACTTGATCATAGTAAACGAAGTGTTTTGACGGAGACTTGACTAATCTTCGCAAATTCACTGATTTAAAACATGGGGTAACCTCCATACTTACGTTTTTTCTGTACCGAGTATAACTTTCCAGTTAAGGGGAGAGTCAAGCGGCAAGGGAAGGGGAATGGGCAATAAAAAACCGGTGGGTTTCGATACCACCGGATGTGACCGATTTTTATTTTATTTCTGAAGTGCAATACTATCCACTTTGTTCGCAGCAATAACAGCGACTGCATTCGGCTCCAGATCGAACCAAAAAATCAGATCGCCATCCGCTTTCTTCTGCGACGGCTTCATCCCGTTCACATAGACTTTGATTTCACGTACAGTTGTCAAATGCAATTTGCCTTGATCGCGCAGGGTGTCCATTCATTTCAATAAGCGGTCAAAATCGGGATGTATGATCCAGTTACTTTTGATATCCCGAATGATAAATTTCCCGCCGTGCTTTTTGGAAGGAATTCTTGCCAAGTAAGTATGATTGATAAAAACCCCACGATTTTGAATGAGCTGCTGGAGATTTTGTTCCCGATACAGATACAGTGTATCTTCCGGAATGATGGCAGCCGACCATGAATAAAACGGGTCGGTGACTGTCGGATGCGACCAATAGAGAGGGGTGCGCAGGGCGTCACCTCTTTGGGGTTGGTACAGATCAAGACCATGATTGGGATTGGCGATATCTTCTGAGCTGTAGTGCCAAAAATACGATGTGTCGTATTTTTTCCATTGATGCGCCAAGTAATTCGCAGTTTGGTTGTCTAGCGCGTTAAACGCAAAGCTGGACTTCAAATACCCATGGTCAATCCATGTACTGCTTTGGAAGTGATCTTTCATTACTTGCAACGCATCTTCCGTAGTCTTTTGATAGTGCCTGATTTCGTAAGGATAGAGGGTATGTAGACCCATGTCATTATCGTTCCGATTCAGATCATCCAGAAACTGCAAAAATTCAGGGCATTGCGCAATGGCGACATTGACAGGCGATTTTGCTTGAAAATACGGATTCGAGTAAAAAACGCTTTTCGTAACTGGTATTCGATGTTTGACAAAACCGCCTGTCGCTTGTGCCGACGATGTAATCTTCTCGGAGCCGAAATAAACAGCCCGATTTGTTTGCAGCGTCTGCTTGTCAGCATGCTCTGTCCATACGTGCGTAGCCAAAAAACCAGAAGGCTGACTCATAAATCGCAGCATGAGCTTCGGTTGATACCCAACTACCAGCGAAAATGAATTGGTCCGTTCATCGTTTGCACGATATTCGGAAGCATGGCGGATTTTTCCGACTTGATTCGTTGAGCCTTGCTGTACATATCTGTACATATCTGTGATCATTCATGTGATCCAGATTGACGATGAGCTGTTTTTGCGTTGCATTCAATTCAAGTGACGATACGTTGGGAGCATGGTACAAAATGCCGCCAAACGATTCGGAGCGAATTTCTATGATTGCTCCTGGTTGAAATGCTGGACTTTGATCCAACGTTATTTGATTGGCTCCTTTCGGAAGGGAAGGAGTCATTGCATTGTAAATCGTGCCATATTCGGCTTGGTACTGAATGGAAGAGAGGATTTCATTTTTCGCCAGATCAGTAATGCGGACATTGCCTGCCTCATCCCAGCTAAACACATAATACGGATTTTGAAAGGACTTCTTCGCAAGCGTAGGTATTGGAAAAGAAAGTACCAAGAATAGCAATAATAAGAAGGGAATGGCGAAAAACCTTTTTGCCCGCATGATTTTCTCCTTTTGTATGATGATATACGTTAGACGAATGTGCACCGAAAAATCCACAAGGTAAGCCATCATGATTTAGACCTTCTCAAACAGCAAGAATAGATATATAATTAATTAAATTAATTAACTAATACAAAGGAGCTAACATGTACCCGTTCTTTTCAAAAGTCGCATTCACACATCGTATGTACAATAACCAATTGCAAGAGGAGTTACTTCCATTCGGTATATCCGTCACGCAATGGGCGTTAATTCGTTATTTGAAAAATAACGGTTCTGCTACTTTTAGTGACGTCGCCGATTATTGGCAAGTAGAGAAGCCGGCCATAACACCCATTGCGCAAAAATTAGCCGCTCGTGAAATCATTTCGATTTCATCTGGATCAGACAAACGGCAAAAAATTATGTATCTGTCAGAGAAAGGTGAAGCGCTACATAAGACGATTATGGAAGCGACTGATCCGTTCTTGGAAGAAATATTGGAGGGCATCTCACCAGAAGAAAGAGACGCAGCAGCCACAGTACTCGAAAAAATAATCATGAACCTAAAGAGAAGAGGGTAATCAGTGAAAAAGGATAGGCTTTGGACGAAAGAGTTCGTTATTGTTTCTTTCATCAATTTTCTTTTGACACTTATGTTTTTCTTACTAATGGTTACGATTGCTTCTTATGCCAAAACAGAATTTCACGCTTCAACTAGTTCAGCAGGACTGGTTTCCAGTATCTTTATCATTGGTGCTTTGATTGGCCGATTACTCACCGGTAGAGCTATTAGTCATATTGGTACGAAAAAAACGCTTTGGATTGGGTTAGGATTTTTTGCTGTCACCTCGTTGCTTTACTTTTTTGCAGTCCATATCAGCTTTTTACTGGTCAATCGATTGCTGCAAGGGATTGCCGTTGGTATTGCCAGTACAGCAACAGGTACCATTATTGCTCAAATCTTGCCAGCGTCTCGCAAGGGTGAGGGGATTGGCTATTACAGTTTAAGTGCGATTTTAGCCACTGCGATTGGTCCTTTTCTCGGCATGATCTTATTGCGGCTTGAAAATGGTTTCACCTGGATCTTTACGATGAATGTTGTGTTTTCCCTGATTTGTTTGATGTTTTATGCCATGGCAAAAATCAATGTTCCGCTTGCTTCAGCAAATGTGAAAGAGGAAGCAAAAGGTTCTCTGCTTTCGAAATTCATCGAGCCGAAAGCCTTGCCGATTTCATTCATCGCCTTAATAATCGGCTTCAGCTATTCGGGTGTCTTGTCATTTCTATCGTTTTATGCGGAAGAAATTAATCTGTCCTCAGCTTCCAGTTATTTCTTCTTGGTGTATGCCATTGTCATTATCCTTTCGCGACCATTCTCAGGAAAGCTAATGGACGCAAGAGGGGCGAACATCGTGACATACCCAAGCCTGGTGATATTTGCGCTCGGGATGCTTCTATTCAGTCAAACCTCAACTTCCTGGATGCTGCTGCTATCTGCTGCATTGATTGGAGTAGGCTTCGGTAACTTTAACTCCATTGCCCAAACCGTAGCTGTGAAGGTAACAGCTCCGCATCGTTTTGGATTAGCAACCTCTACGTACTACATTTTGTATGATCTAGGATTAGGAATCGGGCCCTATCTGCTCGGTTTTATCGTACCGCATACAGGATATCGTACGATTTTCGTCGGGATGGTTGCCTTCATCCTTTTCAGTATCCCGCTTTATTACTGGCTACACGGAAAACGAGATCGGGAATTGATGCGTGCTGCCTAACTCATCCAAGTAAAAAAGGGGGAGTTTGGCCCCCTATAGAAGATATGCAGGCTGCCCTTAGTCGGTAGCCTGTTATTTTTTCCGCAGTCTTTTTGATACGCATGATTGTGGAAAGTTCGAGGGAAGTTTTAGTGAAAGTAGAAAAATGATAACGAACGGTTGAAAATCATAGTATACTTTTGGGTGGACATATTAATGGAAAAGTTTATGAACAAACAGATCAACTTAGAACTCACTAAGGTTAGGAGTCAACTAGAAAATGATGGAGAAAGTACACTGGCGAGATATAAAGAAGTACATAATGATCGCGACTTACACCGTATTGCTGTTTGCTGTGGTCTGGAATTTTCCTTCTGTAAAGTCATTTATCTATGAAATATTTGACTTATTAGATCCTGTGATTTATGGGATTGCCATTGCTTACATCTTGAACATTTTAATGAGATTTTATGAAGAAAGACTTTTCTCACCCCTTAACCGCGGTAACAATCGAATCTGGTTAAAAGTAAGGCGTCCTTTTTCAATCCTGTTAACGCTGGCGACTGTCCTGGTATTTTTTACATTTCTCATGTGGTTTATTGTCCCTCAGCTTCTCACGAGTATTTCCATGCTCGCGTCAAGTATTCCGAATGACATGCAATCATTAAAGGCTTTCGTCGATGGTTTTGCAGAGAGATTTAACTTGTCCGGCGATTTATGGAATACACTTATGGAGAAGTGGAATGAAATTGTAAATAAGTTCGGCCATTTTTTCCTGACTTCCATCCCTGTATTACTGACGTATACGAAAATGTTTACTGTTAGCTTTATCGATGTCATCATGGGGCTGATGTTGTCCGTCTATTTGCTCCTCTATAAGGAAAAGTTGACGCTCATTGCGAAAAAACTCGTTTATGCCTATTCGTCAAAAGCAAAGGCGGATCGGGCTGTAGAAATTGGACAAATCACCAATCGAGCTTTTAGTGGCTTTATCTCAGGCCAGCTAACAGAGGCTCTCATTCTTGGCGGGCTTTGTTTTGTGGGGATGTGGGCGTTTAACATGCCGTATGCACTGCTTGTGAGTGTGATCATTGGTGTAACGAGCATCATTCCGATTTTTGGTGCTTATATCGGGACGATTCCGAGTGCCTTTATTATTTTAATGATCGATCCAGTGAAGGCTATTTGGTTCCTTGTCTTTATTCTTGTCTTGCAGCAAATCGAAGGTAATTTTATCTATCCAAGAGTGGTAGGTAATTCAATCGGATTGGATGGCTTATGGGTGATAGCAGCCTTATTGGTTGGGGGAGCATTGTTCGGGTTGATGGGAATGCTGCTAGGAATCCCTGCCTTTGCCGTCGTATATACCCTCGTCAGAAGCACGACAAATAAGCGACTGAAGGACAAGAATATTATCCTGAAAGAATAGGTGTCCACCGTTTCAATTCCTCAATGAAATCGTAAATCTAAAGGCTCACACTTTCGAATGAAACCAGAAAGTGTGAGCCTTTTTTGCAGGGATTGAAGAGTGGTTTGGGTAAAAAGTAGCACAATTAACAAAAAATACCTAATTTTTAACTGATTTCCAAAACACTCTCTGTTATAATGAATAACAGTTTCTCAAACAGGTGCATATGAATACGTTATTCTGCTGGATTGTAAGGAGGTGTGCAGGCCAGCACATTAGTTTTCAGGTAATGTATTTTTTCCATTCGAATTGGTCAGGATTCATGTCCTGATTCCATTAGTCTAGAGTACCAGCGCACATGTTTCGACCAAAAAGTGGAAAGTGACTTTTGTCCTGAAAACCGCTTTGAGCAAACAGGGAATTATCCCCATTGTGAAAAAATGTAAAATCGAGGAGAATTTGTAGGTGAAAATTGGTTCATGACCATAGTAATATAGAAATGGTTAATACTTACAAAAAAGATACAAAAACCCACATATTTTGTTACATTTGGCCATTATATTAAATGGTGTTGATGAGGGAGTTTCCCATGTGATCCATTCGTCACTGAGGCTTCATCTTCAGATTTAGCGGACCATTTCCTTGCAGTTTCGTTTACCTGTTTGGCCATCACATTGTATTGTCACACTTCATGATAGACAAAAGTTTGCCAATTATCGGAGGGGACACATGTTGGGAAATCATACCAATCTCATCGACTTGGAGCGGGAAAAAGAACAGGTAGCCTTGTTTAATGATACAAAGGCTGAATATCCACAGGATAAGTCGATTCATCAGTTGTTCGAGGAACAGGCAGAAGCTGTGCCACACCGAGTTGCCATCGTTTATGAAAATGAGCGATTAACTTACCAGGAGCTCAACAGGAAGGCTAACCAATTAGCAAGAGCACTGATCGAAAAAGGGATAACAACAGATAGCATCGTCGGTGTGATGATGGAGAAATCCATTGAAAATGTGATAGCTATTCTGGCCATCCTCAAGGCTGGCGGAGCGTATGTTCCCATCGATATCGAATATCCCCGAGATCGGATTCAATATATCCTGCAAGACAGTCAAACCAAAATCGTCATCACCCAGAAAAACGTCAGTAACCTTGTTTATGACGTCGGATACCGTGGTCCTGTAGTCGTACTCGAGGAAGAACAGCTGGATTCTCGCTCGGATTCCAATCTTCACTTGCCAAGCAAACCTACTGATATGGCGTATGTCATCTATACTTCAGGCACAACTGGCAAGCCGAAAGGAACCATGCTGGAGCATAAAGGGATCGCTAATTTGCAATCATTCTTTCAAAATACGTTCGGTGTAACACCTGCAGACAGGATTGGACAGTTTGCTAGCATGTCTTTTGACGCATCGGTATGGGAAATGTTCATGGCTTTACTAACCGGTGCCAGCCTCTACATCCTTTCCAAACAGACGATTCATGATTTCATCAGTTTTGAAAACTATTTGAATAAAAATGAATTGACCATCATCACGTTGCCACCCACTTATTTGACTCACCTCAACCCAGATCATTTTACAACACTTCGCATCATGATTACGGCAGGTTCAGCTGCTAACTTCCCTTTAGTAAATAGATGGAAAAATAAAGTTAGGTACGTGAATGCATACGGACCTACGGAAACAAGCATTTGCGCGACCATATGGGAAGCACCTTCCAATGTGCTCCTCAACCAAACGATCCCAATCGGTAAACCGATTCAAAATACGTACGCTTATATTGTCAATGAAGAGCTACAATTGCAGCCAATTGGCAGTGAAGGCGAATTATGCATAGGTGGAGTAGGCTTAGCCAGAGGATACTGGAATCGTCCAGATTTGACCGCCGAAAAATTTGTAGATAATCCGTTTGTTCCAGGAGAGAAGATGTATAGGACAGGTGACCTGGCCAAATGGCTGCCGAATGGAGAAATCGAGTTTCTCGGCAGAATCGACCATCAGGTGAAAATCAGGGGTCATCGGATTGAGTTGGGAGAAATCGAGTCCGTTTTGCTGAAACATGAACAAATAAAAGAGGCAGTGGTAATCGCTAGGGAAGACCAACACGATCAACCCTATTTGTGCGCTTACTATATTTCGCAACTGGAAGTAACTCCTGCGCAGATCAGAGAATTTGCCGCTCAAAAGCTACCTGCGTACATGCTTCCTTCTTATTTCGTGAAGCTGGATAAAATGCCGCTCACGCCGAATGACAAAATTGATCGCAAAGCATTGCCAGAACCTGATGTTACTGCTGAGACAAATCCTGCTTACGAACCTCCCAGAAATCAGACAGAATCGATTCTCGCAACCGTTTGGCAAGAGGTATTGGGAATCGAGAAAATTGGAATTCGCGATAATTTTTATTCACTTGGTGGGGATTCCATTCAAGCGATCCAGGTCGCTGCTCGTTTGCATGCCTATCAACTAAAACTAGACACGAAAGATTTGCTGAATTACCCGACAATTTCGCAGGTTGCTCTCTATGTCAAAAGTACGACGAGGAGAAGCGAGCAGGGAATCATCGAAGGTCCTGTTACCTTAACGCCCATACAACAATGGTTCTTTGAAAAGAACTTTACAAATATGTTTCATTGGAATCAATCGTATGTGTTGTATCGTGAGCAGGGATTTGAGCCTGAAGCCATCCGTAAGGCCTTAGATAAAATCCTTTCGCATCATGACGCGCTACGCATGGTCTATCGGAACGAGAATGGGAGAATCGTTCAACAGAATCGTGGATTGGGTAGCGAATTATACCAATTCCTTCAATATGATCTGACCTCGCATTCGGATGTCCAGCAAGCAATCGAAGAAGAGACGAAACGTTTGCATAGCAGCATGAATTTAGAAGAGGGACAGTTGGTAAAGGCAGCGCTGTTTCATACGCTCCAAGGCGATCATTTGTTTTTGGCCATCCATCATTTAGTCGTGGATGGAATCTCTTGGCGCATTCTGTTTGAGGATCTAGCAACTGCCTACAGTCAAGTTCTAGCAGGAAAAGAAATCATTCTCCCAGAAAAAACGGATTCTTTTAAAAATTGGGCAGTATGGCTGAACGAGTATGCAAATAGTGATGAGTTGGTGAGAGAAATCCCGTATTGGGAGAATCTTGAATCAGAAGCTAGGCATGCTTCCCTTCCGAAAGACTATGAAACGAATGGCTGCAAACAGAAGAGTATCCGCAACATACAGGTCGGATTGTTAGCAGAGGAATCCGAACAATTGTTGAAGCAGGCTAATTCTGCTTATCAAACAGAAATTAATGATTTGTTACTGGCAGCGTTGGGGCTGGCCGTTGCAGAGTGGAGCAGGCTTGACCAAATCGTGATTAATCTGGAAGGGCACGGACGCGAGGATGTGATCGAACACGCTAACGTGACAAGAACAATCGGATGGTTTACGTCCCAATATCCAGTTTTACTAGATTTGAGTCAAATGAATCACTTACCTGAACATATCAAATGCACGAAAGAAAACTTGAGGAAGATCCCCAATAAAGGCATTGGCTATGAAATTTTAAAATATATGACAGAACCGGAAAAACGACGTTCCTTGTCCTATTCCTTGTCTCCCGAAGTGACGTTTAACTACTTGGGTCAATTTGACTCAGGCCTTAACAACGAATTGTTTACCCGTTCTCCGTATAGTTCAGGTAACTCGCTCGGTGCTGATGGAAAGAACAATCTGAGTCCCGATTCCGAGATTTATACCGCCTTGAATATTACAGGAAGAATGGAAGGTGGAGAGCTTCTCATCACGTTTACTTACAGCGAGGAGCAGTTTAGAGAAGAGTCCATTCATCAACTGAGTGAGAGCTATCGAAAACATCTCCGGGCGATCATCACTCATTGCTTGCAGAAAAAAGAAGTCGAACGGACTCCCAGTGACTTTAGTATGAAAGGACTTCAAATGGAAGAAATGGACGACATCTTTGAATTACTTGCCAATACACTTAACTAAATAAGCGCTTGCTAATATTTTGTGGGCAAAAACATGTTCTTGACTTACATTATTATGAAAATATGACAAATACAGTTGATATCGAGGTGCCGGAATGAGTGTTTTTAGCAAAGAACAAGTACAAGATATGTATTTATTGACGCCCATGCAAGAGGGAATGTTATTTCACGCCTTGCTAGATGAAGAACATAATTCTCATCTTGTACAGATGTCCATTTCGATTCAGGGCGATCTTGATGTTGGTTTGTTTACCAATAGCTTGCATGTGCTGGTAGAGAGATATGATGTGTTCCGCACGCTGTTTCTCTATGAAAAAATAAAGCAGCCTTTGCAGGTTGTCTTGAAGGAACGACCCATTCCCATCCTATTTTGCGATTTAACTGCATACGACGAGCAAGAAAAGCAGCATCGCTACACACAATACAAAAGGAATGACCAAGAGAAAACCTTTCATCTGGCGAAAGATTCGTTGATGAGAGTGGCTATTTTCCAAATGACGGAGAGCGAATTCCAAATCATCTGGAGCTTTCATCACATACTCATGGATGGTTGGTGCTTTAGCATTATTTTTGATGACCTGCTTTCCGTCTATTTATCCTTAAAGAACGGGGCTCCAATTGCCCTCGATCCGGTGCAGCCATACAGCCAATTTATTCGTTGGCTGGAAAAGCAAGATAAAGAGGCTGCTCTCGCATATTGGAGAGACTATCTGGGACAATTTGAACAGCAAACTTCCTTGCCGAAGTTTGGGAAGTCTTCTAGCAATGCCTTTCTACCTGCTCAATATCGTTTTGTGCTGGACAGCATGCTGACGCAGCAGCTTTCTGCGATCGCAAGTCAAAATCAAGTGACATTGCCGACTGTGATTCAAACCTTATGGGGGATTCTCCTCCAATCCTATAACGCTACGAATGATGTGCTATTCGGTTCTGTTGTATCCGGGCGACCAACTGAAATCATCGGAATCGACAAAATGGTTGGGTTGTTCATCAATACCATTCCATTCCGCATTCAAGCGAAAAACGATCAAACCTTTGCCGACTTGATACAGGCTGTGCACCAAAGAACACTGCAATCCCAGTCATATGAGCATGTGCCTTTGTACGATATTCAAAACGATTCCGTATTGAAGCAAGATTTGATCGATCACCTGATGGTCATCGAAAACTATCCGTTGGTTGAGGCCTTGCAGAAAAAGGCCTCGACACAGCAAGTAGGCTTTACTATTTCTGATGTCGAGATGTTTGAGCCTACCAATTATGACATGACTGTCATGGTAATGCCCAAAGAAGAGATTGCGATGCGGTTTGATTATAATGCTGCTGTTTTCGATGAAGCCTTTATCCAAAAAATGGCTGGACATCTCAATCAGATTGCGGCTTGCGTGGCAAACAATCCGAAGGTCACGATTCAACAGGTTACCTTGCTGACAGAAGCTGAAAAACAACAGCTAATGGACAGAAACCTCGATACTTCAGCAGCTTATCCAACAAAAACCATGCACGAGCTCTTTATGGAACAGGTGGAAAGGACACCCGATCAGGTTGCTGTCATATTCGGAGAACAGCAGTTGACGTATCGGGAGCTAGATGAAAAGTCCAATCAGCTCGCCAGATTTTTGAGAGGAAAAGGGATTGCTGCAGACAGTCTGGTTGGTACGATGATGGATCGCTCCATCGAGATGATTGTAGGAATTCTTGGGGTTTTGAAAGCCGGTGGTGCGTTTGTACCGATTGATCCAGAACTGCCAGAAGAACGAATTGCCTACATGCTCGAGCATAGCGGGATTCAATTGGTAGTGACCCAGCATCATCTACTAGAGAAAGTCACTACTTCTACTGAAAAAATAGATATCAGCGCTCCAGCCATCTGGGAAGAGAGTAGTGCATCTGTCGAAACGATCAATCATCCAGATGACTTGTTTTATATTATCTACACTTCAGGAACGACAGGGAAACCAAAAGGCGTCATGCTTGAGCATAAAAACATGGCAAATCTGATGCACTTTACGTTTACCAAGACCAACATCGATTTTCATGAAAAAGTATTGCAGTATACCACATGCAGCTTTGATGTTTGCTACCAGGAGATTTTCTCCACGCTGCTTTCCGGGGGACAGCTCTATCTCATCACGAATGAGATGAGACGTCATGTAGAAAAACTGTTTGCCTTTATCCAGGAAAAACAGATCAGCATTTTGTCCCTCCCTGTATCCTTCTTGAAATTTATCTTTAACGAAAAAGATTATGCGCAAAGCTTCCCGCGTTGCGTCAAGCACATTATCACAGCCGGGGAACAGCTCGTCGTCACTCATGAGCTACAGAAATATCTGCGGAACCATCATGTATTTTTACACAATCATTACGGGCCATCGGAGACACATGTGGTAACCACCTACACGATGGACCCAAGCATGGATATTCCAGAGCTGCCACCAATCGGAAAACCGATCAGTAACACAGGCATTTATATCCTGGATGAAAAGCTGCAGATGAAACCAAACGGTATTGTTGGGGAACTGTATATCTCTGGTGCGAACGTAGGGCGAGGGTATTTGCACAATCCAGAGCTGACTGCGGAGAAGTTTCTCGAGAACCCGTATCAATCAGGAGAAAGAATGTATCGAACGGGTGATCTCGCTCGTTGGCTGCCAGATGGCAATATCGAGTTTTTAGGGCGAATCGACCATCAGGTAAAAATCAGGGGTCATCGTATCGAGCTGGGAGAGATTGAATCGCACTTGCTCAACCACGCATTGATTAAGGAAGCCGTGGTCATCGATAGAACGGATGAGACAGGCGGAAAGTATTTGTGCGCCTATGTCGTTTTGACAGACGAAGTCAGTAACGAGGAGCTGCGTGCTTACTTATCACGAACGCTGCCAGAGTATATGATCCCTTCCTTCTTTATGAACTTGGAGCGGATTCCGGTCACACCTAATGGAAAAACAGATAGAAGAGCCTTGCCCGTACCTGAGGGGAATGCTTTTACGGGAGCGGATTACCTCGCTCCGACAACCGAACTGGAACAGAAAATGGCAGCCATATGGGAAAACGTACTCGGCGTGTCCCCGATTGGCATTCGGGATAATTTTTTCACACTGGGGGGTCATTCGCTAAAGGCGATTCATCTCATTTCCCGGATGCAAAAAGACTGCCAAGCAGATGTTCCGCTTCGCGTGTTGTTTGATAGACCAACCATTCAAGAAATCGCCAAGTATGTGGAAGGTGAAGAGGAAGGAACGTATCTCGCTATTCCGCGGGTCGTCATGCAAGAGCACTATCCTGTATCCTCAGCGCAAAAACGCATGCTGATTTTAAACCAGCTCGATCCGGATAGTACGGTGTACAATCTGCCCGTTGTGACGGTACTCGATGGGGAATTGAATGTGCAGCAGCTGGAGTATGCCATTTCCAATCTGGTGAGTCGTCATGAATCGCTGCGAACCTCCTTCCATACCATCAACGGTGAGCTGGTTCAACGCATCCATCAGGAATGCAAACTGCCAATCACTTACATGGAAGCGGCAGAAGAACGTTTGAATCAAGTCATCACGGATTTCATGCGTCCGTTTGATTTGGAAAAGGCTCCATTAAGTCGGGTTGGACTGGTCAAACTGGGAGAGCGGCGCCATGTCATGATCATCGATATGCACCATATCATCTCAGACGGAGTGTCTTCGCAAATCATCCTGAACGATCTTGCACAGCTCTATCAAGACAAATCCTTGCCAGAGCAACGCATTCAATATAAAGACTTCGCGGATTGGGAAAAGGGTCTGGCACAGACAGACGAATACAGAAAACAGGAAGCGTTTTGGACCGAGCGATTCGCTGGTGAAATTCCTGTTTTGAATCTGCCTTTGGACTACTCTCGACCGTCTGTTCAAAGTTTTGAGGGGATACGTTATTCATTCCGCACAGAAAAACAGCTGCTAGATGGCTTGCAACGAGTGGCGGCCGATACGGGGACTACGCTCTACATGGTGCTCATGGCAGCCTATCATGTTTTACTCGCAAAATACTCCGGGCAAGAAGACATGGTAGTCGGAACCGTGACAGCTGGAAGAACGCACCCTGACACCGAAAGCATAACGGGTATGTTCGTCAACACGCTGGCAATGAGAAATCAGCCGGTGGCAACCAAAAGCTTCAAGCAATTTTTACGAGAAGTGAAGGACAATACACTCGCTGCATTTGAGCATGGGGAATACCCGTTTGAGGAACTCGTTGAAAAGCTGGCGGTCAATCGAAATCGAAGCCGCAATCCATTGTTTGACACCTTGTTCATTTTGCAAAACATGGATGCCGATCCGATCAAGATCGAAGGCATGACAGTGACACCTTTCGTGCCAGAGGGCAAAATGGCGAAATTCGATTTGTCGCTCGAAGCAACCCAAAACCATGCAGGTCTCATGTTCTGCTTCGAATTTTGCACCAAGCTGTTCAAGCAGGAGACCATCGAACGAATGTCGCGTCATTACATCCAAATCTTGCAACAAGTCATCACGAACACGGACTTGGCTCTCTATCAGATGGAGATGCTCACCGAGCAAGAAAAGCAGGAATTGCTGGTCCATTTCAATGACACATTCAAGCCTGTTGAGTTGGAAAGCACACTTCCACAGCTATTTGAAGAACAAGTACTGAAAACCCCTGATCAAATCGCGCTAGTTTGCGGGGACAAACAGTTGACATATCTGGAGCTCAATAAGAAAGCCAATCAGCTTGCTCGTACATTACGGAAAAAAGGAGTAAAGGCTGACGAACGAGTTGGGATTATGACAAATCGTTCCTTGGAGATGGTGATCGGAATCCTCGCCATTCTCAAGGCTGGCGGAGCATACGTGCCTATCGATCCAGAATATCCGAATGATCGCATTGCTTACATGCTCGAAGATTGCGAAGCTCGTTTGCTGCTTTCCCAAGAGCATCTTGGAACAAAGGTTGTTGCTGGAGTGGAATGCCTGTATCTGGAGGATACGAGTAACTATTCTCGGATCACCACAAATCTTGACCCGATTCATACGGCTACCAATTTGGCTTATATCATTTACACATCGGGTACGACAGGTAGGCCAAAAGGCGTTATGGTGGAGCACCGCGGTATTGTCAACAGTGTGACGTGGAACAAAGAAGAGTTTACCTTATCTGTCCATGACAGAGGTTTGTTGGCTCTATCCTTTGCCTTTGATGGTTTTGTCCTTACCTTCTTTGCGTTGATTCTATCCGGTTCAACTGTTGTCTTGACGAAGGATGAAGAAGCCAAAGATCCGATAGCGCTCAAAAACCTGATCTCAACATGGAGTTGCAGCTACACGTTATGCGTGCCAAGTTTGTTCCAAGCGATCTTGGAATGCAGCACCACCGATGAGATCAGTCCGATGAAAATGGCCGTGCTCGGGGGAGAAAAGCTATCACCGAAGTTAGTTGAGATGTGCAAAGAGATGAATCCGCAGATGATTGCAGTCAATGCGTACGGTCCGACAGAAAGCAGTGTTATCGCCACCTATCTGTGCGATACGCTCCCGGATGCTCCGATCACCATTGGACGGCCAATAGCAAACACAAGCATATACATCGTGGACCATTCGCACCAGCTGCTACCAATCGGTGTAGTGGGAGAGATATGTATAGGCGGACTCGGTTTGGCACGCGGATATTGGAACAAACCGGAACTTACCGAAGAGAAGTTTGTTTCCAATCCATTTGAGCCAGGTGAACGCATGTACAAGACGGGTGACCTTGGCAGATGGCTCCCTGACGGCACGATTGAATTCGCAGGACGCCTGGATGAACAAGTAAAAGTGAGAGGATACCGGATTGAGATTGGGGAGATAGAATCGGTTCTTCTCAGCTATGAAACGACAAATGAAGCGATTGTCGTTGCTTATCAGGATGGAAGCGGAGACGCGTATCTGACTGCCTATTTCACCGGAAAAGACAACATCTCGGAAGCGGCGCTTCGAACACATCTATCTCAAGAACTGCCAGCGTATATGGTACCGACCTATCTCGTTCAACTGGATGCTTTCCCGCTCACGCCAAATGGCAAGATCGATCGCAAAGCACTGCCGAAGCCTGAAGGAAAGCCTACAACAGGTGTGGAGTATGTCGCGCCTGCTAATGAAGTAGAGGCAACACTGGCAAAGATTTGGGAAAACGTCCTTGGCATCTCCGGTATCGGAGTGATGGATAACTTTTTTGAGCTGGGTGGACATTCTTTAAAAGCTATGACGATAGTGGCGCATGTGCATCGGGAGTTTCAAACCGATCTTCCTTTGAAGCATTTCTTTGAACAGCCCACCGTTCGAGCCTTGTCCAGTCTGATAGCAAACAGTGAGAATGCGCCAGAGGCATCGATTCAACCAGCAGAACCACAAGATTACTACCCGGTATCATCTGCCCAACAGCGGATGTACGTGCTCCATCAGTTGGAAGGCGCGGGTATCAGCTACAATACGCCTGGGATGATCATGCTAGAGGGTCAACTGGATCGGGATCAATTGGTGCATGCACTGCAAGCATTGGTAGATCGTCACGAAATCTGGAGAACCTCCTTTGAGATGGTAGGAGATCAGCTAGTCCAAAAAATTCATGACCACGTGAAAGTGGAAATGGAGTATCAGCGTGCAGAAGAAGATCAGATCGATGAAATTTTCCATGCGTTTGTCCGTCCATTTGATCTGGTTGTTCCGCCACTGCTGCGCATGGGGCTCGTGCAAATCTCGGATGAACGTCATCTTCTCTTGTATGACATGCATCATATTGCTTCGGACGCCTCGTCTATCACGATTATTTTCAATGAATTGGCGGAATTGTACCAAGGCAGACAATTACCGGAGCTGCGTATCCAATACAAAGACTTTTCTGTCTGGCAAAAAGGCTTTAACGAGTCAGATGACTTCAAAAAGCAGGAAGAATATTGGCGCCATGCGTTTGAGGGGCATAACACTGTCTTGGAGATTCCGACAGATTTTCCACGCCCAGCTGTGAAAAGCTTTGAGGGTGATCAAATCGTACTTGCTACCGATAGACCTCTGCTGGAAGCTTTACACGCGCTGGCTGCGGAAACGAAAACGACAATGTTTATGGTTTTGCTAGCCGCCTACAATTTGCTGCTTTCGAAGTATACGGCGCAGGATGATATCGTTGTCGGAACGCCAATCTCCGGCAAGACACGCGCTGAGCTCGAACCGATTGTCGGTATGTTCGTCAATACGCTAGCAATCAGAAACAAACCGACAGCAGAGAAGACCTTCAAGGAGTTTCTGATGGAAGTCAAGCAGAATGCCCTGGATGCCTATGATCATCAGGATTATCCGTTGGAGAGTCTGGTTGAAAAGATTGGCATTCAACGTGATCCGGGACGCAATCCACTTTTTGATACCATGTTCATTCTGCAAACCGACGAACTGTACCAAAAAAGACTGGGTCAACTGACCTATCATCCCTATGAATCGACGAGCACGCTTGCTATTTCAAAGTTCGACCTGTCTTTTCACCTGACTGAACGGGAAACAGACCTGTTGCTGCGACTGGAGTACAGCACCAAGCTGTTTAGAAGAGACACCGTAGACAGAATGTCGCGTCATTTCATGCAAATTCTACGAAATGTTACGGCAGAACCTGATAAGCAACTTCAAGCAATTGAGATGCTAACGGCAGAAGAAAAGCAGTTGTTGCTGGTGGAGTTCAATCATACAGACAGAGAGTACACGGAAAACCAGACCATACAACAGCTCTTTGAGGAACTGGCAGCAAATACGCCTGATCAAACGGCCGTTGTATTTGAAGAGAATCAGATGACGTACCAAGAGCTCAATGAAAGAGCGAACCAGCTAGCCACCGTATTGCGTGAAAGAGGAGTAGGGCCATCGCAAATCGTCGTCATGATGGTAGAACGTTCCTTGGAAATGGCCATTGCCACACTCGCCATTTTAAAAGCTGGCGGCGCCTTTTTGCCGGTCGATCCGGATTATCCCGAGGAAAGAATCCGGTACATGATCGAGGACAGTCAAGCGAAGCACGTGCTAACTCATAATCATCTGACCCACAAGGTGTCCAGTCAGGCAGAAATTATCGATTTGGACGACGCAGGGAGCTATTCGTCGCATACAGACAATCTGCTTTGCATCAACAAGCCGTCTGATCTTGCCTATATCATTTACACGTCCGGTACCACTGGCAATCCAAAGGGCGTCATGCTGGAGCACAAAGGAGCGGCCAATCTGCAAGCGGTGTTCAGGAATCAACTTGGCGTAACGCCACAAGATCGGCCAGGGCATTTTGCAAGTATCTCTTTTGACGCATCGGTGTGGGATATGTTTATTGCTCTTTTGACAGGAGCGAGCTTGTATATCATCTCCCGCGATACGATCAATGATTTCCGCAAATTTGAGGAATACGTCTACAAAAACGGAATTACTATTCTCACGTTGCCGCCGACGTATGCCATTTATCTTGAGCCTGACCGTATGCCGTCATTGCGCATCCTGATTACTGCTGGATCGGCAGCATCTACCGCATTGGTAGAGCAATGGAAAGAGAAAGTGACCTATATCAATGGCTACGGCCCGACAGAGAGTACGGTTTGCGCGACACTCTGGAAAGCTTTGCCGCATGAACCAGTTAGTCAGAGCATTACGATTGGCAAACCTATTCAGAATACGAAGCTGTTCATCGTGGATGAACAAATGCAATTGAAGACAGTCGGTCAAATAGGTGAATTGTGCATCAGCGGAGTGTCGCTCGCGAGAGGATATTGGAATCGACCAGAATTGACGGCTGAAAAATTCGTCAATAATCCGTTTGTGCCAGGAGAGAAGATGTATCGCACTGGGGATCTGGCCAAATGGCTTCCAGACGGAAATATCGAGTATCTCGGCAGAATCGATCATCAAGTGAAGGTGCGCGGTCATCGGGTAGAGCTGGGCGAAGTCGAGAGTGTTCTGTTGCGATTTGAGACGATTATTGAGGCAGCAGCCATCACACATTTGGATGACAAGGGGCAACCTTACCTGTGCGCATACTATGTAGCTGATGGGGAAGTAAGTCCGGCTCAACTGCGAGAATTCATGGGAAAAGAATTGCCAAATTATATGGTTCCCTCCTTCTTTGTTCAGTTGGATAAAATGCCGTTGACACCAAATGACAAAATTGACCGTAAAGCATTGCCGAAGCCAAGCCACGAAGAGAAATCGGGCAGAGAATATGAAGCACCGCAAAACGAACTGGAACATTTACTTGCAACGACCTGGGCAGAGGTATTGGGAATTCAGCAAGTGGGAATGAAAGACAACTTCTTTGAATTGGGCGGAGATTCCATCAAAGCCATTCAGGTATCCACGCGATTGCACGCATCAGGGTGGACGCTGGCAATGAAGGAACTGTTCCAATATCCGACCATTGAACAAGTTGCTGCCCATGTCATACCGAACACTAGAGAGAGTGATCAGGGAGTAGTAGAAGGCGAGATTGGCTTGACGCCCATCCAGAAGTGGTTCTTCGAATGCAATTTCACTGACCGTCATCACTGGAATCAGGCTGTCATGCTGTTCCGAGAGGATGGCTTTGATCCGGGACTTGTTCAGCAGGCGTTCTACAAAATCGTCGAGCACCACGATGCGTTGCGCATGATATACAAACTGGAGAATGAGACAATCACGCAAATCAATCGAGCGCTGACAGGTGAGCGATTCCGCTTCCATTCGTATGACTTGAAAGATCATGCAAATAGCGCAGCTCGTATTTTGGAGTTGTCTGATCATATCCAAAGCAGTATCGATTTGGAACAGGGACCACTCGTCCACTTGGCACTCTTCTCCACAACTGAAGGGGACCATTTACTAATTGCCATTCATCATCTGGTCGTGGATGGTGTCTCATGGCGCATCTTGTTTGAAGATTTTTCATCTGCCTATTCGCAGGCTCTCCACAATCAGGAGATCGTCTTGCCGAAAAAGACAGATTCATTCAAGGATTGGTCGGCTCAATTGCAAGATTATGCAGAGAGTGACGAGCTTTTACGTGAAGCTGCGTATTGGCACAACCTCGAGAGCGTGACCACGGCAGAAAAGTTGCCAACCGATTTTGTTACAGCAGATCGTAAACAAAAGCACACCCGTACAGCGAAGATCGAGTTGACAGCTCAAGAGACAGAAAACCTTTTACGTCACGTTCATCATGCCTATCACACCGAAATAAATGACCTGTTGCTGACTGCGTTGGGATTAACCGTGAAAGAGTGGGCAAATACCAACTACGCTGTCATCAACCTGGAAGGTCACGGTCGCGAAGATATTCAGAATGAAATGAATGTGACCAGAACGATTGGGTGGTTCACATCCCAGTTCCCTGTCGTGCTTGATATGGAAAAATCAAAGGACTTGTCATACCAAATCAAGCAAATCAAAGAGGGCTTACGCCATATTCCGAAAAAAGGAATTGGCTACGAGATTTTACGCACGATGACGGCGGATAAGCTGCGTCCATCCCTGCAATTTAGCCTGCAACCGGAAATCAGCTTTAACTACCTCGGACAATTTGATTCGGATGTAAAATCAGGCGGACTTACTTTCTCGCCACTTGGTACGGGTCAGCTTTTCAGTCCAGAATCGGAGAGAGCATTCTTGTTGGATATTTCCGGCATGATCGAGGATGGAAAGCTCCAGATCAGTTTTGGTTACAGCAGTCTCCAGTATAAGGAAGAAACCATTTTGAAATTGGCAGACAGCTATCGGAATCACTTGCTCAGCATTATTGGGCATTGCATGTCAAAAGAAAATGGAGAATTGACCCCGAGCGATCTCGGAGATGATGACCTTTCCATGGAAGAACTGGAGAACATCCTGGAATTAATCTAATCAGGCGACATAAGAAATGCTATTCCTCCAATAAAAGCTGTGTCATTTCGCTTTTATTGGAGGAACCCTCTATAAATCGATAAATCACAGAGTTGAGGTGCAGAATGAATAAGCAAGAGAATATTGCAAAAATTTACCCGTTAACCCCATTGCAAGAGGGTATGTTGTTTCATGCTGTCAAAGATACGGACAGCAGCGCCTACTGCCTGCAGATGTCCGCAAAGCTCCAAGGTGATTTTCACCTGCCCATTTTTGAAGAGAGCATGAACAAGCTCGTAGAGAACAATGAGGTTTTGCGCACTGTGTTTGTTTATCAAAATCTGCAGCGACCTCGACAGGTTGTTTTTAAAGAGAGAAAAGTTACCGTTCATTTCGAAAACATTGCGCATTTGCCAATAGATGATCAGAACGAATACATAAAAGCGTATACCAGCCAGCATCATACATTTGAGCTGACGAAAGACGTCTTGATGAAAGCAGCCATTTTCCAAACGGGGGAGAACCAATATCAGTTCGTTTGGGCATTCCACCATATCATCGTCGACGGTTGGTCTTTGGGCGTGTTGCTCCATAAGCTACTCGGGTACTATGCCGCAATTCGTAAAGGCGAGGCTGTTTCGCGGGAAGCGACCAAACCATACAGCGAATACATCAAATGGCTGGATAAGCAAAACAAAGAAGAAGCACTTACTTACTGGCAGAACTATCTGGAAGGCTATGACCATCAGGCTGATTTCCCTAAAAAGAAGAATGTAGCGGAAGATGGCCATTATGTCCATGTGGAGAATCTTTTCACCGTCGCACCTGAGAAGACTCAGCAGCTGATGCAGATTGCCAATCAGAATCAGGCTACGATGAGCAGCGTGTTTCAATCTCTTTGGGGTATTTTGGCGAGCAAGTACAAAAATTCGGACGATGTGGTATTTGGTTCGGTTGTGTCAGGTCGTCCGCCAGGGATCCAGGGGATTGAGAGCATGGTTGGATTGTTCATTAACACGATTCCAACCCGCGTGCAAACGAATAAAAAACTAACCTTTAGTGGGCTGCTAAAAACAGTTCAGAAGCAAGCCTTGGCTTCTGCTTCGTATGATTTCGCTCCGCTGTACGAAATTCAGAGCAAGACGGTACTGAAGCAGGAGTTAATCGATCATTTGGTAACGTATGAAAATTACCCGGATAGTGGTTTGAATGATCTCGAGGATTCCTTAGGCTTTCAATTCAACGTGGAAAATGGGGAAGAACAGACCTCCTATGATTTTAACGTTGTAGTCGCGGTTGCACCTTCGAATGAGATGTATGTGAAGTTGAGCTATAATGCAGCGGTTTATGAGGAGTCATTCATGAACCGAGTAGAAGGGCACTTGAAAACGATCATAGAGCAGGTCATTCACAATCCGAATGTACTGCTTGAAGATATCGGAATCATCACGGATGAGGAAAAACAGCAATTGCTGGTAGCGTATAACGACACGACCGCCGATTATCCAAGCGACAAAATGATTTTCGAGCTGATCGCGGAGCAAGCAAGACAGACGCCTTCGAAAGTTGCGGTTGTTTGCGGTGAAGATCGCTTTACTTATCGGGAGCTTCAGGAGCGTTCCAACCAGTTGGCCAGAGCTCTGCGTGGGAAAGGAATTACCCAAGGCAGTATCGTCTCCATTATGGCGGAGCATTCACTCGAGTTAATCGTGGCTATTATGGCAGTTCTAAAATCAGGCGGCGCCTATTTGCCGATTGATCCCGAGTATCCGATAGAGAGAATTCAGTATTTACTGGATGACAGTCAGACGACGATTCTCTTGACACAGTCTCATCTTCAAGAAAAAGTCGAGTTTGAAGGTGACATCCTCTACCTAGACAATCCTTCCATGTTTGAAGGAGACAGTACAGATCTTGACACAGCATGCACACCGGACGATTTGGCGTACATGATTTATACTTCCGGGTCCACGGGGAATCCAAAAGGCGCGATGATTACCCACCGAGGTCTAGTCAATTACATATGGTGGGCTAACAAGGAGTATGTCCAAGGGGAAGCTGTAGACTTTCCGCTATACTCTTCCATTTCGTTTGATTTGACTGTCACCTCGATCTTCACGCCGCTTCTGTCAGGCAATACGATCTATGTCTACAGGGGAACAGATAAAGTACAGGTCATTTTAGACATCATCCAAGATAATCAAGTGGGAATCATCAAGCTGACGCCAACACATTTGAAGCTGATTGAAGAAATAGATGGAACAAACAGCAGCATCCGACGCTTTATTGTCGGTGGTGAGAACTTGCCAACCCAATTGGCGAAGAGAATCTATGAGAACTTTGGACAGAATGTCAAGATTTTCAATGAGTATGGACCTACCGAAACGGTTGTGGGCTGCATGATTTATTTGTATGACCCTAAAAAAACCATCCAAGAATCGGTACCAATCGGAGTCCCTGCAGACAACGTCCAGCTTTATTTGCTCGATTCCTCTATGCAGCCAATACCCGTTGGCTCCATTGGCGAGATGTATATATCTGGAGATGGCGTAGCCAAAGGATATTTTAATAGACCAGATCTGACTCAGGAAAAGTTCATCGATAATCCGTTCCGTCCGGGGACCAAAATGTATCGAACAGGCGATCTGGCGAAATGGCTGCCCGACGGCAATATGGAATACTTGGGAAGAATCGACCATCAAGTCAAAATTCGTGGGCATAGGATTGAGATGGGCGAAATTGAGACGCGTTTGACGCAGCATGAATGGATCAAGGAAGCCGTCGTCATTGCTGAGAAGGATGACAGTGGTCAAAATGTGCTGTATGCCTACATTGTTTCCGAGCAGGAGTTGACCGTATCGGAATTGAGAGAGCATCTGGGAAGTACACTTCCTTCCTACATGATCCCGTCCTTCTTTGTCCGTTTGGAGGAAATTCCGCTGACAGCCAATGGAAAAGTAGAGCGGAAGAAATTGCCGAAGCCTGACGGTGCAGTTGTAACGGGAACAGCGTACGTTGCTCCTCAGAATGAAACGGAAACAAAATTGGCTGAAATTTGGCAGCAGGCCCTGGGGGTTAGCCGAGTAGGCGTTCACGATCATTTCTTTGATTTGGGCGGACATTCACTGAAGGCTATGACAGTCATCTTTCAAGTCTCTAAAGCGTTGGAAGTGGATTTGCCAGTAAAGGCACTGTTCGAGAATCCGACCGTATCTCAGCTCGCTGCTTTTATCTCGAAATCGGGGAAAAGCAAGTACACAGCCATTCAACCGGTTGAGGTAAAAGAATTTTATCCCGTATCTTCTGCTCAAAAAAGAATGTACATCCTTCAGCAATTTGAAGGAAGTGGCATCAGCTATAACATTTCGGGAGCAATGTTGCTGGAAGGAAAGCTGGATTACAATCGTTTTGCTAGCACGGTCCAACGACTGGCGGAGCGCCATGAAGCCTTGCGCACCTCCTTCCACCGTATCGATGGTGAGCCTGTACAAAAAGTGCATGATGAGGTAGAAGTACCAACCCTGATGCTGAAGTCAACGGAAGACCAGGCGGAGCAGATCATGCGCGATTTTGTCCGTCCATTTGATCTCGGAACCGCTCCGTTGATTCGAACAGGCTTGGTCAAGTTGGGCAAAGACCGTCATTTGTTCCTGCTCGACATGCACCATATCATCTCGGACGGTGTTTCATCCCAAATTTTGCTGAGTGAATTTGCCAAGTTGTACCAAGGGGAAGCCTTGCAGCCTCTTCCTCTCCAATACAAGGATTTCGCTGCCTGGCAAAATGAGCTGTTCCAGACGGACGTGTACAAGAAGCAGGAGCTCCACTGGTTGAATACGTTTGCTGATGAAATTCCTTTGCTCAATCTGCCGACTGATTATCCGCGTCCAACCATTCAAAGCTTTGAAGGGGATCTTGTTCTTTTTGATACAGGAAAAGAATTGACCGAGCGTTTGCGCAAGGTAGCAGCAGATACGGGTACAACCCTGTATATGGTCTTGCTCGCGGCTTACCATGTACTGCTGTCTAAGTATTCCGGCCAAGAGGATATCATTGTGGGTACGCCTGTCGCTGGTCGTTCTCATGCCGATGTGGAAAACATCATGGGGATCTTTGTGAATACGTTGGCGATGAGAAATCATCCTGCGAGCGACAAAACCTTTACCCACTTCTTGCAAGAAGTGAAACAAAATGCGCTAGCGGCCTATGACAATCAGGATTATCCATTTGAAGAGCTGGTGGAAAAGCTGGCCATTCAACGTGACATTAGCCGAAATCCTTTGTTTGACACCATGTTTTCTTTAGAAAATGCGAATCAGCAATCGCTGGAAATCGAGCAACTGACAGCAGCTCCGTATGAGATATTTAACAAAATTTCAAAGTTCGATCTTGCTTTGAATGCGAGTGAATCGCAATCTGACATTCAATTCCAATTCGCATTTGGAACGAAGCTATTCAAGAAAGAAACCATCCAAAGAATGGCCCATCATTATCTGGAAATCCTGCGTACCCTTAGTGCACAACCGAATGCCAAGTTAGCAGAAATCGACATGATGACAGAAGCAGAAAAACGTGCTCTCATGCTGAATGTCAACGATACTTTTGTCGAACGTTCCGCTGATCAGGTTTTGCACCAATTGTTTGAAGAGCAAGTATTGCTTACGCCAGATCAAGTAGCTGTAGCCTATGACGGATACACCTTGACCTATCGACAGTTGAACGCCCGAGCCAATCAAGTAGCTCGTTTGCTGCGGAGTAAAGGAACGCAACCAGATACGTTGATCGGAATTATGGTAGACCGTTCTATCGGGATGGTTGTGAGCATGTTGGCCGTGTTAAAAGCAGGTGGCGCGTATACGCCAATTGATCCTACTTACCCGCCAGAAAGAATCCAATACATGCTCAGCGACAGCAAAGCTCCGATTCTACTGACACAGCGTCATTTGAAAGAAACAGTAGAGTATGCAGGAGAAATCATCGACGTAGATGATGAAGCGATTTATGCAGGTGACGACACCAATCTTGACCATGTCTCTGGCCGGGATGACTTGGCCTATGTCATCTATACATCTGGATCGACCGGAAATCCCAAAGGGGTTATGATCGCGCATCAAGCGATTTGCAATCACATGCTTTGGATGAAGAATGCCTTCCCACTGACTACAGAGGATGCTGTCTTGCAAAAAACGCCGTTTTCCTTCGATGCTTCCGTATGGGAATTTTATTTGCCACTGATCACAGGGGGACGCCTGGTCCTTGCAAAGCCAGACGGACATCGTGACATCGAGTACATGACTCGCATGATCAGTGAGGAGAAGATCACGACATTACAGATGGTTCCTTCCTTGCTGGACCTGATCATGACCGAACCGGCATGGAGCTCTTGCACGAGCTTGCAACGCGTTTTCTGCGGTGGAGAAGCATTGACACCTGCACTTGTTTCGCGCTTTTACGAGACTCAAACGGCACAGTTGATTAACCTCTATGGCCCAACTGAGTCCACGATTGATGCGACATACTGGATTTGCCCTCGTTTGCCGGAGTATGGAGTGATTCCCATTGGCAAACCGATTGATAACGTCCGTTTGTACGTCGTAAATGCGAGCAACCAGCTCCAGCCTGTAGGGGTTGCAGGGGAACTGTGCATTGCTGGCGATGGTTTGGCCCGCGGCTACTGGAATCGTGAAGAACTGACAGCAGCCAGCTTCATTGACAATCCGTTTGAACCGGATAGCAGGATGTACCGTACTGGCGACATGGTCAGGTACCTAGCCTGCGGCAACGTGGAATATCTCGGACGCATCGACCATCAGGTCAAAATCAGAGGCCACCGGATCGAACTGGGTGAGATCGAAGCAAGGCTTTTGCAGCATGAATGGATAAAAACGGCCATTGTCCTTGCTCGTCCAGATGAAAAAGGGCAAAACAACTTGTACGCCTATATCGTTTCCGATCAGGAAATCAAGACAGCCGACCTGAGAGCTTACATGGCTTCCCATTTGCCATCTTATATGGTTCCTTCTTATTTTGTTTATTTGGAGAAGCTGCCGCTCACGGCAAATGGCAAGGTAGATCGCAAAGCATTGCCTCAACCTGAGGGAGCATCTTCATCTGAAACCGTGTATGTAGCGCCGCGCAATGAAGTGGAAGCCACGCTCGCAGATATTTGGCAAAGTGTACTTGGCGTGAACGAAATCGGGATCCACGATCATTTCTTCGAGTTGGGCGGACACTCTTTGAAGGCGATGAACGTCATCTCTTTGATCCATCGCACCCTTCAAGTAGATGTGCCGTTGAAAACACTGTTTGAATCGCCTACGATCGCTGACTTGTCGTTATACATCGCGACTGCTAGCAAAGGCAAGTATACGACGATTGAACCTGTCCAAAAGCAGGAGTATTACTCGGTGTCTTCTGCACAAAAGAGAATGTTTATTCTCCGACAAATGGAAGGTGCAGGCATCAGCTACAACATGCCGGGCATCCTGTACATCGATGGCAAGCTGGATACAGCGCGTTTGCAGCAAGCGCTCAAGAGTCTGGTGAGACGTCATGAATCTCTGCGTACCTCGTTCCACTCCATGAAAGGAGAGACTGTTCAGCGTGTACATGAAGATGTCGAGCTGGAAATCTCGTTGATGGAGTCAACAGAGGGAGAGCTTAAACAAATCGTCGAGCAATTTATTCAACCGTTTGATTTGGAAAAAGCTCCTCTGATTCGCGCTGGACTGGTCAAACTGAATCCGGAACGCCATCTTTTCATGCTGGATTTGCACCATATTGTGGTGGATGGTGTATCTATTGGCATTCTTGTTCAAGAGCTTGCTCAGCTTTACCACGGGGAAGAGCTGCCAGAACTGAGCATTCAGTACAAGGACTTTGCCCATTGGCAGAATCAATGGTTCGAGAGAGAAGAGTTTGCTGCGCAGGAAGCCTATTGGATCGATACTTTTACGGGAGAAATTCCTGTATTGAATCTTGCAACGGATTATCCGAGACCTACTGTGAAAAGCTTCGAGGGTGAGCGATTTGTTTTCAGCTCTGGTGCCCTTTTGAAAAAAGAATTGAATCGACTTGCCCATGGTACAGGAGCTACGCTCTACATGGTTCTCTTGGCTGCCTACAATGTACTTCTCTCCAAATACGCTGGACAAGAGGACATTATTGTCGGTGCGCCTACTGCTGGCAGGTCCCATGCAGAAACGGATTCGATCATCGGTATGTTTGTCAATACACTGGCTTTGCGAAACGAGCCTGTGGGGGATAAGACCTTCCTTAGCTTTTTGGCAGAAGTGAAAAACAATACGCTGAAAGCCTTTGAGAATCAGGATTACCCACTGGATGAGCTGATCGATAAGCTGAACATTCAACGGGATCTGAGCCGCAATCCTTTGTTTGACACCGTATTTATCTTGCAAAATATGGATCAAAAGCCGTTCGAAATGGAGCAACTGACGTTTACACCTTATATGGCAGAAGTGAATCAGGCCAAGTTTGATCTGTCATTAGAGGCGTATGAAGAAGATGAGGAGATTGTCTTTAGTCTTGATTACTGCACCAAATTGTTTACACGAAAAACGATTGAAAAAATAGCGGCACATTTCATCCGAATCCTTCATGCCGTTATTGAGCAACAAGCCATTACCTTGTCTGAAATCACGATGCTTTCCGATGAAGAAAAGCATCGCTTGTTAGTAGAATTCAACCATACGCATAAGGAATATCCGCAGAACAAGACACTCCATGAGCTATTTGAAGAGCAAGTGGAAAAAACACCACAGGTTGCTGCGGTGGAAATCGGCGATAAGCAGATGTCCTATCACGAATTGAATGAGCGAGCAAATCAGCTTGCCGTTACCTTGCGTGAACGGGGAGTAAAGGCTAACCAGTTCGTAGGAATCATGGCAAACCGTTCTGTGGAAATGGTTGTGGGAATCATGGCCATTTTGAAAGCAGGTGGAGCCTACGTGCCGATCGATCCTGAATATCCGGAAGATCGTGTAGCCTACATGCTGGAGGATTGCGAAGCCCGTCTCGTGCTTACCCAAAAACATCTTGGAGCTAAGCTAGCTTCTAGTGTGAGCGTGGAATGCTTGTACCTGGAGGAGGAGAAGAACTATTCTCCCAATCGTTCGAATCTCGAGCCGATTCAAACCACTTCCGATTTGGCTTATGTCATCTATACATCAGGGACAACAGGCAAGCCAAAAGGAGTAATGATCGAGCATCGTGGCATTGTCAACAGCGTGTTGTGGAAGAAAGAGGAGTATCAGTTTAGCGTCGATGATAGAAGTCTGGTGCCCCTATCCTTTGCGTTTGATGCCTTTGTTCTTTCCTTCTTTACACCGATCCTTTCAGGTTCAACAGTCGTCTTGGCGGAGGATGATGAAGCCAAAGACCCTGTATCTCTCAGAAACCTCATTGCAGCTGCGAGATGCACCCAAATGACATGCGTGCCAAGTTTGTTCCAAGCTATATTGGAATGCAGTTCTGCTGCGGATATCAGTTCTCTACAAACAGTCACACTTGGGGGCGAAAAAGTATCTGCTCAGCTCGTTGAGAAGAGCAATCAGCACAATCCGCAATTGGTCATCGTCAATGAATACGGTCCGACTGAAAGCAGCGTCGTCGCCACCTGGCAGCGAATTTCGCAACTGGATTCTGCGATAACGATCGGACGTCCCATTGCTAATACCAGCATCTATATCGTGGACAAATTCCATCAGCTACAGCCAATCGGCGTCGTCGGGGAAATTTGCATCGGTGGCCACGGTTTGGCACGTGGATATTGGAACAAGCCGGAACTCACAGCAGAGAAGTTCGTTTCCCATCCTTATTTGGAAGGCGATCGCATGTACAAGACTGGCGATCTAGGAAAGTGGCTCCCTGACGGAACGATTGAATTTGTCGGTCGCTTGGATGAACAGGTAAAAGTAAGGGGATATCGGATTGAAATCGGCGAGATTGAGTCGGTTATGCTCTCCTTTGAAAAGCTGACTTCGGCAGTTGTGATTGTCCATGAGGACCAACAGGGCCAATCGTCGCTTGCTGCTTATTACACGGCAGAAGAAAAGCTTGAAGTCTCGAGTCTGTGGTCGTATCTGTCTCAAAGCTTGCCGTCTTACATGATTCCTGCGCACTTGGTCCAGCTCGATCTTCTCCCGCTTACGCCTAATGGAAAGATCGACAGGAAAGCCTTGCCAAAACCAGAAGGCAGACCTGTAACGGGAGCAGAATATGTGGCTCCAGCAAGTCCTGTGGAAAGCAGTCTGGTAGAGATTTGGGAACGTGTGCTTGGGGTAAACGACATTGGTGTTCTCGACAACTTCTTCCAGCTAGGTGGGCATTCCTTGAAAGCCATGTCGCTCGCCGCACAGATCCATCGAGAGTATCAAGTCGAGGTTCCACTCAGAGTACTCTTTGCGACACCTACCATCCAGGCATTGGCCCAGTATATCGAGACAAGTGGAAAAGACACACATGTACCGATTCAGCCTGTACCGTTGCAAGTGTATTATCCTGTTTCCTCTGCACAAAAAAGGATGTTTGTCCTGCGCCAGTTTGAAGGCACCGGCACAGTCTATAACATGCCAAGCGTGATGTATATCGAAGGCGATCTGGATCGTGCACGCTTTGAAACCGCGATACATGGGCTAGTTAATCGACACGAATCGTTGCGAACATCCTTCCACACAGTGAATGGCGAGCCTGTTCAGCGTGTACATGAGGCAGTCGAACTGGATGTGCGCTATGAGGATTTGACGGAAGACCAAGTCGAGCAAACCATCGAATCATTTGTGCAAGCATTTGATCTGGGGAAGGCTCCGTTGTTGAGGGTCGGACTCTTCTGCTTGGGAGAGAAGCGGCATCTCTTCCTGATGGATATGCATCACATCATTTCGGATGGAGTCTCTGTCGGAATCATCATGGAAGAATTCTCGAAGCTGTATCGGAACGAAAATTTGCCAGAGCTTGCTGTTCAATACAAAGATTTTGCTGTCTGGCAGACTGAGCTGTTCCAAACAGACATCTATACAAAGCACGAGAACTACTGGTTGAAGTCCTTCGCGGGTGACATTCCGGTACTGAATCTGCCTGCCGATTATTCTCGTCCGATGGTTCAAAGCTTTGAGGGAGATTGCATTTCGTTCCAAACAGACAAAACGCTGATGGACGATTTATACAAGCTCGCTCATGAGAACCAAACCACGCTGTTTATGGTCTTGCTAGCGGCTTACAATGTGCTCCTTTCCAAATACAGCGGCCAAGAAGACATCGTAGTGGGAACGCCGATCGCTGGCAGATCTCATGCGGATGTAGAAAAAGTCTTGGGGATGTTTGTCAATACATTGGCTTTGCGTAACTACCCTGACGGAACGAAATCGTTCCAGGCATTTTTGGAAGATGTCAAACAGAATACGCTGCAAGCATACGCCCACCAGGATTATCCGTTTGAAGCACTGGTCGAAAAACTGGAAATCCAGAGGGATCTCAGCAGAAACCCGCTGTTTGACACCATGTTTATTTTGCAAAACCTGGACAAAAAAGCTTATGAGCTGGATGGGCTGAAATTTGAAGCCTACTCCGGAGATGGGCAGCAAGGCAACGCTAAATTCGATCTCACACTGGAAGCGCATGAAGATGAGACAGGAATTCATTTTGGTCTCGTGTACTCCACGAAATTGTTCCAAAGAGACACGATTGAAAGAATGGCAGGTCATTTCCTCCAGGTGCTGCGAGGAGTCATTGCAGACCAAACATCGGCGTTGCGTCAAATCAACTTGCTCGGTGAGGAAGAAAAACACCTTGTAACTGTTGCATTCAACAATACGTTTGCCGCATATCCTCGCGAAGGCACGATTCAAGAGCTGTTCGAGGAGCAAGTGGAAAGAACGCCCGAGCATACTGCAGTTGTGATGAACGAACAGATGCTGACGTATCGGGAGCTGAATCAAAAAGCGAATCAGATCGCAAGTGCTCTTCGCCGTGAGGAAATCGGGAAGGATTCCGTGGTCGGACTGATCGCAGATCGTTCTCTCGAGATGATCACAGGCATAATGGGGATCATCAAAGCGGGAGGCGCCTATCTGGGGATTGATCCAGAGCATCCATCCGAGCGCATTTCTTACATGCTTGAAGATGGCGGTGTGAAGGTTGTCCTTGTTCAAAGACATCTGTTGCATCTCGTCGAAGAAGGTCTCATTCCAATCATTTTGGAAGACGAGAGCCTGGAGAAAGAAGATGCCAGCAACCTAGCTAATTTCAATGATGCCAAAGACTTGGCCTATGTGATGTACACGTCGGGTTCAACGGGCAAACCAAAAGGGGTCATGGTCGAGCATCGCAATGTCACCCGATTGGTGAAAAATACGAATTACGTTCAAGTACGCGAAGAAGATCGCATGATTCAAACGGGCGCTATTGGCTTCGACGCCATGACGTTTGAGATTTTCGGAGCTCTGTTGCATGGTGCTAGCTTGTTCCTGGTTACCAAGGATGTTCTGTTGGATGCGGAGAAGCTAGGCAGCTTCCTGCGAGAGAATCGGATTACAACGATGTGGTTAACTTCACCACTGTTTAACCAGCTTTCGCAAGATAACCCGGAGATGTTTGATGGCTTGCGTGCGTTAATCGTCGGTGGCGAAGCACTGTCTCCGAGACACATCAACAAAGTTAACAGCGCCCATCCCGCTCTGGAAATTTGGAACGGATATGGCCCGACAGAGAACACTACTTTCTCTACATGCTATTTGATTGAGAAGGAATTCGAAGACAATATTCCGATTGGGAAGCCGATCACGAACTCCACTACGTATATCGTGGATCGCTACAATCAGCCGCAGCCAATTGGGGTGCCGGGTGAATTGTGCGTAGGTGGAGACGGGGTAGCCAGAGGTTATTTGAACAAGCCAGAATTGACTGCCGAGAAGTTTGTTCCGAATCCGTTTGTTTCTGGTGAAAACATGTACCGCACAGGGGATTTGGCGAGATGGAAGGCGGATGGAACAATTGAGTATTTGGGACGTATCGACCAACAGGTAAAGATCAGAGGCTATCGGATCGAGCTTGGGGAAATCGAGACCGTTCTCACCAATCTGGCAAAGGTAAAAGAAGCTGTCGTTACGGTGATGGATGATACGAACGGCCAAAAAGCTCTCTGCGCTTACTTTGTTCCAGAAACGGAACTCGACGCAGCAGAGTTGAGAGAAGCGATTTCCAAAGAATTGCCAGGCTACATGGTGCCAGCCTTCTATGTCCAAATGGATAAACTGCCTTTGACTGCAAACGGAAAGCTCGATCGAAGAGCATTGCCGGAACCAACTGGTGATCGGGTTCAAAGCTCCACATATGTCGCTCCACAAAATGCGACTGAGACGAAGCTGGCTGAAATTTGGCAAGAGGTACTGGGTATTCATGCGATAGGTATTCACGACAACTTCTTTGAACTGGGCGGACATTCCCTGAAAGCCATGAATGTGATCACGCAGGTGCACAAAGCATTTCAGGTTGAGCTTCCGTTAAAAGCACTGTTTGAATCTCCTACGATCCATGAACTGGCTGGGTATATCACCACGAGTGAGATTGAACAGTTCGAGACCATTGAACCAGTAGAGCAAGCAGATTATTATCCAGTCTCGTTCGCACAAAAAAGAATGTACATCCTGCATGAGTTTGAAGGAAGCGGGATTAGCTACAACGTGCCAAATGTGCTGATAATAGATGGCCATCTGGATTACGAACGCTTTGAACATGCGATTCGAACACTGGTAAAACGACACGAATCCTTGCGAACATCCTTCCATTCGATAAACGGGGAACCCGTACAACGAGTACATGAGGATGTCGCACTTCTCATCGGTATTTCCGAGGCGACAGAAGACCAAGTAGAGCAACGCATTCAGGAGTTGGTCCAGCCGTTTGATCTGGAAGTGGCTCCGTTGTTCCGGGTTGACTTGATCAAACTGGGAGCAGAACGACATTTGTTCTTCATGGATATGCACCACATTATCTCGGATGGTGTATCGCTTGCAGTCATCGCCAAGGAGTTTGCGAGCTTGTACGAAGAAAAGCAGCTCCCTGACATGCGCATTCAGTATAAAGATTTTGCTGCTTGGCAAACAAAACTGTCCCAGTCTGAGCGTTTCCAAAAACAGGAGGATTATTGGGCGAATGTCTTTGCAGGGGAGATCCCGTTACTCAACTTGCCAAATGACTTCCCAAGACCTACTGTTCAAAGCTTCGAAGGCGACACAGTAGCGATCGGTACAGGAAATGAATTGCTTGTGGAATTAAGACAACTCGCTGCAAATACAGGCTCCACACTGTTCATGGTGCTTTTGGCAGCCTACAATGTGCTGCTGTCCAAATACGCAGGACAGGAAGAAATTGTAGTCGGCACACCGATTGCAGGTCGATCCCACGCAGATGTGGAACGAATCGTCGGCATGTTCGTCAACACGCTTGCTTTGAAAAATGTGGCAGGAGGCAACCTGACCTTCCGCGAGTTTTTGGGTGACGTGAGACAAAATGCGCTACATGCGTTTGAACATCAGGATTATCCGTTTGAACATCTCGTAGATAAGCTGCAAGTGCGGCGCGATCTAAGCCGAAATCCACTGTTCGATACGATGTTCAGTCTGGGGCTTGCGGACTCATCTGCATTAGAAATTGCAGGACTCAACATGTCTCCTTACCCGGTAGATGGAAATATCGCGAAATTCGATATCGCTTTGGATGCGATGGAACAACAGGATGAGCTTCTCGTGCAGTTCAGCTATTGCACGAAGTTGTTTGCAAAAGAATCGATTGATCGCATGGCAACTCATTACGTCAACCTCCTAAAGACGATCATCGCGAATCCAGATAGCAAGCTGGCAGAGTTCAGTGTTTTGTCAAAAGATGAGATGGAACAAATGCTGCATGATTTCAATGCAACAAAAGCCGCTTATCCAACGAATAAAACATTCCAGGAGCTATTCGAAGAGCAGGTCGAAAAAACACCGAACCAGGTAGCTGTCATCTTCGAGGATGAACAGCTAACGTATCGGGAGTTAAATGAAAAAGCAAACCAGCTCGCACGTGTTTTGCGCCAAAAGGGAGTCAAGCCAGAGAGCACGGTCGGCATCATGGTAGACCGCTCGTTGCACATGGTAGTAGGGACGCTAGGTATTTTGAAGGCCGGCGGCGCCTACGTTCCGATTGATCCAGACTATCCATTGGAGCGTCAAGCATTCATTTTGGAAGATAGCGATGCGAAGCTGTTCCTTACCTTGCAAAAGTTGAATACGCAGCTTGCTTTCCCTCACGAGACTCTCTATCTGGATGCAGAGGGGCTGTATCAGGGAGAAGCGAGCAATCTAGAGCCTGTGGCACTGCCGGAACACGCGGCTTACATCATTTATACTTCTGGTACGACTGGCAAGCCAAAAGGGGTCGTGATCGAACACCGGAGCTATGCGAATGTCGCGTTTGCCTGGCAGGATGAGTATCACTTGGACACCTTCCCGGTTCGCTTGCTGCAAATGGCGAGCTTCGCCTTCGACGTATCGACTGGCGATTTTGCCAGAGCATTGCTCACAGGAGGGCAGCTGGTCATTTGCCCGAATGAGGTTAAAATGGACCCTGCTTCCTTGTACGAAATTATCAAGCGGTATGAAATCACTATTTTCGAAGCGACACCAGCTTTGATCATGCCATTGATGCATTACATTTACGAAAACAAGCTCGACATCAGTCAGATGCAGCTCCTGATTCTCGGAGCAGACAGTTGTCCAGCAGAAGACTTCAAGACCTTGCTCACGAGATTCAGCCATTCGTTACGCATTGTTAACAGTTATGGGGTAACAGAGGCGTGCATCGATTCCAGCTATTACGAAGAAACCGATGTCTCATCCATTCGCTCGGGAACGGTACCGATCGGAAAACCGCTGCCGAATATGCAGATGTATGTGATGGATCAACAATTGAATCTTCAGCCTGTTGGAGTCGTGGGTGAGTTGTGCATCGGTGGAGCAGGGGTCGCTCGCGGATATTTGAACAGACCTGATCTAACACTGGAGAAGTTCGTACCGAATCCTTTCGCGCCAGGTGAGCTGCTGTATCGTTCGGGTGATTTGGCGAAGTGGCGCGCGGATGGCAATGTGGAATTCTTGGGTCGTAACGATCATCAAGTGAAAATCAGGGGTGTCCGTATCGAGCTGGGCGAAATCGAGACACAGCTACGCAAGCTGGACGGAATCTTGGAAGCAGTTGTCATCGCAAGAGAGGATCACAGACAAGAAAAGTATTTATGCGCGTACATGGTGGCAGAGCACGAGATCGACACAGCACAAATACGCCAGGAATTGCTAAAAGATTTGCCTCAAGCGATGATTCCATCGTATTTCGTAACGCTTGAAGCGCTGCCTCTAACCGCAAATGGGAAGATCGACAGACGTTCCTTGCCGGCGCCAGATGTATCCATGCTTAGAACGACGGAGTATGTAGCACCTCGTACGGAGTTGGAAGCGCAATTGGCCCGCGTATGGGAGCAAGTGCTGAATATGGAGCAAGTAGGGATTCTGGATGATTTCTTTGCAATTGGCGGTCACTCCCTGCGTGCGATGAGTGTGATTTCGAGCATGCATAACGAATATCAAGTCGATATTCCGCTTCGTGTTTTGTTCGAAAAACCGACGATTCAACAGTTGGCTGCACACATCGAAGAGACAGCAAGAGGATATGTCCTTTCGATTCAACCAGCACCTGCGCAAGAGTATTATCCTGTTTCATCGGCTCAAAAGCGCATGTATATCCTCCATCAATTTGAGGGAGTCGGCATCAGCTACAATATGCCTTCGACCATGCTGATCGAAGGGAAGCTGGAACCGGAACGATTAGAGACAGCGTTCAAGCAGCTGATAGAGCGACATGAGAGTCTTCGTACGTCTTTTGCCGTTGTAAATGGAGAACCTGTTCAGAAGGTTCACGAGGAAGTTTCTTTTGAAGTTTCGTATACAACGATCACAGAAGACCAGGCACAAGAGGTCCTTTCAACCCTCGTTCAGCCATTCGATCTGGGAGTAGCGCCGTTGCTTCGCGTCCGTCTGCTGCAAATCGGAGAAGATCGTCATGTGCTCTTTACCGACATGCATCATAGCATTTCCGACGGTGTATCTTCTGGTATTCTCCTGACAGATTTAGTGCAGCTGTACCAAGGGGACGTTTTGCCAGAACTGCGAATCCAGTACAAGGACTTCTCCGTATGGCAACAGGAGCTTTTCCAATCCGATGCTTTCAACAAGCAAGAAGAGCACTGGGCACAAGTGTTTGCAGACGAAATTCCAGTACTAAACCTGCAAACGGATTTCACCCGACCAAGCATTCAAAATTTCGCAGGGGATCAGTTTACCATCGGAACGGGTAAACAACTCATGGAAGGCTTGAACCAGCTGGCTCGAGAAACGGGAACGACGCTGTACATGGTGCTCCTTGCGACGTACAACGTACTGCTTTCCAAGTATTCCGGGCAGGAGGACATCATCGTCGGTACGCCGATTACAGGCAGATCCCATGCTGAATTGGAACCAATCGTCGGTATGTTTGTAAACACATTGGCGATGAGAAACAAGCCGCATGCTGGGAAAACATTCACCGAGTTGTTGCTGGAAGTCAAGCAGAATGCACTGGACGCTTACGCTCATCAGGATTATCCGTTTGAGGAGCTGGTGGAAAAACTCGACATTCCTCGAGACTTAAGCAGAAACCCGCTCTTTGACACTATGTTTACTGTGCAGAACAACACGGATGATTCCATCGATTTGCTCGGATTGACACTTGCTCCTTTCATGACTGATCAGGCTGGCAACCATTCCAAATTCGATTTGACGCTGATTGCCACAGAAGAGCGTGAAGAGATTAGCATTGGCGTGGAGTACAGCACGAGCTTGTTTACGAGAGAGACGATTGAACGGTTAAGCAATCACTTCATGGCTATTGCCCAAATCGTTGTGCAAAATCCGCATATCCGCTTGAGTGAAATCGACATGCTCAGAGCGGAGGAGAAACAGCAAATTTTCGAGCATTTCAATGATACATCTGTCAGCTATGTACAAGACAAAACGCTGCATCAATTATTCGAAGAGCAAGTTGCGAAGACGCCAGATCAGGAAGCTATTCTCTTTAACGGTCTGTCACTGACGTACAGCGAGCTCAATGAACGAGCCAACAGACTGGCAAGAGTTCTGCGCACCAAAGGAATTGGACCTGATCGTCTTGTAGCAGTCATGGCGGAGCGTTCACCAGAGATGATCATTGGCATCCTTGGTATTTTAAAGGCAGGCGGTGCGTATGTTCCGATCGATCCGGCGTATCCGCAAGAACGCATTCAGTACTTGCTGGAGGATAGCGACGCAGCACTGCTTCTCTGCCAGTCTCATCTGTCAGAACTATTGTCTCGCGTGTCGAGCGGGCTTGATTGGCTCGATCTGAACGCAGAGCATGATGTCGAGATGGATGGCGCCAATCTCGCATCACTCAATCAACCCACTGATCTCGCCTATGTGATCTATACATCGGGGACGACCGGTAAGCCGAAGGGCGTCATGATTCCACATCAGGGAATCGTCAATTGCTTGCAGTGGAGAAGAGATGAGTATGGATTCGGACCGGGTGACAAGGCGTTGCAGGTATTCTCTTTTGCCTTCGATGGGTTTGTAGCCAGCTTGTTCGCTCCGCTTCTCGGTGGTGCTAGTTGCGTCTTGCCGAGAGAGGAAGAAGCCAAAGATCCAGTAGCGCTGAAAAAGCTGATTGCCTCAACGGGAGTCACACATTATTACGGTGTACCGAGTCTGTTCCAAGCGATTCTGGATTGCTCAACTGCTGCAGATTTCACTCCTCTGCGTTGCGTAACATTGGGAGGCGAGAAACTACCTGCGCAGCTTGTGCAAAAAACGAAAGAAAAACATCCAGCAATCGAGATCAACAATGAATACGGTCCGACCGAAAACAGCGTCGTCACTACCATCTCTCGTTCGATCGAAGCAGGGCAAGACATCACGATTGGGCGACCGCTAGCCAATGTACAGGTTTACATCGTAGATACACAACATCACTTGCAACCGATCGGCGTAGTGGGAGAGCTATGCATCGGAGGACCCGGACTTGCAAGAGGTTATTTGAATAAATCAGAGCTCACACAAGAGAAGTTCGTTCCGAATCCGTTTGTGCCAGGAGAGCTCATGTACAAAACAGGTGACTTGGTGAAATGGCGGACAGATGGCACGATCGATTATATCGGTAGGGCTGACGAACAGGTGAAGGTGAGAGGGTACCGCATCGAGATAGGGGAAATCGAGAGCACCATACTTGCTTACAATGGCATCGATCAAGCAGTGGTGGTTGTGCATGAGGATGACGTAACGGCCGGACAGTATCTTTGCGCGTATCTTGTTCCAGCAGCAGAGGTATCCGTTTCTGAGCTGAGAAGGCATCTGGCGAAGGAACTGCCTGCGTACATGGTTCCAAGCTATTTTGTCCAGTTGGATCAACTGCCGCTTTCGGCCAATGGAAAAGTGGATCGCAAAGCGTTACCGAAGCCACAGTCATCAGATGCGACCACACGTGAGTTCGTGGCACCAAGAACTGCGACTGAGCATCAATTGGCATCCATTTGGCAGGAAGTTTTGGGAATCGAACCGATCGGCATCACTGACCATTTCTTTGAACTGGGTGGACATTCCTTGAAAGCAACGCTGCTGGTTGCAAAGGTGTATGAGTACATGCAGATTGAACTGCCGTTGAACCTCATTTTCCAGCATCCAACCATTGAGAAGGTAGCGGATTTCATCACGAACAAGAACTTTGAGGGCAACTCCGGAAGAGCCATTCTCTTAAATGAAGAGACGGCTAGAAAGGTATTCTGCTTTACGCCAATTGGTGCCCAGAGCGTCTATTACCAGAAGCTTGCTGATGAAATCAAGGGCGTTTCCCTGCACAGCTTTGATTTTATCGAAGAAGACAATCGACTTGAGCAGTACATCGAAGCCATCGTGGCGATTGATCCAAAAGGTCCGTATACGCTCATGGGATATTCATCAGGAGGCAATCTGGCGTTTGATGTTGCAAAAGAACTGGAAAACCAAGGATATGTCGTGACCGACCTCATCTTGTTCGATTCATACTGGAAAGACAAGGTGATGGAAAGGACTCTGGCGGAAACAGAGAGTGACATTGCCCAGTTATTTGCCGAAATTGGAGAAAACATCGAGATGTTCAACATGACACAAGAAGACTTCAATTTGTACGCTGCCAATGAATTCGTCAAGCAAAGCTTCATTCGAAAAACGGTCAGCTACGTCATGCACCACAATCAACTGATCAATACGGGTGCAACGAACGCAGCGATCCATCTCATTCAATCAGAGCTGGAATCGGGCGAGGAAGATCTAGTCGCAGTCAAATGGAATGAAGCCGCTTGGGCACAGGCTACGAAACGACTGATGACGTACGAAGGGTACGGAATCCACTCCAGAATGCTGGGAGGAAATTACGTGTCTATGAATGCCTCCATCCTCCGAGACATCCTGCAAGAGCTGTTCATTCTGAAATAAGGTCGCGGCTTTGTGATGATTCCCCTTGGGAACACGTTTTCCAAGGGGAGTTCATCCATTACATCCTTGGAGAGGAGCAGCAAATGATTTTTACCAAGCAAGCTCAGCACAGAAAGAAAGCGCCCGTGTTTGGCTGGGTACTCTCATATGTAAAGCCTTATCGAGGTTGGGTCATAATCTGTATCATTGCCTCGCTTCTTGTGGCTGTGGCAAACATTTGGATGGGAATCCTGATCAAAACCATGGTCGAACATACGAACAACTTCGACAAGCTGGTCAGTATTGCTCTCATCATTTTTTGTCTGACCATCGTCGGTTTTCTCTCAAAATATTTCATCACGTATTCGGCAGCTAGATTCAGTTCAAGAGCCATGAGAGATTTGAAAAACAGCATGGCTTCTCATCTCGAAAAAGTTCCCATGTCCACCATGGATAAATATCATTCCGGCGATCTCGTTTCTCGCTTAACAACAGACGCCCAAATCTTGCAAAGCTTTTTGCAAAAGCATTTTTTCCAGCTTTTTTATTTGCCAGTTGTTTTTGTGGGAGCTCTTGGACTGTTGTTGACGATCAATTGGAAGTTAATCATCTTCAGCGTCGCAATCCTTCCCGTTGCCATCGCTATCACAGGGTGGATGAGCAGACCGCTTCAAAAATATTCGGAGCAAATGCAGGACCATCTGGGTCAAACGAACGCCATCGCTCAGGATACGCTTTCCGGGATTCACATGGTCAAAGCTTTTCAATTGGAAGGCGTTCTGTATCGTAAATACCATGCGGGTATGAAGCAGGTATTGAAAAATGCGTTCCAGGCAGAGAAAAAACGCGCGTGGATGACGGCACCAGGGATTTTATTGTTTTCTTCCCCAATCCTGTTTTTTGTCGCTTATGGTGGGTACTTGATTCAGGCGGGAGAATTGGATCTGGGCAGCTTGGTCATCTTCAGCTATTTGCTTCACTTTATTATCGAACCACTTTCACTCGCACCCGTTTTGTTTGCCCAAGTACAAGAGACATCAGGTGCGGCAAAGCGACTGCAAGAAATTTTTACACAGTCAGTCGAACAAAATGATCAGCCTGAAATTCCTGTTGATCCAGAGGCGATTCCTGTACAGTTTGAAAACGTTACGTTTGCCTACGATCAGGCAAGGATTCTTGATAACGTTAGCTTTACGTTACATCCGAGCAAGATCGTTGCTTTAGTAGGCGCCAGCGGGAGTGGAAAGAGTACCATCATGAAATTGCTGTGCGGGTTTTATCCAATGGAGCCGGGCAACGGAAGACTGAATGTTTTCGGGCATTCCATGACTGATTGGAATATGACGGACATGCGGAGCTATCTTTCCATGGTTTCTCAGGATACGACGCTATTCCCCGTATCTATTGCAGAAAATATCTCGTATGGACGCATTCATGCGACACAAGACGAGATCATTGCAGCGGCAAAAGCGGCCAATGCGCATGACTTCATCATGGAGCTGCCGCAAGGATATCAAACAAAAGTGGGAGAACGAGGCTCTCGTTTATCCGGAGGACAGAAACAGCGTATCGCGATTGCCCGAGCGATTTTGAAGGACGCCCCGATTCTTCTGCTGGATGAACCAACGTCTGCCTTAGATACAGAATCGGAAGCTTTGGTCCAGGAAGCGTTGGAAAATGTGATGAAAAATCGGAGTGTTCTCGTCATTGCTCATCGACTGTCTACGATAAAAGACGCGGATGAAGTGCTTGTTTTGGAGCAAGGACAAATTGTAGAACGAGGTACACACTACGATTTGCTTGCACAAGGCGGCGTTTACACCAGATTGTATCAAAAACAGTTTGCCACAGAGATGCACAGCACGCTGGCTGCAGGGGGGGTATAGGCATGTTCATCCAGAATTTGATGCGGGAACTACTTCAACTGCTGTCGTTTATGAAATCGAAAAAGCGAGCGTATATTTTGGGACTCGTGGGTGACGGAATCGGTCAAGCAGCTGTATTGGTATCTTTACCTTTCGTGTTCAAGGATCTGACGGATTTTGCGAACACAAAAGACCCTGTTTTATTAACGAGAGCGATTGCCACCATGGCTGTGATGTTCCTCTTGCTGAGTATCTTGTCTCCATTTTTTAGCTACATCTATCGACGATGTGTCCGCGAGCTCATTGCCAACATTCGGCTTCATGTCTATCAACGTTTGAGCAAGCTGCCTTTCGATTATTATGAGCAGCACCATTCGGGAGATACGATGTCGAGGCTGGGCAACGATGTTGTCCTCATGGAAAACGCGTATGCTGAGCAATTGAAAACGTTAAGCATCATCCTGCTGTCACTGATCGGCTCGATCATCGGGATGTTTGCGATGGATTGGAAAATTGCCGTCGTCCTGTTGCTCGTAAGCGCATTGACTCTTTATGTGAATATGCTGTTTGCCAAGTCAGTCCGGCGCATTGGAGACCGAATGCAGAAGCAGATGGGAATGGGGACAGAAAGATTAAACGATTTTTTGTCAGGGTTGCCCATCATTAAAATGTTCCATTTACATAACGTTGTCACCGCACGTTACACGGAAGCAAACGAAGAAGTAGCTTCGTCTGCGATCAAGCAAGGGCATAAACACGGATTATTGGAAGGGACCAATTTTTTCATCCAATTCTTAAGCTTCGGGGGAATGCTTGTTTTTGGCATCATGATGGTATCCAAACAAATGATCGGGTTGGGTGTGCTGGTCGCTTTGGTTCAACAACAGATGCTTGTGACACTGGCATTTCTCCAGCTTGGCCAAGTCATCACAGCGTTACAGAGTTCGCTAGCAGGCGCTTCTCGGGTCGTCGATTTTCTGAATGAACCTCTCGAACCAGAAGAGTATCAGAAGAGCTCCGACAAATACCGGCCATGCGAAAGTATGCTGAAGTTGGAGCAGGTCGTTTTCGGATACAACGAAGCTACAAACGTGCTGGATGGTGTTTCGTTGCGAGTCGAGCAAGGCCAAATGGCTGGGCTAGTCGGAACGAGTGGAAGTGGAAAAAGCACCGTCATGAAACTTCTGTTGGGGTATTACCCACCTGCGAGCGGCTCTCTTTATTTACTGGGCAAGCCCATGGGAGCCTATTCTCTTGCAGAAATTAGAAGCTTGATCTCGTACGTGCCTCAGGATGCCTTTTTGTTCGAAGGAACCATCGAAGACAATATCCGTTACGGCTGCCTGGATGCTTCGGAAGAGGATGTCATCAAAGCAAGCAAAGCAGCGTATGCGCATGATTTTATTATGGAACTGACAGATGGTTACCAGACAAAAACAGGAGAACGCGGTGCCAAGCTATCTGGCGGACAGCGTCAGCGAATTGCCATTGCCAGGGCCATCCTGAAAAATGCGCCGATTCTTCTACTGGATGAAGCAACCTCCGCTTTGGATGCAGAATCGGAATATTGGGTGCAGCAAGCATTAACCGCACTTATGAAAGATAAAACGGTACTTGTCATTGCTCATCGCCTGTCGACTGTAGAGGATGCCGATGTGATTTACGTGATGGATCAAGGAAAAGTCATCGAGCAAGGTCGCCATGTAGAGTTAATGGAGCACAACGGCACGTATGCCAAATTGTATGAAGTGCAGCAGCGAAAGGATCGAGCAGAACAAGTTAGTGGCCTTGAACTGACAGAAAGAAGAGTGAGTGCTACGTGATTGCCATTTACGCTTTGAAATGTCCAGCTGTCATGGAGAAAGAGTTATTCGACCGATTTTTGCAAGCACTGCCCGAAGAGAAGAGGGAACGGATCAACCGTTTCAGAAATCCGGCTGATTCCTATCGGGCGTTGCTCGCGGACGTGCTCGTACGCTCTCTCATTTGTGAAGCATACTCGATTTCCAATGACGAAATCGAGTATGACTACAATGCATACGGAAAACCTTTTTTGAAATCATTTCCCAACTTCTGCTTTAACGTCTCACATTCCGGAGAATGGGTGGTCTGCGCCACGCATGATTTGCAAGTGGGGATTGATGTGGAGCAAATATGTCCGATTGACTTGGATATTGCCACTCATTATTTTGCACCAGCCGAAGTAGAAGATCTCTTGGCAAAACATCCGGATGAACAGCTTCCGTATTTCTTCGACCTTTGGACCTTGAAGGAGAGCTATATCAAAGCGAGAGGCATGGGACTGTCTATTCCACTACAATCATTCGCCATTAGAAAAAAACTAGACCAATCGATTACGATATCGCAAAATGATTCGCGCGATGCTTGGGCATTTCATCAGTATGAGATCGATCCAGGCTATAAATTGTCAGTATGCGCGACTACCAATCAGTTTGCTGCTCAAGTCGTCATGAAGGATTTACAAGATTTGTATCAGTCCATTTTTCATAGAAAGATATCGAGGTAATTACGTAATGAAGAAAGGGCGGGGAAAGAGATGAAATTGTTCTGCTTTCCGTACGCAGGTGGACTTCCCAGCATTTATTACAGTTGGAGACGGGGATTGTCGCCAGCGTTATTGGAAATTGATCCATTCGAGGTACGGCCTTCATTTCAGAGTGATAGCATGGTTCTTTTCACCTCGTTTTATGAGGTCTTGGAGGATGTATACAAACGGATCACACCAGAGCTGGGGGAAGAACCTTTTGCCTTTTTTGGTCACAGCATGGGGGGATTAATCGCGTTTGAACTGACACGAAAGCTGTTGCAGAATGGAAAGCCACTGCCCCAGCACTTGTTCTTGTCTGCATCCCGCGTGCCACATGCGTATCACAAACTGGCGAAAACATACCACCTGCCGCATAACGAGTTCATCGGATCACTACGAACACTTGGTGGCACACCCGATGAAGTTTTGGATAATCACGAGCTCTTGGAGCTATTTTTGCCAACAATTCGCGCTGATTTCCAAGCCGTGCAAACTTACGAAATGAATAACGAGCTTCCTCAGCAAATCCCTGTCAACATGACGGTTTTGTTTGGGAAAGAAGATTCTATTGAAATCCAAGATATTGTGGCGTGGCGAGACTATTGCGGGCGAGAATGCAAATTCTTTCCAATACCTGGTGGGCATTTCTTTATTCATCACCAAATGAATCCGATCCTAGCGATCATTCAAGACACATTGAATGTAGAACGGGCAGTTGCAATCCGTGCACAATTCTAACGATTGTGCACGGCAACAATAAATCCTAAGGTGAAGGTTGGTGTTCTTTTTATGAATCAGAAAGCACTATCTCGTTTGCTGACGGCCGTTACATTATCAACGGCGCTGGTCTACCCGCAAGCGGCAAGCGCAGCGGCTCCACCTCCGGCTCTGCATGATGACAACCCAAGTGGTCATTTTGGTGACTGGTACACTGGTGCGGTTCCTCCCAATGCATCCAAAGACAAGCCCGTGATCTTGTTTGTTCAAGGTCTGCACTCCACCTACAAAACCTGGTATACAACAGACGGATATTATGATGCAGCCTATAACGCCGGGTATCGTACCGCATTTGTGCAGTTGAAGGACGCGGATGGTACTGGTGGCAACATGTGGACAAACGGAGCCAAGCTCGCCGAAGTTATTAAAAAGGTCGCAGATTATTATGGTGTCTCCAAAATCAATATCATTGCACATTCCAAAGGTGGCATAGATACACAGGCAGCGCTCGTCCACTATGGCGCGCATCCGTATGTCAATGTTGTTCACCAGCTTTCCACGCCAAACAAAGGTTCAGAATTGGCTGACTTAGCTTACAGCAATTGGGCAGGCTGGCTTGCTGATATTCTTGGCAAAAAAGACGATGCGGTGTATTCCCTGCAAACGTCATACATGGCAAACTTCCGTTCCCAGACTGACAACCGTACCGAAATTCGTTCAACCAAGACATACATGGCTGCCGGAACAGGGGATGATGGCATGTTTAGTCCTACCTGGTTTGGTCATGCGGTTCTTCCCGGTGAAGATGATGGCGCTGTTTCCGTTGATTCTGCCTTCGGTTTGACTTACGGGATCAAGAGCTTTACAAAAGATATTTCCCACGGTCAAATCGCGAAAGCCTCGCAAACATGGGATCTGGTCGAACCGAAATTGCAAAAGGCTTCTTTACGTGCAAATAAAGTAAGCGAAGACAAGTCAAAATCAAGCACTTTGGAAGAGAGCTCCGTCATTCTCCGTGGTGGCGAAGTGGAAGACAACGTCTCGGAAACATTTTTCCTGGAGAGCGGAATCGATCAGTTCAATGTGGATACGATGACTTCGTCGGAAGACACTGTTGTGACCCTGATCAGTCCGTCTGGCAAAAAGTATGAAGCGGACCGCAGTGAAAAAAGCGAATCGGAGGATGAATCCGAGATATTCCAAGGTGCTGTTCATCACTTCATTGAAGTTGAGGAGCCTGAAGCAGGCGAATGGACACTTGAAGTGGAGGGCTCTGACGATGCCTTTTTCATGGTGGGTTCCGTGAATGGCGGAGAAGAAGCGAAAGTAAAGGCGAGCAAAAAGGTATTCAAGAAAGGCGACAAGGCGAAGATTTCCGTCGACTTGGGTAAAAACGAAATAGATCAATCGCTACTGGAAAAAGCAAACCTGACACGTTCACTGAACGGCGAAAAAGCAAGCGTCCTTGATGAAGTGAAGTTTGCCATAAAAGAAGATGAGCTTACTGGCAATTTTAATGTGCCGACTAAACCAGGTGTTTATAATCTCTCCTTTGACGTAACTGGCATCAATGAGGACGGCGAACCATTTACACGCTCTATTAATTACAACTTTGCGGTAACAGATCGTGATGGCGAAATCGAAGACCAATAAGAAGCATCTTTTGCTATTGGCGATACTTGAACGAGTTAACCAAGTCTAAATTTCGCTTTCATTTTTTCACAGCCCTCATGGAAAGTGAGGGCTTTTTTGTTTTGGCTTCCAGTCCGATAGAATCGAACAAAAGAAGTATTCGTGACGAGAGTTTGGAGCGTGATACCTTTCTGTATTATAATGAAACGGATTAACATGATATATAGTCGAGAACAGGTGGAATTTACTATGAAAACCGACCCTAATCATGAACTTATAAACGATTGGTTGGCACTTACTCACATTACTGAAAGTATTTCCAATATGCTTGAAAAAGATTTACGAGAAAATTACAATCTTTCTTTAAAAGAGTTTTACGTCCTTTACTTTTTATCGAAAGAAAGTAATAAAACACTGAGGTTACAACAATTACAGGAACGGGTTGGATTAAGTCAAAGTGCGATATCAAGGCTGGTTGGAAGACTGGAGGCAAAAAATTGCAGAGCTTTACAGAGGAATGTATGTGAAGACGACCGTAGAGGCGTTTATACTCAGTTGACCGAATTAGGTGAAGAAAAACTCCAGAGATACCTCGTGACGATGAATGAAATTCTCCAATCTGCTTTTTCAGATGGAAAATTTGATGAAGCATTACAATTGTTAGTGCAAAAGAAGTAATTGCAAAAAGCCACCATTTCCTACCCAACGGAAATAGCGGCTTTTTTTCGTATATGTCTGATGAAGATAATGTTTTAGATTGATCTATTTAAAGAAAAAGCGGTGGTTTATGACCATGAAAGTAAAGTCTTAGACAGCCCCTGCTGTTTCAGCGTGTTATTCAACTAAGGTACTCGTTGCTTTAACATGTGATACGTTTCACCACGCTGTCTGAAACGGTAAGTTTTAAGGCCATGCTTTCCGGAATATGGCCTTTCATTTTGATGTAAACCTTAATAGATTGAAATATCCGTTCCATAAAAGTGAAGACGCAGGCGTTTTGCAATGGACAGCGAAGAATAATTATCCCAAGATGTACTATATAAAGGAATCCGTTGAGACCGCCTTATCGCTTGGGCCCATGAGGACGTTACGTGCATTGCATATCCTTTTCCTCTATAATCTTTCTATGTCTCGACTCCGGCCTCTGCAGCCTTATCGTTACTTCTTGCGCTAAAACAGACAGATACGGCCATGTTGTTTTCCGTCACCATAAAACAAGGTCCTCGAAACTTCAGTTCCGATAAAAGGGTAGGAAACCCTGGTTCCAAGCAGTATTTATTCTCTTCAGTGACCAAGGTGGCGTCTGTGTAATCCTTTACGGTTTCATGAAATGTAAAAGCCGGCCCCATCCATAAGTCTCTAATTTCTCTGTCTTTCTCCAACGCGTGAATAACATTAGGCAGTCGCTTGGTTGAATCACCCTGATTCAGGAATTGTATGATGTCATGGATTATGTGATTTGGTACGTCGCTGTGAAATCTTACAATACTGCCAGCAACGGTCTGTCCCCAAAAAAATCGAGGAGCAGGCTGGTTCGTTGGCTCATTAATCGTTGTGATACGTCCAGCATGATCATGAATATAGAGTACTCTTGCTTGAATGCTCATTAGTTCTAAATGGTGGTACAAATGCTTACCTCCTCTATTGATCACTCACCCTTTCGCTGTACAATTTAATTATCATCAAAGATCACTCGCTCTCGGCATAATCTGTATTCAAGATATCATCTTTCAGAAGCAGTTTGAATTGTCTTCTTTACGTTTCAACCAATAAACTTGCCGTCATTTGAGATACGGTTCTCCGTTTGATCTTAAACTAATCTCCCATTAGTTATAGGGATCGCCGTTACACTTATCGGTTGACAGGTGAAAAAGGATGATGGTAAATTAGATGCGTGCGCATGCATTTAAAAACATTAGAAAGCTCTACTCACAAAAATCAGTAATGGAGTGGGGGTTTCAAAGGTGTAGAGTTAACAAATCCTAATATAATGTGATGTTACATCTATTGCACAAGACTGATAAGGAAAAATTAGTATGAAAAAATAGTGAAAAGAAAGAGGGAATCACATGAATTCGTCAAAATCTGTAACAGCGTTATTCACCCCGTTTGAATACAAAGGACTGAAACTTGAAAATCGGTTTGTTATGGCACCCATGACCCGCAGTTTTTCACCGAAAGGGATTCCAGGGCCCAATGTAGCTGACTATTACCGTCGCCGCGCAGAGAACGAGGTGGGCTTAATCATCACCGAAGGAACGCTAATCGAGCATCCAGCTGCGGGTGCAGACCAGAATGTCCCCCATTTCTATGGAGAGGAAGCACTGGACGGATGGGCACGCGTTGTTCGAGAAGTACATGAGGCGGGAGGAAAAATTGCTCCGCAGATTTGGCATACCGGCATGGCTCGCCAAAAAGAGAAATTCCCAGAATCAGATGCCGAACCAATCGGTCCTTCTGGTCTAAGTCTTACTGGTGAAAAGGTATCAGAACCACTCAGCATCGAAGAAATCAACGATCTCATTCGGGCTTACGCACAAGCCGCTTCTCAAGCTAAGAAAATTGGTTTTGACGCAGTGGAAATTCACGGGGCACATGGCTACCTGATTGACCAGTTCTTCTGGGAAGTCACCAACAAGCGTACAGATGAATATGGCGGTGATCTCGTAGACCGCACCAAATTTGCTGTAGAGGTGATTAAGGCTGTGCGGGACGCAGTCGGTCCAGACTTCCCGATTATTTTTCGATTTTCCCAATGGAAACCGAGCGATTATCAATCCAAACTGGCAAAGTCGCCTGAGGAATTGAAGCTTTTCCTTACACCTCTGTCCGAAGCCGGTGTGGATATCTTCCATGCTTCCACCCGACGCTTCTGGGAGCCGGAGTTTGAAGGCTCTGAACTAAACCTGGCAGGCTGGACTCGTAAACTGACGGGAAAACCAACGATCACCGTTGGATCTGTTGGATTGGACTCTGAGTTCCTGAGTCTATTCACCGAAGGCAAGGGTAGTCAGCCCGCTAACATCGATAATCTGATTGAGCGTATTGAGCAAGAAGAGTTTGATCTTGTGGCAGTTGGACGTGCGCTACTGAGTGATCCGGCTTGGGTATCAAAAATTCGTAACGGGAATACCGAAGAACTTCAACCATTTACGCGAGAAGCATTAACAACATTGAGCTGAACGCTATTTTACAACAGGCAGCTTCTGTAAATAGAAGCTGCCTGTTGTGTTCGTGCTCCAAGACCAATTACCATTCACCACTCCATTTTTGAGCTAAATAAACAAATTCATTGAGCTTATTAGCAAAGGAATGATCGTAATCCCCTGATATTCTTGATGTATGAAGGGAATGTCGATAAAACATTCCCTTCATACTGGAAAATCAATTGAGGAGGATTGCCAGATGAGCAGAGCACCCATCAAAGATTACGAGGAAATTCTGGAAGTGATGAATAAGTATGTGGAAGGAATCGCCACTGGAAAAAGCGAAGTCATGAAACCAAGCTTCCATAAAGATGCGATTATGTATGGATACGAACCTATTGGTTTGGTGGAAGGATCTATTCAATATTTATATGATTATGTGGATCAAGCGGGTCCTGCACAAAATCTTCAAGCAAGAGTGGATATCCTTGATATTGAAGGCACGGCCGCTTGCGTTCGTGTCGTTTTAGAAAGTTCAGATGGCGCGGTATACTCTGACTTTCTGCAATTGCTGAAAATAAACGGCGAATGGAAAGTGATTGCGAAACTGTTCCACCGTCATACGTAAACCCAGTTCTTAAAAGCCGATCACGTCAGAAAAAGACAAACCCGTCTAATCTTGCTTCCGTGCAAGGCAGCGGGTTTGTCGTTCTGATCGGAAGGGGAAGGAGGCGACTATTTTTGTCTGTAGGAACCACTAGGATAATCAAGGCGCCGCAAGGGTTAACGAAAACAGATTTTAAAATTGGAAGTCTAAAAATGAAAGGGATATCTGTGATCGACTTCTGCTTTGACGCAGAAGCCACAACAGGGACGATGTTTCTAAAGGATCATCTTTTGTTAATCGTTCTTCAGGGAGTGTACACGATTCGGTACGGTGATCAAGTATACAAGGTCCGCAGTAATGAAATGATGTTTCTGCAGAAATCAATTGCAATCGAATTTGAAAAATCGGGCGAGCTGGATTCAGGGGACGGATTGAATGGTTTGATGTTTTTCCTAAAAGAAGAGATACTGGATGATTTCATCAAATTAGGCGATATAAAGCCCACTTACCCTGAGTCACCAGTACCAGTATCGGTGAATCCGGTTAATACGTGTATTTTGGAATACGTCGAATCATTAGAGCCCTATTTTGATAATCCAGATGAAATCGTAGAGGGTCTTGTTAAGGTGAAAGTAATGGAACTGTTGTTTCATGTGATTGATGCAAATGAACAGATCTCATCCCAGCTCTTGCAACCTAAGAGAAAAGAATGGAATAACATTGACAAGGTAGTAGAGGAAAACCTGATGAATCCCGTTTCTCTTCACGATTTGGCTTATTTATCTGGACGAAGCTTGTCGACGTTCAAACGGGATTTTCAAGTTATGTACAATACATCCCCTATAAAATGGATTCGTAACCGCAGGCTAGACAAAGCCAAAGAACTTCTTACAAATACGTCATTATCCGTTACAGATGTTTGTTTCTCCACTGGATTCGAAAACGCTGCACATTTTTCAAAAGTGTTCAAGGACAGATTTGGTTTTCCCCCTTCCGAACTCAAAAAAGGAAGTGGGCTAAAAAGAACGATGTAGTTCCATTCATAAGAACAAACTACGAAACGATTCTGATAAAGGGTCGTTTTTTTCGTTGGTGGGATACAAAAAAAGAACCAGTGGAAAAGCGCATGGGCAAATCCAGATGTAAGAGCTCCTTCGGTAGTCCCTATGGTAAGTGCAGGCAGCAATCAAGCGTACATCGCAAATACATGCATACAACCGTAAGGCGATTGGAATTGTAGTATGGAAGAGGCAGGAAAGGGAGCGTGTATCTGTATGATGAGGCTGTTTCGATACTTGACGTCCTACAAATGGCCGATCACAGCGATATTGGTGCTTGTATTCGTCCAATCGTTATCCGATCTGTACTTACCAACATTAATGGCGGATATCGTTGATGTCGGGATTGTGCATGGCGACACCTTCTTTATTTGGAAGGTTGGCGGTTTTATGCTGCTCGTCGCTGCTGGTGGGGGCTTATGTGCCATCGGAGCCAGTTACTTCTCATCCAAGGTTGCCATGAGTTTTGGTCGTGAGCTGCGTGCCAAGGTGTTTAACCAAGTAGAACACTATTCCATGCAGGAGATCGACCAAATTGGTACAGCCTCGCTCATTACGAGGACAACGAACGATATCAATCAAGTCCAGCAGGTTTTGATCATGATTTTGCGTATCATGGTGGCTGCTCCCATGATGTGTATCGGTGGAATTATTATGGCTTCATCCAAGGATGCCAAGCTGACGCTTGTTCTTGCAGTAGTTGTTCCCATTCTAGCTTTAGCTATTTTCCTGATCGCACGCAAGGGGATGCCTCTTTTTAAAGCCATGCAAAAGAAGCTGGATAAGCTGAATTTGGTCGTGAGGGAAGGCTTGACGGGAATTCGTGTGATCCGCTCGTTTAACCGTATAGATTTGGAGAAAAGGCGTTTTAACGAGGCGAATACTGATTTGACACAGACAGCGATTAACGTGAATCGAATCATGGCAGCCTTGATGCCGATTATGATGCTGACTTTTAACTTGTCTGCCGTTGCCATTCTTTGGTTTGGTGGCATTCGTGTCAGTAATATGGATCTGCAAGTTGGTGATCTCATGGCGTTCATCCAATATGCGACGCAGATTATGTTCTCATTGGTTATGCTGTCGATGATCTTCGTCATGGTTCCGCGTGCTTCTGCATCCGCTATCCGAATTAACGAAGTGTTGGATTTACATTCGACCATTTATGATCGCTCTGAGCCTGTGACGCAAACGAAAACAACAACGCCAGGCACGGTGGAGTTTCAGGATGTGACATTTTCTTATCCTGGTGCGGAACATCCCGCATTGACCTCGATCACCTTTACAGCTCGTCCGGGGCAGACCACCGCGATTATCGGAGGGACAGGCTCCGGTAAATCGACGATACTCAATCTGGTTGAGCGATTCTACGATGTGACTTCCGGAGCCATACGGGTAGACGGCCTTGATACACGTGACCTGCCTCTAGAGCAATTGCGAGCAAAAATTGGTTATGTCCCACAAAAAGTGCTGCTCTTTTCAGGCTCGATCGCTGACAATATTCGCTTCGGTAAAGAGGACGCGACAGACGCCGAAATCGAGCATGCCGCGATAATTGCGCAGGCAGGCGATTTTATTGCGAGTATGAAGGGCGGATACGAGGCACACATTTCCCAAGGCGGTACGAACGTGTCCGGTGGACAAAAACAACGGTTATCGATTGCGCGGGCAATTGTCCGGCAACCGGCCATCTATATGTTTGATGACAGCTTTTCTGCGTTGGATTTCAAAACAGATGCGTTATTGCGAGTAGCTTTAAAAGAAGAGATCGAGAAGAACCAATCCACGTTAATCATCGTGGCTCAGCGGGTTAGTACTGTGATGGACGCAGACCAGATTATCGTGCTGGATGAAGGCTCGATTGCGGGTATGGGTACACATCAAGAGCTCATGCAAAACTGTGAAGTCTATCAAGAAATCGTACGATCCCAACTGACAGAGGAGGAGATCGCATGAGTGAACCGCGAGGAGGTAAGCAAGCTCCAAAGGGTGGCGGCCACATGGGTGGACCGATGGGAATGGTGATACCAGGAGCAAAAGCAAAGGACTTTAAAGGTACACTCAAGCGTTTGATCGGCTACTTTCGGCCACACCGTATACAGCTGATCATCGTGTTTCTGGCTGCCGTTTTGAGTACGATCTTCGCCATTGTTAGTCCCAAACTGATGGGGAAGGCGACAACGAGTCTTTTCGCAGGCATGATCGGTCTCATGCAGGGACAGCCTAAGGAAATCGTATTTGACTTTGGGTATATTGCAAATATCCTGCTCCTATTAATCGTCTTGTATGTCATTAGTGCGCTGTTCAGCTATTTGCAGCAATACGTGATGGCAGGAGTATCGCAGAAGATCGTCTATGACATGCGTGAGCAGGTAAATGAGAAATTGTCCCGCCTGCCGCTGAAATACTTTGATTCGAAAATGCATGGGGATATTTTGAGCCGTGTCACGAACGACATTGATAATATCAGCAACACGCTCCAGCAAAGCCTGACACAGCTCATCACTTCCATCGTGACGATCATCGGTGTCATCATTATGATGCTGACGATTAGCCCATTATTGACTCTCATTCTAATTTTGACGTTGCCGCTCAGTGCCATTGCTACGAAACAGATCGCCTCGAAATCACAAAAGCATTTCATCGGACAGCAGAGCTCCCTTGGTGAATTGAATGGGCATGTGGAAGAAATGTTTACGGGGCATCAGGTTGTAAAGGCGTTTGGATATGAGAAGAAGTCACAGCAGACATTTGATCAAATCAATGCCAAGCTGTACGAAGCCGGATGGAGGGCGCAATTTATATCAGGGATTATCATGCCGGTAATGAGCTTCATCGGAAATATTGGCTACGTGCTCGTCTGCATTGTCGGCGGGATTCTCGCTACGAACGGTTCCATTGAAATCGGGGATATCCAAGCCTTTATCCAATATACTCGGCAGTTCACGATGCCCATTGCGCAAACCGCGAACATTGCCAACCTGATCCAGTCGACGATCGCCTCAGCGGAGCGGGTCTTTGAGGTTTTGGATGAAGAAGAGGAAGTGCCTGAAAGTACGCAACCAGTCACGATCGCAGCGCCTAAAGGCAAGGTGGAATTTCAGCATGTCAAGTTTGGTTATAAAGAAGGGCATTTACTGATGCAAGACATCAATCTCGTAGTAGAACCTGGACAAAAGATTGCGATCGTGGGCCCAACAGGTGCGGGTAAGACGACCATGATTAATTTGCTGATGCGCTTTTATGAGCTCAATGGCGGAGCGATTCTGATTGATGACGTTGATATTACACGCATGAAACGAAGCGATCTTCGCTCTCTGTTCGGCATGGTCCTGCAAGATACGTGGCTGTTTAACGGAACGATCCATGATAATTTGGCCTATGCAAAACCTGAGGCCTCTGATACAGATATCTTTCGCGCAGCGAAGGCGGCTCGTGCCGATCACTTTATTCGCACGCTACCAGAGGGATACAAGACGGTGTTAAATGAAGAGGCCTCCAATATCTCCCAAGGGCAAAAACAGCTGTTGACCATCGCTCGTGCTATTTTGGCAGACCCTACGATTCTGATTTTGGATGAAGCAACAAGCAGCGTTGATACACGGACCGAAGTGCATATCCAGGAAGCGATGAATGAACTGATGAAGGGACGTACTAGCTTCGTGATCGCCCATCGACTGTCTACGATTAGAAATGCAGACTTGATCCTCGTCATGAACAAGGGAACGATCATTGAACAAGGAACACATGACGAGTTGATGGAGCAAGAGGGCTTTTATGCTGATTTATACAACAGTCAGTTTGCAGAGTCCACATCAGCAGGCTAAAATCGATGCTTTACACGAAACCGCCAAGTAAGGGCGGTTTTATTGTTGGGAGAGGAAGTGTACAGGGTGGCATGGTAATTGCTTGTTAATATGTCAAAAAGGTAAACCAGCTCTATGCATACGAAAGCGAGGAAAGAGAATGGAATTTCAGACAAACATCGGTGTATCAAAATCAGACAAGATTTATGTTCATGGCTATGATTTGACAGAAGATTTAATGGGACAGATCACGTTGGCGGATATGGCATTCCTAGGAGCAACACACCGGAAGCCTACCCAGAATGAATCAAAGATGTTGAATGCATGCATGGTTGCCATATGTGAACATGGATTTACGCCCAGTTCGATTTCCGCACGTTTGACCTATCTGGGAGCACCGGAAGCTGTGCAAGCTGCAGTCGCAGCCGGATTGTTGGGGGCGGGTTCAGTCTATCTAGGAGCCATGGAATACGTTGCTCAAATGCTTCAAGAAGCGTTGCAAAAGTACGGTGCCGATTGCGACAGAAAAGAGGTCGCCAAACGAATCCTGAAGGAACGTGAAGAAAAAGGACTGCAAATGCCAGGGTTCGGACATCCGATTCATAGACCTGTTGATCCACGCACTGAAAAATTGTTTGCATTGGCAGAGGAGCTAGGGTTTGCCGGAAACCATACGGCTATCATGCAAGAAATTCACGAACAATTCAGCACGAAAAAAGGCAAACGGATCACACTAAATGCGGCAGGCGCGATTGGAGCTGTGCTGTCGGATATGGGGTTGCACTACAGTGTCGTGAAATCATTTGCAGTCGCGGCGAGGGCCGTCGGACTAATTGCCCACATTGTGGAAGAAATCGAATCCGGCAGGAAAGATTGCATGGCACAGAAGCTATACGACTTTGTGGAGGAGAACACCCTCTACACCAATCACATACCAGACGAAGTGAAGTAGTAAACCGACGTCACGGTAAGAAGGGGAGCGGATGACATGAGCGTTACATTCAGCAGTGAAATAGAAGAGCTGCGCAAAGCTGTGAGGAGTTTTATCAGCGAGAAGGTCGAACCAGTCGCTGATCTTATTGAACGCGAAGATCATATACCAGTTCAAATCATGGATATGTGCAAAGAAGTGGGATTGTTTGGCCTGAGCATCCCAGAACAATACGGCGGACTCGGTATTGATATGTTTGGAAAATGCGCCATTTTTGAAGAAGTAGGGAAAACAAGCAATGGGTTTACGACCGTCATTGGTTGCCATAACGGCATCGGTTCTGTAGGGATTGTCGAGATGGGCACGGAGGAGCAAAAACGAAAATATTTGCCGCGTATGGCTACCGGTGAAATGATTGGCGCTTTTGCTTTAACAGAACCAAGTGCAGGTTCAAATGCGACTAATTTAAAGACAAGGGCTGTACGAAAAGCAGACAAGTTCATCCTGAATGGCTCCAAACATTACATCACGAATGCGCCCATCGCTGGCATTTTCACGGTCATGGCTGTCACCGATCCTTCCAAGGGAGCAAAAGGGATCACCTCCTTTTTAGTCGAGAAAGATTTCCCAGGCTTCCAGATCGGAAAAATAGAAGAAAAGATGGGCTTACGGGGCTCCCATTCGGCTGAGATATTCTTTGAAGATTGTGAAGTGCCTGTAGAAAACGTCCTTGGCCATGAGGGAATGGGCTATACCAATGCTCTTAAAATTTTGGCGAATGGACGGGCGGGATTGGCAGCCAGAAATCTCGGTTCTTGCCAAAAACTACTGGATATGTCTATGAAATATGCGATGGAGCGCATCCAATTTGACAAGCCGATTTTTGAACAACAAATTATCCAGCACTACTTGGCAGAAATAGCACTGGACTGCGAAACACTGCGAGCGTTTACGTATCATGTCGCATCGCTCGTTGATCAAGGCAAACATGTAATCAAAGAAGCCGCGATGGTGAAACTGTTTGCCTCCGAAGTCTATAACCGTGTGGCAGATAAAGCGGTACAAATACATGGGGGGATCGGATACATCAAAGAATACCCGATCGAGCGTTATTACCGGGACGCCAGAATTACTAAGATTTATGAAGGCACCTCGGAAATCCAAAAGAACATCATCGCAGGTCGTCTATGTAAGGAATACTCGTAATCAAGTGAAAAGAGGGAATGCTGGATTTGACCAGCGACATTTCAGAGCCCGGCGTCATACAAGACGAAGGGCCATTTTTTATTTGACTGCGATTTGTTATCAATATTTTTTATTTTCAGAATTATATATTGTTGTTTTTTCATCTGCCGCTTATAATTCTACTAGTGCGCAAACTTCATATCCCTATTTTTTTGAAGTGTATACTTCGATATGAAACCTGAAATTGCTTTCCTGTTTGTAAGAAATGAACCTAAGGAGGCATGACATGAAGATGAATGAGTGGGAAGCGTCGTTTGAAGCATACGTCCAAAGGCTGATGGATGATTTTCAAGTTCCCGGTGCAATTATTGCCGTAGCCAAAGACGGAGAACTCACTTATGAAAAAGCGTTTGGTTATCGGGACCGTGAAAAGCAAGCTCTTATCGATCTGGATACGGTATTTGGCATCGGGTCAATTACGAAGTCGTTTACATGCATGGCGATCATGCAGCTTCAGGAAGAAGGAAAGCTTTCCGTGCATGATCCGGTTATCACCTATTTGCCGGAGTTTCGCACACCGGATGAAGCCCAAACGAAAAGGATCACCATTCATCATTTCATGACACATACCCTCGGATTTCCACCACTTCCATCTCTCATTCCCGCAATGCTACCCAGCTTACAAGCCGATCCGACAGCAGAAAAATTACTTCACCAGTTTGAAGCGCAATGTAAACACTCAATCGATACCTTCGAAGACCTCATGGCATATATAGAGAAGCTGCCCTTTGAATTGTTGGGACCTGCTGGGATAGAATTCAGCTATTCGAACGAAGCTTTTGGCTTGCTTGGGGCGATTATTGAGCGTGTCAGCGGCAAACCATACGAAGCCTTTGTCCAAGAGCATATTTTACAGCCACTTGGCATGGAACGCACGGTATTTCATGTGGAGGAATTAGGCGAGGACGACAATACTACCATGCTGTACACACGGCGCATGAATGATGGAGTTCGTGAAGTAGTACGTGCCCCTGGTTGGTGGGATGCACCTTCCATGCGTGCTGCAGGCTTCCTCAAATCGTCCGCACGTGACATGCTTCGGTATGCGGATGTTTATCGGACAGGCGGGCTTTCAAATGGAGCGAGAATCATCTCGGGAGATAGCGCCTCCCAAATGACTACGCCTCATGTCCGTATTGACTTGAGCCGCAGCTATGGTTACGGACTCGGCGTGTTTCCATTTTCCGAAGATTACACCTTACTTACCCATACCGGCGGCTTAAAAGGGATGACCGCGCAAATGTTCATCGTTCCAGAGGCGGGAGTAACCGGTATTCTTTTGACCAACATGGATGATGCCCCCATTTCCAATCTGACATTAGGTTTGTTGAACAGCATGTTCGGTCGCCCGCTCGAGACGCAGTTCGCCACGTTTTCCGATTGTGAAGTGCCGCTTGCTTACTTGCAGCAATGTCCCGGTACATATAAATCCGGAGAAGGAGACGTAGTAGAGATCAGATTCGATGAAGCACAGAGACAGCTCGTACTCGTTCTAGGCAGTGATGTGTTCCCGCTGCGTTCTGTTGGCGAAGATACGTTTCTGTTCACGCGTCACAACGTCGATTCACTCATCCGCTTTGTTCGCCAACCAGACGGTGAGATCAAGCGCTTGGCGTTGGGATCGCGCCAAATACCGAAAGAAACCTAATCAAAGATAGGGAGGTAGTTTCTCATGAAGGTGTTTATTTCATTGGACATGGAAGGGATCTCTGGACTAAGCGAATGGGAGGATGTTATCCCCGGACGCAGACATTACGAAGCGGGGAGAAGACTTCTGACCCAAGATGTTAATGCGGCGATTGAGGGTGCACTGGAAGCAGGAGCTACCCAAATTATCGTCAATGAATCTCATGGACCGATGAACAATATCATTCTGGAAGAATTGCACCCACAGGCAGATGTCATCCGTGGTTTTTTCAAGCCTCTCTGTATGATGCAGGGGATCGACAGTAGCTGCGATGCCGCATTTTTCATCGGTTATCATGGAAAAGCGGGTACAGGAGATGCGGTACTCAATCATACGTTGTCTGGGCTCGCTATCCATCGGCTTATCTTAAATGGCAAAGAAGTGGGCGAAGCAGGTTTAAATGCAGCAATCGCGGGAGCCTTTGGTGTTCCAGTCGTACTCGTTACCGGAGATTCCCAAACATCCCAAGAGGTCGAAGAAGACATCCCTGGAGTCTTTACAGTCGCTGTGAAGACAGGAATAACGGGGCTCTCGTCGCAAGCGATGCATCCCGTTCGTGCGAGAGAGTTGATCCGTCAGCAAGCAAAAGAAGCATTGCTCCATCGCAGTACAGTGAAACCGCTCGAGCAAAGAGTAGAGAATACGATAGAAGTAGAGTTTACGAAATCACAATTTGCCACAGCAGTCAGCTGGATGCCAGGAATTGAACTCATCGAAGGACGGACGGTACGCTTCCATTCGCCTGATCTTGTTAGCATGATGCCCGTTTTGCAAGCGATGCTATTGGTAACGGGGCAAGTGAATCGGATGATTACTGGTTAAGTAAACCAAAAATGCAGCTCCTCATCACGAGGATCGCTGCATTTTTTTCGTTTTAGTTCAGAGGCTTATGGCTTTTCAAATACGCAAGGGCATTATATATCATTTCGGCTGCCTCTTCACGCGTGATGTGCTTTTGCGGATGAAGCTTGTTTTCCTTATCCAATTCGATAATATCTCTTGCCAAAGCTCGTTGAATGGAGCCTTGGTAATCTACGGTGAGTTCATGATTATCTTGGATTTCTACCGGTACTAGTTTGATCATGGGCAGATTACCCTTGGTCTCCATGACTCTCATTAGCTGGTGAATGAACTGCTCTTTCGTCCATTCTGCATTCGGATCGAGATCAGCTGGTAACTCCAATCCGTTCGCAGCCGCTATGATCAGACTCTCTGCATACCAAGCATCGTTATCTGCTTTGGAAAAAAAGTCAGTGGCTTGTGGCGCCTTTACAAAACGGATCGCTGCCAGACTCAAATCAAAGGCATTTACAATCAGTTGAACACCTTGAGCAGCCGTTATCGTTTCGTTAGGGGCAAATTTGCTATCATCTACGCCTTTTATCACACCTTGTTGCTGTAAGGCAAGAATTTTATCTTTCGCTCCCGAGTGGGCAAGATCCGTAAAAGGAGTCATTGCAGCTAAGCTTGGTTGGGCGAAAGACACAGTTAACAAAGCAATGATAGAAAGAGACATCATATTTTGTCTGACATTCATGGTAGTCACCTCGTCAATTTTTGAAGTTTCACTCCATTTGACGAGGAATAATTGACAACGTTTCAGTTTTCTTTCGCACTCCTTTTCCAACAAAATGATTTAAGGAAAATTTTATTTTTTGCCCACGATTTCATTTATCATTGCCTATTATCATCATATTGAAAAAGAATAGTGTTTGAACCATGGAGGAAAAGGAAATGAAAAAGCAATTTCTCTTACTAAGTATCCTTTTATTGCTACTGGGTTATCCATTTTTGCACTCTCTTGTAGAGGACGTATGGCAAACAGAGCCGGATGCTACAGCTTTCCCGAAATACAAAGAGATTCGCGTTGAACAAGACCAGATTTATCAGGGCGATCTGTTACTGGTCAACAAGAACAATCCGATCCATTCAGAGGCGGTGCCATCCGATGTGATCCCTCTGTCTTCGCACAAATATTTAGTGGAGGGCTATCGCTTGCAAGACAATTCCATTGAATTGTCTGAGAACGCAGCGGAGGCGTTCAACGAGATGGTCCATGCAGCAAGCAGTGACAATGTAAAGCATTTTATGATCAAAAGCGGCTATCGAAGCTTGGGAAAACCGGGAAAACTGGCTGAAGAGAAGGGACATGCCCACGATGCATTGTCAGATTGTTTTCACGAACATCATCTGGGTACAGCCTTGGACGTTACATCCACACAAATGAAAATCGACCAATCCCCAGAAGGGAAGTGGCTACAAGAAAACGCATGGAAATACGGGTTCATTCTGCGCTATCCGAAGGAAAAGGTCACAATTACTGGTGTTCCTTACAATCCTATGCATTACCGATTTGTAGGTTTGCCGCACAGCGCCATTATGCAAGAGCGTCAATTATCTTTGGAGGAGTACGTGAATAGCTTGCGGGAGGCCAAGGAAGTGTCAGGGACGATAAATGGTGGTGACTACAAAATTTATTATTATCCAGTGGCGACTAGTATCATGATTCAAGTGCCTACCAATGGGAAGTATGTGCTTTCTGGCGACAATCAGGGTGGTGTCATTGTAACAGAGTTCTTGTAGTTTGCTCATTCTTTTACTCCCACTTCCTTCGTCACGGCGAGGGAATCAAGCGTTAGTTTTAAGAAGATGATGAAAAAAGACTGCTGAAGTGCTCAGCAGCCTTTTTTTGTTGCGCCCCAGAAGATGATTAAATCACACGTCTTCCAAGCTCAAAGCGTTTTTCCCAGGAAGTCCCTTTGAATTTGGTTGTCGTAACTCCCGGCTTACCATACGTATGCAGCAGCTTATTGTCTCCAGCGTAGATAGCAACATGGGTAATGCGAGAAGAAGAGCTACCGTAGCTGCGGAAGAAAACGAGGTCTCCTTTTTGCAGCTGATTCTTCGAGACTTTTTGACCGACTTTGGACTGTTGACGTGAGTCTCGCGGCAGACTTACTCCGACCTCTTTAAACACTCGCTGTGTAAAGGAAGAGCAATCAAATGTACGTGTTGTTTTTTTGCTCGAACCAAATTTATAAGGTACGCCTTTATACTTCAATCCTTCTGAAATGACCTGATCGGCAATGTCGGAAGAGGAAGCAGTGTTACTATCTGACTGTTTATTCTGATTACTAACAGTAGTACTTTCCTCATTGGCTGTCAGGTCGATATTCGTACCATCTTGCACCATTTGATCAAATTGCACATTTTCAGCCTGTTGATTGTTCTGATCGTCAACTGACTGTTGATCCAGATTTTGTGTAGTTGTGGAGGTGAGACTTGTCTCAGAAGCCGCGTAGGCTTGTCCGTTCATGAGAAGAGAAGTCCCCATTAGAATAGCTACGACCGTAGTAGTTGTACCTTTCCAGTTTCGCTTTGTCATGATGTTCCCCCTTCTGAATGGTTGATCTTGTTGTGTGTTTCTCATCCACGCTCTTATCGTACAGAACAAAACTAAGATTCCCGGTAGAATTTCATGAGAGTTTCCTGAGAAAACTGTTGGTAAGATATTCAAACGGAGATGATATACATGCCTACACCAGATGGAAAAGGCTATTTGCTACTCGTGGAAGATGAGCATAACTTAGCAAGATACTTACAGTTGGAGTTGGAGAATGAAGGGTTTTCGACGGATATTGAATACGATGGGCTTTCTGGATTAGAAAAGGCACTAACGATTGAGTACGACCTCATCCTCCTGGATGTCATGCTGCCCGAATTATCGGGGATAGAATTATGCCGACGAATTCGGGAAACCAAAGATGTCCCTATTATCATGATCACGGCTCGTGGAGAGGTTCCGGATATCGTGACGGGATTAGACAGTGGAGCAAACGACTACCTGGCAAAGCCGTTTGCAATCGAGGAGTTGTTCGCCCGGATTCGGGTCTTATTGCGTCAGCGGGAATCAAAAGCGAACCAGGAGATAGTGGTTGGCCGATTGCGTATCCAGCCCAACGCGCGGCGAGTGTTCCTCGATGAAGAGGAAATCATGTTGACACCGCGCGAATTCGATTTGCTTTATTATCTGGTTCAAAACAAGGAGCAAGCGGTCTCGCGAGAGCAAATTCTCACAGCCGTTTGGGGTTTTGACTTTATGGGGAATACCAACATCGTGGATGTGTATATCCGGTATTTACGGAACAAGATTGAAAGTGATCCATCCGTCAAACTGATTCATACCGTGCGAGGAATTGGATACACACTACGAGATTAAAGGAGAACGCAGTGCTTACACATCGCAGATACTCACTCAAATGGAGACTCACGCTGTTTTTTAGCTCCGGGATGCTGGTCTTGCTTCTCTTTTTGTCTATATTTATTTTTTTCAGCACCTCTAATCTCGTCCATCAACATGAGCAAAAATTGCTCAATCAAAAGGCAACGGCCATTGCAGCCGATTTGAAAACAGAAATCACCGAAGAAGCATCGCTGACCATTACCTATTTGACGCGTTTGTTAACGAATTACGCTGACGTCAATCAATTCATAAACATCAGCGACCAAAACGGCAAGGAAATCGCTTCGATACAGGGAGCCAATTGGACAAAAGAGCCGGAAGACTATTATGAAAGGACATTGGTCGCAAAAGAACCTGTGCAGCTGCCGTTTACATCGGAGCTTTTGTTTGTGCAAATTTCTACTACGACAGAAGCGCTGGAATGGTATTTTTCCATCTTGCTCACGATTCTTTTCCTCTCTTCCTTTTTTACCTTGCTACTTTCGGGGATTGGAGGCTATTGGTTGAGTAACTGGGGACTTAAGCCTCTCGATCATCTGATCCAGCAAATCCATTCCATTTTCCCTCAACGTCTCTCCCAACGAATTCACCATCATCACGTAGAGACTGAAATCTACGAGCTAATTCATGCCTTTAATCTGTTGTTAGATCGTATGGAAGAAGCAATGGTCTATCAGCAGCGATTCGTCACAGATGCATCTCACGAGTTGCGTACACCGCTCTCCATTATTGAAGGGTATGTAAGTCTTCTGCAAAGATGGGGGCAGCACAAGCCAGAAGTAAGGGACGAAGCACTCGCTGCTGTTCAACAAGAGTGTAAACGACTTTTCAAACTCATTGATGACCTGTTGGCGCTAGCCAAATTGCAGCATACCTCACAACCAGGCTCAACGAAAGTCGTGCAGCCATTAACCCCTCTGCTCCTTGAGGTAAAGCAAGCGTGGGTACCCATTTTCCCTCCACAAATTAAGCTGCTTTTTGAATGGGAAGAAGCTCTTGTCCTTTTGATGGATCGGGAGCGGATTCGACAGCTATTGGACATCCTTTTGGACAATGCACGGAAATACACAGATGAAGGTCAAGTGAAGGTACGAGCATATGGGGACGAAGAGGCCGTGCACATTGTGGTAGAGGATACAGGGATCGGTATTCAAGCAAAAGAGATTCCCCACCTTTTTAAGCGATTTTATCGTGTGGACAAATCCCGTACACGAAAAAGGGGAGGTAGCGGGATCGGTCTGGCCATCGCCCAAGCGATTGTCGCAGATCACGAGGGAAGCATCACTATTGCTCCTTCCGCGGAAAGAGGCTTGATTGTTCATGTTTTGTTGAAAAAAGCAGGAATGGACTAACGACAGGAATGAATACCGATGGGGCTCTGTTCGTTTGCCTTTTCCTAGAAACAGGTCAGATCGGGCGTGCGTGTATTCCAGAGCCTTCGTTTCTTATCGTGATTCCCTATGATAATCATAGGGAATTTGTAATTGTTCCGAAAGAAGGTCGCTCCTATAATAAATTACGTAGCAATGCTACATAAAATCAATAGGAGCTGATTCCAAATGTTGAAAGCCATTTTTTATCATGCAGGTTGCCCAGTATGTGTAGATGCAGAGCAAGTCGTCCTTGATTACCTGGATCAATCAAAGATCGATCTCGAAATTGTTCACCTTGGTACAGAGCGGAATCGCCTTGAAGAAGCAGAGAAGGCTGGTATTCAATCAGTACCTGCTCTCGTGATTGGCGGAAACGTCTACCACATTAACTTTGGGGCAAGCTTGGAAGATGTGAAAAACGGCTAAATGAGAAAAGGAGGTGCTTTTGAGGCGCCTCCTTTTTCCTCTGCTTTTACACGACCATGTTTCCATTTACAATGGATAGAAGAATGGAACATGGAAGGTAAGGTAAGCTCATGATGTTTGATCCCCAACAACGTAAGGAAAATCGCTCAGCCCGTATCATGATGGCGCTATTTCGTATGTCCCAGGCGATAAAAAAGGTGACCCAGGCAGAGAGTGATGAACAGGGATTGTCACCCGTACAAATTCAGGCGTTACTGTTCACTTTGTATACGAGAAGCGACGTGGCTTCCATTGGTAACTTTGCTAAAGCAATCGGAACGACGCATGTGACAGCTGTTAAGATCATCAATGGGCTCGTAACAAAAGGACACATGACGAAAGTACCTAAAAAAGAAGATCGTCGAGTGACCTTGCTTCAACTGACTGCAAAAGGGGAAGAAGCTGCATCAAGCCTTGAAAAATGGGGGTATACACTGGAGGAAGCCCTTCATTCTATTCCAGATGAGATACTGGAAGATTTCGAGAACGGGCTCGGCTCCGTGATAACAGCAATGCAAAGACGTGGCCATCTCGTTGTAGCAGAGCCCTGTCTAGGGTGCATTCATTTTCGGCCGAATACAGGCGATTCCAATACACCCCATTATTGCGCGTTCATGGAAAAGCATCTCTCGCACGAAGCATCCTTGAAAGAATGCCCCGAGCATATTTCCGCTGGGAACAACTAAATAATGATAGGCAATACCTATTGAAATGATAACAACTATGCTATTGAACAATGATTTGGCCCGTCATAAACTGATCTTGACCTCTGCATCAGCGAACATCATCACGCTTTACTGTGGCAATCAAGTGCTCCATAAAAACGCGGCTTGCTGCACACAAATACTTGTTTTTTCGGTAAACGATACCGATTTGTGCCGTGATAGTGGGCTGTTGGATCGGAATTGTGCGAATCCGTTTATCATCGAGATAGTCGAGGTAGCCTTTCGAAAGTACTGTGACACCGACACCTTGCCCGACCATATTCGTAATCGATTCCATTGTGGTCATCTCTAAAACAGGCTGTGGCGAGAAGCCCAGCTCCTGGCACTTTTCATCAATCAACTGACGCAAAAAGTACGTGTTGGGCAATAAAATGGAGGAGGTTTCTTTTAATATCGCAAGCGAAGCAAATGGTTCCTTCGCGATTGGATGGTCCACTGGTACTGCTAGGGCCAGATTTTCTGTAAAGAGCGGAATGGTTTCCAGATCGTCATGCTCCATCGGCAAAAAAACAATGCCGAGATCGAGTTCGTTTTTCAAAAGTCCTTCATAAATATCACCTGTTCTTAAACCGAAAATAGACAATTCAACCTTCGGATAACGCTGGTGAAACTCGATAACAGTAGGCGGGAGCAAGTAATTGACAACTGTCAGCAGTACGCCAATTTTTAAAGCGCCTCTGCTTAAGCCTTGCAGTTCACTAATGGCTGCACGTGCCTGTGACAACTCATGAAACACGTTATAGCTATGGTGAAGCAATGTTTTGCCTGCTTCCGTCATAACCGTTCGTTTGCCTACACGATCAAATAAGGGCATGCCGATTTCATGCTCAAGCAAACGGATTTGCTGACTGAGTGAAGGCTGCGCAATGCCCAATTTCTCGGCTGCGCGAGTAAAATTCAACTCCTGGCACAGTGCCATAAAGTATTCTAATTGCTTGAGCTCCAACGACCATCCCTCCAGCGATTTATGACCAAATAATAGGATTTTCCTATCATTATAGAACAAATCATTATCAATTTATATGGATGTAGTGCACAATGCATATTCCATGAAAGAATGAGGTGAACTCTTGTGAATATCGAAATCCTTTCCATAAATGTAGGGAAACCCAAACAGGTACAGTATCAAAACAAAGAGGTTTCTACCGGCATTTACAAAGCCCCGACCACAAAAGCTCTTTATTTATCCTTTTTGAACTTGGAGGGAGATGGGCAGGCAGATCTTGTCCACCATGGAGGGAAGGAAAAGGCTATATGCGTCTATCCGTATGAGCACTACCCATTTTGGGAGGCTGAATTACAAAGAGAGTTGGCAATCGGTGCATTCGGAGAAAATCTGACGATCCGTGGGTTAGTAGAAACGGATGTTTGTATCGGTGATACCTTTCAGCTAGGGGAAGCGGTCGTACAAGTTAGTCAACCGAGGCAACCCTGTTACAAATTGTCTGTACGATACGGCGTACCTGACATGCTGCTAAAGGTACAAGAGACAGGCTATACCGGCTTCTATTTTCGCGTGTTGAAAGAAGGGCTGGTATCTCATTCAGATGTTTTGACAAGGCTCTCTCGCCATCCAAAGGCAATAACGGTGTCGTACGCAAACCGAATCATGCATCAAGAGAAAGACAATATCGCTGGCATGAAAAAGCTGTTGGAAGTAGAGGAACTGTCCACAAATTGGCGAGCGACCTTTACCAAACGATTATCTGGCGTGGAAATTGATACCCGTGAAAGGCTGACCGGCAACCAATCGCAATAGACGAAGTAAGAACCATCTGAAATTGCTCTTCAGGATAGTTACCTATCATCAGGTAGCCACATAGGCTAAAGGGTAAATCCTATACACTGAAGAGGGGATGGAGATGTACAACAACTCTTACTATTACTATCAATGGCACTATCCCATGCTTGCCAGCTGGAATAACAACCATTTTCACTATGGATGGAGTCCTCATTATTACAATGGGAACCATGCAAATTGGAATAGAAGCCGGAATCCTTATCAGCGTACCATCGAATTAAGAGATTATGGACCAAGGCCGTTTGTCGTGAATATTGAGCAAGCCACAAAGCAAAACAACGCATTCCGTACGGCATTATGGACAGGGAAGCACTTGCAGGTGACGCTGATGAGTATAAATGTTGGAGACGACATTGGTTTAGAAAATCATCCGAATACGGATCAATTCATCCGAGTGGAAGAAGGTCAGGGACTTGTTCGGATGGGGGATCGCAAAGATCATTTAGATTTTGAACAAAGAGTCAACGATAACGATGCCATCATGATCCCTGCGGGTACATGGCACAATGTTATCAATACGGGTAATACGCCGCTTAAAGTATATTCCATCTACGCACCACCTCATCATCCATTTGGCACCGTTCATGAGACGAAAGCCAGTGCCATGGCTTCTGAGCAAAGCCCTGAATAAGAATCGAGTCGATAGGAAATGGTACCAGACATCACAGAAACCACCTCTAGGATTGGTCAGGTGGTTTTTCTGTTTGATACCTAAGAAAGGTTAACCGGGTATCATGATCGATGCCGTTCCTTTTTAAGGGGCGGTATTTTTTTTAGTGGCATAGATATTTTCTCAAGGATATTTTCAACAAGCATAGAATATTATCATTATTCACAATCTTCGTTTAAGGAAGGTATAAACATATGGATAAAGAAACTCAGCGAATCGACCTTAGACAAGAACAGTTCAATATGAAAGAGCTGCTTCAGTCACTTGTTGAAACGACTACGGACGCGATTTCAATTAGGGATATGCAGGGTAGTATACTTTTTGTGAATAGTGCTTTTGAAAAAATCTATGGCTGGACATATCAAGACCTCTTGAATGACCCGTACTGTCTTGTACCTGAAGATCTCATTAACGAAACAAAGGAAATTTTCCACGAGGTTAAATATGAAGGAAAAAATATTACGGGCTATGAGACCGTGCGTCAACGAAAAAATGGCCAGATCGTGCAGGTTGGTCTAACAGCTTCCCCTATAAGAGATCGAGAAGGAACGATCGTAGGCACTTCCGTCATCGCAAGGGATATTACGGACCGCAAAATGGCGGAAGAGGCTCTCGTGACAAGCGAGGCAAAGTACCGTATCCTCGTAGAAAATACAAGCGATGTGATTTGTCAACATGATGTACACATGAATAATCTTTTTGTATCTCCTTCTATCGAGCACCATTTGGGATACACACCGGATGAATTTCTGCAAACGAATAGTTTTGATCTCATTCACCCCGATGATGTGAAAATCGTGCAAGACCTGCGTTACTTACTCTCCTCGAATCCCCAAAATGTACAAATGGAGATCAGAATACGCCATAAAAATGGATCGTGGGTGTACTGGGAGTCGCGTTGTGTTCCGATCATGTCTGAGAACAAAGAGGACGATAGCTTTTTATTCGTTTCACGCAATATCACGGAGCGAAAACAGTCTGAAGAAGCTTTGCGCAAGAGCGAGGAACAGTATCGATTCATTGCCGAACACACAGCAGACTTCATCTCCGTGATTGATAAGAATGGTCACGTATTGTATAGTTCACCTTCACATCTGAAGAAATTAGGGACGAGCCAAATTATCATTGGAAACATACATCCAGAAGATGCATCACTCGTTTGTGAGCGATTTTCCACTATGCTTCAATTCCATATACCTATTACATGTGAGTATCGATACAAACTGGAAAACGAGAAATGGATCTACCTCGAATCAAAAGGAATGCCTTTTTTCAGTTCGGATAGTGAAAGACAATATTTCATCAACGTTACACGTGATATTACGGAGAGGAAGCAAAATGAAGAACTTCTCAGGAGAACAGAAAAGCTGTCCGTAATTGGTGAATTGGCTGCAAGTATCGCGCACGAAATAAGAAATCCGCTTACGTCATTAAAAGGCTTTATTCAGTACTTGCGTCCAACACTATCAGATGGCGTCATTTATACAGACATTATGTTGGCCGAGCTAGATCGCATCAACTTTATCGTGAGTGAGCTGCTTGTATTGGCTAAACCTCAAACTCTGAATGTGAAACGGATTCTTTTACATCCTCTCATTGAAAGTGTGGTAAAGTTTCTCGAATCAGAAGCGAATCTAACCAACATTACGATCAACACCATATTCAGCCATATTCCGATAGCCATTAATGGAGAAGAAAATCTAGTAAAACAAGTCTTTATCAATATTTTGAAGAATTCTCTGGATGCGATCACGGCGAATGGCGAAATCAGCATAGAAACCACATGCCTACATGAAACCCACGTGCTGATTCGCTTTACTGACAATGGATGTGGCATTTCCCAAGAATTGCTACCTAGACTCGGTGAACCTTTTTATACCACGAAAGAGAAAGGAACAGGCTTAGGTTTACTTGTCAGCAATAAAATAATGAAAGATCATAAAGGCACCATCACCATCTCAAGTGAGATCAACAAGGGTACCATCGTGGAAATCATGTTGCCCATTTCGAAATAGGAAGGTGATCCTAGTGAATAATTTAATCGTTGCCAATAAGGTAACATTCACCAAATCCCCACCTACGTGTGCTGAAAAATCCAGAATTTTTAGAGGGGGAGAAAATGATGTGGAGGAAGCTACTACTTCATCCGCTTGCCGTTCGATACAGTGTGTTTATGATCGGACTTGCGGTCATGGCGTTTGGTATTGGCATGATGATTGAGGCTCATTTAGGTGTTGCACCGTGGGATACACTGCATATCGGATTACAGAAGACATTTGGACTGACCATCGGCATATGGTCGCAAATCGTGGGAGCCATGATCATTCTCGCTTCCTACATCATTGGCAAGATCCGGCCTAACGTGGGTATGTTTTTAAACATGTTTTTCTTCGGGCTGTTTATTGACTTATTTATGTGGCTGAACTGGATTCCTACAGGAGAGACCGTTATAGAACGAGCCATTTTGTTTGCTGTTGGTCTGCTCATCTATACGATCGGCACGGGCATGTATATTTCACCGCGATTGGGAGCCGGTCCACGTGACAGTTTTATGTTAGCTCTACATGAGCGAATGGGATGGGGCGTCGGTAAAGTCAGGATCGGTATAGAGTGCACGGTCATGGTGTTGGGCTTGTTGCTTGGTGGGCCCGTTTCGGTGGGAACCTTTGTGACGGCCCTTGCGATCGGACCACTGATCAAGCAGTTTATTCCGATGTGGGAGCGAATCCTGGCAAAACCGTACGGAACGGCTTAGTCCAGAGAAAAAGAAAAAGGGTGCTCAAATGGAGTACCCTTTTTCACTATGTTGCAGCTTGCGTTCAGCTATATAAGAAGCGATTCCTAAAATCAAACCCAGTGATACGAGCACAGCACCGACCCACGGGAGGGCGGTTATATCCAGATGAGTAATAACCCATCCGCCAATGAAAGCACCAGCTGCATTGCCTAGATTTCCGGCAGAATGACTGGAGGTAGAAGCAAGCGCCGGTGCATTCTGAGCGAGGTTCATCACACGTACTTGCAGCCCTGGAAATACAGCGAAAGAAGCAGCTCCCCATAGAAAAATGGTCAATACGGCAGCAATTGGACTATATACGGTAAACGTAAACAGCGTGAGAATGATGCATATCGTAAAGTAAAGACCGAGCATGGAAGGCATCAGCTTCCAATCCGCAAGCTTTCCGCCCACGATATTTCCGATGGTCACTCCACAGCCGAAGAGGACAAGAATCCACGTTACATGATACTCAGCAAAACCGGTAATTTGCGTTAGCAGTGGCGTAATATACGTAAACACGGTGAATAGACCTGCGTTGCCTAGTGCTCCAATAAGGAGGTACAGAAGGAGCTTGGGCTTGAGAAGAGCGGTAATTTGCCCAGTGATACTCCCGGTGTTTTCTTGTCGCATTTTTGGGACGAAAACGAGTATTCCGATCAGTGCTATGACTCCCATGATCGCAATAGAGCCAAATGAAGCTCGCCACCCCATATGTTGACCGATAAAAGTCCCCAGAGGCACACCAATAATATTGGCGATCGTCAGACCTGCCATCATAATGGAAACGGCTGCGGCACGTTTGTCAGGACTTACAAGACTGGAGGCTACAACAGCCCCAACTCCAAAGAATGTCCCGTGTGTCAAAGCAGTGATCAGGCGTGCTCCCATCAATATGGCGTAGTTGGGAGCAAAAACAGAGATTCCGTTCCCGAGAATAAACAGAACCATGAGTAGACAGAGTAACTTCTTTTGGGGAATTCGGTGAGTGAGGACTGTCAGTATCGGTGCACCGATGGCTACCCCTAGCGCATACATGGTAATGAGTTGACCCGCAGATGAGATACTAACATCCAAATCCGCTGCAACATTCGGCAGCAGACCCATAATGACAAATTCCGTCATCCCAATGGCAAATGAGCCTACGGTAAGAGAGAGCAAAGAGATAGAAGACTTTTCCTTGTTGACCTGTTTCTTGGTAGTAGTGTGAGATAACGCCATGAAGTCAATACAACCTTTCTGCATTATGAAATCCCGTTTGTGGTGCGGGTAAAGATTACCTGTTCCATATAGTTAAGTCAAGGTATTCTTTTTACGCATATATTTAAAAAGCGGCAATTCCTGCAAGAAGGAATTACCGCTTTATTCGTTATCAGGAGAACCTTTGATCATCCATCCGGCATTCGCATTATGTCAGAAACCCAATAAGATAGGGGAAGGTACCTATTTGAAACACTCCCTCTGTCTCTTACGATTGGATAAAAACAAAACTTGTAGCTTGGAGGACCAATAATGGATCAAAGTCCGACTTATTCTGAACGCTCTGGCGATGAAGGGAAGGCGATGGATAACGGTTATCTGAAGCAAATCTTCGACCACTTGCAGGACGGGATAATTCTCATGGATCAGGAACGAAAAATTATGGTGATGAATCCATCCGCAGAGAAAATGACCGGTTGGAAACGAGGAGAAAAGGTGCCATTCTGCTCCTACTGCCAAAACAGAGAGCTGGAACCGGGAGAAGAACGATGTTATTTGCTCGCCAAACGGGAGGTTCCCTATTTTCTTTCTGCGATGCCCACGTATGAAGGGCGGTACGTCGACATGGAAATGAGCACGGCGGTCATCTATGAAAATGGTGAACATAACATGCAGGATGTCCTTTTAGTCTTGAAAGATATGACGGTCAAGAAAAAAGAAGAGGAGGTCAGAATCTCCAAGCAGGTGCTGCAAAAAACGCTAGAAGCCCAGGAAAACGAACATAAGCGTTTGGCCCAGGAGCTGCACGACGGCGTAGGACAATCCTTGTATTCCGTTTCGGTAGGCATTCAGGCGATTCAAGCGCGCCTCAACAAGGAAGGGCATTTCCGGGAATTCATGCAAGAGATCGTGAATGAGCTGGAAAAAGCGATACAAGACGTCAAGCTCTATTCTCTACAGCTGCGTCCGCATAGTCTCGATCAATTGGGGCTGATTCCTACAGTACGGCATCTTGTTTCTAGCTTGAACAAAACACATCAGGATGTTTCCATTACCTTTTCCTACAGCAAGGTTAGCGATCATTTTCAGCCAATCTTGGAAATCAATTTGTACCGTGTGATCCAAGAAGCCTTACATAATGCACTGAAATACGCGAAGGCGACACTCATTGAAGTCATCTTGTACAAGGAAGACGACCAACTGACTTTACTAATTCAGGACAACGGAATCGGATTTGTTCGCGATCAGGTGCAGGTTGGTCTGGGTCTGAAACATATGGAAGAACGAGTGGATCACATGGAGGGGACTCTTCAGATTCACTCCGTGCTCCACGAAGGTACATCGATCAAGGTAACGGTAGTGGGTAAGGAGGGAGAGCAGAGTGATACGAGTGCTTTTGGTTGATGATCACACGATGATTCGGAAGGGATTGCGTGTGCTTCTCGAAAGTTACTCTCAAATTAAAATTGTCGGAGAGAGTCATACAGGGAACGATGCCATCCTTAAAGCCAATCAGTTGGAACCCGATGTGGTGCTGATGGATTTGTCATTGCCGAATGGGCTGGATGGGTTTTCAGCAAGCAATGAGATTCGCAAGTCGAATCCTTTCGTGAAAATCGTCATATTGACCATGCATGACGAGGAGATTTTTGTCCAGAAGGCTATTACCGTCGGAGCCCATGGGTACATTTTAAAAAACAGCCATGGTGAGCTGCTGTTTCAAGCCATTGTGGAGGTCTACAAAGGAAAGCGCTTTTACAAGACTTCCGTATCGCAAGAGATCATCCATCTATGGCTGAAATCGGATGCTAAGACGATGCCTTCTGTTTTAACGCTACGTGAAAAGGAGCTTGTCAGACTCATTGTGCTTGGCTATACCAATAAGGAAATGGCAGACAAGCTGTTAATCAGTGTCAAAACCGTGGAGAACCACAAAACGAATATCATGCAGAAACTAGGACTGGATTCCAAGCATCAATTGATCCAATACGCCATAAAAAATAGATATCTCGATCTGGCATTTTGATCGCATAGATCAAAAAGTAGGGGACTTCCCCTATATGGAAAAAATGACAGAGGAATAAACTGAATAGAGAGACTTCACCTCATGAACCATCATCGTACGATTGAAAACGATATCGTCGTCGAAGGAGGAACTATGGCAAAACAAGTTCATTATGCGGTTGTCATCGTGGGAGCAGGCTCAGCCGGTATCTCTGTTGCTGCTCGTATTGTCCGGGCTTCCAAAAAGCTCAAGGGACAAGTCGCCATCATCGACCCCGCGTCCAAGCATTATTATCAGCCATTGTGGACATTAGTCGGAGGGGGTGCTGCGAAAAAGGAGGAATCCGAGCGTGAACTTTCCTCTCTGATTCCCGCAGGCGTCGACTGGATTTGCGATGCGGTCACCATGTTTCAACCGGAACAACACACACTTCATACGAAACAAGGAACCATCCTCTCCTATGACTATCTCGTTGTAGCTGCTGGTCTGCAAATAGAGTGGGAGGGGGTAAAGGGCCTGAAAGATTCCGTAGGCAAGAATGGTGTTTGCAGCAACTACGCTTACCAAACAGTAGAAAGTACATGGGAAGCTATCCGGAGTTTTAAAGGCGGCACTGCCATTTTTACGCACCCGAACTCACCCGTAAAGTGCGGCGGAGCCCCTCAGAAAATCATGTATCTGGCCGATGATTACTTTCGCAAGTTACATGTTCGCAACCAGTCAGAGATCATTTTTGCATCGGCGAAGGGAAGCATTTTTGACGTTCCCACGTATGCAAATACCCTCAATGACGTCATTCGTCGCAAGAACATCGAAACCAGATACAAGCATAACCTAATGGAAGTGCGGGCGGATACCAAAGAAGCCGTATTCGAGAATCTGGACACCAAAGAGCAGCACGTATGGAAGTATGACATGCTTCATGTGACCCCTCCCATGAAAGCACCTGATTTCATTGCAAACAGCGCATTGGCTGACGCAGGAGGCTGGGTCGATGTCGATCCATTTACGCTTGCGCACAAAAGATTCCCTACTATTTTCGGCATAGGCGATTGCGCGAATCTGCCCACGTCTAAAACCGGAGCTGCTATTCGCAAACAGGCGCCAGTCGTCGAGAAAAACCTGCTCGCACTGATCAATGGTAATCCATTGACTGCCAAGTATGACGGTTATACATCCTGCCCACTCGTAACGGGGTACAACAAACTGGTGCTGGCTGAGTTTGATTACAACCTAATGCCGTGTGAAACCTTTCCTTTTGACCAATCTAAAGAGAGATTCAGTATGTACCTGATGAAAAGCGAGCTGCTTCCCATCCTTTATTGGAATGGCATGCTAAAAGGCTTGATGTAAGGTAGTCTTTGAAAGAGAGGGGGAGAGCAACATTTTGAATGACAGGAAGGAACAGAGAAGCTCTGACATGTTTTTAGAGGATTTATCTGATCCAGAAGTTCAGGAATCGATCACTATATTGATCCGAAAGCTCCCGAAGATAAAAGATACGATCCTGGCAGCCGAAGAGGGACTTGAAGTAGCCACATCGATCTTGCGCGATCAGGAATCACTACGGTATTTGTTCGAGCGAGTAGATGGTCAACTGTCCAATTTCTTTGTGGAAAAAGAATCGATAGACGCCCTGTTTACATTGCTTGATAAGATGCCAAAGCTCGTTAAGTATGTCAGCGTTCTCGAACAAGCTGCTGATTTTTTGGAAAGTCTCGGAAAGGATAAGCAATCGCAGCAATATTTGCTCAACGGTATGAAAACGTACATGGCTCCTGTGTCCGCGAAAGTGGAGCATGGAATGGCTGTCTTCCAAGAAGCAAAAGGAAGAGCCGAACATAATAGCGAACCCGTTTCCGTGTTCACGCTTTACAAGCTCATGAAGGATCCGACCGTCCAAAAGACACTTCGCTTTACCCAATCGCTGCTCGAAGTACTCGCGGAAAAATCAAACAAATAATAGAGGTGTAAAAGGAGGAATGCACGATGTTGTTACGTTACTTTTATGATGAAAAACTGGCCCATGCATCTTATCTGATCGGCTGCCAAAAAACTGGAGAGGCGATTGTGATCGATCCCGCCCGCAATCTGGCTCCTTATTTTCAAGTCGCCAAAGCAGAGGGGGTTTCCATTGTAGCCGCCACGGAAACCCACATTCACGCTGATTTTGTTTCTGGTGCCAGGGAACTGGGCGCAGCTTATCAGGCGAAGCTGTTTTTATCCAATGAGGGTGATGAAGATTGGAAGTATCAATACTTGGATGGTTTGAACCATCAGCTTGTACAAGATGGAGATCGCTTTTTTATCGGGAACTTGCTATTTGAAGTCATGCATACCCCTGGTCATACACCTGAAAGTATCTCCTTCCTTTTGACAGACCTCGGAGGGAATGCAGATCGCCCAATCGGAATCTTCACGGGAGATTTCGTCTTTGTCGGCGATATCGGAAGACCGGACTTGCTCGAAAAAGCGGCGGGAATGGAGGGTACGTCCGAGTCAGGTGCAAGAGCCATGTTCCAGTCCCTCCAAAAATTCAAGCAACTGCCGGATTATATGCAGGTATGGCCAGCTCATGGCGCAGGAAGTGCTTGCGGCAAAGCACTGGGGGCCGTGCCGTCTTCTACCGTTGGTTATGAAAAGCTGTTCAACTGGGCGCTGTCACACGCCAGTGAAGAGGAATTCGTCAAGGTACTCCTGGATGGACAACCAGAGCCACCAACGTATTTTGCAGTGATGAAACGCGTGAATAAGGAAGGCCCTGCCTTGCTTAAGGAACTCCCTGTTGTTCAAGAGTTCAACTCGTTTGAACAGGTAAAGGAATCGCTGGAAAACGGACAGATTATTGATACGCGTCCTTTTCAGAAATTTGCGAAGGGGCATCTGGCGGGAACACTTCACATTCCTTTTAACAAGTCATTTGCCAACTGGGCGGGCTGGATTGTCGATTACGATCGCCCGGTTCACTTCATGGCCACCCCAGATGATCTGGACGGGATTTTGCAAGCCTTGCATTCCGTAGGGATTGATTATGTCACAGGCTTTATCGACAGTGGCAAGTTAATGGAAAGGGAAATGTCTTCACTCGAGACAATCGAAGAGGTAACACCGTTGGAGATTGCAGAACGGGTGGAAAAGGGAGAAGTACACGTAGTGGATGTACGGAATCTGGCTGAGTGGAAGGAAGGACATATTCCGGATGCACAGCACATCATGCTCGGTACGCTCGCCAAGCGGCTGGATGAGATTCCTCTCGATAAGCCGCTTCTCGTACAGTGCCGTTCCGGTGCCCGATCCGCTATTGGCGCAAGCATTCTAAAAGCAAACGGATTCAAGGATGTCATGAATTTGAGCGGCGGAATCTTGAAATGGCAAATAGACGGCTTGGCAATCGTAGAACGAGGATAAAACGAAGCGAGGTATTGCAAAGGGTGAGCGTATGACTATCGACCTTGTGATCACACTGTTTGTTATCGGTTTCGCGGGATCATTTATCTCTGGTCTCGTCGGAATCGGGGGCTCCATCATCAAGTATCCGATGCTTCTGTACATTCCGCCCGCCCTTGGATTCGTTGCTTACACAGCTCACGAAGTATCCGGAATAAGTGCAGTCCAAGTATTTTTTGCCACCCTAGCTGCTGTTTGGACTCTGCGCAAAGATAAGCTTATTCATTACCAGCTCGTTGCGTATATGGGAAGTGCCATTATTGTTGGGAGCTTGCTTGGAGGGTATGGAGGAAAATTTCTTTCGGCAGATGCTATCAATATCGTTTACGCCATCTTGGCCACCATTGCTGTAATCTTGATGTTTCTGCCAAAAAAGCGGATGGACGGACGTGAACAGACCGAGGTTATCTTTCATAAACCAACAGCCGTATTATCCGCTTTGATTGTCGGAGGCGCCTCCGGAATTGTCGGGGCAGCTGGCGCTTTTATTTTGGTTCCCATCATGTTGACCATCCTCAAGATTCCGACAAGAGTTACGATTGCTTCATCTCTTGCCATCACTTTTCTTTCTTCCATCGGTTCGACGATAGGGAAATGGATGGCGGGGGACATATTGCTGTGGCCATCCGTGATCATGGTAATCGCCAGCATCCTGGCAGCGCCACTCGGTACGAAGGTCAGCAAACGTTTGGGCACCCGGATTCTCCAGACCATTCTTGCCTTGTTGATCCTAGCTACCACAATTAAGATTTGGGCTGACATCCTTATATCCACACGTGTGTGAAGATTTACTTTTTCCATAAATTATAAAGAAAAATCAATTGTCATTGAACAGCATTGACATATCCGAGTAAAATGATAAGATAAAAAAGAATTTTACGATGAAATTAAATTTCATAGAACATTCTTATCGAGAGTGGTGGAGGGGCTGGCCCGATGAAACCCGGCAACCTTGGTCTTATTGACCTTACGGTGCTAATTCCTGCGGAGTTATTCTGCGAGATGAGAAGGTGGGAACCGTGCAATCGCCCCTCTTCTTTTCGGAGAGGGGTTTTCTATATTTACAATCCTTAGTATTCATATCTTTTTACTGTGTGTTATGTGAAGGAGGAAACAACGTGCTTCATTATGCGGTCAAGCGTGGCCTTCTCATGATCGTTACGCTGTGGATCATTGTCACGGTAACGTTTGTGACCATGCACCTGATTCCGGGTGACCCGTTCGCGTCTGACGCCAAAATGCTTCCAGAAGAAGTGGTAAAGAACATGCGGGCGGAGTACAACCTGGATCAGCCAATCACGGTACAGTACCTGCTCTATCTGAAAGGATTGCTGCAATTTGACTTGGGGCCCTCTATCCAGTCCAAGACGAGGGATGTGAACACGCTGATTGCAGAAGGATTTCCCGCATCGGCTATTCTGGGACTCCAGTCGTTTATTGTCGCGCTAGCAGGTGGAATCACACTGGGAATCGTAGCGGCACTCTATCACAATCGAACGCTGGATTTCTTGTCTATGTTTGCAGCCATCATCGGGATCTCCGTCCCCAGTTTTATTCTGGCGCCACTGTTGATCAAGTACTTGGCGGTCAAATGGGAGCTGTTTCCCGTTGCTGCGTGGGGGAGCTGGGAACACTCGATTCTTCCAACGCTTGCGCTCGCTATCGGTCCGCTCGCCATTATCGCTCGTTTCGTACGAGCCAGCATGCTTGAGGTTTGGCAACAGGAATACATAAGCACAGCGGAGGCGAAAGGGCTTGGCACCTTTTCTATTGTCGTTAGACACGGGATGCGCAATGCCATATTGCCGGTTCTTACCTTTATCGGTCCGCTGTTTGCCAACCTGATGACCGGAACCTTTGTGGTGGAAAAGATTTTTGCCATTCCCGGGCTCGGCAAATACTTCGTGGAAAGTATTTTTAACCGTGATTACCCTGTTATTTTGGGCACCACAGTATTTTACAGCTTTGTCCTCATTTTTACTTTGTACATCATCGACCTGCTGTATCGGGTGATTGACCCGCGCATCAGATTGACGAGTGGAGGGAAGTAGCGTTATGGCCAATCAGGCAACACAACTGGATTCGCTGTTTCGACCAGTAGACCGAATCCGGCTATCTGAGGAAATTCGGGAACGTCCCAGTCTTGGGTATTGGCAGGAGGTATTGCAGCGAGTATTCCGCAACAAGCTGGCAATGCTCGGGTTCTTCCTTCTCTTGGCAGTGGTGACCCTCTCCATCATCGGGCCGATGCTCGTTCCCCACAGCTCGCATGAACAGTCATTGACGAAGGGAAATCTGCCACTGTCGGGCGAGCACTGGTTTGGAACGGATGACTTGGGTCGGGACATGTGGGCACGTACCTGGGTAGGCGGTCAAATCTCTTTATTTATTGGTGTGGCGGCAGCTGCCATCGACCTAGTGATCGGTGTTTGCATCGGCGGGATATCCGGTTACATGGCAGGGAGGAACAAGCTGGGCGACCGTGTGGACAACATCCTGATGCGATTGGCTGAAATTCTGTACAGCATTCCGTATCTCCTGGTGGTAATCCTGCTGATGGTGGTTCTGGAGCCTGGACTCGCAACGATCATTATTGCCCTTTCACTAACCGGCTGGGTCGGCATGGCCCGTCTGGTCAGAGGACAGATCATGCAGATCAAGCGTCAGGAGTTTGTGCTGGCTGCAGAAAAGCTGGGTACCTCTCATGCCAAAATCATCATGAAACATCTGTTGCCGAATACGATCGGCGTCATCATCGTGAACTTGACCTTTACGATACCACATGCGATTTTCGCCGAATCGTTTCTCAGCTTTCTTGGGCTGGGAGTGCAGGCACCAACCGCCAGCTGGGGAACCATGGCCAACGACGCGCTGGCAGTTATGCTGAGCGGACAGTGGTGGCGGCTGTTTTTTCCGGGATTCATGATTTCCCTTACCATGTTCGCTTGCAACGCGCTCGGGGACGGTTTGCAGGACGCACTGGACCCGCGGATCAGGAAATGAGGAGGAGTACATCGTGAAGCCATTGTTGGAAGTAGATCAGTTGCGCGTCTCCTTTCGCACGTACGGTGGAGAGGTGCAGGCGGTAAGAGGGGTTTCCTTTTCTGTGAAGGAGGGGGAGACGTTGGCAATTGTCGGAGAAAGCGGCTGCGGAAAAAGTGTGACCGCCCGGGCATTGATGGGAATGATTCCTCCGCGATCCGGTCATGTAAAAGACGGCAGCATTCGGTTTCGCGGGCGTGAACTGACTGGGCTGACGAAGCTGGAATGGCAGCAGGTTCGCGGGTCGCAGATCGGTATGATCTTCCAGGACCCGATGACCTCGCTGAATCCAACAATGAAAATCGGCCAGCAGATTGCGGAAGGCCTGATCAAACATCGAAAGCAGACGAAGACAGAAGCAAAGGAAGAGACGCTGAAACTGCTTGTAAGGGTAGGCATTCCGGAGGCGGCGAGGCGATTTGAGCAGTATCCTCACGAGCTAAGCGGAGGCATGCGGCAGCGTGTCGGAATCGCCATGGCGCTGGCCTGCCAACCGCAGTTAGTTATCGCCGACGAACCGACGACTGCGCTCGACGTGACCATTCAGGCACAGATCCTTCGTCTGATGAAAGAGTTGCAGGAACAATTGAACACGTCGATCATTTTGATCACCCATGATCTGGGTGTCGTCGCAGAGGTGGCCGACCATGTAGCGGTCATGTACGCAGGCGTAGTGGTGGAAAGCGGCCCGGTGGGAGAGATCTTTGACAACCCACGCCATCCCTACACACAAGGGCTGTTGCAGTCTGTGCCACGTCTCGATGCAGGTAAAAAAGAGCGGCTGATCCCCATCGAAGGGACACCACCGGATCTGTTTCGTCCGCCTGTCGGTTGCCCGTTCGCTGCCCGTTGCCGATTTGCCATGGAAATTTGCCTGGAGCATATGCCACAAGCGAATTCGTTTTTCAATCAGCATGAGGCAAGCTGCTGGCTGAACGACCCGCGTGCCATGAGAACAGAAGCGTGGATGATGGCAGGGAGGGAGACACATGATTGACAACATTGTAGGGGTGGAGAATCTCGCTAAATCGTTTGAGATTGGCGGGGGACAACAGGTAAGAGCTGTTGATCGAGTCTCTTTTGAAATCAGACGAGGGGAGACGCTTGGAATCGTTGGGGAAAGCGGATGCGGCAAGTCTACGCTGGGCAGGACTATCGTGGGCCTGTACCCAGCTAGTGCGGGGCGCATCCTGTTTCAAGGCAAAGACATCGCCAGGATGGATAGACGTGAGCGACGGGAAGCAAACCGCCACATGCAGCTGATCTTCCAAGATCCGCAAGCCTCACTCAATCCGCGTTTACGAGTGGGCGACATTATCGCAGAGGGAATCGACTCCTATGGATTGGCAAAAGGAAAAGAGCGAGAAGAACGCGTCTATCGGCTGCTGGAGCTAGTAGGATTACACCCAAGCCACGCAAAACGCTTTCCGCATGAATTCAGCGGCGGACAGCGGCAGCGAATCGGCATCGCCCGCGCACTTGCGGTGGAGCCAAGTTTTATCGTGGCAGATGAGCCCATTTCTGCACTGGATGTGTCCATCCAAGCGCAAATCGTCAATCTTTTGGCCGATCTTCAGGCAGAGCGGTCTATCACCTATCTGTTTATCGCCCATGACCTGTCGATGGTGAAGCACATCAGCGACCGGATCGGCGTGATGTACTTGGGACAGATGATGGAGCTTGCACCGAGCGAGCAGTTGTTTGCCACACCGCTACATCCGTACACGCAGGCCTTGATCTCGGCTATGCCGGTTTCCCATCCAGCCCAGCGCGAAGAGCGGGAGCAGATCGTACTGACGGGAGAACCGCCCAGCCCCATTCATCCGCCAAGTGGTTGCCCGTTTCGCACCAGATGTCCGGTTGCACAAGGTGTTTGTGCCGAAACAGCGCCGGTCTGGAAGGAGGTGAGGCACGGACACTGGATCGCTTGCCATCTTGTACAGTAGATAGAGGAGAACAAGGAGGAAATCATAATGAAAAAGGGATTACTCGCTATTGCCGCATTGCTGGTGCTCGCTGTGCCTGCGCTTTCTGCGTGTGGCAGCAATAAACAGGCTGCGTCTTCCGAACAACAGACGGGAGCAGCCGTCAAACAAGTCATTACCACTAACCTGCGGGGCGAACCGTACACATTAGACCCGGCATTCGCTTCCGATACCACTTCGTACTGGGTGATAGACCATCTGTATGAAGGATTGTACCGTTACAGCGAAAATGGAGACATCAGCGAAGGCGCAGCAGAAAAGGTGGACGTCTCCCCGGACGGAAAAACCTACACATTTACCCTGCGCCCCGAAATGAAATGGTCGAACGGCGATCCGTTAACGGCACATGACTACGAATACTCCTGGAAGCGCGTGCTGAATCCACAGACCGCCGCCTATGAACCATCCGCACTCTACTACATACAAGGCGCGGAGGCATACAACACGGGCAAAGGCAGCGTGGATGACGTTCAGATCAAGGCAAAGGATGACCGAACACTCATCGTCGGACTGAAAGACCCGATCACCTATTTCCCGAAAATCATGATGAGTCGCGCCTATCTGCCGGTGAACAAGAAAGTCGTGGATCCAGACAAAAACTGGGCGGTCGAAGCGAAAGGCATCGTGACCAATGGCCCATACACCGTAGAGAGCTGGGACCACAACAGTCAGCTGACAATCGCCAAAAGCCAGAGCTATTGGGAGAAAGAAAAGGTAACGATGGACACCGTCCACTTCAAGATGGTAAACGAAGCAACCACCTACTACCAGATGTTCAAAACAGGAGCGCTCGATCTGATTGACTCCCTGCCGATCGACGTGATTGAGCAGGAAAAAGAAAAAGAAGAGTACAAATCATTCCCGGACTACAGCATTTATACGTACACGTTTAACGTAGAGGAAAAGCCGTTTACTAATGCGAAAATTCGTCAGGCCTTTTCCTACGCGATCGACCGTGATATTCTGACGAAAAACGTGACCAAGGGAGGCCAGCTCCCGGCGTACGGTTATACGCCATTCGGGGTGAAAACTCCTTCGGGTAAGGACTTCCGAGAAGAAGTGGCCCCTTACTATCAGTTTGATCCAGCCAAGGCGAAGCAACTTCTAGCTGAAGGCTTGAAGGAAGAAGGCTGGACAGAGCTTCCTCCAATTACATTGAAATACAGCACCGCGGAAAACCACAAGAAGATCGCCGAAGCGCTGCAAGAAATGTTCAAACAAAACATGGGCGTCCAAGTGAAGCTGGAAAATCAGGAGTGGAAGACGTACATCGATACGTTCAAGCAGAAAAACTTCCAGATGGCCCGCATGGGTTGGGGCGGCGATTACCTAGATCCGCTCGCGATGCTGGAGCTGTACACAGGGAAAAGCTCCCGCAACTTCACCAACTGGGCGAATCCAAAGTTTGACGAGCTGATCGAAAAAGCGAAGGTCGAACAAAACGAGGAAGTACGCATGAAGCTTTTGCACGACGCTGAAACCATTTTGATGCAGGACATGCCCGTCATCCCGGTTTATTTCAATAACGAAAACTACCTCAACAGCAAAAAGATCGAAGGCATCCGCTTTAGTGTAACCGGGACACCGGACCTGCGCTGGGCGAAAAGAGTCGCGGAGTAACGTAATCTATTAAAACAAGGAGCAGCTTGCTTAATGCAACTGCTCCTTGTTTTATGGACTCAACAATAGCTTTATTACGAAAGTCGTTTCCCAAATGATGAAAGTATCCTAAAATATAGAAGAACGGAGGAGATATGACGACCTATCAAAAGTGAAATCGGCAGATAATTATCAGACTATACTGAACTCTAAGGCGAAGGGGTATAAAACAAATGACAATAACCATGGATTCAAAAGAGTTCATCAATCGCCGTCAAAGACTCGCAGAAAAAATGCCTGATCACAGCGCGGTTGTACTATTTTCAGGGGTTGTCAAGACACGCAGCCATGACGATAAATATCCGTTTACCCCAAACCGCAACTTCTATTATCTAACCGGCATTGCGCGAAGCAACCTCATTCTCATGATCACAAAACGCGCTGGCATCGTGACCGAAACGTTATTTCTTCAGCGCCCAAATGAACTGGAAGCGAAATGGACAGGGGCCGTCTTATCGGATCAAGAGGCGAAGGAGCAGTCTGGTATCGAACACTTCGACTATCTCGATGAGTGGCTAGAGTCATTTGGAACCTTTATGAGGCGCTGCGAAGGCAAGTACTCCCTCTATCTTGACTTGTATCGCTATCTGTGGAGCGATGAGGTGACCCCCGCAGAGACTTTTGCCGAAGACGCGCAGAAGAAATACCGGAACCTGCAGATTCACGATGCGGGACTATGGCTGAAAGAACTGCGCAAGGTGAAGAGTCCGGCTGAGATCGAAGAAATTAGACGGGCGATTGCGATCACAGATGAAGCAATCCGACGCATGTGGTTGCATGCACGTCCTGGAATCATGGAATATGAGCTAGAGGCGCACTATGATTTCGCGTTGAAATCGCATGGTGTTCGCGAGCTACCTTATTTACCCATTATTGCTAGTGGGATCAATGCTACTATCTTGCACTATGAAGCGAATAATCAGCGTTCGGAAGATGGTGACTTGGTTCTCCTCGACCTCGGTGCAACATCGAACTACTATGCGGCTGATATTTCGCGAACGTTTCCCGTGAATGGTCGCTTTACAGAGCGTCAGAAAGCGATCTATCAACTCGTGCTCGAAGCAGAAATCAAGACCATCGAAGCGGTGAAGCCTGGTGTCACACTTCCACAACTAAATGATGTCACGAAACATGTCTTGACAGATGGCCTGCTACGTCTCGGTCTCATCCAAGAGAGCAGTGAGCTGTCCAAATACTATTATCATCCCGTGTCTCATCACCTTGGCCTGGATACGCACGATATCCCGGATTACAATGTTGCTTTGCAACCTGGTATGGTAATCACGATTGAACCAGGTCTGTACATAGAGGAAGAAGCGATTGGCATTCGGATTGAAGATAATGTGTTAGTAACAGAAGACGGCTGCGAGGTGCTCTCATCGCAGATCCCGAAGGAAATCGAAGAAGTGGAATTGTTGATCGGGAAAAAGGAATAGGGAACGCTTGCGAGCAAATGAGTTCATCCATTACGGTCACTAGCTTCAATTCCGAACTCTCGTAGTTTCCAATTTAAGGTACTTCCCACAATCCCAAGAATCTGTGCAGCCGCACACGCTCACATGCAAATAACCATAGCAATCTCTGTTATGGTTATTTGCATGTGAACATCCTCTTACAAAAACGATTAAAATGATAAAGAAATGTTTCGTGCACCTTCCATAATAAATCATTTGATTGTAAAATAAAGGAAAAATAAGAGGGTGATCCATTATGGGGGGACTGCTAGGGACAATGCACCAGTCGCTGCGGTCAGAAATCGAACAACATCGGCGAGCGCGCGCTTATACTTTGAGCAAACTAGGGGATCTAACTGGAATTAATCCGGGAACATTGAGCGAGATTCTAAATGGAAACCCGCCTCGGGCTATCACCATTGGTCAATTAGACGCACTCGCTGCCGTGTTTGACTACGAGCCTGGCTGGTTGTATGAATTATACCCCGATGAATGTCTATATGAAGGGAAAATCTCGCGCCCCCGATTGATACCTTACTTAATTCGAAGCGCCGAGAATGGACGAAAGGATTGCATTGAAGCAGTTGCCTCCCAATTGCTGGAGAATCCCAAAAATATCTCCATCCTTTTTACCGTGGCAGAGCAATTATACGAGGATGGGAAACTGGGAAAGGCGGTGCCATTCTATGAGTACGTAATTGAGAACGAGAAAGATAGCTACTCTACCCAGTTTGTGATAAGTCACTACCGGTTATTTCAGGCAATACTCGGGACAAATGCTGATGAAAATGAGAAGGCTGTTATTCGCTTTTCCCCATATCGAAAGCGATTACCAGAAACGGATCAATTAGACGCTTTACTTAATTTGGCTAAGGTTTGTTTCACTTTGCAAAAATGGAGTGAAGCGGAAACTTACGCAGATGAGCTAAGAGTGCTTTCCAAAATTATCTATCAAGATGAGCTGCAAAAACGCAGAAAAAATCGAGAGGCAGAGTTGATAAAAACAGAACGTCCGCTCGTCTACTACTATGGAATGGGTTATTTATATAAAGGCTTGGTCCTACAGATGCAAGGCGGTTATTCCCAATCCAAAGAATATGTACAAACATACGCCGATTTACATTGGTTTGAACTTCTTGACGATGAAGGGAGAAGAATCGTTGAGCGGTTTGCAGTCTTTGCGAAGGCGAATTGTTACACACTGGAAGTATTAATGGGGAATGAAGAAATCATTAAGGAATATACCGACTATCTAGCGGAACAGCCTGCTGAAATACTTCCGGGCCTCGTTACGATTATGGAAGCTGCTAATAAATATCATTTTTGCGTGGATGAAGTTTTATTACGTCTCTCTAAAGATATTGCTAGATTTCATGAACGAACATTGTTGGTTAATATGGTTCAGCACCTCCAATATCGATATCAAAAAGCAAAATATGATTTTACAAAGGGACGCATTGAAAGTGGACTCAATGAAACCCTACACTGTTTAGTTCAATCGGATTTGATGAATCGCCATTATGATGCTCTGCAATGTGTGCAGTTATTTGAAAAATATCGCCATCTTGCCTCGCCATCACAAATTCTCCAATATCAAGCTATTGTAATTGGAGAGAAGAAGGCCGAAGCTACATTTATAAACTAGTTGTAGGATGATGTATCAACAATAACGAAAAAGATGATAAGTAGAGAGGATGAAAAAGAATGAAATATGTATTCCTAGCAGTTCTTCTAACGTTTGGGTTGAGCAGTGGCATCGTTTACGAACCCCAAAAGTCTGGCACACCACACGTTATTAATTATCAGCATGGTGCAGATTTTTAGAAAGAGTTGATAAGACAAACAAAAAACATCCTTTCGATAGGATGTTTTTTTCTATTCAATTTTTTCTTAGTCGGTGAATTCTTGCATATTCATTTATAGTTATTATTGTCATATTTTGTAAATCATAGGAGGTGCTTAACATAAAGGCTACCGCAAGTTCATTAGAAAGGGACGTTCTTGTGCACCCAGGAACATCCCCGAAAAGCAAGAGTAAGATCTGGGGCGCGGGAATAGAAGCAAGTCGCCACCACTTAGATCTAGAAACAAGCATCGAACAACTACGACAGCAAATGATTGAATTGGCAGGAAAACATGGACTTTCAAGTGACGTAGTTTTGGGTGTAAGCCAGCAATTGGACAAATATATTGTAATGGCGCAAAACAACCATAAAGCGGATAGCATCTGGTGAAGGATTCACTATCGGCCTACTAAAAATGACTACAAAAGAGGAACCCTTAAGATAAATGGGTTCTTTTTTACTTTCATTTTTACCGCTGGGTGGATGCTGATTGCTACCGAGGAACCACCGAAGGATGAAAAATCCAGTGCGGTGGTTCTTTTTTTCTCGCGTCTCCCATGCCATCATTATAAATGGGGGCGATGAAGGATGTTCCAGGATTTCAAGCTTGTTGGTGACCGTCCAGTTGCGATACAAGTGAAAGAATACGTCAAACGTTTAATAATCAAAGGCGCGCTCCAGGCGGATCAGAGGCTGCCCTCCACACGAGAAATGAGCAGTTTGCTTAAGGTGAGCCGGAATACAGTCATCGCAGCTTACGAAGGCCTAGAGGACGACGGCTTTACGTATGCGATTCCCGGCCAAGGCAGCTATGTTACCGCTATGGTGGGCCATTTGGCTGCGGATAACGGAGGCGCTGACAGTTCCGCCTCTTGGCAGATCGACTGGAAGGCACGAATGAACGAATATGCTGTATCCGCTGCAGAGCTGGACATGATGAAGCAGGGCATTCGCGCCAAAAAAGGAATCATTTCTTTTACAAGCATCGCGCCGGATGAGCAGTTGTTTGATCTGGGGGATGTAAAGAGAGCCTTTATGGATCGAATGGCAATCGAAGGACAGGTGCTGCTCAACTACGGCTATGCCAAGGGTTACAAGCCATTAATTGATTACTTGATGCGTTATATGGAGAATAAGGGCGTCGATGTAAGCGGCAAGGATATGCTGATTACAAGCGGGTTTACAGAAGGTTTTGACATAGTGTTGTCGGCACTGCGCCCTTCTGTTCGCCGTGGGGCAGCCATTTGTGAAAATCCGACCCATCATACTGCGATCAAGAATTTGAAGCTGCAAGGATTTGAGATTACCGGCATTCCGATGGAGAGTGATGGTATAGATGTGGAGCAGCTCGAGGCAGTTTTGCACAAGCAGACAAACAGCTTCGATCTGGCCTATTTGACTCCTTCCTATCACAATCCGACAGGCATAGTCATGTCGCCAGCGAAGCGCAGTGCCGTTATGAAATTACTGATGCGCTATCAGATTCCGGTGATCGAGGATGGATTCAATGAAGAGCTGCGCTACTCGGGAGCGCATGTTGCGCCATTAATCGCCACAGCAGGAAAAGGGAACGGAGTCATCTATATTGGTAGCTTCTCCAAGGTACTGTTCCCTGGATTACGAGTGGGCTGGGTGCTTGGAGACAGCGCACTGATCGACAACCTCGAAAGCATTAAGCGTGCACGCACCATTCATACATCTACCATCGATCAATCGATCTTATATCAATATTTGCTGAACGGAAACTTTGATAAATATGTAAAAAAAGCCCGCATGGAATATAAGCGCAAATATGAGCTGACGAAGGCATGCTGTGAAGCACATCTCCCTCTGGCGCAGCTGTCTGGCGATGGGGGCTTGCATTTGTTTCTTACCTTTCCGTCAGGCGTAAATACACGCGAGCTGCTAGAAGCTTGCACAGAACATGGTGTCATTTTTACACCGGGCGACAAATTTTTTATTCAAGAAGGAACAGGGACGAATACGTTGCGGCTTGGTTTTTCACGAGTAACGGAAGAAAATATCGAGCGAGGTATTCAGATAATCGGCAAACAGGCGCGTCGCTTTCATAAGGCATAACGAATACAAACCGCACAACCATTTTGAAGAAAAATGAGGTGTCATCATGAAGATAGGCGTTATTATGGGTGGTATTTCTTCTGAGCGTGAGGTTTCTCTGAAGACTGGCCAAGAGATGATCAATCATTTGGATCGCAGTCGCTATGAGGCAGTTCCCATTGTCGTTACGCAGAGAGCGGATTTAATCACACAGGTCCAGCAGGCAGGCATCGATTTTGCGCTATTGGCGCTGCATGGGCAATATGGCGAGGATGGCACGGTACAGGGCGCGCTGGAGACACTGGGTATTCCATATACAGGAAGCGGTGTCCTGGCAAGCAGCCTATGTATGAATAAGCAACTGTCCAAAATGCTGCTGAAGGAGGCAGGCATTCAAACGCCTGCAGGGCTTTACTGGAAGGACGTTTATGATCTTCAGGCGGTAGAGCAATTGGGTTACCCGGTGATTGTGAAGCCGAATACGGGAGGATCCAGCATCGGTGTCCAGCTCGTGCATAATGAGAAGGAGCTGCTGTCGGCTGTTCAGGAAGCCAGCCATTTGGATCAGGGGATCTTGATTGAGCCCTATTTGAAAGGGACGGAGATTACCTGCGCGATTCTGGATGGCGAGGTACTACCGATTATCGGCATTCGCTCCGCGCATTCAGAGTGGTTCGACTACCGAGCGAAATATGAGGACGGCGGTGCGGAGGAGAAGGTGATTGAGCTTCCTCCCGTTACCCAGCAGCGTGTGCGCGAGGCGGCGCTTGCTAGCTACCGACTGCTACAGTGTAAGGTCTATGCAAGGGTCGATATGATTTTGTGTCAGGATATGCCTTACGTGCTAGAAGTGAACACCTTACCGGGGATGACCGCCAACAGCCTGTTTCCAAAGAGTGCAGCTGCAGCAGGTATGACCTTTTCGCAGCTGCTGGACCGTATTATTGCGAGCTCGCTCCATGAACGGAAACAGGAATGGGGAGAACAATGCTAGCGGATAGCATCTATACAAGTGTCTAACGGAAGAGAAACCCTACATGTAGTGGGGTTTCTCTTTGTTTTCATTGACTTGAGTAGTGAATGACTACGGAACACTTTACGATACGATCTCCAGTGTTGCGATAAAGGTGTGGCCTGTCTGCTTTAAAAATCAAAGTATCCTCAGGTTCAACGATATAAACTTGTTCATTGACAACAACCTCTAACGTGCCTTCATTTACGAGAATGAATTCCTCAACCCCAGTTGTATGCGGTTCTGCTATATGCTCGCATCCTGGTTCAAGGGTTACTGAAAAGATCTCAAACTGTTGTTCAGGATTATAGGGGACAAGTGGATACACACGATATTGTCCGTTATTTTCAATAATGGGATTTACTTCTTTCTTTTTTACGATCGTAACATTCGGCTTGTATTGACTAACGAGTGAAGAAAAGGATAAGCGCAACCCACTAGCTATTTTCCAAAGGGTTGTGATTGTTGGAGCAGACTTGCCTCTTTCAATTTGTCCTAACATCGTTTTACTAACTCCTGTTAATTCAGAAGTTTTATCCAAGCTCAAGTTTCTTTCTTTCCGAATACGCTTTATGTTCTCTCCGATATTTGTGTGAAACTCTTCCATCAAAATGCCCTCCATAGAGTTTGGACGTTATATTGCACGTGTGTACGTTATACTTTACAATCGAGCTATATATAGTTTGAAGCAGACACTATATAGTCCAAAATATACGAAAAGAGGCGCTATGTCTATGGAGAACACGATTTTATCAGGCGTTCATCAAGCGATTGGTAACACTCCCATGGTCCATCTTTCTAGGCTAACAGAAAATCTCGCTGGAAATATTTTCGCCAAATTGGAATATGTAAATCCAGGCTTTAGCAAAAAGGATAGAATCGCTTTGCAGATTATTGAAGAGGCTGAGGAGGCTGGAATACTAGAACCGAATGACACCGTTGTGGAATTAACGAGTGGCAATACAGGGACTGGGCTTGCGATTGTTTGTGGAGTCAAAGGGTATAAATTCGTTGCTGTTATGTCAAAAGGAAATTCAATGGAAAGAGCGAGAATGATGCAAGCGCTCGGAGCAGAAGTTGTTTTAGTAGACCAAGCGCCTGGTTCCCCTGTAGGGCAAGTTTCTGGTGAAGACCTTGCTAAAGTGGAAGAAGTAGCACAGCAAATCACAAAAGAAAGGAATGCGTTTCGTGCTGACCAATTTCATCACATTGGCAATCTCCATGCTCATGAATTTCACACGGGTGAAGAAATTTGGAAACAAACAAATGGAAAAGTAGACGTTTTCCTTGATTTTGCTGGTTCTGGTGGCACTTTTACAGGTTGTGCAAAAACGTTAAAAAAGTATAATCCCAACATTCGTTGTTATTTAGTTGAACCTTACACCGCACCGTTCTACTCTGGTAAAGCTGCTACTAACCTCAATCACAAGATCCAAGGTGGGGGATATTCCATGGATTTACCTCTTCTGGATAAGAACTTCGTTACAGACTACATCCATGTTACAGATGAAGAAGCGACACAAGTTGCTAGAGAACTGGCAAGAAAAGAAGGAATATTCGCAGGATTTTCTTCGGGAGCAAATGTTGCGGCTGCCTTACAGCTTTTGAAAGGGAAAGAAAAAGGGGCCAATATTGTGCTAACGATTAATGATTCAGGTCTCAAATATTTAAGCACAGATCTCTATGAATAACTTCAACCGTCCAATCATGCGAGTTTATGAAGCCAAGTGTCACAACCACCTGGCTTTTTCCTATTCAAATTACACGACGGTGAACGCATGATCATCAGTTGGCATATTGCCTCTTGAATCTCAAGTTACTAGAGGTTTTATAATTGGCTAGGGGGTGTTGTCACGTGCACGGAAAGGCGAGGAACAGATTAGACACCACACAAAATCAACAAACTGATCGAACAATGAAGGACGTGAAGTTCTTCATCGGACAAGTGGCGAAAATGACAGGTTCTTCTGTACCCACTGTTCGTTATTATGACGAGATCGGCCTGCTTTCACCTTCTGAGATAACTTCTGGAGGTCATCGCATGTATACGGCAGAGGAAATCTGGCGGTTAAAACTGATCCTAACCCTTCGCTATTTAAACTTTGGTATTGATGAGATTAAGAGAATGTTAGCTGGGGATATACCTGTTGATATGGCGATAGAATGGCAAATCGAAGCTTTGGACATCCAAATGCGTACGCTTGCCAGCATGAAATCCATTTTGGAACAAACAAAGCAGAGTAAGGGTAACAGTGATTCTTTGAGCTATATGCACGATTTAATTGAATCAATTTCTACAGATGCATTGGAACGAGAAAAGTTTATTTTGGAAAAAATGATTTCGTCCGTTTTTCCTGAACAATTCCCGGTGGAATGGCGAGAGATATTTTTATTAGGGGTTAACGTCTCCTCGTTGCTGGAAGGCAAGCTTTCGGCAGCACAAACGGCTGCATTAGATGAGTTGGAGGAAATGTTTAATAATCCAGAGATTGTCCGGGAGATGAAGCAAGATGTCATGTCCTTCCTAGAAATAGTTCACCTGCCTAAGATCAGTGTGGAGATGTGGAGCGCCAGAATGCTTAAAAACCTTAAACAGTTGTTAAAAGCAGCTGAGCAACATGCAACTCCAGACAGTCCTGTCGTACAGGCGAATGTTCAAGAGTATGTCTTGATGTTTGCCGATGTTGACGAACTCCCTGTGTCGCAGTCATTTTTCCGTCGGTTTGCTGAAAAGATGCTTTCAAGCCAATCAGAAAATCTCGAACGTTTCAGAAGAATTTGCTCAATCCTGTATCCTAGTCTGCAATCCTATATGAAAACAAATGAATTATTCTACCAAGCATTACAGTGGAAACTTCAACAAATGGATAAAGAGTAAAGGTACTCTTTGTTACAGTTGCGAAGGAGGTGAAATCATCTGTCATCATCGGAAGCTCTTTCAAAAAGAAAAGGGAAGGAGGTGGCATGCTGACATATGAAGAAAAACAAGCGAAAAACGTACAGTGTCTTTTGGCGGGGATTTGTCATTCTATGTATGATCTTGGTGGTTGGTTGCAGCACGCAAACAACTGTGCCAGCCGCGCAGCAGGAGGGTGCTGAACCCAAAACAGGCGGAACGATTACAGTAGCGTACCCCTTTGAACCGGATACGTTAGATGCTCACATGTCTGTTGCATCTGCTGGGGTCTATACCTGGTTGCTCGGTGGATCACTGCTATATAAGGATCCTGCCACAAACGAATACAAGCCCTCTCTTGCTAGTGACTATAAAATTTCTGAGGATGGCAAAACGTGGACCTTCACGATTCGTTCCGGGATTACCTTTCACGATGGGACACCTCTTACTGCAAAAAGTTTTAAGGAAACCTTCGATCGTGCTCTCAATCCGCAGACAAAAGCAAAAACAGCTGCTGAATTAATGGCTCCAATAAAAAGTGTGAAAGCGCCAGACGATCAGACTCTCGTTTTGGAACTACACGAACCCTATGCTGCCTTTCGCGATGCGCTAGGGAATTATTTAACGCAGCCGTTATCGTTGAAAGCGATTGAAAAGGCTGGAGAGAGCTATGGCCGGAATCCTGTGGGAGTAGGGCCTTGGAAGATTGAGAGCTGGAAAACAGGCGAAGGTGTCACCTATGTTAGAAATGAAGCCTTTCAGTGGGGAGAGCCTTACTATGAAAATCAAGGTCCTCCTAGAGCAGACAAACTTATCATAAAAGCAATTGCTGACAGCCAGCTCAGAATGTCAGCGCTAGAGAGTGGTGCTATCGATGTAGCAACGGAAGTACCTGTGAAAGATGCAAATCGTTATCGGAATAATCCGAAATATCAAGTGATGGAATACTTACGTCCTGGAGTGGGTTTAATGTTGGAAATGAATCTGACAAGACCGGAGTTCCAGGATATTCAGGTACGTAAAGCAATTAATATGCTCGTCAATAAAGAAGCCATTGTCCAAGCTGTTACGCAGGGAGAAGGCGAAGTAGCCCATACGGCGTTATCTCCATCTACGCTAGGGTATGACAAATCCTTAGAGAAGTACGGGTACCAGTATCATGTGAACGAAGCAAAGAAGCTGTTGGACGAGGCTGGTTGGAAAGTAAACGGAAGTGGTGTGAGAGAAAAGGACGGAAAAACATTTAGTCTGAATTTGCTGAGTACCGCAGATCTAGACAAAGAAGCCCAATTGCTTCAAGCCATGCTGGGAGAAGCGGGTATCAACATGAAGATTCAGAATCTAGAAATAGCAGGGTACATGCAGGAAGTCGTCAAAGGAAATTTTGATGTAACGCTGATATCGGGCGTCTATGATGACCCTGATATTTTATACTTTTATTTTCATTCCAGCGGTCCCTACAACTTATCGGGAGTAAAAGATGACAAGCTGGATGCCCTCCTTTTGAAAGGGCGTACTACCATGCAGACTGATGCCAGAAAGCAAGTGTATATGGATGTACAGAAGCATCTGATTGAGCAAGCGTATGTTGTCCCTATCTATTACGATAAGGCCTTTACTGTCATCAATTCTCGAGTAAAAGGAGTCAAGTGGACATCTGTCATGCCAACATATAATGACAGCTGGATCGAGAACTAACTACATGTCAACAAAGGAGAGAAGCGCATGCCAAATAACGGATGGATTGAGTCTTTTGAAAAATATGCTCAAAAATGGATAACAAAAGGTCAGGTTCCTGGTGTTTCTATGGGAATAGCAAAAGATGGTCAAATCTTCTATAGTAACGGATTTGGCTTTCGTGATGTGGAACGGCAGTTAGGAGTTACAGTCGATACGGTATTTGGAATTGGATCCATCACAAAATCCTTTACTTGTGTGGCGGTCATGCAATTACAAGAAGCTGGTAAGTTATCCGTACATGACCCTGTTGTCAAATACTTGCCGGAGTTTCGACTGAAAAATAATGATGTAGGACAAATCACGATTCATCATTTTATGACGAATACGAGTGGGATTCCTCCCTTGCCAACGTTTTTTGCAAGTGTGATGCGAAGTTTGGAAGAGAATGAGGCAGAAGACTATCCATTTCTGCAAAACGAGACAGATGTTACGGTACCAATCGATACGTACGAAGACCTGATGAGTGTTATCGCTACATTAGATTTAGAGCTTTTAGGGCCACCGGGTACAGAGTTCAGTTATTCCAATGATTGTTTCGCCTTGCTGGGAGCGATCATTGAACGCGTCAGCGGGAAGTCGTATGAGACTTATGTCAAGGAGCATATCATAGATCCAATCGGGATGGAGCACACGAGCTTTTTTCTGGAAGAGCTGAATGGCTATGAGAATATTACAAATCTGTATATCATGCGAGACAGAGGCGATCACAAGGAAGTGGTCCCATCTCCGAATTGGTGGGATACTCCCGCTTCTCGGGCGGCAGGATTTATTAAATCAACGGTGCGGGATATGTTGCGATATACGGACATGTTCTGCAAAGGTGGGCTTACAGCAGGAGAAAATCGTATCCTGACACCTGAGAGTGTACAACTCATGATAACCCCTTACTTTCCGACTGACTTGGTACCTGGTCAATTTTACGGGTACGGCTTGCTCATAACTTCTGACTACTACGGGAAAAAGTTAGTTGAACATAGTGGTGGTATTAAAGGGGTTACGGCTCAAATGTGCTTCTTTCCCGAAACAGGACTGGCCGGAGTGGCACTGTCCAATCTAGAATTGTCGCCGGTTTTGGCGGTAATGGTAGGTGCGCTAAATAGTCTGGAAAACCGCCCTCCTGAAACCTCTCATCTGGTTAGCAAGATTGATTTTTTAACCGAGGAAGCCATGAAACAATTCGTGGGGGATTATCAATCGAGTGAGTTGGGGACATTGCCGATCAGATTAGAAAATGGTCAACTGATGCTCTCCTTTTTGGGAGAAAATTACGTAATGAGACCATTTGCTGAAGATCTCTTTGTAGTACAGGCGTTTGGAACAGATTTCTCGGCACGGTTTATCAGATTGAGAAATCATGAGATTGTTCGAGTGTCTTTTGCTGGAAGACAATTTTATAAAACGAGTGGGGGAAACGAGAAATGACCCAACAAGCCAATGTAAGCGATGCGAGATGCCGCCAGCTTGATGAGCTTTTTTCTACGCTTGCCGAACAAAACAATTGGAGCGGTAACATCTTGATTTTGGAAGAAGGGAAACCTTATTATCAAAATTCCATAGGATTGGCCAATCTAGAAACGGCTGAAAGATTGTCACCAGATTCGGTATTTGAACTCGCATCGGTTTCCAAGGCGTTTACAGCAATGGCAATCATGATCTTGCAAGAGCAAGGGAAGCTCGACTATTCAGATAAAGTTGACGACCTCCTTCCAGATTTTCCTTATGCCAATATGACTGTAGAGAATCTACTGGTGCATACATCCGGTTTGCCTGATTACATGGAGTTGTTTTCTGAATGTTGGGATAAAACGCAAGTGGCTACGAATCAAGACATACTCAAACAGCTAATCAAGCATCGACCCAACGTCTTGTTTCAACCCAATGAAAAGTATGCGTACAGTAATACCGGCTATGCTTTATTAGCATCTATCGTAGAACACGTAGCTGATACACAATTTGCCGATTTCTTGCAGCAACAGATATTTCAACCACTAGGTATGCAGCATACGAAAGTGTACAACCGAAGATATTCGCCTGAGTTGATCCAGCATTACGCGTATGGATACGTGTATTCTGCTCAATCTGAAGCATTTGTGTTACCGGATGATTCCAGTGAGCACGATTTTGTCATTTATCTGGATGGCATTCAGGGAGACGGCGCGGTCAGTTCAACACTGGATGATTTGCGTAAGTGGGACAGAGCTCTTTACACAGAAAAGCTGGTAAAAAAAGAAACGCTAGAGAGAGCGTTTTCCCCCGTTCAGCTTACTGACAACAGCTTATCAAATTATGGTTATGGCTGGCGGCTGCGTGAAAATCAGGTGACAGGAAAAGTTGTGCATCACAGTGGAGGCTGGCCGGGGTATCGAAGCTACTTGATACGATATATTCAAACAGATAAAACGATTATTTATCTCACAAACGTGGATCAGGAACGTGATTTGACAGAAAAGGCTGTAGAGGCAATCGAGAATATTTTATTTGAACGACCGTATGACATTCCATAGCCATATAAAAAGAGGAGCCGCCATCGACGGTTCCTCTTTTTTCGTCCTACACAAGCATTTTTTTCACCAACTGTGTCCGGTTGCTGACATCCATTTTGTCAAAGATCGATTTCAAATGTTTTTTCACTGTGACTTCGCTCAAATACAAGCGGGCAGCGATTTCCGCATTCGTCAATCCCTCCAGCACAAGGCTGGCTACTTCCTGTTCTCGTGCCGTCAGCGTACTCATTTCTATCGTTGTGACTATGCCAGGTGATGTCGGTGGAGCAGCAGCTGGAGTCGCTTCTTCTTCCAGGCGAAAATCCGCATCCAATCCGGATCGTTTAAGCAGTTTTTGCAAATAAGCGGGAAGATGCTCGCCTTGCGTATCACGGAAAAATACGAGAGTGGGTGTTACTCCGTCATAGTTGGTGTGGGTGGCGAAATCGGCTATATCAAACCCCAAACTTTCGTGGGCAGCTTTGAAAAAAGGAAATGGTGCAGGTGAACACAACAAAAACTCTCCGGAGAACATCAAACCGTGCAACATATGGCCAATAGCTGTATGTTGGGAAACATCCTCGTAATCATCTTGATGAATGGTGTGGATGAACCAGCCAGCCCGTGTGTGTTCCGGCACGCGAAACCGTTCTAGCTCTTTTTTGGATAGAGCAGTGAAATAGGAACGAGAACCGGAATGTTCCATCAGGTAAGGAAGGGTTTTTTCGTTGATGGGAACAACTGCAGCAAGTGCCGAGATCGCTCCCTTATCATTGCGCAAAACGCGAAGCACGTCGTATCCCAGCGAGAATAGACGGTCATGATCAAGCCAATTCAATGGGTACAAGGTTTGCTCCGCTGTCAGGTGAAAATCAAAATGTCGGTTCGTGTGCGGATCAAATAGCTTGATAGTTTTAGGGGAGGGACAGTGCCGCTGATTGCGGATATACTCCAATAGTTCTTCCCGATGACCAGTGTGGATTGATTCGAACGGTTTGGGTAATGGGTCGAACCAATTTAAAAAGGCTCGGATGAGTGCGTCACCTAAAAAGAAGGTAAGCTCTAAAGCTTCTGGTGTACGGACCGAATGAGCTGACTTGGTGAACTTCTCATAATAGTAGTGAACGGCCCGCTTTTGCAAATCTGCAAAATGAAGCGGAGTCCGTGCCCGCATATCCTGGGCAATAGATTCTCTCATCAAGGAATGAATCGTCCAGCCGCTGTCCACTTTCCGTACAAACGAAAATCGGATCAATTGGAAAAACTCGGACGCGGTGATTTCCCTTTTTAATAAAAAAGACAGATTATCCTGATTAAAGTGTCGCAATACGGCTGCTGCTTCCACGAGAGGACGCAAATGCTCGCCGGGAACTTCGCGCAGCCATTGGCTTACGACAAACGGCAGCGTGTCCATTTCCTCATGAAAAGCCCCGTTTCCTTCCTGATCTTTCGGCTGCAAGGTAAAGGACAGCAATGACAGGGTAAGGGGATGCCCTTTGGAGCGCCGCCACATTTCTTGGATGATAGTCGGTTCAAAAATGTGACAGTAATGCGCATACCGCTCGACAGCATCGTAAGGAAGATGGGATAAAGGGACCCTACTGATGAAGTGCCGCCAACCGGGCGAAAGAAGCCAAGCTTCAGACAGCGGATGCCTCCCTGCGATCACGATCAGGATATTCGCGCTTAATCGTTTGAAAAAATATTCGCGCAACCAATGGTCCAAGCCGTCCAAGTTCTCGTAAATGTCGAGAAAGAGGACGAGTCTTTGATCGGCCGCTTTTTCATTCAGCTTCGAAACGCATTCCTCCAACAATTGGGATGGATGCTGCTCTTCTCCCTTATGATAGACATGCAATGCCTGCAAAATATGCAGGCAAAAATCAGAGGGCGTGTGCCAAAATTGCTCGCTGTCCAAAGAGAGAGTAGCTGCTTGCCGCAGATGAGCCTGCCGCCTGAGCTCGTCGAGCAAATAGCTTTTTCCTACGCCTGCGGTCCCGAAGAGATTCATGATTTTTTTGGAGCGCCGCTCATCCGCAAGCAACTTCAAAAAATGAAGGACTTCCTCGGTTCGTCCTACCAACAGACGACTTTCCAGCTCTTCAAGGCTATCCTGATAATTCATAGCATCACCTGCTCCATCACAAGGTTTTTCCTTTTTCTTCCTACGATTTTACTACGCTTCTTTTATACTGGGTACTCATATTTATCGCACGGGTATCCTTTTGGATGTATCCTTTCGAGTAATATCGAGCCCCGTATAGTCGGTGTTAGGATGAAACAGGCGAGTCAATACGAAAGGATGGAGGGAACATGTCAAAGCTAAGCCGCATGGGTCACATTTCCTTATATGCGCATGATGTTCGCAGATTGGCCTCTTTTTATGAAACCGCACTTGATCTTGCAGTGGTGAACCATAGCGACGAAACGGCATGCTTGGCGATTGATCCGCAATCGGGCAGGCATGATTTGCTCATCCTGAACAATCCGCATCATGTGCATCTGGCATTTTGGGTAGATACGTTGGATCACTTCAAGGAAGTGTGGAGGAGGCTGACGGATCACGGAATTTTGGCACATGGTCCTTATGTGGAGAGCGAATATGCACATTTTTCTTTTCTTGATCCGGAAGGCAATCATGTGGAGATCATATGGGCGCATCGAGGAGAAACACCACATGCACAAAGAAGAAAAATCAGCTTTCGGGAGTTAGAGGAATTCGGCGTAAGCCAAGAATGATTCGTCCGTGCAATGGAGACTGGCTCGCACAAACTATTTCATTCATTGTGATAAGGGAGAGGAAAAAGAATGTCAACTTCTACAAACACTTTCCATGCAGGGGGAAATACGCTCGGGATTACGACCATGGCTGTGAATCCGACAACCTTCCAAGCAGCCCCCCAAATGGTTCAGGATCGAATGACCTATCACAAAGCGGTGCTGGAGTCATTCGGAATTACATCCCTGTCTAGTCTGGGGTCGCTCAAGAACCGTGGGACGGTAGTACCTCAGTCGGGATTGACGAAACCAAGCCCAACTCTCGTCAGTGGGAATACCATGATTCAGTCTGCGTACCGAATCGACTCAGCTAAATCTTCATCAACGTTGCAAATGTTAAGTGGAAAAGCAGAACTGTTGCAAACCATCCCGTTTCCTAAAAAAATGACGGCTACATTAGCGGTACCATCTCCTGCTTCGGCCTTGAATATATCGGTGGACACTGCCTATTGGGCCGCATCGGAAATTTATATCGAGGATGGAACCAATGTTATTTTGAAATATCCGCAGCGCTACTTGATCATCATCGCCGAAAAGTTGACGGTCGGACAAAATGTTACGTTTACATGGGAGCGCCCTTACCGCTATGTTCCAGCCAAACGACAAAAACCAATAACACCCTCTGATGCACCGATGTCTTCGACGCTCTCCGGCATTCCGGGGACACCTGGAACAGATGGATTGCCCGGAGACCGTGGATTCGACGGCGCTGCTGCTCCTGAACTCGAATTATGGGTACTTAATCTGGCGGGACGTCCTCATTTTGACTTGAAAGGGCAAGATGGCACACAAGGTGGGCCTGGGCAAGACGGTGGAGATGGTGGCAGAGGAGGAAAAGGCAAGCCAGCTGAATTGGATTGGGCAGGTTTCTGCAAAGCCGGAGCGGGAGCCGGTGGAAACGGAGGGCGCGGCGGTGCAGCAGGATACGGAGGTCCGGGAGGCAATGGAGGCGCTGGTGGTCGGTTGACCCTGTACGCGCCACAAACGATCATCCAAAATTATTCGCAAGGCTTTGCGATTACGATTGAGGGAGGCAGCCCGGGGGCAGGAGGAATTCCTGGTAATCCTGGAGCAGGCGGACCGGGTGGTGGGGTGGGTGACACCAAGAATGGAAAATTCGGTACGGCATGCGGTCCAGGGCCAAGAACAGCAGGTCAACCGGGAGAACAGGGTTCATTTGCCGATGCTGGTCGTGTCGGATATGCGGGAGGCCGATTGTCTGAACCTGTCAGCTTTCGAGCCATCGACGCAGATGAATTCAGACGCAAGCTCTTGGAGCCATCGATTAGCCATGTATCTCCGCGCTATGCATTCGCAGGTGATACAGTGACGCTGGAAGGAAGTCGTTATACCAAAACCGATGTCGTGCTGATCGATGGCACGGAAACGAAAACTCAGGTAGTAAGTGATACCATGCTCCATTTTGTCTTGCCTTTCGTGACAGGGGGCTCCCGCACGCTCCAAGTACGACAATCAGATACGACTCTTTCCAACAAGGCATCCGTCTTCGTGAATCCACGAGTCATTTCAGCCCAACAGGAAAATCAAGTGAAAACACGGGTGAGGCCCGGACAAAAAGTGATCGTGAACGGAAGCGGCTTTTCCGAAGGGACACTTGTCTTGGTAAACAACCAAGAAATGCCCGATGTACGGATGTTAAGCTCGACACAAATGGAATTTACCTTGATTCGACCGGCCGATGTTGCGAGCAATCCAGCGGGTGAACAGGTGACCCTGAAAGTGCGGCTTTCCGATGGGACACCTTCGAATGAAATTCCACTGACCCTAGAAACTTTCCATATGCTCGTGATGGGCGATTCCGTGAGCTGGGGGCAAGGCTTGCAGGAGCATGAGAAGTTTTATTCCATCGTGGGTGCAGCCGTTCAGGCCAGAGAAGGAAATATCAAGCAATATACACAAGTACTCGCTCATTCCGGCGCCATTATTGGAGAGGGTAAGGATGATGTAGTGGCCCCCGTAGACTGCGAGGTACCTAAATCATTCCCAACGATCCTACAGCAATGTGCGTTCTTCCAAGGCGAGGCTGACTTGGTGGATCTGATTCTTTTGGATGGAGGTATGAACGATGTCGATGTTCGGACAGTTCTGAATCCTTTCCATCCAGCCGATTTGGGGAAATTACATTATGACTATTTCTTTGTGAGCATGAAGAAATTGCTGGTCGAGGTGACGAATAAATTTACACAAGCCAAGGTCATCGTTACCGGTTATTATCCACTTGTGTCTGAAAAGAGCGATATGGCTGTGGTAGAAGCACTATTGATCGGCGTAGGGGCCATTGTCGGAGGTGTCGGCGGCGGTGCAGCCGGAGGAATTCTGGGTGCAGCTGAGTTGGAAAAGGTATACAAACGCTGTGCCCAGCTTGAAGCAGAATCAAAGGTCTACTTGCGGAAAGCCATCGATGAGAGAAATGCGGAGCTCGATAAACCGCGTATCTTTTTCGCCGATCCGAATTTTGGTCCGGAGCATGCGGCGCTGACGGATGATCCCTATGTATTCGGCATCAATTTGGACCTGACTCCTCAAGACCTGATCGCAGCCGAGCGCCTCGTCTCCTGCACAGAAGCAGGGTGCACAGGCTTGGATTTCGAGATTTGCAAGCGTGCCTCCATCGGTCATCCCAATCAAAAGGGAGCCCAAGCGTACGCAAACGCAATCTTGCCTCTTCTGTAAGCAGTAGAATCATAGGATGATTGACACAGATACGCTGTCGGAGGAACTGATGTTCCCTGACAGCTTTTTCATGTGCCCAATCCTTCCATAAAAAAAGTTGGATTTCCATGTAGATCCGGTGATATAATGTTGCCGTAGCTGATCATAGTTGGTGAGTAATGACGAATTGCTCAATCATCCTGATCTCACCCATAGATATGTTGGGACGGATAACGAGTATCATTGGATGCTTCGAAATTAGCCCACCATCAAACGATTTGCGCATGGCCATGTGTTCATGCTCAGGTTGTTTGATGGTGGGCTTTTATTATTTTCTTGGAGGTTTTAGAGAAGATGCAAAAAATTAGCTTTGAACTAAATGGAGTGAAGCATGAAGCGGAGGAAGGAACCCGTATCCTAGATTATTTACTGCAACAGGAAATAGAGCATCCTCACATCTGCTACTCACCCATATTAGGGCCCATTCAAACTTGTGATACATGCATGTGTGAAATTGACGGGAAAATGATGCGGGCATGCTCGACTCCTATCGAGGAAGGGATGCATATCCTTACATCCTCCGAACGGGCAAAAGGTGCACAGGCAGAAGCAATGGACCGGATCTTGGAAAACCACATGCTGTATTGTACCGTCTGCGACAACAACAACGGAAATTGTCGGGTTCACAATACGGCAGAGCTGCTCGAAATTGAGCACCAAACACGCCCGTTCCGAGAAAAAAAGGAAGAAGTGGATATGTCGCATCCCTTTTATCGCTATGATCCCGATCAATGCATTCTCTGTGGCCGTTGCACGGAGGTTTGTCAGGATTTACAGGTAAATGAAACGCTCACCATCGATTGGGAACGAGAGATTCCCAGAGTGATCTGGGATGATAATAAATCGATTAATGAATCATCTTGTGTGTCATGCGGTCAGTGTGTGACAGTCTGTCCGTGCAATGCACTAATGGAGAAATCCATGCTCGGTGAAGCTGGCTTTCTGTCAGGGATAAAAAAAGACCTGTTAAATCCGATGGTCGATCTCATTAAAGAAGTCGAGCCTGGCTACAGCAGCATTTTTGCTATCTCTGAAGTAGAGGCGGCGATGCGGGAAACAAGGACCAAGAAAACGAAAACCGTATGTACGTTCTGTGGGGTAGGCTGTTCATTTGAGGTATGGACCAAAGGCCGCCACATTCTAAAAGTAGAACCAACGGAAGATTCTCCAGTCAACAGTGTCTCTACTTGTGTAAAAGGGAAGTTCGGCTGGGATTTTGTTAACAGTGATCAACGTTTGACTACACCTTTGATTCGAAAGGGAGACGCATTTGTGCCAGCTACGTGGGATGAGGCGCTTGCACTGATCACCGAGCGAATGGGTTCCATCAAGCAAAACTACGGAGGCAACGCGCTTGGATTTGTTAGCTCATCCAAAACGACCAATGAAGATGCCTACCTCATGCAAAAACTGGCGCGGCAGGTATTTGAATCAAACAATATTGACAACTGCTCCAGGTACTGCCAGTCACCTGCCACCGATGGGTTGCTTGCAACGGTAGGATACGGTGGTGACTCGGGTACCATTCAAGATATCGCAAGTGCTGGATTAGTCATCATCGTCGGTGCGAATCCAACAGAGGGTCATCCCGTCTTGGCAACCCGCGTGAAACGGGCAAAGAAACTACACGGTCAAAAACTGATTGTCTCAGATCTGCGCAAGCATGAAATGGTCGAACGTTCCGATCTTTACCTGCATCCAAAGCAAGGGACCGATTTTGTCTGGCTGACGGCAGTCGCGAAGTACATCATCGATCAAGGCTGGCATGACGAAGCCTTTCTCCAAAACCGGGTAAACGATTTTGATTCTTATCGGAAAATGCTTGAAAAATACACGCTGGAGTATGCTGTGGAAGTAGCCGGGCTGACAAAAGAACAGTTAATTGAAACAGCCACAATGATTCGCGAAGCGGATGGTACTTGCATTTTGTGGGGAATGGGTGTGACGCAGAATATCGCGGGTTCGCATACGTCAGCCGCTATCTCTAATCTCTTGCTGGTAACAGGAAACTACGGTCGACCAGGAGCAGGAGCCTATCCATTGCGTGGACACAACAACGTACAAGGCGCTTGCGACATGGGGACACTCCCCACCTGGCTGCCAGGGTATCAGCCAATTAGGGATGATCAGGCGAGGGCCAAATTTGAAAAGGCGTATGACGTAACGATCTCGAACAAATCAGGCTTAACCAATATTGAAATGCTGGAAGCGGTGGAGAAAGGCGAACTGAAAGCTATGTACCTGATGGGGGAAGACATGGCTTGGGTCGACTCCAACGCCAACCACGTGCATGATACGCTCAGCAAGCTTGATTTCTTTGTCGTACAAGACATATTCCTGACCAAGACGGCTCAATTTGCCGATGTCGTTTTACCTGCGTCTCCATCCCTGGAAAAAGAGGGTACCTTTGTGAATACGGAAAGACGTATCCAACGGTTGTATCAAGTAATGGAACCACTGGGAGAATCAAAACCGGACTGGTCGATCATCCAACTAATCGCACAACGAATGGGCGCAAACTGGAGTTACCAACACCCAGGAGAGATCATGGACGAAATTGCGAGCCTGGCACCGATTTATGCTGGAGTCTCTTATGATCGTTTGGAAGGATGGAGCAGCTTGCTTTGGCCAGTGCAACAAGATGGTACCCACGAGCCGCTTCTGTACAAAGATCAATTCAACTTCCCAGACGGAAAAGCAAGACTTTCGCTCGTTGAATATGTTCCGCCTATGGAGTATCCATCGGAATTTGATCTTACCTTAAATAATGGACGACTACTGGAGCATTTCCATGAAGGAAATATGACGAATAAATCAAAAGGCATCCAATATAAGCTACCGGAAGTATTTGTGGAGGTTTCCCCTGAGCTTGCTCGCGAGCGGGGGCTAAAAGACGGTTCGTTGGTTCGGCTCGTCTCTCCATACGGAGCCATTAAGCTTCGTGTTCTCGTGACAGATCGAGTCAGCGGTAAAGAATTGTATGTACCCATGCACTCTGTTAGCCATGAAAATGCCATTAACCTTTTAACCGGCAGCGTTGGGGACGTTCGCACGCAAACCCCTGCCTACAAGCAAGCAAAAGTACGTATGGAGTTTCTCAAAGAAAAAGGAATGACTCCACTGCCCATGTACAATCCCCGCTATGCAAAGCGAAACCCTCAGTTGGGTGTCCAGGTAGAGCGCAAATGGGCGAGAGACGATTATGAACCGATTGCAGATGTAAACATGGTGGGAGGTAAAAAATAATGGCAAGACCGATTTCAAAAGTGGTAGAACCTGTTCTTACTGAAAGAGAAAAACAAGATCAATCGGTAGAAAGTGTCATACAAGCGCTCGCCAAAAATCCGGAAGGGATTCAGGCAACGATCAAGCTGCTCCAGGAACTCCATAAAAGTGGAATTCTTGGAGCACTCAACGCCGTCGTAGAGGCGAAGGAGGATATTGCCAAAATTGTCGTAGGGCAAATGGTACGTCCACCTGTCACTACTATGATCAACAATGCGATGGCTGCCGCAGGTGGGTTAACAGAGCTAGATCCTGATATGACAAAAAAGCTGATGGGCGGTGTTACAAAGGGTCTACAAAGGGTCGATGATGCTCTTCGCTCTGGAAAAAAGGTTGGTGTCTTCGATTTGATGAAAGCTCTGCGTGATCCAGACATCAATCGGGCAATGGGTTTTGGTATAAACCTGCTGAAAGGATTAGGAGAGGGTTTAAAGGAATGATGAACGAGACATCAATCGTGCACTTCTATCAACGGATGCTAAATACTTCACTCATCATTCTGGGGCTTGTCTTGAGCTTTTATCTAGTACGCGAACTGTATTTCATTGTGACAGCTGCACTTCTTGGTAATACTAACGTTCATGATATTTTGGAGGAAGTCTTAGCCTTTTTCCTGTACTTTGTTTTTGTTTCTATGATCGTCAAATATTTTAAGGAAGAGTATCACTTTCCGCTACGATACCTCATCTATATCGGCATTACCGGCACGATACGTTTTATCATCGTCAATCGTGATGACGCTATGAATAATCTGATTCTATCGCTAGTGATTCTTATCCTGGTCATTTGTTACCTATTGTTGGCTCCTCGTAAGAACAAACAAGGGGAATGAAAGGAGAGCATCGAATGACGAAAAACCTCGAACATCAATTCAGCATGCTAGTTCGTGAGATACGAAAAGAATACGTCGGTAACGGTCCGAAAGAAATCGTTACACGTTTTTGTGGTCCATGGGTGATCTGTGAGATGAAAGGGAACCTGACAAATGTTGAAAAATTTATGATTCTGTCTGATGAAGGCAAACGAATGGTACACGATGCACGCACGAAGCTCGTGAAGAACATTTATAACGACCCTGAGGTGGTAGCAAAACTCGAAGATATCATCCACGCAAAGGTCTTGCGGATTTTTTCAGATATTAACATTGAAGAGGACATTGCCATGACCGTCTATGTTTTAGATAGATCAATTTCTTGATCAGGATGGGAGGAAAGGAGAGAAACGCTCATGATTCAACCGGTGTGCGTTTTATCACATCTCCTGCATGATGAATATGGTACTTTGAAGGAAGTGGTAGATTCCATCGTGACAGAATCACCGATCGAAGTCAGCTCCTACTGAATTGGCTCTTCGTCTGGAGCAGGGTCTTGGCATTTCCACGGTTGGTTTTATTCGAAATCAAAAGTTTAATGTGTACACGTGGCCCGAACGAATTGCAGAGGTTGAAAGGGGGAAGTCCAGTGATTCCAAGTGAATTGGTGGACGCTTTTGGTCGTGTCCATGACTATTTACGCATATCGGTAACGGATCGTTGCAACTTGCGGTGTGTTTACTGCATGCCTGCTGATGGGATGGAATTTGAACCTGATGAAAATATCTTGTCTTTGAACGAAATAACCGAGGTTGTGAGGGTTTTGGCCGAAATGGGGGTCAAAAAAGTAAGGCTGACAGGTGGAGAACCATTGGTCCGCAAAGGCATTGAACATTTGGTATCCGCGATAGCGGGAATTCCAGGAATCGAAGATATCGCAATGACTACCAATGGGATTTTCTTGGCGAGAAAGGCTCAACAATTAAAAGAAGCCGGCTTGAACCGTGTGAATATCAGTCTGGATACATTGAAAGCGGATCGTTTTTCGTTGATTACCCGCGGTGGAGATGTCCATCGCGTTTTGGATAGCATAGCTGCATGCCAACAAGTAGGGATAGATCCAATTAAGTTGAACGTCGTCCTTCGTATTGGAACGCTGTCATCATTTGGGCTGGAAAGTGGCTGAGAGTCATGAAGTGCGAGGCAACGGACCTGCACAAACGTTTCGGATAGAAGGCGCCAAGGGGAGTTTTGGGCTTATTCATCCCGTGAGCGATCATTTCTGCGAAACTTGTAATCGGCTTCGTTTGACAGCAGATGGAAATATAAAGCCATGCCTATATTGGTCGGATGAGTTTAATGTTCGTACGTGCATTGGAGATGATGAAGCGGTACGCGACCTCTTTTTTCGAGCATTGCATATCAAACCACTGAATCACGAAATGGCCAAAGCTTTAGTTGATGAGAGTCAGTCGCATGTACCAACAGGTAGGCGCATGTCTCAAATTGGAGGGTAGTGTAGACGACATGGATAGAGTAGATTGCGTGAATCGGTTTCATCGAAATGCGGTTCAAGTTGTGGAAGCACAGCGCAGAATTGAGCAACATCTGAACCGTCTGGATGTGGAAGAAGTCTCATTGGAAAATGCCTACAGTCGTACGTTGGCGGAGGATATCATTGCGCCAGACAATATGCCTCATTTCCGGCGTTCTGGGATGGATGGTTTTGCGATTATGTCCAGTTCAACTCGAGGGGCATCATCTGAATCTCCTGTCCTTTTGGAAGTGATCGACAATATTCCGTGTGGAGCTCTACCTACAAAAGAATTATCGCAAAGAACGGCCTCCCGAATCATGACGGGAGCCATGGTACCTGAAAATGCAGACGCAGTCATTATGCTGGAAATGACAGACGACCTTGAGGAGCAGGGCAAAACGTACATTTCCATTAAAAAAGAAGTCCATCCTGGGCAGAACCTGACTCCGATTGGCCACGAAATCACAATGGGCCATTGTGTTCTGCAAAAAGGTACAGAAATCCTCGCTGGTGAGACCGCATTGTTGGCTACATTCGGTTTCTCCCGCGTCAAAGTATATAAGCGCCCAACCATCGCAATTTTTGCAACAGGTTCAGAGCTTTTACCTGTAGATGCGCCACTTTGCGCAGGTAAAATTCGAAACAGTAACTCTTATATGCTGGCGGCACTTATTCGGGGGGCAGGAGGGATTCCATTACTGATGGGTTCCATCCCAGACGAAGCGGATCAGGCACAAACTCGTATTCTTGAAGCATTTTCCGTTGCGGATTTCGTGATCACATCAGGTGGAGTATCGGTAGGCGACTACGACATTCTCGTAGATATTTTTGAAAAATGGAAAGGGAAGGTCCTGTTTAACAAAGTAGCGATGCGACCCGGAAGTCCTACATCCGCAGGGGTTTGGAATGATCAATTTTTGTTTGCTTTGTCAGGCAATCCGGGAGCATGCTTTGTTGGTTTTGAGCTCTTCGTCCGTCCTGTGATTTTGGGTATGCAGGGTATTCAAAATAGATACATGAGAGACTTTACTGCTTTTCTAGGCGAAGACTTTACAAAGATAAATGGGTATCCTCGGTATGTTCGCGGAAAGTCTTATGTAATCGATGGCAAGGTGTTCGTAAAACCTGTTGGGATGGATCAATCAAGCGTTACGGTATCCATTAAAGATTCCGATTGCTTGATCAAGATTCCATCTGGAGGAAAGGGAATGCTACAAGGTGAACTTGTCTGTGCCTTGATGCTTAGAGGATAATACTCACCTTGCGGGCGCTTTGGTGAAAATAACGGCTGTCCATTGGAAATAATAGGTAGGCGAAGTGCTTGGTTGTAAGCGAGAACTGCCAGAAGCGAAGATCTCCTTCTGAATGGTACAATGTAAATATAAGTAGAAATGAATACTATCGGAAGGATGTTTGGCATGAGCGAATCTAATCAGGAGTATATCGTAATCTCCGGTGCGAGGGAAAACAATCTCAAGAACGTATCCTTACGCATTCCCAAGCGGAAGATTACGATCTTCACCGGTGTATCTGGCTCCGGCAAGTCATCGATCGTCTTCGATACGATCGCCGCAGAATCCACGCGATTGCTGAATGAGAACTTCAGCATGTTCGTGCGCAATTTCTTGCCCCGTTATCCGCAGCCGGATACGGACGCGATCGAGAACCTGAGTATGGCGGTTATCGTGGACCAGAAGCGACTGGGGGGCGGCTCCCATTCCACGATGGGCACAATTACCGATATTTCTCCTATTCTTCGCCTGCTCTTCTCCCGAATAGGTCAGCCCAATGTTGGACAAGCGCATATGTTCTCCTTTAATGACCCCCAAGGCATGTGTCCCGAATGCAACGGGATCGGTCGCAGTCTGAGCGTTGACATGAGCAAGGCGCTGGACATGTCAAAGTCGTTGAATGAAGGGGCAATCATGCTGCCGGACTATAAGGTAGACGGCATGGAATGGAATATGCTCGTGCAGACGGGCTTTAATCCTGACAAGAAGCTGAGCGATTATTCGGATGAGGAGCTAGAGCAGCTGTTGTACGCCAAGGCGAGGAAAGTGGAGATGCAATTCGCCGGGAAAGCCGTGAATATTACAGTAGAAGGCGTCATGGAGAAATTCACCAACAAATACATCAAGCAGGATCTAAAGACGAAATCTGAGCGTACACAAAAAGCGGTTGCGCCGTTCATCTCCGAAGGTTCTTGCTCCAGCTGTCATGGTGCGAGACTCAATCAGGCCGCACTGAACTGCAAAATCAATGGCCTCAACATTGCAGAGATGTCTTCCATGGAGGTCGGTCGGCTCATTCGCGTCATTCAGGGGATTGACGATTCGGTCGCCGCACCGATGGTCAAGTCGTTGACGGAACGGTTGCAGCATCTAGTGGATATCGGACTAGACTACTTGACGCTGGATCGTGAGACGGATACCTTGTCCGGCGGCGAGTCGCAACGTGTCAAAATGGTGAAGCATCTGAGCGGCAGTCTGGTGGATGTTACTTACATTTTTGATGAGCCCAGCGTTGGTTTACATCCCCGTGATGTACACCGATTAAATGAATTGCTCCAGAAGCTGCGCGACAAGGGCAATACCGTCATTGTCGTCGAGCATGATCCTGATGTGATCAAGGTGGCAGATCATATCGTCGACGTCGGACCTCACGCCGGTAGCCACGGCGGTACCATCGTGTATGAAGGCAGCTTTGGAGGTCTGCTGGAGTCAGGGACACTGACAGGTACCCATATGAAGCGGCCGATCCAGCTGAAGCAAGATTACAGGAAGCCGTCCGGCAAGTTATCCATTGTGGATGCCAAACTGCACAACCTGCAGAACGTGAGTGTTGATATTCCAACCGGAGTGCTGACCGTAGTTACGGGTGTCGCCGGCTCAGGTAAGAGTACGCTGATAAACGAAGTATTCCTTAGCAACCATTCGGATGCGATCGTCATCGACCAATCGGCGGTAGGCGTGTCAACACGCTCCAATCCCGCGACCTACACAGGGATCATGGATGATGTGCGCAAGGCGTTTGCTTCCGCGAACAAGGTCAACCAAGGCTTGTTCAGCTTCAACTCCAAGGGGGCTTGCGAGAACTGCCAAGGTCTAGGGGTTGTGTATACAGACCTTGCATTCCTCGAAAGCGTCAAGCTGCCGTGCGAAGTCTGCGGAGGAAGACGGTTCAAGGAAGAGGTGCTCGCATACAAGCTGAACGGCAAGTCAATTGCAGAAGTACTGGAGATGACGGTGGAGCAGGCATTGGAATTTTTTGAGCTAAAAGAAGTTGTGCGCAAGCTCCAGGCGATGAGTGATGTGGGGCTAAACTATATTACACTCGGCCAGCCACTTAGCACGCTCTCCGGCGGGGAATGCCAGCGCATCAAACTAGCAAGCGAGCTGCACAAGAAGGGCAGCATCTACGTGATGGACGAGCCGACAACTGGCCTACATATGTCAGATATCGGTCACCTTCTGGAGATCATGAACCGCCTCGTGGATACAGGCAATACGGTAATCGTCATCGAGCACAATCTCGATGTGATCAGCCAAGCGGATTGGATTATCGATATGGGACCGGACGGAGGCAGCAACGGCGGTCAGGTGGTCTTCGAGGGCACACCTCCGCAGATCATCCATGCGGAACAGTCGATCACGGGAAGATATTTGAAGTAATGCATCTAATCTACTTTCGTAATGTATGGGAGCCCAATGTAAAAGCTGCTATGGCATAACGAATTCAGATCTCCTCATGGGGAAACCGGAGGAGATTTTTGTTATGCTAAGGGAAATATCAGAAAATAAAAAATAATCTTGACATTAAACCAGGTGGTTAGTAAAGTGGGATTACAAGCAACCTATCGATCGATCGATCGACTCGAGTTTTCTGTAATCATCAGTAGAAAGGAGCGCGCTTTTTTGACGAAAGAAAAAATATTTCAAGCAGCATTACGGCTATTCGCAAGAAAAGGATTTGAAGCAACCAGCATACGTGATATCGCTCTAGAAGCAGAGGTAACCTCCTCCACCCTCTATCATTACATGAAAACAAAAGAGGATCTGCTCGTTGCCATCATGCAAGAAGGGTTACAGACCCTACTTGGAAATGCAAAGGAAGTGCTCGCTGAACTTGAAGCGCCCGAACAACAATTGGCAGCGTTTGTACAGCTTCATGTTACCAGCCATGCCATTGACAAGCTAACAGCGTTAGTAGTAGATACCGAGTTCCGTGCGCTGACAGGAAATACGCGCGTAGAAATTGCCAGGTTGCGCAGTGAATATGAGCTGCTCTGGCATCGTATTTTAACGGACGGATTAGAGGGGGGCGTATTTACGATAGAAAATACCAAGCTTACCGTCCTGGCTTTGCTTCAAATGTGCACGGGTGTCGCCCATTGGTACTCACCCGATGGCCCAAATTCATTGGAAGAAATCAGCTTGAATTTTTCCGATATGGCGCTTGCACTCGTACAGGCAAAGCGAAACGGTCAGCAACTGACTGTCTCCGATTTAGATCTGCCTGAACCCGCTCGTTTTTTTATGAAACCATGGCTGGGGGCTGCTGCGCATGAACATTCTTGATGCCCGTGTCCGCTTGCCACAGCAGTTCCGTGAGGCACGCATCGGTGAAATGCGAAATGAGTACGTCGCTCAATATGATGCGGTGTTACAAGTAAGATCGACTATCGCGAAAACGCTCGACGATTTGATTCAAGAAATGAAAGAATCAGGAGTACACCATGCCATTATGCATGCAGAATACGAATTCGGCGAGAATGGAGATGCGCTGAATGATGCATTGGCAAAAGTCATATCCGCTCACCCTGAGCTCTTCTCAGGATTCGGTACGATTTCAATGGAGCATTTCAGACCGATGCGCGCTGTCCAACAAGTGAGCCGCATCAGAGAGTTGGGCTTTCTGGGAGTAAACATCCAGCCTGCATTTTTTGAGATGCCGATCGATGATCGCAAATTATATCCCGTATACGCAAAGGCTGCCGAGTTAGGCTTGGCAGTTGCCATTCATACGGGAATTAATTATTCGATGATTCATCCCATCCGGAATGAACACCCGCTGTTACTAGATCAAGTCGCCTGTGATTTCCCAGAATTAACATTGATCGCGTGTCATGGGGGGTGGCCCTGGGTGCCTGAAATGGTTGCCGTAGCGCGCAAGCACCCCAATGTTCTGATGGATTTGGGCGGGCTTTCTCCAAGGTATTTGGGGGTGCAAGGAGCAGGGTGGGAGATGATGTACAGGTTAGCAAACAACCTCTTGCAAGATCAAATCCTCTTTGCAACAGACTGGCCTGTATTTCCTCTGAAACGCGCGATTGCAGAATGGAAGGAATTAAGCATAAAGCCCGAGGTGCTAGAGAAGGTGCTCGGTTCGAATGCAAGAGCATTGTTTTCCAAAATAAAGGCGGAGGTAAAAAAGAATGACAACACGTAAGGCGGTGGTAGAGTGTGAGATCCATCAAGAGATAGGCTGGATTCACCTGAATCGCCCCGAGCGGTTAAATGCGGTGATTCCACAATTGGTAGAGGAGCTGTATGGATCGCTCGATAAGTTGGAACGGGAAGGAGTAAGGGCGGCAATACTGGCTGGCCGCGGGAATGCTTTTTGTGCAGGACATGATTTGCGTCATGAAGAAAAGCCTGCAAATGAGGCTGAGATACGCCTTAATCTACAGAAAATTCAGGATATAACACGAAAGATTCAGCGCGTTCCTTTTCCGGTGATCGCTGCGGTCCATGGTTATGCATTAGGAGCAGGGTGTGAGTTTGCACTCGGATGCGATTTGATCATCGCCGCTCAAGATGCCGAATTCGGCTTTCCGGAAGTGAGTGTCGGACTTAGTGTTACTGGAGGAATCTCACATATCCTTCCCATCGCGATTGGACTGGTCCGGGCGAAAGAATTGCTGTTTTCGGGCGAAAGGTTTGGTGCATCGCAAGCACTGCATCTAGGACTCATCAACAAGGTAGTGGATCATAAAGTGTTAGCTGAAGAAGCTGACAAGTGGGCGAAACGGTTAGCTGAGCTCCCGCAAGTAGCGCTTGCAAAAGCCAAATTTGCGCTAAATCGCGGAGCACAATGCGATCTGGAGGCAGCTTTTGAATTGGAGATCGAGCATGCGCTGGCAACCGTGCAATCGATCGAATCCAAGCAGGCGGCTGAAGGGTTCCGAAAAAAAGGATCGGTATAAAGAAGGAGGGCTGAAACCTTTTGGACTTGCAAGAAATCAAGTCTTTGACGGCGCGGGCGGCCAAACGATGGGGAGAAAAAATCGGGCTTGTCTTTGATGAATGGAATGAACAACTATCATTTAAGGAGATAGAAGACCGTTCCAACCAGATCGCCAACATGCTCCAAGTGCTGGGCGTAGGCTATGGGGATCGGGTAGCCGTCATGCTGAGGAACCAGCCGGAATTCCCGCTTACTTGGCTGGCGTTGGCAAAACTGGGCGCGACTATCGTGCCGATAAATGTAAATTACAAAGAGTACGATGCACAATATATCCTCCACCACTCCGAAGCAATCGTTATCGTAACTTCACAGGAGTTTTTATCCCTGCTACAGAAGATCAGACCTTCCTTACAAACCCTCCAAACAATCCTCTCAGTAGACCAATCAGACGATCCCAACGCTGTCGATTTCAGAACGATGTGTGAAACAGCGCCCACGACACCAACAGCACTTACCGTTTTTCCTGAAACTTTAGTCAACATCCAATATACATCCGGCACGACAGGCTTCCCCAAGGGGTGTATGCTTTCCCATGAATATTGGCTCACCATAGCAAAAAAGATGATCGAGCAGCATCCCAATTTGACCCATTCAGATGTACTGTTAACGGCGCAGCCCTTTTACTATATGGACCCGCAATGGAATTTGCTGGGTGCGATCGCTGTGGGGGCAAAGCTTGTGGTTCTCGATCGATTTCATCCCTCTACATTTTGGAAGAAAGTACGGCAATATGACGTTACCTTTTTCTACTGCCTGGGGATCATGCCCACGCTAATGGTCAAAACACCACGCTCGCCCTTAGACAGGGAAAATAACGTTCGCACCATCTTTTGCTCGGCCATTCCCCCGCATCTGCACCGCGAATTGGAAGAGCGATGGGGCGCGCCGTGGTATGAAGTTTTTGGCATGACAGAGACAGGTGGAGATATTTCGGTAAAACCACACGATCATGACCGATTGCTCGGAACAGGCTGCATCGGAAAACCGGATAAAGACCGGACCGTCCGCATTGTTGATATTCACAACCGCCCCGTTTCGAGAGGCGAGGTTGGCGAACTCGTCCTACGGGGCTTGGGGATGATGGATGGCTACTATAAAGACCCTGATGCGACTTGCGCTGCCTTTCAGGGCGGCTGGTTCCACACCGGAGATTTGGTGCGAATGGACGAAGACGGATACATCTATTATGTCGGCAGAAAAAAGGAGATGATTCGCCGGAGCGGGGAAAATATTTCGGCTGCTGAGGTTGAGGAAGTCATGAAAATGCATCCGGCCGTGCAATATGCTGCCTGTCTTCCAGTGAAAGACGAAATACGCGGGGAAGAAATCAAGGCATACGTGGTAGTGAAAGCGGACCAAACGGTGCCTCCTCATGAGTTGATCTCTTATTGCGCCGAGCATCTTGCTTACTACAAGGTTCCACGATATTGGGAATACCGAAGTGAATTGCCTCGTACCCCATCTGAGCGTATAGCCAAGCATGTACTGGCGAACGAAAAAGCAGATCTTCGCATCGGTTCCTATGATCGCATGGATGATAGCTGGAGATAACATGCAAATGGAGAGGAAGATAGGGATGAATAGTTGGGTAAAGGTACTGAAAGAGCTGACAGAGGCTTCCGGAGTTCCCGGACAAGAACAGGAAGTGCGAGAATTAATGCACACGTACTTGGAACCGCTTACAGAAGAAGTGTTCACAGATAATCTGGGAAGCATAATCGGGCGGAAAACAGGCCTGGCCAATGGACCCAAAATCATGATGATGGGCCATATGGATGAAGTGGGGTTCATGGTAACGCGTGTCATGAAGGATGGATTCATCGCCTTCCAGCCGCTTGGTGGCTGGTGGTCGCAGGTGATGCTGGCACAGCGCGTGAACATTAAAACACGCAAAGGGGATATCGTCGGCGTAATCGGGTCAAAACCGCCGCATCTGCTGTCTTCGGAAGAACGAAAGAAAGTGGTTGAGATCGAGCGTATGTTCATCGACATCGGAGCATCCAGTGCAGAACAGGCAAAGGAACTGGGGATTCGTCCAGGTGATCCGATTGTGCCGATCTGCCCTTTCACGGTGATGGCGAATGACAAGATGTATATGGCAAAAGCGCTCGATAATCGCGGCGGTTGCCTTACAGCCATTGAAGTAATGAAACAGTTACAAGAAACGGATCACCCCAACATCGTCTTTAGCGGCGCTACTGCACAAGAAGAAGTGGGATGCCGCGGTGCATTCACGAGCACGTATATGGTGCAGCCAGATATATTCATTGCATTGGAGACGGGGATAACGTTTGACACGCCAGGAAGCGCCGACTCTCCTAATTTGCCTGATATCAAGTGCGGTGGCGGGCCTACAATTGGTCTATTCGACGGCTCGCTCGTACCCAATCGAAAATTGCGGGAACTGTTATTTGATACGGCTGAAGAGGAAGGCATCCCGTATCAATATGGTGCTATTGCAGGTGCGGGTACGGACGCAGGAGCTGCACATATGGTTGGCAAAGGGGCTCCATCAGTTGTTATTGCAATCCCTGCGCGCTACATTCACAGTCACGCTTCGATTCTTCATCATGATGATGTAGAAAATACGGTGAAATTGCTGACGGCTCTCGTCAAAAAGCTGGATCAAAAAACGGTTGATTGGCTCAGATTGTAGGAGGCAAGGATATGTCCCAAACAAGGGAGAGTGGTGCCATTCATGGGGATAAGAAAGCGGGAAACCACCACGTTTGTGAGCATTGTCCTTTCCTGTTTCGTATTGTTGGCAAGCGTGGTCGGCTGCGGGACGCTTGTCACGAAACCAGATACGGATGAAGGAAAAAAAGATGCCAATATATCCGAGAAAAAGGGCGGTACGATCACCGTTGCGATCGGCAGTGAACCAGATACACTGGATGTCCACAAATCAACAGCGTTAAGCACGGAGGGGGTCGCGCTCAATCTAGGGGGGGCTCTCCTTTACAGAGATCCCCAAACAAATGAGGTCAAGCCCCATCTGGCCGAATCGTACTCCATTTCGGAAGATGGGAAGACATGGACATTTCGCATTCGCCAAGGCGTGACCTTTCATGATGGGACACTGCTTACTGCACAGGCGTACAAGCGAACGTTTGAGCGGGCTATGGCACCGGAAATCGCTCCGAAAGGCGTAGGGATGGTTCTTGGCATCATCAAATCGATCAAAACACCAGATGATCAGACCCTTATTTTGGAGTTGAATGAACCATCTGCCACGCTCCTCACCTATTTCACTTCCGCGAGCTGGATGCAGCCGCTCTCGGGGGACGCGGTGCAAACGTTTGGGGATCAATACGGAAGGAATCCGGTTGGTGTCGGTCCATGGAAGATGGAGAGCTGGAAATCAGGAGACTCTATCACACTGATTCAAAATGATGCGTATCGCTGGGCAACGCCCTTCTTTAAAAATCAAGGACCACCGAGGCCGGACAAATTAGTTCTGAAATTGATTCGAAATCCGCAAACGGCTGTCGCTGCTTTGGAGAGTGGAACCATCGACATCGCTGATCTCCCTGCGAAAGACGCGAAGAAATTCAAGAACAACAATCGTTTTACGGTACTTGAGCAGACAAAGCGCGGCTTGGGGCTGTTTGTCGAGCTGAACTTGAATAACGAGATTTTACAAGATAAAAATGTACGCAAAGCATTGCAAATGGCAGTAAAGAAAGATGCTATCGTGCAGTCGCATCTGCAAGGCGAAGGAATTGTTGCAGATGGTCCGCTACCAGCAAATTTGTTCGGATACGATCAATCCATTGCCCAATATGCATACAAATACAACCCCGAGGAAGCAGTGAAGCTCCTGGAAGAAGCCGGATGGAAACTGAATGCACAAGGGATAAGGGAGAAAGCAGGAAAACCGCTTCATCTCGAATTGTTGAGTATGGAAGTATGGTCTCAACCTGCCCAGTTGATGCAAGGAATGTTCAAAGCGATTGGGGTAGACGTGAAAATCATTACTCTGGAAGGCAGCGCAGTCGACCAGTTAACTGCTGCCGGCACATTTGACTTGGCGCTGGATGGATACGTGGCTGATGACCCTGATATCTTGTTTCCGTTCATGCATTCAACTCAGATCGGTGGGATGAATCGGTCAGCCATCCATGACAAAACGATCGATTCCTTGCTGGAAAAGGGACAGGTGACGATGAAGAGCGACGATAGAGCGAAAATTTATGAAGATCTTCAGAAGCGCGCTGTGGAGGAGGCGTTTTGGATTCCCATTTACACGGAAAAACGGTTTGTCGTAGTAAACAACCGTGTTCAGGGACTGATGCTTGATCCATCCGGACTGAAATTGTATCAGGACGTGTGGGTTAAGTAAACGAGGAAACAAAAAACAAGGAGAACAGGTCATGAACAATCAGGAATGGATCGTGAGTTATGAGGAGTTTGTCCGGGAAACAATGATGGGAAGCAAGGTGCCTGGGGCTGCAATTGGAGTGGCCAAAAACGGACAGCTCGTTTATGCCAAAGGCTTCGGCTATCGTGATACCGAGCAAGGTCAGGTAGCGACAGTTGATACTTTGTTCGGAATCGCTTCGATTACGAAATCGTTCACCGCTATTGCGATCATGCAGCTACAGGAAGCCGGAAAACTGACCGTTGCCGATCCTGTTTCCCGTTTTTTGCCAGAGTTTCATGTAAAAACGAGAAGTGGAACGGAAGCAATCACCATTCACAACTTTCTAACTCATTCCTCCGGTTTGCCGCCATTATCTTGCGTCGATGAAGCACTCAAGCGTGGAATCAACACCTATGAGGAATTAATGACCTATATGGCACAACTGGAATTTACTTTATTGGGCGCACCAGGTACGGAGTTCAGTTATTCCAATGATTGCTATACGCTCCTGGGTGCTATTGTTGAGCGGGCAAGCGGCAAGCCATATTCGACGTATGTGAAGGAGCATATTCTCCAACCAGCTGGAATGCAGCATAGTTGCTTTTCTTTGGAAGAGTTGCACGGGTACGAGGATAGGACACCGCTATTTGAGACACCGCCGTTTCAATCATCCGGCGGATTAAAATCAACGCTCACCGACATGATGAGATACACCGAGCTGTTTCGCACGAAAGGTTTGATTGGCAAGGAACGAATTCTTCGCACGGAAAGTGTGCAGCAGATGACCACCCCTTATTTCCGATGCGAGCAAAACCAATATTACGGGTATGGTGTAGCGATTACACCCAATTTCTACGGCGCTGTGATGCTGGGCCATAGCGGCAGAGAAAAAGGGATCCAAGCCTACATGAGCATTATCCCCGAGAACGGATTGGCTGCCGTGGCGCTCACCAATCTCAGCGGTTCGCCGGCTGCCGCATTGGCACATGGCACGTTTCACTGCATCGAGAATCGTCCTGCGAAATCAACGCATGTCACGTATAAGGAATATGACCTCCCGACAGATCGTCTGCTTGAATATGCGGGCGAGTACGGATCTATGGAAGGAATTCATCTTCAGGTAAGCGTGGATGCAGGCACGCTGATCGTAACGGTCGATCATTTGGACTCATTCTCTTTAAAAGCTATCGACGAAGACGTTTTTCTCGCGAACGTTGAAGGTTCGGATCAAACCGTACGCTTTATACGAGACGGAAGTCACACGGTAATTCGCATGATGGGCTCCTATCGCCAAATTCCCAAGCGAGTTTAGCCGTAAGCAATGAATACGCATTCTGGAAGAGAGGAGCGAACGAATCATGAAACAGTATTTGTTGAATCGGATGCTCTCAGGAGTGATTGTCCTCCTCGGCATTTCCATCTTTTCGTTTGCGCTCGTTCATTTTATTCCTGGAGATCCAGTACGGATCATGTTAGGGGAAAAGGCTACAAAAGCACAAGTGGAACAGTTACGTGATCAAATGGGGCTAAATCAACCCCTTCCTCATCAGTACCTGACCTACATGGAAAAAGTCATCCAAGGGGATTTCGGGACTTCCTTACAAACAGAAAGACCTGTCATCGTGGAAATAATGGAACGGTTTCCGGCAACGGCCAAGCTAGCCTTCGCTGGGATTGGCATCGCGGTCGTGATTGGCTTAACGATGGGAATGATCGCTGCGAAATACAAAAATACGCTCTTGGACTTTATGCTGATGGCAGCAGCTTCGATCGGATTATCGCTGCCGAGCTTCTGGCTGGGGTTAATCGTAATCATGTTATTTTCTGTTCAATTAGGCTGGTTTCCCATCGCGGGCGGTACGGGATGGAAGGATCTTGTTTTGCCTGCTTGTACCTTGGGCGTTTTGTCTTCCGCGATGATCAGCCGACTGACGCGTTCAGGTATGGTCGAAGTGCTTTCCCATGATTACATTCGAACGGCACGAGCCAAGGGATTGAGGGAGTCGATAATCCTATTTCGACACGCCTTGTGCAATGTCATGATTCCTGTTGTTACGGTGGTAGGCTTGCAAATCGCGACTCTGCTGGGTGGGGCGGTTATCATCGAACAAGTGTTCAACTGGCCTGGTATCGGCACATTGGCTATCCGTGCGATTTCAGCCCGTGATCTTCCGATGATTCAGGGCATTGTGCTGCTTATGGGCTTCGTCTATGTCGTGGTAAATATGATGGTCGACCTCCTCTATGGTTTGATTGATCCGCGTGTCGACCTCATTACGGAAAAGGAGGGGCGGTAACTTGAATGAGGTGAGCAAAACTGTCGCACATGGGGCGACGCATGCCAACTCCCCGATTTTCCCCAAGCTTGCCTTTTGGGAAAAAATCAAGAAACAGCGAGCAGCAAAACTAAGCTTGGTGGTGCTTTTACTCATTTCTGTGATCGGAATCGTCGGGCCTTGGATCGCTCCTTATGACCCTACTGAAAGTAATTACGAAGCCTTTTTGCAAGGCCCGTCTGCCAAGCATGTTCTCGGAACGGATGCGATCGGCCGCGATTTGTTTTCCCGTATTTTATACGGAACGCGCGTTACGCTTGTGGTTGCTGTCATGGCGGTCGGCATCACCGTATCGGCAGGAACGATGATTGGTGTCATCAGTGCGTATATGGGAGGATTTATTGATCACCTGCTCATGCGGATTATGGATATTTTGCTTGCCTTGCCGGGGATCATTTTGGCCTTGGCCATTGTCGCGGCGCTTGGACCGAGTCAAACCAATGCGATGATCGCAATCGGCATTTCTTCGATTCCCAGCTTTGCGCGTCTGATCAGGGCAGCGACTCTCGTCATCATGTCGTCTGGATATGTGGAAGCCAGCAGGTCGATCGGGACGCCGAGCTGGTGGATCATTCTTTTCCAGGTTCTCCCCAATATTACGAATGTATTGTTCGTTTACATGACACTGTTCGTCGGGGGAGCGATTCTCGATACGGCTGCATTGGGCTTTATCGGCTTGGGCGCGCAGCCGCCGACTCCCGAATGGGGGACTATGTTGAATGAAGGAAAAGATTATTTGTCCGATGCCTGGTGGCTTGCGACATACCCGGGATTGGCCATCACCATTGTCGTGTTGGCAGTAAACCGACTGGGAGATGCCTTGCGTGATATTTTTGATCCTCGTACGCAAAAGTAAATGGGCAATAAGAGGATTGGAGAGGGGGACTCCATTTATGGACAATGTATTGGAAGTGACAGGGCTGACAACCCGGTTCTCGAAAGAGTCGGGTACGGTTACGGTTGTTGATCAGCTTGATTTATATGTGAAAAAAGGGGAGACGCTGGGAATTGTCGGAGAGTCGGGGTGTGGCAAGAGCGTCACTTCGCTCTCGCTCATGCGACTGTTGGACGATAATGCCACTTTGACTGGAAGCATTCGATTCAACGGGAAAGAAGTGCTTGCGCTGAGTGAAGCCGAGATGCGCAGTCTCAGAGGCAAGGAAATGGCGATGATTTTTCAGGAACCGATGCATTCGTTAAATCCGGTGTTGACGATCGGCCGACAAATCAGTGAGGTACTGCATGAGCATGAGGATGAAAGCAAAGCGGCGGTAAAGCAACGGGTACTGGATTTGCTTACCGTGGTGGGCATCTCCCGAGCAGAAGAGATTTACAGGGATTACCCGCACCGTTTGTCAGGAGGAATGAGGCAGCGGGTGATGATTGCCATGGCGATCGCATGTAATCCGTCATTACTGATCGCTGATGAACCGACGACCGCATTGGATGTGACAATTCAAGCGCAAATCTTGAATCTGATCAAAAAAATCAGAAGGGACATCGGCATGTCAGTGATCATGATTACGCATGATTTAGGGGTGGTAGCTGAAGTGTGCGACCGCGTCATAGTGATGTATGCGGGACAAGCGATTGAAACAGCCGACGTACGGTCGTTGCTGCGCAATCCGAAGCACCCATACACCGTAGGTTTGCTCCAATCGACACCAAGGCAACGCACAAAGAGGCTTCACAGCATAAAAGGCAGTGTGCCGACACCGGAAAACAAACCAAATGGGTGCCGGTTTGCCCCGCGATGCGATAGAGCGATGGCGATATGTTGGGAGCGAAATCCTGTGCTCCGTCCAGTGGATCAGCATTCTTCTTGTCGATGCTGGTTATTTACCCAAGACAAGGATCATGAACAGGAAAGCTCGGTGGTAGGTGGATGACGACTCCAATCCTGGAAGTGAAAGGGCTGCGCAAGCTGTTTCGCATGAAAAAAGGGTGGTTTCAACAACCGCATGATGTTCATGCTTTAAACGGGATTGATGTGAGCGTCTATGAAGGAGAAACGCTGGGGATTGTCGGGGAGTCAGGCTGCGGAAAGTCTACATTGGGAAAATGTATTCTGCGTTTGCTGGAGCCGGTCCAAGGCGAAATTCGTTTCCAAGGTAACGAAATAGGAAAAATGAACAAAAACGAAATGCGTGCAGTAAGGCGAAATATGCAAATGGTTTTTCAAAATCCATTTGAAACATTGAACCCGAAACTAACGATCGGGCACATCTTGACGGAGCCGCTGATTTCGCACGGTATTCCTCGAGAGCAGAGACAAGCGCTACTGGAAGAAACGATTGAGATTGTCGGCATGAGCAAGCAGCATCTATCTCGCTATCCTCACGAATTTTCCGGAGGGCAAAGACAACGAATTGGCATCGCCCGCGCCCTGATTCTTCGGCCAAAGCTGATTATCGCAGATGAGCCTGTCTCCGCACTGGATGTGTCGATTCAATCGCAAATTCTTAATTTGCTGCAGGATTTGCAAGAACAATTTTCGTTGACCTATGTCTTCATTTCACATGATTTGAGCGTAGTTGAGCACATTGCCGATAAAGTGGCGGTCATGTATTTAGGTGAAATCATCGAGTATGCTGAGAAAGAGAAGCTGTTTGGACGACCGCTGCATCCCTATACACAAGCATTGCTTTCAGCCAAACCCATTACCGATCCTGATGATACGCGAGAGCAAATTGTGTTGTCCGGAGATCTCCCGTCTCCGTCTAATCCGCCGAAGGGATGTAAATTCCATCCGCGCTGCCGGTCCAGCATGGAAATATGCAAAGTCGAGTTGCCAAAGCTGAGTGAAATAGAAGGGCAATCGGTCGCTTGTCATCTCTATCAATCATTTCCCGCAATCGATCCTTCTTAAAGCAAGGTGACTGCTCTATAATTCTGGAACTTGTAGTTTGCACGGTACATCGGATAAAAGGAGGAGAGAAATGTTTGATCTTGGGATCCCGTTTAAAAAAATGAATGGCTGTGGCAACGACTTTATTGTAGTAGACAATCGCGATGGCCTGTTGAACGAGGTTGCGCTTTCAGCCTTTGTCCAAAATGTATGCAGGCGAGGCACTTCAATCGGTGCGGATGGGTTCATGCTGCTGGAGAACTCCAACATCGCCGATTTTAAGATGAGGTATTTTAACGCTGATGGCAGTGAAGGAGAAATGTGCGGTAACGGTGCAAGGTGCATGTCGCGCTTTGCGTACCACATCGGGGCAGCCAAGACGAAGATGAGTTTCGAAACGATGGCCGGCATCTATCAGGCAGAGCTCAATCAGAACGGCGTAAATGTCAAGTTCCCCGACGTTCAATTGCAGGCGCTGAAGCTGAATCAACCATATGAGTGGGACGGACCGAGCGGCGTCTACCACTACGGTGTTGTCGGAGTTCCCCACACGGTCTGGTTTGTCGAAAATGTTATCGCGATAGCGGACGACCAGCTCAGAGAATGGGGACGAATGGTCAGAAATGATCAGCAGCAGTTTCCCCATGGTACTAATGTAAATTTTGTGGAACTGATTGATAGGCAAACGCTTAGCATCAGAACCTATGAGCGCGGAGTAGAGGCAGAGACCTACGCGTGCGGTTCTGGATCGACTGCTGCAGCAATCATTGCCGGTATTTTAGGACATGTAGACACCTCTGTGAACGTGCTTACTCGAGGGGGACCACTTAAAATTTCTTATCATCTCACAGATTATGCTGCCGAATCCGTTTACTTGGAAGGCAACTCAAAGCTGGTAGCAGAAGGACATTTGCTGCCCGATGCATGGACATGAGAACGCCCCATAGTGATAAACCCTTCTGTTACAAATAAGACACAAGGTGACATATTTAAAGGTCTAAAATGGGAGTAGATGATCAACGAAAGGAGTAACTATTCATGAAACGAAGAATCATTTTAGATCTAGCCGTTACCTTAGATGGTTTTATTGAAGGGAAAAATGGGGAAATTGATTGGTGCATAATGGACGCTGAAATGGGGTTTGTTCATTTCTTACATCAAATTGACACGATTCTATATGGAAGAAAAAGTTATGATTTATGGGGACAATTTTCGCCAGAAATGGAACATACGGATAAGGAAAAAGAGATTTGGGGATTGGTTCATAGTAAAGAAAAATATGTGTTTTCCAAGACACAAAAAGGGACTGATCATAAAGCAATATTCATCAACGATCATATTCTTGAAGTAGTCAATCAATTAAAGAATAAGCCTGGTAAAGACATCTGGCTATATGGTGGAGCTAGTCTTATTACAACTTTTATCCATTTAGAGCTTGTAGATGAATTTCGATTATCTGTTCACCCTGTTATTTTGGGAGAAGGAAAACCGCTGTTTATGGATATAAAGCAGAGGGTGAATTTGAGTTTGGTGAATACAAAAACTTTCTCCTCTGGCGTTGTGCAACTCATCTATCATTTGAATGGGAAGTAATATTCAGGATCGTATGTCACTTCTTCAACGAACGAGGTTAGCTATTTCAATCATCACAGCGGTGAGCCAAAGACTTTCAGGTCATGGGTCGCCTCTGTTTTATTATTCAAAGTCAGTCCAAAATCAACTTTTATGAAAATGGAGATTACTTCGTTGGTTTCATCACTTTACAGTTATATAACCAGGTGGCAGCACGTCAATATGGCGTGCGGATTGAAGAATCGATGAGGATCGTGGTAGAATTTGTCACGAGATGGCCTCTTTCTTGAATAGCTATGACGAATTGTATTGGAGCTGATATAAACCATGAAAACGGAGATCATAAATAGATTCATCTCTTACGCACAAGTTGATACACAATCCGATGAGAACAGCGAAACTTGCCCCTCAACACCAGGGCAGCTAGTGTTGGCCCAAATGCTCGTGGACGAGCTGCAAGCCATAGGTATGCAGGAAGTGACGATGGATTCGAACGGCTATGTAATGGCAACCCTACCATCCAATACAGACAAAGAGATTCCAACAATCGGTTTTCTTGCTCATATGGATACAGCCACCGATTTTACCGGCGCTGGCGTGAAGCCGCAAGTCATCGAAAATTATAACGGACAAGACATAGTCTTGAATGAAGCACTTACTATTGTCCTTTCGCCGCGTGATTTTTCAGAGCTGACTGGCTACAAAGGGCACACGTTAATAACGACAGACGGTACCACATTACTTGGCGCTGACGATAAAGCCGGTATTGCCGAAATCATGACCGCTATGGCTTATCTGATTCGACATCCAGAACTAAAACACGGGAAAGTGAGAGTAGCGTTCACTCCGGACGAGGAAATCGGCAGAGGCCCAGACAAGTTTGATGTGTCCGCCTTCGACGCAGTATATGCCTATACGATGGATGGCGGTCCTCTTGGCGGGATCGAGTACGAGAGCTTTAACGCTGCATCAGCTATCATTACTTGCAAAGGAAAGAATGTTCACCCTGGCTCTGCCAAAGGTAAAATGGTTAACGCTGCTAAAATAGCCATGGAGCTGCATGGAAGGCTGCCGATTCATGAAACTCCTGAGGAGACGGAAGGCTACGAAGGCTTCTATCATCTGTCTTCCATACAAGGTGACGTCGAGCAAACTCAGCTGCGTTATTTGATCCGGGACCACGATCGTAATCGGTTTCAGGAGAGAAAGTCCCACCTAGCTCGTATCGTAGAAGAACTACAGAAAAAATACGGAGAGAAGCGAATTGAGCTCGAAATCAAAGACGAATACTTCAATATGCGGGAAAAGATTGAGCCTGTAATGGAAGTAGTGGACATCGCTACACAAGCACTAGAAAACCTTGGAATCCTGCCGATTATTCAGCCGATACGCGGTGGTACAGATGGCTCTCAGCTATCCTACATGGGGTTGCCAACACCGAATATTTTCACTGGCGGGGAAAACTACCACGGGCGGTTCGAGTATGTTTCCGTTGACAACATGATGCACGCTGTAAACACCATCATCGAAATCGTTAAGCTGTATGAGCAAAGATCCTGATCACGGGATATCCTTAATAAAACTCATCTTCCTATCAAAAAGACTTGAGATTACCCTAGGGGTAGAATTTGCTTAGGGGATGTTGTCAGGAGGGAGCGCTCATGAAGAAGATTCAAAAAATTGTAGTGGTTGGTGCAGGTATTGTTGGTACATCCATGACCTACTACTTATCAAAGCAGAATCAGAATGTCACTTTAATAGAGACGAATTCAACTGCTGCATGTGAAGCCACTAATAAGTCTTTCGGTTGGATTCATCCATCGTATCAGGTATCAGAAAATTATCGACATTTGTATGATGCATCGATAGCCGAATATCATGAATTAGAAAAAGAGATACCTGATCTAGAAATAAAATGGGATGGAGCACTGACTTGGGAAGTCCCTATAGATTATGAGGAGTCTCGTAAACAACCATTAAATCGGCAGCAAATCATAGAATTAGAACCGAATCTAAAGGAATACCCCGAGGAAGCTTATTATGCGTACGAAGAAGGCGCACTAGATCCAATTTTGACTGCAAAACTTTTGGTGAAAAAAGCAGAAGAAAATGGAGCGAGCGTACTGTTTGATACAAAGGCGATGCAAATAATCACAGAGGGATCTAAGGTTGTTGGGGTAAACACCTCCAATGGTTTTCTAGAAGCAGATGTTATTGTAGTAGCCACTGGCGCAGCTATACCCGAACTCTGTAAGCCATTAGGCTTTGATGTTCCTGTCGCTCCTTCACCTTCTATACTGATCCGAATGAAATCGAAAGAAAAGTTGATCCGCACCTTAGTTTCAAATTCTAAATTTGAAGCGAGACAACTAACCGATGATCTGTTACTAGCAGCGGAAGATTATATTGATGAGTCTGAACAAAATGGACCCGAGGCAGTTGGAAAGCGGGCGTTTGAAATTCTACGGCACAATCTAAAAGGCGGAGAGAAGTTGGAACTGGAAAGCATCCAGGTAGGCTTGAGACCCATGCCTGAAGACGGTTACCCTATTGTTGGATTTCATGACGAAATAAAGGGTCTTTATCTGACCGTTATGCATTCAGCTGTTACACTAGCGCCTATTATCAGCCGCTTAGCTGCGAATGAGATAATAAACAACGTACAAATGAAAGAATTAGAGAGCTGCCGACTAATCAGATTTTTATGTGAAGTAGATTTTATGTGAAGTAGATTAGGGGGAAAAGGCGATACTTTCGAAAGGGCGGATGTCTAGTAGAGACGATTCGCCCTTTGTCATGATTCATTTCAATTTCTTCACCATGTAACTCCATTTTTTCTCTTTAAATAAAAGATGTGATAGGAGGCTGCTTTCTCGCAATTGCGTATGGAACGATAATCGCTGGTAAAGCTGCTCAGCCCGAGGGTTTTTACCTGCGACGTACAAGCTTAACTTGTCTAGGCTTGGCTGCGCTTGTGCGAAATTGTGCGCCCAATGCAATAGCAGGTTTCCAACTCCTTTGCCTTGATGATTCGGATGGACAACAACATCTGTAATATAGCATTCTCCAGCCTGTGGTTTATGGTCTAGGAAAGATAACCCGATGAACATTTTCAGGAGATTCCATCTGCCAAAACGGTAGAAGTTCTTCTTCCATGCAGGAAATATTCGCCTACTATCAAATTCAGTTTTCCACTTGATGGATATCGTCCCGATAACTTCTCCCTCTTGTAGCGCGACCATTCGTTGACTCGCACGATCTGTAGGAACATGATCAAATAATTTTTCGAAAAAGAGGGCGAGCTCGCCATCATTGAGCTTCGTAAGAGTTTGGAATTTCCCACGAAACCCGTGAACAAGAAGTTGACCAATCTGTTGATTGTACGTGGAATGCATCGGCTCTATTGTAATTGGTGATCCAGTCATGATCGGTTTCCCCTTTCGGAATGGGTAGTCGGTTCGATCAAAGCTTGTAGTTCATAGTGCAGTTGGTTTTGACTAAATAGGGATAAGTAAGATCTTTCAATGAGGATCAAGGGTCCCTGTATAACATGAGACTGTGCTGCGGCATAGGAGTAAAACTGTTCAATCACTTGTTCAAGCTCATCCTCTTCATGGATCAGCCTCTGGGTAGACAGATAGTTGCCGCTGGGCAATGAAAAATCGCCAGGCGCTTCTGTTTCCGTGTATAACGTAATGGTACTGGAATTATCCTCAATAAAATGAAGGTCCGATTCGAACAAGTTCGGGACAGACTTGGCCTGTTCAGTCAACAGTTTGGCGTTTAGCGTTATTTGTGAATCCATTTCTATCCAACGTGCCAAATAGGTGGTTTCACGCCACTTTATTTGGTAGTCATTGGAGTGCACAATAAAATTCTTTTGTTCATGCAATACCCTGTTTATGAAATGCTGTAGTTCTTGAAGGCGAAGTATCTCTGCATGTATTTCTTTCAAAGAATGATTGAGTAGCTGCCCGTATTGATCAGTAGAATAGGAAGTCATGCATTCTTTAATCGACTGGACAGGCACCCCCAATTTGCGCAGCAACAGAATATGGGATAGCTGGTAAACTTGATCCATGCTGTACATCCTGTACTGATTGTTATCTAGGTAAGCAGGTAGAAGAACCCCCTTCTCTTCAAAATAACGAATCTGATGAACAGACACATTCATAAGCCTAGCTAATTCGCTAATGGTAATATCACTCTTCATAAACGTTACTCCCTATGGATGTTGTGGAATATCTCAACCATACACCTTAGGTCAGACCTAAGGTCAAGATGTACGTTCAAAGAAAGGCTCTTTTGTAGATGCTCTCGATACCAAGCGATATTGACACATCCATGCATTTGGAGATATTGTAGATATAATAAATCTACAATAGATTTTCATGACAGGAGGCCGGTGAGTATGGCGAATATTTGGAATGAGCGCTTTCATTCGGAAGAATATTATTATGGGGAAGAACCTAACGTTTTTATTCAACAACAGGCTTATCGGATAGAACAAGGACAAAAAGTGATCGCGTTTGCAGAGGGTGAAGGCCGGAATGCAGTTTTTTTAGCAAAAAGAAATCTTGAAGTGACAGCCATTGACTATTTCGGAGAGCGGATTGCAAAAAACGAAAATACTGGCTCAGAAGCATTCCGTTGACGTACTTACCCAAAAAATTGACCTTTTGGAAGAGGATGTGCCGAGCGAAGAATATGATGTCGCGATTATGGTATATGGCCATTTTCATAAAGATGCGCAGATCTCCGTTCTTAATAAAATGAAAAAGGCGATAAAGCCCAAAGGAATTCTCATGCTTGAGGTCTTCTCCAAGGAACAAGTAAAGTATGGAACGGGCGGGCCTCCAGAACTTGAAATGCTATATGATCCCAAAGATATCCTTGCTTGGTGCGAAGGTCATGAAGTGATCCATTTCTTCTATGGTGAACAAGAGCGTGTGGCAGGTAAGGCCCACAATGGATTAGCCCATGTTATTCAGCTTGTATTACGAAAATGATGCGGAAACTACTGGGGCTTCCGAATCTCGATCAATTTCATGATCCACCCTATTTTCAAAAGAATCAGAGATGTAAATAACCTTTACTATAATACGCAATAAATCCGATCGACCTTATGAAAGGAATTGTACATAATGACAGATCAAGTAAGTAGTGTACCTGTATTTTCACAAACGATCACTGACTTTTGGCGGGAGCAATTTTTGAACGGTGACGTCCTCTATAGCGATGAATCCTTTACTGTTGCCATAAATCCTACACTTGACGAAGAAAGTCGGGTCATGATGCTGGAAACCTCCGACGGGCGTGTTATGGCGGTCTTGACACCTGCGCTGGCTGATAAGATAGGTCTCTTTCAACAACAATCCTTGTCTGAGTCGACCTTTCGCCAGAAATTGAATGAAGCGGACATCACACTGCATGGCGCAGATTATCTTTTTTATTTTTCAAAAGCGGATAAAAACGTATTGCTGCACGAAAATCTGGAAGGTAACTTGCGCCGGCTAACCGAGCAAGATGAGGCTGTTTTCTTCGAGTTCACATCTTCCGCATCGGAACAAGACTTGGACGACGCTTATGTAGAATTGGATCACTGGGCGGTGTTCGGCTCTTTTGAGCAAAATTGCCTGGCTAGCGCTGCCAGTATGTATCCATGGGAAGAGGATCTGCAAATTGCGGATCTCGGCGTACTGACGCTGACGTCCTTTAGAGGACAAGGGCACGCCCGCCAAGTGGTGCGTTCCATCTGTAAATACGCCTATGGTCAGGGATACGAACCACAGTACCGATGCCAACTCGATAACCATGCGTCTACTGCCTTGGCGAAGGCAGCGGGTTTCACACTGTTTGGAAAATGGGAAGTGATTTCTCCGGATTCTACTGACTGAGAATCCCATCTCATGTCATAGTGCTCGAACCATTCTTTTTGATCACATGGTAGGAAGACATGATCAACATAAACAAGGATGCGAAGTTGAAACGATTACGCATAAAAAGCCCACACATTCCGTGAAGAGGAGAATAGTGGGCTTTTTGTGATGGAAGAGAGGCTATCGAGCTGGTGACAAGATCATAATCTAGCCGGTCCCTGCATACGTTAGAATCAGCCATTCGGAAATGAAAGAGTTCATATATTTTATCGTGTTCTTACGATTCCCTCTCTGCCTGCAATACAATGCCAATTACTACTGTCCATAAATCCTTAAGATGAAAAAAGCAAAAAGATGTTGATTTCTATTGTTAACTGCTATATAAATTAATTAGAAGTATTATTATTTAATACTTAATTTAAATGACGGGAGAGGGACAAATGGACTCTATGGCAACTGCTAACACTGGAAAGTGCCCGTTTTCGCACGGTAGCACTACGAATCACAACCCAAGTGCTACGTCGAATAAACACTGGTGGCCCAACCAGTTGAACTTGAACATCTTGCATCAGCATGACAGAAAATCTAACCCTATGGGCGAAGACTTCAATTATGCAGAAGAATTCAAAAAGTTGGACTATCAGGCTCTCAAGCAGGATCTTTATGATCTAATGACAAACAGCCAAGAGTGGTGGCCTGCCGACTACGGACATTACGGGCCATTATTTATCCGTATGGCTTGGCACTCCGCTGGTACATATCGTACAGGAGACGGACGTGGAGGTGCTGGAACTGGCACACAGCGTTTTGCTCCACTTAACAGCTGGCCAGACAATGCCAACCTTGATAAAGCTCGTCGACTGCTATGGCCGATCAAGCAAAAATACGGTAACAAGATCTCTTGGGCCGACTTGTACATTCTAGCAGGTAATGCTGCTATTGAATCCATGGGTGGGAAGACAAGCGGTTTTGGAGGCGGACGCGCGGACGTTTGGCATCCAGAAGAAGATATTTACTGGGGTGCTGAAAAGGAATGGCTAGGCGATAAGCGTTACTCCGGCGATCGTGATCTCGAGAATCCGCTTGCTGCTGTTCAAATGGGTCTTATTTATGTGAACCCGGAAGGTCCGAATGGGAATCCAGATCCGCTTGCAAGCGCTCGCGACATTCGCGAAACCTTCAAACGCATGGGAATGAACGATGAAGAAACCGTTGCACTCGTGGCAGGTGGCCATACGTTCGGTAAGGCTCACGGCGCAGGAGATGCTGCTCTTGTTGGACCAGAACCGGAAGCTGCTCCTGTGGAAGCAATGGGCTTAGGATGGCAGAGCACACACGGTTCCGGTAAAGGTCGCGACACCATCAGTAGCGGTATTGAAGGTGCCTGGACTGCGAATCCAACTCAATGGGATAATGGTTTCTTTGAACTACTGTTCGGCTATGAATGGGAGCTGACCAAGAGCCCTGCAGGTGCACACCAGTGGGTTGCAGTAAATCCTGCTGCTGAGCATCTTGCACCAGATGCAGAAGACGCATCCGTTCGCGTTCCAACCATGATGACCACTGCGGATATGGCCTTGCGTATGGATCCAGCATACGAAAAGATTTCTCGTCGTTACTATGAGAATCCAGAGGAGTTTGCAGATGCATTTGCAAGTGCATGGTTCAAACTCACACACCGTGACATGGGGCCTCGTACAAGATATTTAGGTCCAGAAGTTCCAGCAGAAGATTTTATTTGGCAAGATCCTGTACCTGCTGCTGAGTATGAGTTAACCGATGCAGATGTAGCAGAGCTGAAGACACAGATCTTAGACTCGGGCCTTACCGTCAGCGAGCTGGTAACAACGGCTTGGGCTTCCGCTTGTACCTTCCGCGGCTCGGATATGCGTGGCGGCGCAAATGGTGCTCGCATCCGTCTTGCTCCACAGAAGGAATGGGAAGTAAATGAGCCGAAAAAACTTGAAAAAGTGCTAACGATCCTGGGAGTCATTCAAGAGGACTTCGGCAAGAAAGTCAGCTTGGCCGATTTGATTGTACTCGGCGGTAGTGCCGCAGTCGAAAAAGCTGCACAAGATGCTGGCTTTGATGTAACCGTTCCTTTTGCTCCTGGACGTGGCGATGCAACACAAGAGCAAACCGATACAGAAAGCTTTGCTGTGCTTGAGCCAATCGCTGATGGTTTCCGGAATTATCAGAAGAAGCAATATCGTGTCAGTCCTGCGGAGCTCCTGATAGACAAGGCACAGCTACTAAACCTTACTGCTCCAGAAATGACTGCACTCGTTGGCGGTATGCGTGTTATTGGTACAAACCACGATGGCACACAACACGGTGTATTCACGGATCGTGTAGGCACACTCACAAACGACTTCTTTGTTAACTTGCTAGACATGGGCGTACAGTGGAAACCTGTAGACGGAGGCGTATTTGAAGGACGTGATGGCCAAACAGGTGAAGTCGTGCGTACAGCGACTGCAGTTGACCTCGTATTCGGTTCAAACTCTGTTCTGCGTGCCATTGCAGAAGTTTATGCGCAAGACGATAACAAAGAAAAGTTTGTGCGTGACTTCATAGCGGCATGGGTGAAGGTAATGAATGCAGATCGTTTCGATCTTAAAGAAGCATAATTTGAAAATATAAAGCAAAGAACAGTATTTGTTGTTGGATACTGTTCTTTGCTTTATATTTTCTATAGTCATAGTAGAAATCGAATCGGTTACGATGTTCTACTCTCATTCATTGGTAGGAATGTGAAAACTGCTCTTGAAAACCATCTGAAGTAAGCCTCCAGGTGGTTTTCAATCTTCTCTGTAACAACGAACGAAATGGTTTTTATAGAATTTACAACTTGGAGACAACTGAAAGATACTTTTAACATATGAACGCTATATTCTATGAACTGTAACAAGGGTTTCGTGCCCAAACCAAAAACAAAAAATTTCAGGAGGCATTACCATGAACAAAAAGAATATTCTCGTTTTGTCAATGGCACTAACAATTGTAGGCGGTGCCACAGCAGCGGTATTTGCAAGCGATAACGCAATTAATTCTACGAAAAACAAAGTCGTTACGTTGGAAAGCAAAGAAGGAAATGGCACAACTCAAACCACTACAAATGATGTAGTCAAAGTAGCAAATGGAAAGATTAGCGATGAAGAAGCGGTAAAAATGGCAACGAAAGCTCTAAAAGACTATAGGGGGCTTGACGCGAAATCTTTTGGTGAGGCGCATGTAAATCGAACGAACAACCAAGAAGACTTTAAGTTCTTTATGGATTTATATTCAAAAGAAGATGCAGCTGTATTAAAAGAAAACGCCAAAAAAGATACGGCTGATGTTATCGTTGTACAGTTTGTTCGGGCTGAAGACTTAAACCAGTCAATGCCCGCTTCTAATCGCATTGTCATAAATGAAAAAACAGGTGAAATTGTTTCTCTAACTGCTTTCACTGATGAAAATCGAAGCTCAGAGGCAACAATCGATGATGCGAAAGTTAAATCTGCGGTTATCAGCTTTTTTGATCAACAACAGAAAAAGGTTAAGGAAAATACGATGAAGGTTAGTAAGAGTGCTAGTTCCGGAACCGTACGTGTTCTTTGCAACCTGGAAGATGGAAGAGATGTAGAGATGACAATTAGTCTGAAGAATTATTCAGTATCTAGTTATGAGATTAATTATGACAGACTACTCCCTCTACCTTCCGATGAAAAAGACCACAGTGAGAATTTCAGAGAACTGTAAGTAAATGAAGATATTGTAGGACGGATAAGATGGAGTAAGTGCCCGAAATGGTACTTACTCCATCTAACCCAAAAATTCCAGGAGGCATTACCATGAACAAAAAAAACATTCTCGTTTTTTCGATGGCACTATCCATTGTAGGCGGTTCTACTGCAGCTGTATTTGCAAGCGAAAATGCGGTTCCTTCTACTAAAAACAACGTCGTAACAATGGCAAGCAAAGCAGGAAATGGCACAAATCAAACCACTGTAGCCAAAGTAGCAAATGGGAAGATTAGTGATGCAGAAGCGGTAAAAATGGCAACCAAAGCTCTAAAAGACTATAGGGGCCTTGACGCGAAGTCTTTTGGTGAGGCGCATGTAAAGCGAACGAACGCGCAAGAAGACTTTAAGTTCTTAATGGGTATAGTTTCAAAAGAAGATGCAGCTGTATTAAAAGAAAACGCCAAAAAAGATACGGCAAATGTTATCGTGGTACAGTTTGTTCGTGCTGAAGATTTAAACCAGCCAATGGGTGCTTCTAATAACATTGTCATAAATGAAAAAACAGGCGAAATTGTTTCGTTAGCTGCTTTCACTGATGAAGATCGAAGCAAAGAGACAACAATCAATGATGCGAAAGTTAAATCTGCGGTTATCAACTTTTTTGGGAAACAACAGAAAAAAGTGAAGGAAAATACGCTGAAGGTAAGTAAGAGTGCTAGTTCTGGAACCATACGTGTTCTTTGCAACCTGGAAGATGGAAGGGATGTAAAAATGACAATTAGTCTGAAAAATTATTCAGTATCCAGTTATGAGATTAATTATGATAGACTAATCACTCTACCTTCCGTAGCAAAAGACTACCGTGAGAATTTCAGAGTCCTGAAAGTGAATTAAAAATTGTAGGATGGATTAGATGGAGTACGTGCCCGAAATGGTACATACTCCATCTAACCGTTACAAAAGGAACGAGGTAAAAACGGAATGATAAAAATTTTAGTGGTTGAAGATGATATCGCAGTAGCAAATTTAATAAAATTGAATTTAAATACGGCAAATTATGAGAGTACAGTCGTTTTTGATGGAGAGGAAGCCCTAAATATTATTGAAAGTGATCGCTTTGATCTCATACTTTTGGATGTGATGCTTCCAAAAGTGGATGGATTTACTTTATTCGAAAAAATTAAACCTTTAGGGATACCTGTCATTTTTTTAACTGCGAAAAGTTCGGTCACAGATAAGGTGTATGGATTAAAAGCGGGAGTAGATGACTATATGACGAAACCCTTTGAAGGAATTGAATTGCTGGCCAGGATTGAAAATGTATTAAGACATTACAATAAAAAAAGCAACATCATAAATTTTAAAGACACAGAAGTATACTTGCAAGAAATGAAGGTGAAAAAGAACGGTGAAATGATTGAGCTTACCTTGAAAGAGTTCGAATTATTGGTGTTTTTAGTGCAAAATAAAAACATCGTATTAACGAGGGAAAAAATCATAGAAAAAATTTGGGGATATGACTACGTTGGCGAGACGCGGACGATTGACAACCATATACAAAAGCTAAGAAGAAAGCTGGGATGGAAAGATGAAATTAAAACCGTATTTAAATTGGGATATAGGCTGGAGGAATAAATGAAATTTTGGCAGAGGATATTTTTATGTACATTAATCATATTTGAAATCTTTTTTGTACCAGCATCCATTTACCTGATTAATAGCAGCTTTGAACTCAATCTCAATATGGAGATCCGTTCCGGGATAAGCGAACAGGATCGATTTGCTAACTCTTTAGAATCAAATCTATATCTGCTTAAAGTTCAAAAATCTTCAAACCCGGATGCTGAAGGAGTTGGCAAACCAAACATCGATTCAATGATTCGTACATACTTGGACAACCTCGGAGAACAGGATGTATATCTGGATGTAATAGATGAAAATAATAAGGTTATTTTCAGTCATTTTAAAAACAACAAGATAACTCTTACTCATCGTGAAGAATTAAACATACCATCAGATAAAGTAAATTACATCATACGGGATCTAGGCGAAAAGACTTACGTATTTATAGCTAAGAATATTTATTTGGAAAATAATCACTATAAGCTTTCTTACGTGAAAGATATTTCCAGTGTTTATGAAAATAGAAAAGACTTATTAAGCCTTTTAATCAAGTTAAATGCTCTTATCTCAGCAATTTTGGTCATCGTTACCATAACAATGAGCAAGTTTATAGTAAAACCGATTAATAAACTTATCAAGTCAACAAGAATTATTGCAGGCGGGAATTTCAGCGAAAGAGTAAAGGTGAAATCGAATGATGAAATCGGGTTGTTAGCGGAAAATTTCAATTTGATGGCCGTTGATATAGAAGATAAAGTAAACCAGCTTAAAAAAACTTCAGAAGACAAGCAAAGGTTTATCGATAACCTGGTACATGAACTAAGAACTCCCTTAACGTCGATCATAGGCTATGCGGATTATTTACGAACGAATAAATATGATGAAGAGACTTATATCAACTCATTAAGCTTTATCTATGAAGAAGGAAAGCGGCTAGAGAAACTGACATTTAAGCTTATGGAGCTCATTGTTTTGCGAAAAGAAGATTTTGAGTTAAAAAAGGGAAAACTTGACGAACTTTTTGTGGAAATCAAACATTCCTTTATTCCAAAGCTGAACATAAAGAATATAGATCTGGAAATATCGACGGAGCATCTTAGTGTTTTAATGGATAAAGATTTGATGAAAATTTTACTTGCAAACCTGATAGACAATGCGATTAAAGCATCGAAGAACAACGATAAAATACTTCTGCGTTCTTACAGAGATACTGAGTCGAAAATTATTCTGGAAGTGAAAGATACAGGGATCGGTATTCCTGATGACGACATAACAAAAGTCTTTGAGCCATTCTTTATGTCCGACAAATCGAGATCGAGAGCGAATGGAGGAGGCCTCGGGCTCGGGCTTTCATTATGTAAGGAGATCGCTAACATTCATGACGCTGAAATAAGAATAGAAAGTAAGCTCGGTGAAGGTACAATTATCCAATTAGTTTTTAACTATTAGATGAAGAAAGCTTTGCCGTACTTGATCCAATCGCTGATCACGGATCGTGTAGGTACACTCACGAACACCTTCTTTATTAACTTTCTAGACAGGGAGTACAATCTGAAAATGTTAAAGTCTGGTTTCAGGATGAAGAGATTCATGATTAATGAAACGTTGGATGATCCTAAAAAAACCTGATTCCCTGAATCCAGCGCTGAAGTAGCTTTAGCGTTGCCAAACATCATTTAAGGTCGCAAAGTGAAAAACTTGCAAAGTAGTAAGTAGACGAAAATACGTGGTGGCGATAACGTAGCTCAATCTTGTTGTTCACTGAAAATAATGTTTTAGACTTAAAAATAAAATGTTAGACTGTGAAAAAAATAGATACATAAAAGAGGAAGTTTGATGGTGTATGCACAAAGCCGAATGGAAGTACTACCGGACGATACCTATGAGCATAAGTAACGAGCGCTCCCCGTGTCGATGGAGAGAGAGGGTCGCCTATAGCGTGGCCGTTTTTGTTGTCATGGCTTTGGGCTTAGGGTCCAGAGCGTTCGCTGATGTGTTGCCTGTCTTTGTAGCTGAGCATTTTGGCGATGCATTATGGGCGTGCATGATCTACTTCGGCTTTCGCACATTTTATGCTCATAAAAAGATTTCTTTCGCGCTGTGGTGGAGCCTCGCGTTTTGCTTTGCGATCGAGGGCAGCCAATTGTATCAGGCCGATTGGATCAATTACCTCCGTGCGACAACTATGGGGGCGTTGGTATTAGGAAAAGGCTTTTTGACGGCGGACCTTGTGCGGTACACTGCGGGAGTTGCCGTCTCTTCTCTGCTCGACCTCGCTTGGCCTTGGCGTAAGCACTCGTGATTTTTGGCGGAAATCTATCGTAGACTTTAGGAGGGATCATGTTGCAGCAGCTCTTTAACGATATGATTAAACAGGACGTAAAGCCGTTCCTTTCCAAGCATGGCTTCGCAAAGAAGAGTTTGAATTTCCATAAGAGTACAGAAAACCTCATCTACATGTTCAACTTCCAAAAATCTGCTGGCAATGCAGCGGACAATGTCATGTTTTATGTGAACTGCGGCATTTATGCAGCGGAGTTGGCACAAATACAGTCGAGAGAGATTCTAACAGCACCTAAAGAAGCGGAGTGTCATTTCAGAGCAAGAATTGGAGAAATGGTTGAGTCTGCTCCGGAACGATTTTCAATCACTCCTGATACGAATATGGATGATGTAAGAAAAACGCTGCTAAGTGGATTAGAAGAGGTTATCCATTTCTATGATACGATGACCAGTGCCAGATCCATTGTTGATTATTACACTTCAGGTCCATTTTTACATCTGAGCGAAGAAAGCTTTCATTTGCTCTTACAATCTAATGATGTAGTAGCGGCTAAACATTATTGGAAGACGTTGCAGGAAAAGTACGGAACAGAAAAGCGATGGACCATATTCGAGAATAAATACACGGCCATCTTCCATAAATACGGCGTAGAATTTGATAAGCGATAAGTCAGCATTGTGATCGCAAGTGAGAAACGATTTGGTGGCGGTGGCAAAATCTTGATGATGCCTTACCCCGTTATGACATGAACCTAACGTAAACGTTCGTTCAATAAGAACAGCGGCCAGTATAAGACTTTATTTTCAGGTCTTAGCTGGCCGCTGTTTCATTTTGTGGAGTTAGTCTGAAACCAGTTTCTGGTAAAATAGGCGAACGAATAGGCGGAAAAACCATAACGTAAAGTGTATCAAAGCCAATGGAGGAGGGAAATTATGTACGGGTGGTATCCACAAGAGGGTTATTATCCAATTTCGGCGGGAGAAGGCAGACGCTACAACGATTACGAATTACTGAGACACATCGCCAGATTAGAGCGACGTTTGGCAGAAGTACAAGAAGCCTTGTCAGCATGTATGAAAAAGAATGACGGATTAAAAAAGGATTTAGAAGTTGTTAGACTGCAAAGCCCTGTGCAAACTCAAAATGATCAAACCTATCAACAGCCAGCAGTCGATAAAGTAAATGTCAAATGTATAGCAGCGACAGGGACATCGGTAACCTTTGAGATATCGGAAAGAAGATTAACATTTGATAGCGATTATTATGGTAAATATGTAGGCGAATATACCCCTGGAAAAGTATACGCAGCCATGGCGGATTATGGTGCGGGGCAAATCTATCTAACTATTAAGGATGATAATGAAATTTGGCATACATTTAGATATTCACGTTTCGAATCGTAATTGACAAGTTGTTGTCGAGTGATGTAACCAAGAATACTGACTGTGTGTTGCCAGAAAATGCTTATGTCACTCGACATGATACATACTTCGAAAAGTGCTATGTAATAAAATATTTAGCCAAACCAAATAAGAAAGTACAGAAATGTTATGGGAACTCAAGTGCTTATTTATGTTCGATTTCTTGACGAATTACATGCCAAAATGCGTTACGTGTGGTTTCCATCAACTTTCATCAGCGTTATCTTGGGCGTTGAAGCAACATATGGCTGTCTTCCTTATCGTCATCACTGGGTGTCCGGAGTGGAGCTACCTTTTTCCATCTGATCGTTTTGGGTGGTATCTATTGGTACAGGTATCGACCACAATAATGGGTAAAGAACCGATTTCATCACGGTTCTACGACATTCTGTCGTCTTTTTACGGAGGGGTGCTCATGCGTCTGAGTTATGACTGTTTTGGGCATTTTGTTTGGCTTCCTATATTGGCGATATGGTGTAGAAGCTGCGATCATTAGTCATTTTAGCGCTGTCATCGTGCTACATGTGATCTTGAAAAATAAAATACATAGAAAGTAGGAGAAGCAAATGATAGTTGTCACAACAGAAAACATTCCAGGATATCGTGTCGTTGAAGTAAAAGGAACCACCTTCGGCTTGATCGTTCGAGCACGCGGAATTGGCGGAGACATCATGGCAGGTCTTCGTTCATTAGTTGGCGGAGAAATCAAGGAATACACGGTGCTCTTGGAGGACGCGCGCAAACAAGCGCTTGACCGTATGATTAAAAACGCAACTGCCATGGGAGCTAACGCTGTGGTAATGTGTCGTTACGACTCTGGAAATATGGGAAATATGGGGGAGGTTGTCGCGTACGGTACAGCAGTTGTCGTTGAAAAGGTGTAATGAATGATTTATGTTGTTTATTACATTGTGTTTCAGATCTTGCTTTTCATCACCTTGCTAATCATTTCCAAAATAAAGGACAAGCGACTGCACCAAGACCACGGAGAAGTCGTCCCGCCCGGATTTGAGCCCACGAATGAAGTGACGATCGATCCGGTAACGCAGGAAAAGCGTCGTGTATACTTCAATCCGAAGACCGGGGATCGCTATTACAAAATTGAAAAATAAGCGATGAGGATGACTGTCCAGCTCATGGAGCAGGAAAATATGGAGATAGTAGGATTAAGTAGAAATGAGCCAAATCTTGTTAGCTGACAAGATTTGGCTTTTATTGTGCGCCCAGCAAGGGCGATAGCTCTAGAGTGTAAGTCCCGAACGGGGTTTGTTGAACCATTGACAAAATATTTACAAATTATTTAATTGCCATATTTTGGAAAAAGTAATAGCATATAGCTGTATGAAACATTACCGAATAGGAGGGATTTAAAATGAAAGGTGTAATCAAGTTAATAAGTGCTTTAACAACGTTCGTGTTGGCATTCATTGTATTAGGGTCAGGTCCAGTATCAGCGAATGGGACAGGTTCACCAGTAGCATATTTGTGCGAAGATGCAGACTATCAAGGTTACTGCTTAGGTCTATACGCGGGCACTAGAATTAATACACTTGATGAAAAATTCTTCAATGACAAAGCTTCCTCGATCAAGATTTTAGATAATCGATACAACGTAACTGTTTTCGAACACTTAAATTGGACTGGACGTAGCACTACTTATTTGTTCAGTGATCGTGACATGAGTGACGAAAAGATTGGGAACGATGAAGCTTCTTCTCTTTATGTTTCTGGACATCAAGAAGAGCTAAATGGAGTTTACTTGTACGATAACTACGGAATGAGCGGCGATTGGATCAAGGTTACCTCAAGCGCGAACACTATCCCACTTAATGACAAGATTTCGTCCATTCGTATCGTCGGACCATATGATATAACGATATTCGAACATGCAAACTTTACTGGAAGAAGTTTGAGTTTTAGTGGTAATGCTTATCTAGAGGGCACCACGATTCCCGATTTGGTTCCCCACGGATTTAACGACATTACATCAAGCATATTAATCACAAAGCGCTAATAAAAAAGTTCTTCATGTCTTTGCACTCTATTTTTCTTCATTGTCAACTAATAAAACAACAGGTACATCCATCGTTAGCCTACGAGATAATAATAGAACCATCCAATATTAAAAGTGACCATTCATTTGGTCACTTTTTGTGTTACACCCTTTAGGTTTTGTTGTTCGAGTATTCTATCTAGGTTATCAAAATCCGATTATCATCAATCCGGCAGGAAAGGTTTTCATCTGTTATCACGATACCGGGGAGATCAAGTTAGTAGCGGATTCATTCGAGATGCTGTCGAGGAAAATTTTTATGGAAAATGCGTCCTCAACGACCTTTGACAGTACTGCCATATTGTGACGACCCCAAACTCATGATAACATTCTAAAAAATATCTTCTGGAGAGATAGAGGACGAGAGGTCATTAGCATGACAAAAACGATACTGATAGTGGAAGACCAGCAGGTTTTGCGAGAGATTATGAAGGAATACTTGATGGACGAAGGATACGAAGTGCTGGAAGCCGGGGACGGGAGTCAGGCGCTGACGTTATTTCAAGAGCATGAAGTACATTTGATCATTCTGGACATTATGCTGCCGGAATTGGACGGGTGGTCAGTATGCAGACGCATTCGCAAAGTTTCCAACGTCCCCATTCTGATGTTAACAGCTCGTGCGGATGAGGATGACACGTTGCTTGGATTCGAGCTCGGAGCGGACGATTATGTGGTGAAACCGTGCAGTCCTCCCATCCTGCTGGCACGCGCCAAACGGTTGCTGGAAAATCGGCAAATTCAAGAACCGGGGGATATGTTGTCCGGCGGCGGGATTACGATTCACTTGCCGTCCAGAACCGTTTCGATTGAGGGAAAGAATTATAGCCTGACACACACGGAATTCGAAATTCTGGCCTACTTGATGAAAAACAAAGGCATCATCCTAACCAGAGAACAGCTCCTTACAAAAATCTGGGGTTACGACTTTGACGGCGAGGATCGTACGCTCAGCAGCCATATTCGCAATTTGCGTTCCAAGCTGGGAGAGCATGCGAAGCATATCGTCACTGTTGTTCGTTCCGGTTATAAATTCGAGGATCGGCCATGAGAACAAGCATTGTACTCAAGCTGTTTCTCCTCACAACGGGATTATGCCTGTTTGTGATCGCGAGTATTTTTATCGGACAAACCGTATTTTTCGAGCAGTTTTATGTGCATCAAAAGGTAGAGAAGGTGAAGGAAGCCCTTCAATTCTATCGGCAAACCGAGTTGACTCATGCCGGGGATTCCCAGGATGAAGTCAGGAAAGAACAGGAGTTTTATCAAAAGACGAATGCCTGGTTTGCTCGTTTGGATGATAAAGGTCATTTGAAATACACCGACGATTTCGAGATGGAGGTCCGGCTAGAGCACTCGGACGCCACCCCTGCTCTTTCTGGCAAGTCGATTGTCGTTCCGCTGTACACGGTCATGGATGTGGAGGATGTAAGCGCTGATAACCCCTTCATCGATACCTTTGTGAAAGCAGGTCAACAGATTGCCATGGAAGGGATCATGATCGATAATCAATGGTTTCCGCAGCGGATCGGGAGGAGTGTCTCCAATCTCAGAGAGGAAAATCGACTAGAGAATCAGCCCCTCGTCAAAAAAGAGTATGAGGTCGTCCCGAGATTCAAGAGTCCTACCGAATACCATGAGCGTTATCCCAGCGTACTGGTGCACGGAACCATCACACAGGTCCGGACACCGCAAGGCGCGGATGTATCCCGCTATACGAACCGCTTATTTCTTGAACGGGTGAAAGCTTTTCAAGCAGATCTGCTATACGGGGATTATGTGGAGCAAACAAGCACCATAACGGACTACAATGAGAACGATATGGACTACAAAATATTCGTAGAGCGCGTGACCGATCCAACAGGGAATCCCGCCTATCTATTCGCCATGACATCATTGCAGCCTGTAAACGAAGCTACAGAGGTCATGAGAAGTTATTACGGCTACATCCTTGCAGGTACCTTGCTGCTCGTTCTGCTCGCCTCCTTCTATTATTCCCGCAGAATAGCAGCTCCTTTGCTCCGCATGGACGACATGACGCAAAAAATGGCCAAACTGGACTTCTCTGAAAAAATTCCGATCAAGACAGAGGATGAGATCGGCAGCCTGTCACGGAATATTAATCGGCTTTCGGATATGCTGCATGCCCATATTGTCCGGCTGGAGCAGGATATCGAGAAAGAAAAGCGGCTGGAGCAAACGCGTAAAGAATTTATAGCTGATGTGTCGCATGAGCTGAAAACTCCGCTCAGCGTCATGGAAAGCTGCCTTTACATTTTGAAGGATAAGGCGGACAGCCCAAAGCGGGACTACTATTTTGCTGCGATGGAAGATGAAGTGAAGAAGATGAACCTTCTAGTTGCGGATATGCTGGAATTGGCAAAATATGAATCCGGTACGTATAGAATGCAGATGGATTCGTTCCGAATTAATGTGGTACTGGAGCAAATCTGCGTAAAGTTGGCACCGGACCTCTCCGGCAAGCAGTTGCAGTTGCACAACCGTTTCGCCCCAGTCGAAGTCATCGCCAATCAGCATCGAATCGAGCAGGTGATCGTGAATTTCCTGACAAACGCCATACGCTACACGCCGGAGCAAGAGGACATTGTCATCTCGACAGTTGAAGGGGAGGATACCGTCAAGATTTGCATCGAAAATAAAGGCGTCCATATTCCGGCCGAGCAATTGGAGAAGATATGGGATCGTTTCTACCGCGGCGAGCACTCCCGCAACCGTGCGACCGGAGGAACCGGATTGGGCCTGGCGATCTCCAAGCAGATATTAGAACTGCATGGGTCGTTCTATGGGGCAATGAATACGGAGGAAGGCGTCTTGTTCTATTTTGAATTAAAGAAAAAGAAAGTGTAGAACCTTGGTTCTGCACTTTTTTTATTGCATTTCTACCCAATCTGCACACGATCTGCATCTGATCTTGATCTCCGACGTTTACTCTTTACCTTGTTCAAGAAGAAAGGGGAAAGATGAAAGTGCAAAAGAAAATGATGGGTATTACACTGATCGTAATGGTCGCCTTATCGGTTGCGGCATGCGGCACCAATGGACAACCACCTGCTTCCGAGATGACTAGGCAGGCCGTAGACATCTCCACTCCGGAGCAAACCTCATATGCATCACAGTATCAAACAAGCGTTTTTCTCGGAGATTCGATTACGGAGGGATTGTCTTACCATGATGTGCTGAAAGACAAGAACGTGCTGGCAGGTGCAGGGAAAACGGCTGAATTCGCGCTGCAAGATGTGGACGAATTGGTCAAGCGCAAGCCCGAGCATATTTTTATCCAGCTAGGTTCGGATGACATTTTATGGCCGACCGACAATCCCAAGGAATATTCGTTGTCGTATTACGACCAATTGATCGATCTCATCAAAGTAAAGCTTCCAGAGGCGTCCATCACGATATTATCCGTTACCCCGGTTACGGCAGAGGCAGAAAAAGCGGAGCCCCGTTATCGAAATATCGGCGACTACAATAAGGGACTGAAGGAGCTGGCAAGCAAGGTACAAGTCGGATTCATCGATGTGTCGTCAATCGTGTCCGCTCATCCTGACATGTACGATGCGGACGGCATTCATTTCCAAGCCGAGTTTTACCCGATCCTGCTCGATTACGTAAAAGATGAGCTGGGTCGTCAGAAGAACGCAAAATAGCGGCGCGGGAGGAAGCGAACGTTGGTATTCAGCAGTCTGATATTCCTATTTCAATTTCTTCCCGCCGTGCTGCTCGTTTATTATGTGTCGCCCAAGAAGCTGCGAAATGCTGTTCTGTTCGCAGCGAGCCTCATCTTTTATGCATGGGGCGAACCAGTTTATATCATCATCATGATTTTTACAACCGTATTTGATTATATCAACGGGCTTGTGATCGACAAGTACAGTCACCGTAAGCCGATCGCCAGAGCAGTGTTGTTCGGCTCTATCTCCGGCAGTCTGGCGATTCTCAGTTTCTTCAAATATGCCGGGTTTGTCGTTTCGAATGTGAATGATCTATTCGGTCTGCATATACAAGTGGCTGATCTGCCACTGCCCGTCGGTATTTCCTTCTATACGTTCCAAACGATGTCCTATGTAGTGGATGTATACCACGGTAAAGTGCCGGCACAACGAAATATCATCGCTTTCGGCACTTACGTCACGATGTTTCCCCAACTGGTCGCAGGTCCGATCGTCAAATATGGGGATATCGCGGAGCAACTGGTCTTTCGTAAAGTGACGCTGGAGCAGTTCGGAGAAGGGGCGGAATGGTTTATCCGGGGATTGGCCAAAAAAGTGCTGCTAGCCAACAATATTGGACTGCTATGGACCAACGTGAAGTCGACGCCGATGGAGGACTTGACTGTCCTCTCCGCGTGGCTTGGCATCCTGGCGTTTACGTTTCAAATCTATTTCGATTTCAGCGGGTATTCAGATATGGCGCGCGGGCTCGGCAAAATGTTCGGTTTCGACCTCCCAGAAAACTTCAAGCATCCGTATATTTCAAGAAGCGTTTCGGAATTTTGGCGCAGATGGCATATTTCCCTCGGTTCTTGGTTCCGGGAGTATGTCTATATTCCGCTCGGCGGCAACCGGGTGGGCTTGGGAAAGCAGTTCCGTAACCTCTTGATCGTATGGTTCTTAACCGGTCTGTGGCATGGGGCGAGCTGGAACTTTATCGTATGGGGCTTGTATTTCGGCTGTTTTGTTGCGTTTGAGAAGCTGTTTTTGCTGAAGTGGCTGAATCGTTGGCCGAACTGGGCAGGACATCTCTACACGCTGACGATTGTCGTTGTCGGGTGGGTCCTTTTTGAATTTGAACATTTGCCTTCCGCGTGGATGTTCATCCGTGCGATGTTTGGTTTCGGGGGTCACGAATGGGTGGATCATCAGGCGCTCTACGACCTGACGACGTATGGCGGATTGCTCGTTCTGTTGGCCTTGTGCGCGACACCGTTGCCCCGGAAAGGATTGGAGCAGATGAAAGCCCGATGGAATTCGGTAGGCATGATCGCTGCTTTGGCACTTTCTATCATCAGTTTGGTTTTGTCGTCCGCTTATTTGGTCTTTGAGGATTACAATCCATTCTTATATTTTCGGTTTTGAGGGGAGGGAGCAGTTTGACCAGATATGACAAACGCACGCAAACCGTGACGGGCTTGTTGTTCTCGCTGTTTATCCTCATGGTGGCTGTTTTGAACATACTGACCCCTGATCAGGCATTTTCGGAATCGGAAAACAGGGTGCTCGAGACCAGGCCGCCTTTTTTACTGCGATCACTACTGGCGGGGAAGTTCACATCAGATTACGAGACCTATATCACCGATCAATTTGCTTTCCGAGACGTTTGGATCGGACTAAAAACGGATGCGGATCGTGTTATGGGCAAAAAGGATAGCAACGGTGTTTATCTGGGGAAGGATGGGTACCTGATTCAACATTTCTCATCGCCGCAAGACGCCGAGGTGAATGATAGAATGAAAGCCATTCATTCTATTCACCAGACAACGCCCGACCTTCGCAAGTACATCATGCTGGTACCGACCGCCGCCGCGTTGCTTCGGGATAAACTGCCCGCCTACGCACCAATTGGTGACGAACATGCTGCTCTGAATCGAGTACGGCAATCGCTTCAACCTGATATTCGCTTCGTTGATGTCTATCCCGCGCTGTATGCCGGACGCGAAGAAGCCATTTTTTATAAAACGGATCATCATTGGACGAGCAAAGGTGCTTATTATGCTTATCGGGTGTTGTGCAAGCAGATGGGGATTGTTCCAAAAGACGAAGCTGCGTTCAACATCCGACAGGTGACGGATGCATTCTACGGATCGCTCTATTCGAAGAGCGGATTCCGCCATTTACAGCCTGATCGTATCAATCTTTATTTGCCGAAAGAGGAAAGCAAAAAGAAAGTGGAGTACGTGGACGAAGGCCGTACCGCGGATTCCTTGTACCAAATGGACAATCTGTCCAAAAAGGATAAGTATGCGCTATTCCTCAACGGCAACCATGCACTGGTCCGAATCACAACGGAGCATCCGGACGGGAAGAAGCTGCTGATCGTGAAAGATTCGTACGCCAATAGTCTGATTCCCTTTTTGGCCGAACACTTCACAGAGATCGATGTCGTTGACCTTCGCTATTATGAGGAATCCGTAACAAAGCTCATACAAGATCGGCAGTTTCATGACATGCTATTCCTTTACAACGTCAAAACGTTTTTTGAAGACACCTCTATTCTGAACATTATGGAGTGAATGGAATGAAGCGATTTTTGTCTGTACTGCTTATGTTTGCTATCGGAATGGGCATATTGGCCGGATGCTCCAGTGGCGGCGGGACTTCCGAAGAACTTTCGGCCGCAGAAGTGGGAGAAAGAATTCAACAAACAGTAAGTTTTCAGGATATGAAGCAAGGGGATCTGGAGAAACTGCAAAAGTTGTATCAGATCGAGGCAGGAAAAGTAGAGGATTTCATCCTGTACACGGCTTCATCCAATGTGAAAGCGGATGAACTGGCTGTGATCAAAGTCAACGATGCGAGCGACACCGAGTATATAAAAGAGAAAATACAACAACGGATCGAGGCACAAACAATTAAATTGAAAGACTATCGCCCAGAGGAGTATTTTCTCATCGAAAAACATGTTTTGAAGACGAAAGGGACGTTTGTTTTATTCGCGGTGTCGAAAGAGGTTGATCAAATAGAATCTGTGTTTGACGAAGCTCTGAGGTAAAGTCACGATGACAAATCCTTTTGCATGGGATGTAAATGAGTGTAGCTACACAGAGACTCTTAACGATAAAGGGACCTATCCTGATTCTGACAGGGTGGGTCCTTTTTCTGACAAACCGCCCTCATGCGTAGTATTTTGTAACAAAAGAAAACGGTAACCCTATTAGCTACCGTTTTCATACGGACCCATTTATCTTACTCGGATAAACACCAAAACATTATCTCTTGATAACACACGTTGGAACCCGTTATTCAAAAGACAACGTGCAGCAGGACCCACACGTCTACCAATCATTAAAAATCGGTTACATGGTGCGGCACTTCCAATGATGCTAACGTCTCGAATAATTCGCCTCCGTACGCCATTCACTCTGATACGTCTAAATAGTATTACTACCACGTCAGTCATAGTAATCACCTCGCTTCTCTCTGCATGGTATAGAGCATGCAAATGGGGGAAGTTTGGCAACTGATACGAGCCTTTAGTATATGAAAATGTGCGAATTGATACGGCAATTTACAAGAAAGTGTTAGTCAACTATTCTTCTTCTCCATTCTTATGTTTTAATGAGAAAAGAAATGGCAGTCGAGTAGCTATGGAAGAGGGATAACATGAAGCGTCTAACGATCGGCTTGTTTGCCCATGTGGATGCGGGCAAGACTACTTTCGCCGAACAGTTGCTATATCATACGAACAGCATCCGGTCACGGGGCCGGGTGGATCATCAAGATGCCTTTTTGGACAGCCACGATATCGAGAGGAAAAGAGGCATTACCGTGTTCGCCGATCAGGCGGTTATGCACCATAAGGGCGACGTTTATTATTTGATCGACACGCCTGGACACGTCGATTTTTCTTCCGAGATGGAGCGGGCGATTGGGGTAATGGATTACGCTATCGTGATTGTCAGTGCGGTAGAAGGTGTCCAGGGTCATACCGAGACAGTCTGGCAGTTGTTGCGCAAACATCGGATACCGACATTTTTCTTCATCAATAAAACAGATCGCATAGGCGCGGATGCCCGCAGGACGGAAGAGGAGATACGCAGTCAGTTGACAAGGGATGTCTGTTCCGTCAAGGACAACTTCGCCAACGGTTTCGTCGGTGAGGGGCTACGGGAGATGATGACGGAGCGGAACGAGTCATTGCTAGAAGCGTTCATAGAGGAAAGGGACGATCAAGCTTTTTGGCTAGGTGCCTTGCAGGAGATGATACGAGATGGAAATCTTTTCCCCTGCACCTGCGGCTCGGCACTGCAGGATGATGGCGTTGTAGAGTTCCTGAATCAACTGTCCTTGTTGACGACTGCGTCTTATAACGAGACGGCTCCGTTCGGGGGGCGCATTTATAAAATTCAACACGCTGCAAACGGGTTGAGGCTAACGTTTGTCAAAGCGCTGAGCGGCAAGCTGAAGGTACGGGAGCTGCTTAGCTATGAGAGCGGTGGACTGCGATACGAAGAGAAGATCACACAAATCTTCATGTTTAATGGTAGGAAATCACACTCGGTTGAACAAGTAGCTGCCGGCGATTTGTTTGCGGTCGTCGGCTTGTCCGAGGCCGAAGCTGGACAAGGGGTGGGGCTCTACTCAGACAAGTTTGCTTATGAGACTGAGCCGACACTACAGTCGAAAGTACAGTTTGACGGTTCGCTTCACGTGCAGCAAGTGCTCGGTGCGTTTCGCATTCTGAATGCGGAGGACCCGTCTCTAAATGTGGTTTGGGAAGAGAGTTTGCAAGAGATTCACATTCGCGTCATGGGTTTGATCCAATTAGAAGTGCTGGAGCAGGTTGTGAAGGAACGCTTCGGTTTCGTGGTCTCTTTCGGACAACCAGAAATCTTGTATAAAGAAACGATACAGTCTGCTGTGACGGGATATGGACACTTCGAGCCGCTCAGGCATTACGCGGAGGTGCACATCCTGCTTGAACCGGGAGAGCGAGGCAGCGGAATCCACGTCAATAGTGTATGTCATCCTGATGAACTGAGTTTTAACTACCAGAATCTGGTTCGGTCTCATCTCTACGAACGGGAGCATCATGGGCTATTGACAGGCATGCCAGTCACCGACATGAAAATTACGCTCCTAAGAGGCCGTGCGCATAACGAACATACGCATGGGGGCGATTTTCGTGAGGCCACCTTCCGCGCGCTGCGGCAGGGGTTGGAGAAAGCGGAGAATATGCTGTTAGAACCCTATTATGACTTCAAAATAAAGGTGGGAATGAACGAGATGGGGAGGGTACTTTCGGATATTCAGCGTGCCTCAGGTTCGTTCGAGCCACCGCAGATGTTGGATACGCATGCGGTGATTACGGGAAGGGTGCCCGTAGCAACATTCATGAATTACAGTACCGAATTCGCTTCTTTCACCCATGGACGCGGCAGCATCCGCTGTGTATTTGGCGGATACGATCGCTGCCATAACGCGGAGGAAGTGATGGAAAGGAAAAGCTATGAAAAGGATGCAGATCCGGTTTATACATCCTCCTCGATCTTTTGTGCCAAGGGGGCAGGCTACTCGGTACCATGGGACGAAGCAGAAGCCAAGATGCATCTGCTCTAAGCAGAACTGAACAGGGCTGTATCAAGATTTTCAACGGTTATTTTCAATGCGGAGGGGCGAGCCTGATTAGGCTTCGCCCTATTTACATTGGATGCGAGAATAAATCCCACGCAGTCCCTCTACATCCACAACTCGAATGGCACTACGCTCAGATAGCTCAATCAAGCCTTGCTGTCGCCATTTCTGCAAAGTCTTGTTCACCGTAATGCGAGACGTATCAATATAGCGTGCAAAAGACGTCTGATCGATAGGGATATGATTAGTTCCGTGCACAGCGATCAGTTTGAGCAGATAATTAGCCATCTGTAGCTCAATTGGACTGTCAGTGAATGCGATGATTTCAGCTAGGAGACGGAGCTTATAGATTTGTGAATTGGTGAAGATCACTGCCGACTGTGGGTAGTCTTGGCATATGCGCGATAAGACCTCGTCGGAGAAAAAGTAAATGACGGAAGGAGAAGTGGTTATGGCTGATGTCAGGTATGAGCCGTTATAGGCGCCGTGCTCCCCGAACAACCCACCTATGGGAATGTAATCGATAGTCCGCTCATGCCCGTTCTCAGATAAGAGAGTGATCTTTACGCTCCCTTTGTCTAGATAATAAAATCCAGTTCCCACATCGCCTTGATGGTAGATCGTTGTATGTTTTCCCATTTCGATCTTCTTGCCATACATGAGGTACGGGGTCCACTGATAGCGGAGACAGGCCATTGTGACCACCTTTCACACTTAATGGATGTTACGGCGCTTCTCGATAGAAGGGAAGGGAGTTGCTGTGAGTTGTGGAGGCTTCAGCATATCTGGGCGTTTGACGACAAAGGATCGGTTATTGATTTCAATGATGCCTTGTTCCTTCCATGCCTTCAGGATCTTGTAGACAGTGATACGGGTGAGGCCAGCACATTCAGCTAGCTCTTGTTGAGTGAGGGGAACCTCGTGGTTTTTAAAGTCTTCGCAAATGTTGAGCAGGAGACGAGCGATTTGCTCTTCTGAAGTCAGTGCCTTCATGTTGATGGCGGTTAGAAGAATCCGCATTTTTTGATTGATGGTTTGGGTGAAAAGAGACAAGAGTTCAGGGCGTACCTTCAGCATTTCGAGGAATTGCAAACAGGAGAAATGGTAGACGACTGCATTCTTTACAGCAATAGCCGTGGTGAAATGAGGTTGTTGATCCATGGTTTGAAATCCCATGATTTGACCAGGGACTACGATGTTCACCAGGCGATCGTTCCCCTTGAAGGTAGAGGTCACAATCTTGACTAATCCCTTATGTAGATAATAAAAACCTTCTCCCATCGTCTCTTGCTTATAGATAGCTGTTTTTCCTTTCACAAATTGACGGGTGCCGTATGCTAAAAGGGTTTCCCATTTCAAATCCGTTTCAAAAGGAGATACCATCATCACCGCTCCTTTCCCCATCAATGATCTTGCCTCTTCCAATCATCCACTCAATGTTAAGTCTTAATTTTCTGAACTTATCACTTTTGATTATATGAAAATAAAAAGCTCTTTACCAATATTTCAACGTGAAAATGACGAGCAGTCGAAAGAAAAACAGAATGGATGTTAATTCGTTTACATATCCTCCGTTGCCCACGAATCAGGTGAGCGGCCTTTTATATTTTTCAGCCGTGATGTTAAGCGGGTTACATTTTTCAGAAAAGCCAGACACTATAATGCGGTTTAAGAACAAAATCGACTCAACCAACCAAAACCAACAGGGAGGAATTGTGGTGGGGATCCGTACAGGTGACCAATACATTCGGGGCTTGAAATCACGGCAACCGGAGATTTGGCTGCAAGGAAGAAAGGTGACAAAGGTATGTGAGGAAGCTGTTTTTCGACAGCCGATTCATGAAATAGCGAAACTGTATGACATGCAGCATGACGAGAAGTATCAAGCGAAGATTACCCATATTTGTCAGGAGACTGGCGAGCGTGTGAACAACGCCTTTCTCGTTGCAAAGACCCCTGAGGAATTGCAAGCGAAACGAGCCATATACGAAGCTTATGCGGAAGCCACTTTTGGTTTGATGGGAAGAACGCCGGATTTTCTCAATATCGTCTTGACGTCGCTATACAGCAATGCGTCTTTCTTGGAGAAGTACAATCCGCAGTGGGCGGAAAACGTGAAGAATTATTACAAGTATGTTCGCGACCAAGACCTATTTTTAACGCATGCGATTATCAATCCGCAAAATGACCGCAGCAAGTCCTCGCACGAACAAAACGATGTGTACACCCATTTGGGGGCAGTAGAGGAGACGCCGGAAGGACTGATTGTCAGAGGAGCGAAAATGCTCGCGACATTGGCACCGATCACGGACGAAGTCATCATTTATTCGTTCCCTGGGTTCAAGCCTGGCGATGAACGTTATGCCCTGGCATTTGCCATTCCAATTGACACGCCTGGCTTGCGCATCATTTGCAGGGAGCCCATGCAAGATGGAAATCGTTCGGTCTATGACCATCCTTTGGCATCGCGCTTCGAGGAAATGGATGCTGTTCTCGTCTTCAATGATGTACTCGTGCCTTGGGAGCGATTATTCCTGTACAACAATGTAGAAGCAGCCAACCTGCTCTATCCAAAGACAGGCATCGGACAGCAGCCGGCGCACCAGACAGGGGTGAGAGGACTGTTGAAGCTCCAATTTGCCACGGAAGTTGCCATGCGGCTGGCAGACTCCATCGGGGTAGACGTCTATCCGAATGTCCAAAACATTCTCGGGGAGCTAGCGCAATCGCTGGAATCGATCAGAGCCCTCCTGAGGACAGCTGAACTGGAATACGAGACCTTGCCGTCGGGCGAGCTCATGCCGGGTTACGTACAGCTCGAAACCATTCGCGGACTGCTTCCGAAGCTGTACCCACGGGCGATTGAAGTCATCCAAATTATTGGAGCAGGCGGTTTGCTCATGTCCCCGACAGACAGTGACATGGAGCATTCCGAGCTTGCGGCGGACATGGAAAAGTATTATGCGGGACGTGACGGTATTTCCGGTACAGATCGGGTTCGCCTGTTTAAGCTCGCTTGGGACCTGTGCGGGGAAGCCTTCGGACAGCGTTTGCTGCAATACGAGCGATACTATACCGGTGATCCGGTGCGCAAATTAGCGATTTTTTACAACAATTATAAGAAGTCTCATGCATGTACGATGGTGGATGACGCGCTCAGTGTTTTTGCTGCCAAATCGGCATCGCAGAGGGAACAGGTTCTTTAAACAAGTCCAGACGAAAGGGAAGGGAAAACCATGAAACTACTGGGCATAGCAGGCACAGTAATTGGGGCGAAAACAAGCATCGTCGTGCAAAGCGTACTGGATGAAGTGAAAAAAACGGCACCGGAAATCGAAGTGGAGCTACTCGACCTGCGCGAGCACCGGATGTCTCTGTGTGATGGACGAGATCCGGCGACATACACGGATGATACAAAAAAGGTGATCGACAAGGTATCATCCGCTGACTTTTATCTGATTGGTACGCCTATTTTCCAAGGCTCGATGACAGGGGCGCTGAAAAATTTGTTTGATCATATTCAGCCTCAGGTTCTTCGACATAAAGTAATGGGCTTCGTGGCAAATGGTGGGACGTATCAGCATTACCTCGTGATCGAAAACCAGCTGAAACCAATTGCGGGCTTCTTTCGCGCTTACGTAGCACCAGGATCGGTGTATGTACACGCCGATCATTTCAACTCACAAAACGAAATTTCAGACGAAGATGTTTTGCGCAGAATCAACGAATTGGCACGAGAGCTGGTTCATATGCAAAAGGCATTGAAACCAGCAGGAGAAACGCTCTCACATAATCGCTAGGAGTTAAAAAAACAAAGGAGGGAATAGAACATGCATACTTTGGCACCTATCCATTTGTGGAAGTTTATCGAGGATCACATCGATCAGCTCAAGCCACCGGTGAATAACAAGGTGATTTGGAAAGATGCAGAACTAATGGTCATGGTAGTGGGAGGGCCGAATAAACGGCGGGATTTTCACATTGATCCATCCGAGGAAGTCTTTTACCAGCTCAAGGGTGATTGCTTTGTTGAGATCATGAACCAGGATGGGAAGCGTGAGATCATTACGGTCAGAGAAGGCGAAATGTTCCTTCTTCCTGCGAATGTTCCTCATTCCCCACACCGGATCGCGGATACGATCGGACTCGTGATTGAGCGCAACAGATCTGAGGGAGAACTGGAGGACTTTGCTTGGTTCTGCGAAAACTGCGACCACGAAATGCATCGCGTACGGATTCAACTGACCAACATAGAGATGCAGGTAAAAGAGGCGATCGAAGGATTCAACAGCAATCAGGAGCTGCGGACATGCCAAAAATGCGGGCACGTCATGTCTCCGGAAGCGAGTGAGTGGAAATGCGAGTAGACTTCCATACCCACATTATTCCAGAGGATGTTCCCAACCTGACTGAGCGATTTCATGGGGAGCGCTGGCCAGTTCTGCACCGCACTTGCACATGCGGGGCAAATATCATGGTCGGGGGAAAAGTATTTCGCGAAGTGACGGATCAGGTGTGGGATCCCCAAAAACGGATTTATGACATGCAGCGGGAAGGCGTGGATATGCAGGTGTTGTCACCCATTCCGGTTACATTTTCCTATTGGGCCCCGGCAGCCGAAGCGGAAGTGATGGCGCGGATTCAAAATGATTTTATCGCAGAGACGGTTAACCAACATCCGAATCATTTCATCGGATTGGGTACCGTTACATTGCAAGACACCGAAGTAGCCATTCGGGAAATGGATCGCTGCATGCACGAGCTCGGCCTGAGAGGAATCGAAATCGGTACCAACGTAAATGGCAACAATCTGGACGATCCGGGACTGATTCCTTTTTTTGAAATGTGTCAGACATGGGATGTGCCACTCTTCGTACATCCATGGGAGACGCTGGGCAGAGAACGGATGCCACGGCACAACCTGATGTACACCGTCGGGATGCCAAGCGAGACAGCGCTTGCCGCAGCAAGTCTTATCTTGGGAGGCGTGATCGAGAAGTTTCCGCGCCTGAAAATCTGCTTTGCCCATGGCGGCGGCTCTTTTCCTTTTATCCTACCCAGACTGGACCAAGGCTGGAAGGTATGGCCGCATCTGCGTCTGACCGATCAACCACCTAGTGTGTACGCGAAACAATTCTACTTTGATTCCTTGACGTACGACCCATTGAACATCCCATACATGATGAAGCGCTTTGGCGAAGATAGAATCATGATGGGCTCGGATTATCCCTTCCTGCTTCGTGAAACACCTCCCGGGGATGTCATCGATCATACTTTGGAGCTAACGGACGGACAGAAGCGGGCGTTGCTGGGTGAAAACGCGCTACGCTTCCTGAACATAAAGGAGATGAATGGACTGTGAAGCATCAGACTGAAACGCCGGAACAACGTCTACAGGCAATGGGCATTGACCTGCCAGAACCGAGACAGCCGGCCGGTAATTATGTCGGTTGTGTCCAAGCGGGCAATCTCCTCTTTCTGGCAGGTCAAGGGACAAACGAATATCGCGGGAAGCTGGGACAGGATGTCACGATAGAGGAAGGCTACCTAGCTGCCAGGCAGTGCATGCTCAATCTGCTAGCTGTTGCCAAACATGAGCTAGGGGAACTGGGGAGAGTCAAACGAGTAGTCAAAATACTCGGATTCGTTAACAGCGATCCAGCTTTCATAGATCAGCCTAAAGTCATGAATGGGGCATCCGATTTGTTGGTGGAACTATTCGGCGAGAAAGGCAGGCATGGGCGGTCCGCTGTAGGGATGGCCCAGCTCCCGCTAAATAACGCCGTAGAAGTAGAGATGATCTTGGAAATCGAGAATTAGGAGGATTCCCATGAGTCAGACTGCCAAGGAAAACCGGGTACGAAAAGACGCCAAGCTATTCATAGACGGAGATTACGTGGACGCTGTTTCCGGTGAAACCTTTGATACGATCAACCCAGCGACAAATCTCAAGCTGGCTTCTGTAGCTAATGCAAGTGAACAGGATGTAAAAAGGGCGATCGGCGTGGCGCAGCGTACGTTTGAGTCAGGCGTTTGGAGTGAGATGTCTGTAGATGAGCGCGCCAAGATTCTCTGCAAAATGGCTGACCTGGTGATGGAACGTGTGGACGAACTGGCTTTGGTGGAGACGCTCGATGTCGGCAAGCCGATCAAAGAAAGCCGGGGCTTTGATATTCCGAGAGCGGCGGCCAATTTGCGATTCTTTGCCGAAATGGCCAAGTACATGGTTCATGAGCATTATGAAATGCGTCATTTTATGTCCTACGCCAAATATGCTCCGGCAGGTGTGACAAGTCTGATCATTCCATGGAATCTGCCCTTCATGCAGATGACCTGGAAAGCATCGGCGGCTTTAGCGGCAGGAAATACCGTCGTTGTAAAGCCAGCCTCGTACACGCCTCTCTCTGCGGTGATGCTCGGAGAGATTGCCAATGAAGCAGGTCTGCCTCCTGGCGTGCTCAACATCCTGACTGGTCCGGGTGGGACTGTCGGGACTGCGATGACGACGAATCCCCATGTGCGCCGGATATCTTTTGTGGGAGAATCTAACACTGGCAAGACTGTCATGCAAAATGCCGCTTCGCAATTGATTCCGGTATCGCTCGAATTGGGAGGCAAATCAGCCAATATCGTATTTGAAGATGCCGATCTTGATGAAGCGGTAATAGGGTCGATCGAGGCAATATTCCGCAACCAGGGTGAGATTTGTCTGGCGGGATCGCGTTTATTGGTACAAGAAAGCGTATATGATCAGTTTCTGGACAAATTTGTGGCGGCTGTTCAAAGGATCAAGGTGGGAAATCCTCTGGAACCAGACACGGATATGGGAGCATTGGTGTCCCGCAGTCACATGGAGTCGGTGGAGCACTACATTCAGCTCGGACTGGAAGAAGGAGCCAAGCTCGGTTACGGCGGAAAACGGATCAGCGGGCTGGGTGACGGCAATTTCCTAGAGCCAACCGTTCTCTATGATGTAGACAACAAAATGAGGGTGGCCCAGGAAGAAATTTTCGGTCCTGTCATCGTGATCATTCCATTCCGTACAGAAGAGAACGCTATTCGGATCGCCAATGATTCGGCTTACGGCTTGGCAGGAGTGGTTTGGACCAACGACCTGCGGCGCGCGCATCGCGTGGCTGATCGAGTGAAGTCAGGTCTTTTATGGATCAATTGCTGGTATGTCCGTGACTTGCGAACTCCGTTTGGCGGTGCCAAGGACAGCGGGATTGGCCGCGAAGGCGGGCGTCACAGCTTCGAATTCTACTCCGAGGTCAAGACAGTCACCATGAAATTATAGCGAGAAGGACAAGGACAGCAAATCAGGGAGGGAACCGTGTGGACAAAGAAAAGATCACGCGATTCGCCGATCATTTAGCGGCGGCGAGTCGTGAAGGGGTGGGAGTAGCGCCACTCACTTTACTGGATCCGCAATTCAGCGAGATAGAGGCATACCACGTTCAATTGAAGACGATTGAGCGAAAAGTGAAAGATGGCGCGAGGATTACAGGGAAGAAAATCGGCCTGACCTCTCGTGCCATGCAGACACTGCTTGGCGTGGATCAGCCAGACTATGGACATCTATTGGACGACATGGTCGTGGAAAACAACGGAGAACTACCTTTCGAGTATGTCCTTTCGCCAAAGGTAGAAGCAGAAATTGCCTTCCTGCTGAAGCGCGATCTGGAAGGGCCACATGTAACCATCTATGACGTCATGATGGCAACGGAATATGTAGTGCCTGCTTTAGAAATCGTGGACAGCCGTATAGCCAACTGGCAAATCAAACTAGAAGACACAGTTGCGGACAATGCCTCTTCGGGCTTCTATGTGCTGGGTGGGCATCCCGTGAAACCGCAAGATCTGGATCTTCCCCTAGTAGGAATGGCGTTTTATAAAAATCAGGAGCTGGTCAATACCGGTGTGGGTGCCGCCGCATTGGGCAATCCCGCATCCTGTGTGGCGTGGTTGGCGAACAAGCTGTATGAATTAGGGATTACACTCAAAGCAGGAGAAATCATCTTGTCTGGTGCGTTATCAGCAGCGGTTGAAGCTAAGCCTGGCGATGTATTTCACACACGGATTGCTGGACTTGGTTCAGTAGGAGTCAGGTTTGGCAGATAAAAAATAGGAAAGGAGTGCATGCATGAAGAAAGTAAAAGTAGCAATACTGGGCTCGGGGAACATCGGGACAGACCTGATGATCAAGCTAGGAAGGTCGCCAGTTCTTGAACTGACGTCCATGATTGGAATCGATCCTGATTCGGATGGTCTGCGTAGAGCAAAAGCAGCTGGATACTACGTATTTAACGACGGATTGAAACCGTTTTTGGAAAGCGATGCGGATCTTGCGGATATCGTCTTTGACGCTACTTCTGCCAAAGCACATATTGGTCATGCCAAGGCGCTCAAGGAGGCAGGAAAGCTCGCCATCGATCTGACGCCTGCTGCTGTAGGCCCCTATGTAGTACCATCTGTGAATCTCGGTGCGCATTTGAATGAAAAGAACATTAACCTGATCACATGCGGCGGCCAGGCTACTATTCCGATCGTTCATGCAATAGGGAGTGTGAGTCCGGTCAGCTACGCAGAGATCGTGGCCACTATTTCCAGCAAAAGCGCGGGTCCTGGCACACGTTCCAACATCGACGAATTTACGGAGACGACCGCACGTGGTATCGAAGCGATCGGCGGAGCGAAGAAAGGCAAGGCGATCATCATCCTAAATCCGGCGGAGCCGCCGATCCTGATGAGAGATACCGTCTATGCAATAGTGGAGGAAGAGGCGGATCGACAGGAGATCGTGAAGGCTATTCACCAGACCGTTGCCTATATTCAATCTTTCGTTCCTGGTTACCGTCTGCGCTCAGAACCGATCTTTGATGAAAACAAAATCACCGTTTTTTTGGAAGTGGAAGGCGCGGGTGACTACCTCCCTACGTATTCAGGCAATCTGGATATCATGACGGCGACAGCGGTGAAAGTAGCAGAGGAATATGCCAAGCATGCTGTCGGCACCGGCACGGGTATATAGCCACGGATGAAAGGAGGAACCGCATATGAGTCGTGATATTGTGCTCACCGAGGTAGCGCTTCGAGATGGGAGCCATGCGATCAATCACCAGTTTACTGTGGAGCAAGTAGTCGAGGTAGCGCGAGGATTAGATGAAGCGAACGTACCGCATATCGAAGTCTCCCATGGAGATGGATTGGCCGGATCGTCCCTGCAATATGGGCTGTCCAGGACCCATGAACTGGAGCTGATCGAGGCTGCCGTTTCCGTTTGTAAACAAGCGAAAGTGGGCGTGCTCTTGCTGCCGGGAATCGGCACGATCAAAGATTTAAATACGGCAGCAGGGCTAGGCGTAGGCATGGCACGAATCGCCACACATGCGACCGAAGCGGACGTCTCCGCTCAGCATATTTATCGGGCGAAAGAGCTTGGCTTGACAACAGTTGGCTTTTTGATGATGTCGCATATGGCTGCTCCGGAAAAACTGGCAGAGCAAGCTGGACTCATGCAAAGCTATGGAGCCGATGTCGTGTACATCGTCGATTCTGCTGGCGCTCTGCTGCCTGATCAAGCAGGGGAACGAGTCCGGGCATTGAAGCAATGTCTGAATATTCCCATCGGCTTCCATTCACACAACAATTTGTCTTTAGCCATGGCCAATACACTCGTCGCCATTCAAGAGGGTGCCACCTGGATTGATGGCAGTGTTCGGTGCTTGGGTGCAGGTGCGGGCAATACACAAACCGAGGTTCTCCTTGCTGTACTGGATCGAATGGGCATTCAGACGGGCGTCGATCTGTACAAAATGATGGACCTGGCAGAGGAAATCGTATCGCCGATTCTTCAAGTACCACAGGAAATTACCAGAGACGCTCTCGTTCTCGGATACGCGGGGGTCTATTCCAGCTTCCGGCTTCATGCCGAGCGTGCAGCCAGGAAGTTCGGCATCGACTCCCGGGACATTTTGATCGAGCTGGGAAGACGAAAGGCCGTGGGGGGACAAGAAGACATGATCGTGGATGTCGCAGCGGAAATCGCCCAATTGAATAGCTCTACCAAAATCAGATAGGGGGTGATCAGCGTGCAATCGGAACTATTGTACAAAAGGTTGGCTCAGAAGCTGGTGGATGCGGAGTTGAATAGGGAGGAGGTCGTAAAACTAACGGCTGAATACCCTGAGCTGACAGTGGAAGATGGATATCGTATTCAAAATGAACTGGTCTCCCTCAAGCTTGAGCAGGGACATCGAATCTTTGCCTCTAAAATGGGTTTGACCAGTCAGGCAAAAATGAAGCAGATGAATGTGCACGAACCGATTCGAGGCTACATTTTTGACTATATGAATATCGAGGACGGCATTCTGCCGATCAATGAATTGATTCATCCCAAGGTGGAAGCGGAAATCGCCTTTGTTTTGAGTGAGGATTTGGAAGGTCCCGGCATCACTGAGGCTCATGTCCTGACATCCACTGACTATGTAGTTCCCGCACTGGAGATTATCGACAGCAGGTATGCGCAGTTCCAGTTTACCTTGCCTGATGTCATTGCCGACAATGCTTCGTCTTCCCGTGTGTTTATCGGATCGACGTGGAGAAAGCCTGATGAACTTGAACTCGATTTGGTAGGTGTTACTCTTTCGATCAATGGCGAGCTCAAAGACTTGGGGGCTGGTGCGGCAGTTCTCGGTCATCCAGCCCACTCGGTCGCGATGCTGGCGAACATGCTGGCTCGCGAAGGACGCAAGCTGCACAAGGGAGATTTGATTTTGTCCGGGGGCATTACTGGTTCCCACCAGCTACGGGAAGGGGATGTCGTAAGCGCTAAATGGGGTGGCCTCGGAAGCATTGAGTTTGTGGTGAAAACGGATAGGCAGTAAGGCGAAAAGCCGAGAAGAATGCAGGGAGTTATTCCGTATTCTCTCGGCTTCTTTTTATGTTGGGAAGCGAATAAAACAACCACGCATAGTGGATAAGCAAATCCTCTAATGAATCATCTTGACAATCAGCGAAATCAGGCGATATTATCTAACTAACGTTAGGTAGAAAATGGTGAGGAAATGAATAAAAGCGAAGCAACACGACAAAAAATTCTTGAAACGACCACATGGTTGATCGGACAGTATGGAATTGAAAAAGCTTCACTTTCCATGATCGCTAATTCTGTAGGCATACAGAAGCCATCCATCTATTATTATTACTCTTCGAAAGAACAACTAGTAGACGCTGTATTCGCTTGGATTTTAGAAGGATATAGTTTTGAAAAATATTTTCAGATTAATGAGTATACGAAAAATAATTTTGTAGAGAAGATGATTAGTGACGGCTTGCAATTGTTGGGTGAAGAGACTACAGATACACAAATGCTTGTTGTACAGGTATTAAATGAGTTTCTTTTATATGGAAACCGAGAATCTTCCCATAATAAAGAGTACAGATTAAAAATTAAGGCCGTACAAGAAGGCTTTATTGACGGTTTTTTAAGACTACTACAAAAAGGTGAAGAATTTGGTCACACTGATTCAAAAGGCTTACGTGAAAAAGCATGTGTATTAGCGTTAACACTTGATAACTTATCAAATTATCCGATGATTGGCATTGAACTTGATGTTTCAGCTGTATGGAGAGAAACCATTACAAGTGTATTATCTAAAAAAGGAGACTTTAAATGAGTGAGAATCATACATTATTAAATTTTTCAAAAACGGACAAGGTTATCTTGTGGCTTGGTTTCCCTCTTATCGGCTTAGTGTTCGGCTGGTTTCTTCCGAGTATTGCTAAATGGGGCAGTTCTTTGCCTTGGATCCCTTTCCAGGGGCCCTTAAAACTCATTGCATCCTATAGTGGAGCATGGGTAGGCATTGTTACAATGATCCTTGGCTTGATTGCGGGCATTGCCTTGACTCTACTCTCTTTTCATGAAAGCTTAGAAACGTCTGTATACGATGATAAAGTTACCTGTAAACTTAGAGATGATGAAATTCTTTTCAAAAAGAAAGATATCTCCCTTGTATTTATGGATAAAAAGCAATTGGTGTTTTTAGGTAATGATGAAAAAGAACTATTTCGTTCTAAGCAAGAGCTTACTAAAAGCACAGTAGGTGCTGCATTTAGAAAACATGATTATGCTTGGAGCGATACCGATCCATTTCAACATGATTTTAAAATATGGGTTGTGGATTCTCCTGACCTATCTCCTGCTGCGAATGCTCTATTAAAAGCAAGGGGAATAGCCATTGAAAAAGGAAATGATAAAGAAGCTTTTCAATTGGCTCAAGAACTTTGGAAACTAAGAGTATCCGTAAAAGAAAAGGACAAAAGGCAATATTATCGATAAAAATCAACAAGTATTAACGAGTAACATGATCAAGATTATTCTAACAAGGAGTTCAGCTTAGTATGACGAATTCAGCTTGGAAAAAGTACATGGGAGGTAAAGTTGTTTTGAATGACTATATAGGAACAATGAGAAAATACATTGGTCATGAAACTCTATTAACCGTTGGCTGTGGGGCAATAATTGAAGACGACTCTGGACGAATTCTACTACAACAAAAAAGAGATATTTGGGGTCTTCCTGGTGGCCTTCTGGAAATTGGGGAAACATTCGAAGAGACTGTTAGAAGGGAAGTTTTAGAGGAAACGAATCTTCAAATCAGTCAAATAAAGTTGTTTGGAATATATTCTGGAAAGAATGGCTTTGCTCAATATGCAAATGGAGACAAAGTTTTTAGTGTACAGATCATTTTTCACGTGACGAAATACGAAGGTACAGTTCAAGGAAATGAGGAAAGTACACGACTTCAATTCATACATAAAAAGGATATGCCAAGTAACCTAAACCCTCATCAAGCCCCATTTATTTTAGATTGGTTACATGGAATACAGCCACCAATAATTAAGTGAGTGTTTACTTTTATCTGAGGCAGCTTTAAAGGCTGCCTTTTTCAGACGCTAAATAAGCAAAGTGTTCATATTATTAATAATATTTCTGACGAAATGCTATCCAAACTTTGTAACATAGGAAATAATCAATGTAAAAATTACGAAAGAAGGAAAATGCATTGAGAACTAAAGTATACGTTTTATCTGCTTTCACTAAAAACGGAGAAGGGGGAAACCCTGCGGGAGTAGTTCTAGATACAAAAGATCTCACAGAGAAAGATATGCAAGTTATCGCAAGTACATTAGGTTTTTCAGAGACTGCTTTTATATTCCCTTCTATAAATTCAGATTATAAAATTAGGTATTTTACACCGAATGAAGAAGTAGATGTATGTGGGCATGCCACGGTTGCAACTTTTTCCTTACTAGCTCAAAGCAGAATCGTACATCCAGGAATTTATACCACGGAAACAAAAGCGGGGGTACTACATGTACAAATTTATGACAATCAGATGATTTTCTTACAGCAAAACCTCCCGAGTTTTTTAGAAATACTTCCTTCTAAAGAGATAATAGGATCATTACGTATAAATGAGGACCAATTAATGCCTAATATGCCTATCCAAATTGTTTCTACAGGCTTACGCGACATCATTGTACCTGTAAAAAGTCTTAAAGACTTATTAGAAATAGACCCTGATATGGAAGACATCACTAAAATAAGTAAAAAGTATAATGTAACGGGGTATCATTTATTTACACTAGAAACCCTACATGATTCCACAGCTCATTGTAGGAACTTTGCACCTTTATACGACATTCCTGAAGAAAGTGCTACCGGTACATCAAATGCTGCTTTAGCTTGTTACTTAGTAAAATATAATGACAAGAAAAAAAGCAGAGAAAGAACCTTTACTTTTGAACAAGGGTATACAATGAACAGCTCCTCAGAAATTACTGTAAATGTATCTGTTCACTTAGGTGATGTTATATATGTTCAGGTGGGAGGTTCTGCTTCTACATTCCAAGAAAAATGGATTGATATTTAAGTAAATATCTGAAGGCTATAGTGGGAATGACGGGATCGCGAAGATTCCGTCCCTACAGCCCTCTTTGATTGATCATCTCGGCAAAAGCGGCAAAGGCCTTGCTGGAGAAGCGGTCCTTACGGCGTACGAGTCTTTTGGTCGCCATGCCGTACTCCTCTGAAATGGGATGAGCCGCCAGGGTTTGATATTCTCCCGAAAGTATGGTCGCCGGAAGCAGCGTCGCCGCCAGCCCGGATTTGACACAGCTCAGGAGCGTTTCTAGCGAGCTGATTTCAATCATGTTTTCAAAAGGAATCTCTCTACTCGTGAGCCATGCTTCCAACGCTTTGCGGTATGGACATCCCTTTGGATGAACCGCCCATTTCACCTTATTCATATCGAGAGTATCGGTCCCCGCTTCTTTGCTCAGCAAGACCAGTTCATCCTGTATGACGTACTCAGTTGTCAACATAGGTGACTCTACGTCACCTGTTATGAAGGCCCCGTCCAGTTGATGATTCAGCACCATGGACGCAAGCTCCTGCGATACGCCGGTTACAATGGAGAGAGACACATCCGGATAGCGGTTTTGAAACTCTGACAGTGTGTTCATAAAATTTCCGCAGGTGACTGTCTCTATCATCCCGATCGCGAGGTGGCCGCTCGGGTAGGACTTTTCTTGCACCACTTTCACCGATTCATCGGCTAAATTTACGATGGAGAGCGCGTAATCCCGGAAGACGGTTCCTTTATCGGTCAACTTCACCCCTTTGGGATGACGGTGAAACAGCGGAACGCCAAGCTCCGCTTCCAACTTGCGAATCCGGGCTGTCACATTCGATTGGACGTATTCCAGTTTTGTTGCTGCCCCGGATACGCTGCCTTCCGCCGCAACGGCCAAAAACACTTTAAGATCCGTTAATTCCATCTGCATTTCCATCCCTTCGCACAAGGTATCAAAAAAAATGATGTATACATCGATATCAATCATTATACGTTATGCGATGTCTGATTTACACTGTTGGTAAGAAATCGACAACAACAGGGGGAAGAAAGGCTTGCAAAAAGAGTGGATGTTTCTGCTACTAGCTGGAATGTTCGAGGTGGTATGGGTATATGGGTTGAAGCATGCAACCACGTGGTGGGAATGGATTATTACCATCGCGGCGATTTTGTACAGCTTCAAGGTTCTGATCGACGCGGCGAAAAAACTACCCGTCGGCACGGTTTACGCGGTTTTTACAGGACTGGGTACAGGGGGAACCGTGATGACGGAAATCCTCCTCCTCAATGAGCCGGTCCATCCGCTTAAGCTCGTGTTCATTGCGACGCTTTTGGCAGGTGTGATCGGGCTCAAGCTGGTGACCCAAAGTGAGGAAAGCAATAAGAGGGGGAATAAAAATGGAGTGGATGGCGTTGTTGACCGCCGGTCTGTGTGAAGTGCTTGGGGTTCTTGCGATCAAACATGTTGCGAAGCGCAGCGGTTGGGGATCTTGGTTGCTTTTGGTCGCAGCGTTCACAGCCAGCTTTTCGTTGTTGATGTTCGCAATGACGCGGATTTCCATGGGCACAGCCTACGCCGTATGGACAGGTATTGGGACAGTGGGGAGCACGATTCTGGGGATGTTCGCTTTCGGAGAACCGAAGGAGTGGATACGCATCTTATTCATCAGCCTAGTTCTTGTGTCCGCGATCGGCCTGAAATGGATATCATAAACTCAGGGACCGTCGGTGGACCAAAAAAGGAGCTGCGGATGCGGCTCCTCTTTCTGTTACACCAGTTAGGTTCATCAAATAATGTCATCCTGATTTTTTACGGACACTTCACCATTCGGATAACGATGCTTCAGATAGTCTCCGCCCCAATTACATAGGACTTTTAAAACTTCTTTTAATGATTCACCATATTCAGTCAGGGCATATTCAACTCTTGGCGGCACTTGATCGTATGTTCTTCTGGTGATCAAGCCGTCTCTTTCAAGCTCTTTTAATTGTACCGTGAGCATTTTTTGTGAAATCCCCGTTACTAATCGTTTTAATTCTCCTGTTCGAATAGGTCCCCTTGTTAAGTGATATAAAATATGAGCCTTCCACTTTCCACCAATTACCTCTAAAACGACTTCCAGTCTGTTGTTGTACTGTTTCATTTCCTTTAACTCCTTTATAAATATATAGGTACGTCGACGTACCTATAGCACGTTTGCGTTCCTATAGTACGTAAAAGTGCGTACTTTGCAATATTTCCTTTTCCTTGCATAATAGGGTCGTCACCAAGTTATGAGGGATAGGGACTATAACCATTATACCCATAGAAGTATCATGCAAAAAATATGTAGGAGGTACTGTTATGATGAAAACAGCAAATCGCACAGCAAATTTTTATGACGTAATTCGTGATCGTCGTTCTGTTCGGACTTTTGATCCTTCTTATACAATCTCAGAGGAAGAAATCAAAGAACTCATTGGAGAGGCAATGCTCGCTCCGAGTGGTACAAATCTGAATCCTTGGCGTTTTATGGTTTTTACAGAAAAGGCGCTCAAGGAAAAGTTGCTTCCTATGGCATTGGGACAACGTCAAGTGGTTGATGCATCCGCAGTCATTGTGGTGCTAGGAGATATGAACGCTTATACCGTGGAAAATGCAGACAAAATCAATCAAAGAGCAGTAGAAGCCGGTTTTATGCCAGAGGAAGTGAAAAACAGTATTAATGAAAGTGTGGAAGGGTACTACGGTACAGTGAGTGAACAAGTATGGAGAGAGTGGCAGCACCTTGATGGAGGTCTTGTTGGGATGCAATTGATGCTCGCGGCAAAGGCAAGAGGATACGACACTGTACCGATGCTTGGTTACAACACGGAAGAGTTCCGAAAAGCATTTGACGTTCCAGATAACTGGGTGAACATTCTTATGATTCCTGTAGGCAAAGCAACACAACCAGGGTTCCCGACTGTAAGGTTGGGTGTTGACGAAGTGACGTACTGGAATGGCAAGTAACGATCACAGATAAATTGGAAGTACCGCCACATATCATCACATGCATGGTCATGTGGCGGTTTCCCTGAAAGGAGTAGCTTGGTTTACCTATCGGGCCTTTTCGATAAATACATGATTTGTCGTCATTTTATAAAACAAAATTACGGATATTAAATGTCCTCATTAACTACGAAAGAAGGTCTTACTATGAAATTGAGTGTCTTGGATCAAACACCTACAGCGAACGGACAAACTTCTGCCCAAACGTTTCAAAATACGATTGAGCTGGCGAGGCTCGTGGATGATTTGGGCTACAACAGAATTTGGTACTCGGAGCATCATGGGGCTGTAAACTTGGCAAGCGCCTCACCTGAGATCATGATTGCACACATTGCTTCCGTGACAAACAACATTCGCGTTGGTTCGGGTGGAATTATGCTCATGCACTACTCTCCATTAAAAATGGCCGAGGTTTTTAAAACGTTAGCAACGCTTTATCCCAATCGTATTGATTTCGGTATGGGTCGTGCTCCAGGGGGAGACCGGTTCTCCACGCTTGCCCTGCACGAAGGAAGACAACCAAATTTGCTTAACCAGTACGATAAGCTGATGGAAACGATGATGTTTATGACGGACACGATGCCTGAAGACCATGTGTATAGTCGCACATTGGCTGCACCAGTCGATGCACCAGTTCCAGAGGTGTGGCTGTTGGGATCGAGTGGAAGCAGCGCTGCACAGGCAGGAAGATTCGGGATTGGTTACTCTTTTGCCCAGTTTATCAGTGGACAATTAGAGTCTCCCATGCTTGAAGCGTATCGCACGAACTTCACGCCATCAGCGTTTATGGAGACACCCAAAATCAATGTTGGCTATTTTGTGATGGCGGCAGAAACAACAGAGGAAGCTGAATATCACGCAGTGAGCCTGGATCTGAACTTGCTGTTTCTGGATAAAGGCATGCCGTTTCAAATCTTCTCACCGGAAGAAGCATTGAATTATTCCTATACCGAAATGGACAAAATGCAGATTGAGCACAACCGCAAGCGTTTCCTGGTAGGAAGTGCAAAAGATGTTGCCAATACGCTGCGTGAACACGATGAAAAATACGGGGTTACAGAAGCGGTGCTTGGGACAATCAGTCATAGTCACGAGGCGAGATTGCAGTCGTACCGGTTGCTTGCAAAGGAACTTCTATAAATTGAAAGGTGGAAAAAGTGATGATCCCGATTTTAAAACGAATAAATAGCCTAGCGAAAAAACAACGCGAAGATGGTTTAACCCAAAAAGAAAAAGAAGAACAACAACAACTCCGTCAAGAATATCTGAAAATCATCCGAGGCCAAGTCTTGCACACATTTTCTGGGCTAACTATATTAGACCCGTTGGGTAATGATGTGACACCAGAAAAATTGAAAATCGCTCAACAAAAACAGATGTTCAACACAAATGATGAATCATGAATATGAAGTCTGGCGTCGAACAGGCCGTATATGCTCTTCTAGTGCTAACTCGACTACCTAGACAGGCGATGTTATCTGGTGAAGCCCTAAGTCAACAGCTCCACGTCTCTCCAACTTATTTGCAAAAGTTAATGAGAAGACTTGTACAGGCCGGGATTGTTTTATCCGTCCCTGGAGCAAAAGGCGGCTTTCGACTGCAAGCTTCACCAGAAGACATCACCATTTATGATGTGTTCATGGCAATAGAAGGCGTGAAATCTCTCTATCGTTCGACGGGCATTTTAGAAGGGATGTTGCAGTTAAATGAAAACAGCACCTGCTTGCTATCCGATGTGATGGACGAAGCGGAGGATGCTTGGCAGACTGTATTAAAACGTCAAACGATCGCTTCTTTACACAGAGAATTAAACGCAAACTGTTCCACTGATGATTTGATGAAGTTGGATTCGTGGTTAAAAGGTGCAATTCGTTAAAAGCGAATGATTTTAGAACAAGGAGGAAAGAAGATGTATGTTCGAGTGGTAACGATCAGCAGCAAAACGGGAATGGAGGAAAAACTGCGCCAAATAGGACGAAATGTTCTTGTTCCTATCAACAAAGACGCAGGATGTGTAGATGTTTACTTCATGGAACCTAGCTTAGAAGCGAACAATCCCTATTTCGGTGTCGTAAGTGTTTGGAGAGATAAGGAATCTTTGGAGAGCATGAAAAACAGTAAAAATTATTGTGAAATGCTTCAAGATATTGGGCCTTTCATTGAATCTGTAAGGGATCATTTATATGTGGTAGATTAATTTGTCATTTTCTAAGGAAGGACTTTTAGAAGAATGTCAGGAAAAAACATATATCGATAGTAATAATACTTTTACGGCCCTGGTTGGGCATAGGGTCAAATACTTCTGTCTGATACAATATTTCAACGAACAAAAAGAGGTAAACAAAAGAGGAAACCACGTAACGATCACTTGGTTTCCTCTTTTGTTTATTTACTGTAGAAGTGAGGTTGGCTGATTGGCTGGTGCAGAAAGTTGATTTGGATCTGCCATACCGAGTTTTACTCTCATGTCTGCATTGAGCTTATCCATCTCTTGGATGAAGTTTTTACTAGAATTGATAATTCTCCGATTTGAATCTTCGGTAATTTGGATTGCACTATACACATCATTAAATGCCTGCTGTAGTTTATTGATTGCGATACTTGGTTGCTCCAGCATCGAGGTGATTTCTTGTGTATTCTGTTTTAAGCTTTGAGCATTGGCTACCAGCATATCCTCAATGGCTTGATTGGTACCTTGTACAGCTTCGATTACCTTCTTCTGATTATTCAATGCCAACTGAATTGCAGCGGACACCGTGACAACGTTTTGCGTCATCGTAATCGCGTTAAAGACAGCTTCATCCAACTTTTCGTTATTGTCCGCAATAACATCAACAGAAGCGATGGATTGTTGTAAAATGTTGATCATTTGACTCATATTTTTTACTCTTGTTACGACTTTGACCATCGCTTTTTCAAATTCGGGTTTGCGAAGTTGATTTTCAGGCTTATTGCTTTCGACTTCAAGCATCTCAAGCAACTTGTTGCCGAAGTAAATCCGTTTTTCTAATTCATAAATATTTTCACCGGATTTTTTCTTAATGTATTTCAAGTTAATGACATCTTCTTTTAACTTGTCACTGCCATTAAGCAAGGAGGCAATGATGTTATCAATTTGTGTTCTAACGGATTCATATTTTCGAATATAGGTGGAAATTGGGTTTTTCCCTAAGATTCTGTTGAAAAGATTGCTGATCCCACCGCTTTGAAAGATTTTATTAGGATTCAATTCTTCTGTGCAAGTACGAAGCTTTAAGAGTGTATTGGGAATATCATTGTTTTTCCCATCCATCAGATCTTTCACAGGTCGTTTTAGAATTTCAAGAGATTCAGCGGCATTTCGTTGGGTGCTTTCACCCAAATTACCCAGCTGCTCAAAAATTGAATCCATCTGGCTTTGATTATCAGTTTGCAGCTGGCGTACCACATTTTCTGCTTCAGATTGGATCTTGATGATGTCTTCTTGTTTAACTAATTGGACAGCCTGTGTCGTCATTACTATAACACGCTCCTTAACAGTAATTAATAAATTTCTTTGGCATTATATTTTTCGGTAATAAGATTAAGCTTTCTCTCCAACTCATAGATGTCGTGTTGTTCAATGGATGTAGAGATCACTTTCAGCTTTAGGTTAATGTCACGGAGACCATCTAATAATTTACGCCTATTATTCAACTTGTTTTCAACACTCAGCCTCAAGAAGGGGTTGATGACACTATTCAAGTCTTTCATAACGAGCATTTTAATATCATGCTTCGTTTGCGCACTACCGAGCGTTTCTATGTAGGGGAGGAGAGTATCGATCTTAGAACAAAGGTTGGTTGTCTTTTCGGAAATTTCATCATCGAGGTTGCGCTTGTCATTTTCGTTAACAACAATTTCCTTAATAATTTGAAGATACTCTCGTATTTCTGAGGAGTAGGTAGATTCCGGTTCCCTTTTCGTTTGTTCACTCTCCGCTTCAGTAGAAGTAATTCTCTGGTCCGGTTCTGGTACCGTGAATCTACTTAATTGCTGCTCTTTCTTTTCAGCAAAGACAAACCCTATGGCTGTTGTTAGCAAAGGTATGGCTAACATAATAAAAGTCGGAAGTATCGTGGATGCAAGTAAAGCTATGAAATATCCCGCTACAGCACCAAGGAATGCATATCTTTTTTGGTATCTAACTCTTTTTTTCATCTTTTATCCTCTCTTTCTTACTTGTTTATCGGAAACCTTGTAAACCATAATCAATTGGGGAGGAACAATGAGTTGGGTATGCGATTTGACCCATCCTAGTTGGGTTCCCTATATATTCTTGATTTTAGCATTTTATGTCACATTTTGTTTAATAGATTCTACATATTTCTATGGACCAACTAAAAGTGTGTATTGCATGTAGAACAAAAAAACAAGAAAACGCTAGTGTGATAATGATTTTTGCGATTTATAGCACGCTTATATGGTCGAATCACAGCTTTCTATCGAGCAGCTTGCGCTTGGTGTGAAGTTTGATGATAATCGCTCGATTGACATCTTTCTGTTTGGCAAAAATGATTACGAAGGAGGAGAACTCTCTGAAAGGGATTTCTTCAACTTCGTCAATAATCACATTGTCAGGAAATATCAACTTGAGGGGATGAGCTGCATGGGACACTAAGTTGGAATGGATGCGGCCACACAGGCATAGTTGCCTTGTTGAAAAGGTTACTGACCGCACCATCTAAAGGGTGGAGGATCATGACTGAATAACTAGTTCAATTAAATAGTCATGGAGAGGAGGATTGGTGAGAAAAGGAAACAGAGGTTGAATGAAAAAATCAATTTTTTCATCACAAATTGAAAATTGAATCACAGTAAAATTTATTTAATTCGTTATAATGACTTTCAGTTCATAAAATCGACATTTCATGAACTGAAATGAAAACGGATCATTCACTAGTAGAGGAACAAGTACATAGAGAGTCTATTCTCGAATAATTACCTTATAAATAATATAAAGAATGCTAAGTACTTTAATGTGCCTTGAATGAGTATGGATATTAATGAAGCTCAATTGGTTTAATCGGGCTATCAATGGGTATCAACGAGTAGAATTTTCAGTTGAAAGTAAGCAGTATAATCAGTTGGATCGCTTAAGACATGCTGTTAACTATTACCGTGAAAGGGAAGACAATGGCGAGGATACATACGTTTCTACAGACATTCCTTCGATATCTAGGGTCTTTATCATCACTGGAATTGAACATGCCATGCTTCAGGGGTTCTTACCATTTGCCAAAGCATTTTTCCATCATTTGCAAAAACACATGCAACAGCTTTCACCTTATGCTCAATCTTTCAAGAAAACTTACGCTTATCTGCATGTATCTGAACAAAAGGCGATATACGATTTGTATGCTATGACCCAAGAGTACGTGGAAGATGAACACTTGAAACACATGCAACAAAATTATGTGTTCTCTGAAGCAGAGCTCATCCGCTTTTTCATTATGTATGGAAGCAATGAGTTGAATAACAAAGCTGTAAAGGAAGCCTCGCGCTTATTGTCGGTACACTCCATTTAGCAAGTAACGGGACATCGGACATGGGACACTGTCCATGAGATCAGGTTGAAAAGGGGGCGGTTTTGATGGTAAAAAGAGTGGGGGAGAGGGCACAAAGGAAGGATAAGAAGAAGCAGTTACGACCTTGGTTACCAGGTACACATTCTGCTGAAATTCGCTCTCTAACGAAATTCAGATACAGTTCATGTATGTATTTTGTTTATTACTATCTACGGAAATACCGCGAGATAGCCCCTTTCCAAGAGGCTATCTCGTTTTTGATTTAAGGAGAATGCGTTGTATTTTATGCACTGAGGAAAAATTGTACTTACAAAATAAGAGGTCATGATATCACTGATAACGCCTTAGAATGCATCAGTTGAGAATCGTATTTGGTGAGTCAATCTGTAAAGGTTATGGTATAATCTACCTGCTACTTTATCGGGAGGGCAGAAAACATGTCAATTAAATTGAAACGAAGTTTACTTTTGGGGTCAGTTATTGTTATTTGCTTATCCATATGGGCGATTGTTTTCCAGAGCATGACTGGGAGTAAGTCGTTATCATCAAATTCAAATTCGAATGCTCAGAACCAAAATACCGCAGCGGATAAAGCGCCTAATCTGAAAAAGGAAATCAATCCAAACCCTGACGTTCCAACTCAAGACGGAACGCCAAGCTTAAGTAAAGCTAAAGATGAAGTATCTAATCAAGTGGCCAAGTCCGGAAATGATAAATCTAATCAACCTGAAGTATCGATGAATCTCGATTATGATCAAGTAATTAGACTTACAAAGGGTGATAAGATAGTTGCCATTGCAGATGATCAACTGGCTTCAGAAGAAGCAAGGCAGGCAAGACAAGAAATAGATGATTCTTGGAGTCGGTTTGACGCCTTAACTTTTAATGCTTCAGCTCTGGATAATAAGATAGACAAGGTGAAGTTATATTTGAAAGCTGGAATGGACCCAAATGCATACATAGAAGGGGAGGTAGGAAGGAAGAGTCGTCCCATTCATGCCGCAGCTAGTAATGGCCATTTGGAAATGGCTAAACTCCTCCTTGAACATGGAGCAAATCCAAATCACCTGGAAGGAAAATACTCAGTGATCACTTTGGCAATTGACAACTATGACATGTTGGCCGAGTTACTAAAGTATGGTGCTGAGCCTGATTTAAATTATCAGAACCATCGATCACCACTAATGAGAGTAGTACAGGATGATAGAGTAGACATAGCAAAGTTGTTATTGGATCACGGAGCAAATCCGAATCTTTCGACTCCTTACGGCCCAGATTATCCATCCACCTTTATGACTCCGTTGGAGGAAGCAAGAAGGAGGGGAAATCAAGAAATGATTGCTTTGCTTGAGGCATATGTCCGCAACTAGAACTTGCGATAAATTTAAAGCCGAATTACCCTACGGTAATCCGGCTTTTTTGCTTATTTAACTTTAGAGTTGAAAAATTACATTTCTCATAGGATACCCCACTTAATTAGGTTTACGTCTGTCCTTCCACTCGTCAACGTCTCGTGGATCGATGTTGAGGACTTCGCAAATGTGAAGCGCAATCGTAACCGTTGGTATCGTGATGCCATATTCGATGTTTTGGTAGTGTTTAAGTGATACATTTATGATCCGACTTACTTTCTCCTGTGATAGTCCTTTTTGTTTCCTTGCGTCAGATAGATTCAAGTTGAGAAGCTCCTTAGTCCATTTACTCTTATGTTAGTCCGTTCGTGAATTTTTAATCATCCATTATACTTGGCGAATTATAATTTACGCATTACCATGATTCCAGTATTTTACAAACGGTTGTATTCTCTGTTTTGCAAATAAAAGTAAACTAAAAGAGAGTATGATTAAATGTTTTAATGTAAACATTACTGGACAATAATGAACCTTTTAAGGGAATAGAGGAGTGTTTGTATATGAGGCTGCAAGAGACATTGCAACGGTCGTTGCGGTCGGAGATTGATAGGCTTCAGAAGCAAAACGGTTATACGCTAAGCAAGCTCGGAGAACTGTCTGGTATTAATCATGGACACCTTAGTGATATTGTACGGAGCAAACGATCTATTACGATAGGACAACTAGACGCACTGGCTAAGGTTTTTGGTCAGCCTTCTGGATGGCTATATGATTTGTATACAAGCGAGTGCTTCACAAAAGAAAAGGTATCAAGACCACGATTGATACCATACCTTATTCGATGTGCGGAAATTGGCCTACATGATAGCATTCAGCAGGTAGTCTCTAAGTTACTGGATGACCGTAAGAATGTGGGTATCCTCTTTTCAGTGGCAGAGCAGCTCTTTGCGAATGGAAAGCTAATTCAGTCTGTCCCGTTCTATCAACACGTAGTTGATAATGAGAAGGACAGTCACTCGGACCGCTTTGTTATCAGTCAGTATCGATTATTTCGAGCAACAGTCCAGGGAACGAATGCTGAAGAAAATTGGGAGGCGGTAATCAGATTTAAACCTTACCGAAACCGCTTACCTGAGAATTACCAAGTAGATGGGCTGCTTCAGTTATCGACTGTGTGCTTCGAGTTGCAAAGTTGGGGTGATATGGAAATCTACGCTGACGAATTACGCTCTTTATCTTTTAAAGTCTATGATAATGAGTTGCGTAAAAGGAAAAACAACAAGGTATGCGAACCGTTAAAAACGGACCGTCATTTAGTTGTGTATTATGGACAAGGTTATCTCTTAAAAGGTGTCGCATTACAAATGCAAGGATTGTACAGTGAAGCGAGAGAGTTTGTTCAAGGCTATGCAGATCTTGCATGGTTTGAACTCGTGGATGAAGTGGGGTTAAAAGAAATTGAGAAGTTCAGAATCTGGGCAAGAGCTAATTTATACACGTATAGTTTGCTGATGGGGGAAACCGCTATTTTACCTGATTATCTGGAGTTTCTATCAAAATATCCAGTTGAAATCCAAGCGGGACTTTTAACTATTATGGAGGCAGCTAGTAAATACGACATTGATATTGATGATAAACTGGATCGGTATTCTGAAGAAATAAAGCGTTTCTCTGATTACAAAGGTTCGGTTAATATTGGCAGACATTACAATTTCAGGTATTATAAAGTCGAATATAAATTGAAGAAAGGGCGCATTAATAAAGCGCTCGATGAGATTCTATGTTGCTTAGACTTAGCTGACCAGTTGAATAATCAACAAGCATTTAAGCGCAATACAGCACTGTTTTGGGCGTACCGTCAGCACGCGTCAGAGCAACACGAACGTAATTATCAAGAAATAATAGGGAGGTTCACAGTATGAAGCTGAAGACGTACTCGTTATCGCTTTTGCTAGTTTTTGGCCTGTGCATCGGTATCGCAAATACTGAAACATCATCTAATACCAAAAGCACAGTACAGATGTACACACATGGAGTAGGCGGTTAAATAGAGTAGACAAAGGTCAGTACCTACAAAAGGTACTGGCTTTTTTTATGTTTCCTTATTTTTGCAATACCGAGTTTTTAGGAGAGTCTAGTATAGTAAAAATGTCCTTAACATACATAAAAAGGAAGGAATGATAGTCTGTAGCTGTGAAAAAATTGGATTCTTTGGAATGTATCGTCGTCTCTCCTATAGACCAATTAGATGTAGAACCCCTTTCCCCTAAACCCAGATGTATGACACTGCTGGAAAAGAATCAGGAGGATTTAGAGAAAGAAATGGAAGATTTACGAGGACAGCTAATAGATCTTGCGAATGTAAAAGGTTTTTCCAATATAGAAGTTGTGGAGTTGAGCCAGCTCCTGGACGAATATATTGTGCAGATCCAAAGTATGGTGCAAAAAAGAACTAAATGATTGTGAACAGACACATGTCACAGGAAAATAGTATTTTTACTCGATCTTACTTAGTGAACAACCATTTAGTACATACGGAATGCTAACGAGATAGGCGCCTGTTATATAAAGTGTCTATCTCGTTATAATTGACCATAACATAAATAAAGGAGAGGTTTAGGAGAAGCTGTTTAAATCCGATCTATCTTAACTTGATTTGTTTAATGTAGCCCTTTTCATGTAAAGCTGATGGGAGCGGCTGCTTTTTTGCATAGTTTGTACAAGTACACTCTTCCTAACCAGGAGGTAAAACGCGATCGAGAAGGCTAAACTCGGTAAAAATACGGGAGAATTTTCGCTAATTCCCTGCTTTAATCAATACGCTGCGTATCTGGCCTGCTGCATTGTCCGTGGCTCCCGGTAGTTCATCTGCCGCTTTCATAGTAGCAGGCAATACACTTTGGTACAATGAAATTTCTTGCAGTAAAGCCAATTGTTCTCTGTAAAACTCTTGAAGATCCTACTTATTTTCCTCAATTAATTACATAATGCAAGTCATTTCTACTCAAATCACTTATCTCAAATGCTGGGACCAATTGTTCATATTACACGCTCAAAGACTATTTGCAATTAGGTTATGAAGAATATTGTTTTTAATTAAGTGATAGACTAAATCCCCGATTGTGCAACATGGAAAATATGACATTATACCCATTTTGTATATTAGCAAGTAATGATATCATTTTTACTCGTAATAAAATATGGAAAGTGAGGTAGTAATTGTGAACAGAATCGTATTTGATTAACAACAATAGTGATCTCTGTGTTTCTAGTCATTAGTCAGTGCTGCTCAAGTCGGGTAGACAGTAGATTCAATTGTATCAAAAGGCCTAATGAGTTGATTTGGTAAGAGGGTACATTACAGCGAAATTACATATTCGAGTAGGTGAATTTGATTATTGATCGTGGAGCTATCATTTTTCAGTTTGGGTTTATTAAATTTCGAAGTATTTTACTGAGATAGTGACTCTTTCTACTGAATGTATATTGAACAAAACTCCATTTTCTTAAGCGCTGTTCTCGAATGTCAAACTAGTAGAAACCTAACCAATGAGGAGAGCAAAGTGAACATTAACATGAAAAGATATTTGTCCGTGCTTCTAGTGCTGAGTGTGCTATTGAATATGGTAGTACCTCTTTCATATGCATCTACGAATCCAGATATTCAAATGAACACAGCGGAATCAAATGAAAATACATCTTCAGAAGGTGTAACGAGTACAACAGAAATAGAAGGCGAAGGGTCTATAGATAGTAAGTTACCCTTAGGCGAGAGAAAGCAAGAAAACGAGGAAGAATTAGAAGCAGAAAACGAAATAGTAGCGTTATCGATCCTTCCAGACGAAATTCAAATGGGAGTAGATGACTCTGTTGTTTTACTTGTTAAGGCATTGTGGGCAGATAAGGTTGTTGAAGATGTAACCCAATCTGTCACGTGGGAAATCGAGCACAAAGAATTGATTCGTATCGAAGAAGGCAAGGTCATTGCTCAAGCTCCGGGCAAAACCACGCTCACTGCTACTTACAAAGACAAAGTGACGAATGTAAATGTTGAAGTGGTAGATGCTTCTTCAGAAGAGCCTGCTGTAGATGAATTAACCGATGAATCACAAACTGACGAAATAGAAGAGGAAATCCCCAAGCTGATGAGCCGAGTTGCGGGGGAAACATTCGAGCTAACCATTTCCGAAGGTGAGACTTATGTTTTTGAAAATAGTAATCCTAAATCAAGTTCTTCGTTGAAGGCCGATACTTCGAGAAGTGATGGTAGGACGTATGACTATGCTGCGTACAATGCAGAGGGAGAGGGCGTCGCTCATGACCTAGACTCCATTGCTACTTCAAGGTCGATCCCGCTAGATGGAAGGCTTGTTGTTACGGTTACTGGATTTCCTGTAACGTTTACGGGAGATGTAGAAAAGACAACCTATTATTCTGCATCAGAACCCGCTTTATTTAAAAAAACGTTGAGTAAAGATGAAACGTTTATTGCAGTAAATACAAGCTCACAAAGTGAGTCCATTCAATACACTGGTGGTACGAAAAAGAAATTCAGTTACCATATATTCAACAATGATGGTTCGATCTATAAACAGGCTGTCGATACGTCAACAGTTTCCTATTCCGTTCCAGCAGGTGGAAAGTTTGTAGCCACTTCGACATCTGATGATCCTGTAACATTTGGTGGTTATTATGACATCTTCAAAGAAGAGGACACCTCCGATGGAACTGTCATCAGTCACAAACTGAATCAAGGCGAGTCCTATCGTTTTGTCAATAATAGTGAAAAGACATTAAGGTTAGATACCGATGCTGCGTATTCGACAGATACGAGATTTGATTTTGCTATTTACAAAAGCGATGGCACAGTACATTCCCAGGCTGCTAATTCATATGCAAGATCGAATGCTGTCTCCGCGGGTGGAGAGATAGTCGTAACGGTTAAGTCTAGTACGCCGATCACGTTCCAAGTATATGATCCTATCTTTGTCGGAACCCCAAGTGTTGATCCTGCTCTTTGGGAAAGAACGGTTACCAAAAATGAAACAGTCAGTGTGAGAAATACAAGCTCATTCGACCTTAAAGCGCTAACAGATGCTGGCCCAAATAAAGTATTTACTTACCAAGTTACAAGTCGTGATGGGTCTATCGTGAGCCAACAGGACAATTCCTCCTTAAGAAGCATACCTGTTCCAGCTGGTGCGACGTTGACTGCAACAGTAACCAAAGATAATCCGGTAACATTCCACGGATATTTTGATCATTTTAAAGAAGAACAGGTAGAAGATCTTCTATTCAAACAAGAAGTCAAACAAGGCGAATCTTATATCTTTACGAATGTTAGTGGAAAGATTCAAGAGATTGAAACAAATGCTTCTTCTTCAAAAGGAAATCGATTTGAATACACCGTCTATAATAGCGACGGCACTGGCAATTCGTATGCCCTGGATACAACTTTGAGATCGAAGTATATTCCAGTCGGTGGAAAAATGGTCGTCACGGTCACGTCTTCCATACCTGTGACCTTCCAAGGATTTGAGAAAGGTGTAAAAAGAAGCCCCAGCGCAAATCCCGCACTTTTTAAGCACCAAGTGTTTAATAGTGAGACGGTAAGCTTTTTAAACACAAGCACGAAAGAATTGAAGATTGAAACGAATGCGTCAAGTAGGAATAAATACAGTTATCAGATTGCCTCTAATACTGGTTCTGTTGTCAAACAACAAAACGATGCAACTGCGACAAGCTTGGAGATACCAGCAGGTGGAAAGCTGACGGTTACCATTTCCTCCGATCAGAGCGTTACCTTTTATGGATATTATGACCTCTTTAAAGAGGATGGTTCTAGTTCGATACGCTTTAAACTTCAACTGAATCAAGGCGAGTCTTATGTATTCACAAACACGAGTACGAGCAAATACCAGAATCTAGATACAGATGCTTATTCCTCCCAGGATAAGAAATACGATTATACCTTGTACTATCAAGGAGCGCCAACACGTCAGTCTGCAAGTGATAATGGAAGACAAATTTCAATGCCTCCGGGCAGTAGAGTAGTGGTCACCGTCATATCTTTAAAACCTGTGACATTCCAAGGTTTTAAAGATGGATTGGAAGCAAGAGTGAGTCCTACCCCTGCTCTTTTCAAACGAACAGCGGTTAAAAACGAAACAATTGGGATTCGGAATACAAGTCAAGATACCGTACAAGTTCTAACAGATGCGGCCTACAACAAAAATCAATTTACTTATCAAGTGATGAAGAGTGACGGTTCTATTGCTATGGAGGCCAACGACACTTCCCAACTCCAAGTATCCGTACCTCCAGGGGGGAAGCTGACAGCAACAGTGACCACTGAACTGCCGGTTACGTTCGCAGGTTACTATGACATCTTAAAAGAAGAGTCAGCGGTTTCTTTAACATTTAACCAACAAGTACAACAAGGTCAATCTTATGTTTTTGTAAACAAAAGTGCTGTAACACGAGAAATAAAGACGAATGTTACATATGAGTCTGGGAATAAATTTGATTATGCCATGTACGAAGTAGATGGAACCAGTCATAGTCTAGAACGTGATTTCTCTAAAGATTTACTTGAAATTCCCGCAGGTGGAAAGGTAGTTGTAACTGTTACTTCGGCTTCTCCAGTGACGTTCAGCGGATTTGAAAGCACTATAGCAAGAAGTGAAAGTTTGCAACCCGCCTTGTTAAAACGAACTCTTTTAAAGAATGAAAGTGTAAGCATTCTAAATCAGAGTAAAAAAAGTTCGAAAATCAAAACAACTGCTACACGTTACGATACCTATCGTTTTGAAGTCAAGAGTCCAGACGGTAAGATCACAGATATTGATAAAAAAAGCACCTCAAAGAGTGAAGCAATTAGGGCTGGCCATACCTTTACCGCCACAGTCATCAATGATAATCCCATTACTTTTTATGGGGCCTATGAGCATTTTGTCGTAACTTCAGATCCAGTCCCGATCATTGAGAATGTAGCGGTTAACACTTTCGTCGATGTGACGAAGAATACAAAAGAGGTCATCTATCAGTTCACCACAGAAAAAGAGGGATTGCATCGCTTGTTTACATCTCCGTATCAAGAGAACGGTGGAGAGGTAGACACGGTTCTTACCTTGTACAGCGATTCTGCCATGCAGAATGTGATTGTGCAAAATGATGATCATGATGGCCCTTTCGGTTCGCTATTCTCCATGGTGGAAGCTAAGCTTGCGCCGAATACGACGTATTATGTAAAGCTTACCGCAAAGGCAAATGCAAATTTATTGACCAGAATGACAGTAGAGTCAGATTTCGACAGTTCTCGTGAAACAGCTACCGTAGCGGAATGGGACGGGATTTATTCCGACCGTTTGTCTTCACCATACGATGTTGATTATTTCAAGCTTACGCTGGATGAGATTGCCGATATGAATTTATATGTCGACAACAACATTCTAACGTTGGAAGATAAAGACGGAAATGAGCTCCAGACGTTTTATGCGAATCAGGAAGACGTGTTATTTATTCCAGGCGACATAGGCGTATTTTATGCGAAAGTATGGAAGCAAAATCCAAGGAAAGAGAAAAGAGCGGCTCTACGCTCGTTACAGACTGCTCCAACTCCCATCTACCATACAAAGTTTCATAAAGTAGTACGGGATACGGGGTATATGGCTATAGATCCAGCCTTAAACATTGTCGGAACGATTTCATGGAAATACTACGAAGATCATCAGGAAACGGTCATTACCGTAGTACCTAAAGATAATCCAACTCATGTAGTTTACCTAGAAACGAGAAGGTTTTTGGCGAAGAATGTGAAGCATACCTTTACGTGGGATGGTTCCATCAATATGCCGACTACCCAGCCAACTTTAAAAAATGGAACTTACATTGTAAAAATCCGAGCAAAAGACGTTGCAGAAAGGTATACAATTGATTCATGGTTTAGACTGGTCAGTGCAAAAGATACAGAAACTCTTAATATTGATGAGCTAGTTAAGACATACAATCAGGAAGTATCTACCGAAGACATTAAAACGATGCAAAGAACGCTTAAAAACATGAAAATGTATCATGGCAAACAAACAGGCTCTTACGATAAAGATTTACTGATGTCCGTAATTATGTATGAGGTAGTTACCAACAGATGGAGCGGACTAGTTGCCCAACAAGAAATAGATGCAAAAAATAAAGGAACATACTATGAACCTATTACTGAAAGAGGAAAAATAACGAAGAGATTGGTTAGCAATTCTATTAAAGACGAACACCGAGACTTCTCGGGGGGAAGAATTGAGTTTATGCTGCAAGGCGATGCAATCATCTTTTCGCTTGCAGGGGGGGCGGCCACACGTGTCATGCGTGTCGGGTCTACTATCACTGTCAAAGTAAGTAAAACAATTAAGGAATTAATTGACGAAATTAATGATGTCTATGATTGTAATTGTTTTACTGCTGGAACAAAGGTTCTTACAGACGAAGGGGAGAAACCTATTGAGGAAATCGAGGTAGGGGATAAGGTTCTTTCAAAAGATGAAGAGACTGGTGAGGTAGCTTATAAAGAAGTTGTAGGGCTGTTCCAAAAACAAGCTGATGAAATTTATAAAATTTATATCGGCGACGAGATCATTGAAGCTACTGCTGAACATCCAATTTGGTTGAATGGTAAAGGATGGACGCTTGTAAAAGATCTTAAAGTTAATGATTTGCTTGTTTCAAGCGACGGTAATACACTCGCAATAGATAAGATTGAGAATGAGAAGCGCGAAGCTACAGTTTATAATTTTGAAGTAGCGAATTTTCATTCTTACTTTGTATCTAATCTTGGTATATGGGTGCATAATTGTGCTATTAATAGAGTTACTAGACTTTTAGAAAAAATGCCCGAATTTACTGGTTCTACTAGAGAAAAATTGTTATCTGCTGTTGAAAATATAGAATTAAGAAATATAGTAAATGAACTTTATAGACCAGGTGCAACAGAAGGGGATGGCGGAACTGCTTATATACTAACAAAGGAGTTTTACGAAGGTTCTTCAAAGCATCTACAAAAAGCAAAGGACCGGGTAAAGCAGTTAAATGAACTAGGGAAATCCGGGAAACTTGGTCTTAATGACTTAGATATACTTGATGCTTTAACGGATGATTTAGAGGATGCAATAAGACTGTTTAAATAGAGGAGTTGGTGGTTATGAATAAAAAATCGGAAGAATTCTTGAAAGTAATGTTAGATTTCTTACCGTCAGCTGATGACGCGTATAGAAAATCAATCGCGGATTACGGTGAGGTGCTAGAAACTGTCATAATTGAGGACATCTTCATGCCTGAAATAATTAAACTATTAAGTGAAGAAAGGAACATCAATTTGTTAGAAAGTATTTTTAAATATTTTGAAGAAGTATCTAATGACGAAGATGCTCACTTAAAGAACATTTTTTCAATAACGGTGTTGGAAATACTCGGAAATGACAGAACGATTCTAGGGACTGCACAGAAATACATGGGAACTAAAACGATACAACTTCAAATAGAAGCTGATAGAGCATTAGGTAGAATCTAGTCAGTACAAACTCATAAGATATTGACGGTTATCCATAATGGATAACCGTTTTGCTTTATTCCGAGGCAGAGGGGACCAGGCTGATCTATCTCTTCATTTGTATGATGAAAATAGACAATATGACGGATTAAGATTTGCTTTTGTAGCAGGCGAAAGTAAAGTCCAAACAAGATAAAGTATTCAAATCTCAATACAAGTTTGTGCCGATTATTCGGTACAAGCAAGCTAGTAAATCAATACTCAGCGTAGAAAAATGGAAACATTGTAAGGTGAAGTTGCAGTAGATATCGTAGAACATGAAAATCGTAGAATGATAACCATAGCATCTGTCATAACTGGCACTGTTGATTAAGTACAGTCTGGTACCTAGATAATTGCAGTAACTAAGAGTTCAATGCATTTTTACTACTATTTATTGATCCAGCGCTTGATCTTGGCAGGCGAGATTTTACTGCATTGTTTTCGGTTGATTGTAGAACAACTTTATTATCTGAAATTTCACCAATTGTCCTTACAGCTTGTTCGGTAAAACAAAACAATTATACTAGCGTGGGGGTAAATAGATTGCAAGGTATATTATTTGCAATAGTGTACAAACTGATAATAGATACGGAATTGCAGATGTGTTTCCTATAACCCACGGCTGGTTAAGCCATACACAATTAGTTAGGCCATTTGATTTCGTTCGTGACCCGTAAATCTTATTGAATTATGGGTTTTTTTCATGTTCAAATTTGTAGCTGGTTTCCCCAAGTTGCTCAAATTGGTTTGTAAAGAATGCTAGTTTTCCAAAATAGCAGCTATACAATTTGGAACAGCAAGGACTATGTCGTGTACGTAACAAAAGCACCTTTAAAGCGTAATCCGTTATTAAAGAAATATACTCTCGACGTTGTCACTGGTAAAAGAGTGACATTTTTATTTGAGAGAGAAGGTGGTGGTGATGTAATGGCTAGAGCTCGTAGGCCCAACAGAGACAGAGCAGAAACATTGTATTTGGAAAGTGGTGGAAACTTGATGCTTAAAGATATTGCAGAGCAGTTCGGGGTAATCGACTCACTTATATGCAAATTGAAAAATCAAGACAAATGGGATGAGAAACTAAATGGTAACGTTACTATTCGCAAAGGTAATGTTATCGTAAAAGATCCCAAGCCAAAGATAGCCTAAGCGGTGTCTGTCCCAGTTAAAACTGAGTCAACAGAATTATGCGAAAAACAGCGTCTCTTTGTTTTGGTATACCTTCGTGACTTCAATGGTAACCGAGCAGCTATCGCCGTCGGCTACAACAAGATGGCAGCTTATGCTTTTGGTTGGAAAAAACTTGTGGGAAAACTCAAATTCAAGCCGGGAAAAGGAAGCAATGGCTGATGACATGGGACTTAGGGTTCAGCGCATCATCGCGAAATACATGAAGATTGCATTCGGGGACATTACAGACCTGCTAGAATTTGGTCAAATGGATACACCGTTGTTTGATGGAGAAGGGAGACCAGCCACCGATCCTGTAACCACCGATCCTGTAACCGGCGATCAGGTGACATACAAACGTAACTTTATCTCTTTCAAGAACAGTGATGAGATAGACGACACCGTTGTGGGAGAGGTAAAACAGGGTAAGGACCGCGTAAGCATCGAACTGCATGACAAACTGAAGACGTTGAATGTTTATGAGCAGATAATGGGGCGTAGATCATTCATTCTAAAAAGTAAGTTTATCTAAAAGTTAAGTAAGTAAGTAATACCGGATGGATGATCCAATAACGTTAAAGAACAAAAAATCAATTTTTTGATGTTATGTAAACTTTAAATAATTTAATCGTTTTCAGTTCATAAAAGAGCCATTTCATGAACTGAAATGAAAAGTGTAAAATCCTTCATCTTCAACCAAATTGGGAGTTTGCATCGTGTATTCCTCAAAGGGTACGTTATCATGAAAAGCAGCACTTCACCATAAGGTAATAATTTTGTGTCTAAAACTGCACTTTAAGATGGTATTTTTGTGTCGCAAATCGCACATTAAGGTAATACTTTTGTGTCGCGAAAAAATGGACTGTATTTTAAGATGCCATATTTGTATCGGAATCCCGACACAAATATGCTAATGGGAGTACTATTGTGTCGCTTATAGGATTAGTATTGTGTCGCTGTACAAGAAATCCCATTACATTTACACCTAACCGATTTCTACTCTTTTTATCAGTTTACATAATATATATTATCGGACTCAAAATGAAATGCATAATTTCTGAAAGGGGTACTCACCTGTTCTTATAAGCTAGGTGTCACAAACTCCTTCTTACATGGATCTAATTGAAAGATAACGCAAAATAAATAGCTTTTCCCATCTATCGGTGCCATATGACATACATGTATTACCGAAACTTGCTCTCATAAAAACCTAAAACCTAATTAGTAATAAGGAGCTTGTCCAGTATGTTTATCAGCTTCACAACACACTAAGACATTCATCATCCATCTACATAAACGGCATAATACTACTTAAATTTCATTATAATAAATAATAAAAAAATTCATTTTAAATAAAAAACACCATTTACATTTATTGTAAATTCATTTATATTATAATTAAGATCACTATAACTAAAAACGCCCGGAGGTCCCCAAATGACCAAAGTAATCCCAAAATCCAAAACGATCACCTCTACACCGAAAAAAAGATCGTACGAAAATACCTTGAATAACCTGGCGCAGTACCTTGAACGAAATAAGAAAAAATAACCAATAAAAAGAGTGCCACTGGAGGCACTCTACTTTGGCGTTTATATGCTTTTCTTCTCTCTTCCTTCCCCGTTTACCCCAACTTCTATTCTTCAGCCGTTCCCATCCAATTTAACAAGTAAAAATCTGTTACCAATCGTGCGATTTGTCCCTCGGCATCGTAACCGATATAGCTCGCGTAGCTACCGTCTCCCCATCCTGTTGAAAACATAGCGACATTACAGCCTTCCCCTATATCGATCAGACCCCAACTACGCGTGTGTTTATACGTTTGGTCCATTTTCTTCGTTAACGTCTCATAAAACATCTCGTCCTTCTCCATTTCTCGTTCCAAAAGTGCGCAAGCTTCTGCATCCATGAACGAGCCTGTACCCGCATCCACACCGTAACCAAAAAACTCTCCTTCGCCAAGCTGTGACACATCTGACTCTGCCCAAACAGCCATTTTCCAAGACACGACAGGTTTGTCTGAGAAGGCAATCCGTGCCAATGCTACCCGTTCATCTGGCTCGAGAGAATCATCCGTTTGCTCTTCCTTTGACAGGGATTGAACTTGCGCGATAGCGAGCTGTACGGAGAAGCTCCCCTTTGGGAAAACCTCCTCAAACGGTTCCGTCTCAAACATGACAAACGGATCATTCGCCACGATTTTTCCTGTTTTCACCTGAAGCTTGCCCATATCTTGGCGGAATAACCGATATAAATAGCCATCCTGCTCTATCGTATACCCTTCGTCAAATGCCGTTTCAAAAAAGGCAGGGTAATTATGTTTCATGATTCCATCCCCTTTTTCTATCCTCTACATAAAATCCCACTGACGATAGTTTGCCAGTGGGATGTCGTCTGCATGCTAATTTACTTGATCAGAGCTGCGTCCAGCGCCACTTCAATCATTTCATTGAAGGTTGTTTGGCGCTCGTCAGCGGATGTTTCTTCACCCGTCAGGATGTGATCACTTACGGTGAGAATAGACAATGCGTTGCGCTTGTATTTTGCAGCCAAAGTGTACAGCGCGGAAGATTCCATTTCAACAGCAAGCACTTGATAGGATGCCAATTTTTTGTACAAATCTAGGTTCTCGCGATAGAAGCTGTCGCTCGTAAAGATATTGCCCACTTTCACAGACAGATTGCGCTCTGTCGCTGCTTGATACGCTTTGTACAGCAAATCAAAGTTAGCAGTCGGAGCAAAATCAACCTGATTGAGCAGGAGACGATTCGTTTGAGAATCGGAGGATGCAGCCATACCAATAATCACATCACGTACTTTGATGTCTTCCTGTATCGCGCCGCATGTGCCTACGCGGATCAAGTTTTGAACACCATAAGATTGCATGAGTTCATTGACGTAGATCGAGATAGAAGGAACTCCCATGCCCGTTCCTTGTACAGAAACGCGCTTACCTTTGTATGTACCTGTGAAGCCGAGCATGCCACGCACGTTGTTGTAGCACTCTGCTCCTTCGAGGAAAGTTTCAGCAATGTATTGGGCCCGTAGCGGATCGCCCGGCAGTAGGATGGTTTCAGCAATTTGACCTTGCTGTGCTCCAATATGGATACTCATAATCTGTTTGCTCCTTTATCAAGAAAAAATGACCTACTTGCCTATCGTACTACAAAAACCGAACAATGCAAAGTCAAGAGATCAAATGATTCCAGTGACTTAAGATTGCATGTTTGCACGAGACTTTTGAAAATAACGAATAAGCGATACCGACAGATGGCATCGCCTCGACAACGGTTTCATTCATTTAAGGGACATCACGTAATCCATTGCTTCCAAGTGATCTCCCAGGATCGTCTGGTTAACGCTCGGTTTATTCTTTTTTTGTGTCGCTCTTTTTCTCGTAAGCTTTGCTGATGCAATGTAAGGAGATGGCTCGACTCGCAATTGATTGTGCAGAGCAATGGCGTGCGCAACGGCAGGTACGACCAAATGTTGAACGCCGATGATAGAGGCAGCTTGTCGCGTCATGGCAAAAGGTAAATCGTACATCGAGGAAGTTCCTAGTTCATGTCGTGAAACTAAGGTATTGAGAAATGTCTTCGCTAGCAAAACGGTATCCGGTTCTATTGATGGTTGTCGAAGTGGTGTTATGGGCTTTCTCAAAGCGATGTCTGCTCCCCGGTAACACGTTCTGACAAAGGACTGCATGTCATTTGCAGCTACAACGTGATCCGCATCGAGAAACAGCCACACATCTCCTGTGGCCTCCTTGGCACCAATTGCTCTCCATACATCATCCCCTAATGGAAATGGGTACACAAACGCTGTGAGTGGACAAGAAGAATACGTGAGTATCTTTTTCACCGATTGATCCAGGCAGCCATCCACAACAAGTACGATTTCCATGGGCCGGAGCTTCTCAATTTGGTTGAGTACTTTTTTAATCGTCCGCTCGTGGTGAACAGAGAGGATGACACTTAACCGATGTAAATTCTGGCATTTTTCTTTGCCATTAATGTGCTCTTCTCTGCGTTTTTTTGTGGGATCTCGCATATTTCGCTTTGCGTTTGCCACCCCATCCACCACCCTCCTTTACGCGCGATTCCAGATGAAAGACCGAGCGCAAATGCAGAACGTCTGTTGAATGCACCAAGTCGCGGTGTCGTTGTCCATCCTGATCTGCATGTCGGAGCTTCGTTCCACCCGTTAATAACTGGATTGCCTGCGCATGCTCCCGGTAAATCGTACGGATGTCTTTTCGTACGATATCACGAGTGCCGGTTGGTTGTTTTTCCGGAGAAAACGGGGCGATTGTCGTCATTTTGAGTCCCAAGGCTGATGCTTGAACCAAAGCAACTGCCGGATTGCATAAACTCTCGGAACCAATCGCCTCTAGAGCATTCCGGCTCAAGGCAAATGGAATGTTTTCAAAGGAAGCGGAGCCCATTCTTTTTTGACCAAGAAGATGGTTCAACAAGCAATAGGCACTTCTTGGTGAACGCTTTCCTCTTCTTGATAACGAGCGGTCCGAGCATGTCGTGATAATGACATCTGATCCCTTTTTGACTAGCATGACATATTTCTTCAAGTATAAAAGAGGCATGGCGAGGCGTTCGTCGATAAAGAGGACAACATCTCCCCTCGCGTGAGCAGACCCAATCGCTCTTGCCTCATGGCTGTCTACTTCCAAACCGGTTGAAATGACTTGTGCTCCCCATGCATTGGATAGGGTAGTTTCATGGGAGCTCACTCCGTTGCATACGACGATTACTTCCGTGTGTGGATCTATTCTTTTGACAGCAGAGAGCAGCTTTTTCGTATTCCTGGTGCTGTCACTTATTGGGATGATGACGGACACGGCAGGGTGATCATAGATTCGGTTGTCCATCTCACTCCCCCTCACCGGATGAAAAGTTATTACTCTAATGTACGCTCGGTTTCCACGATTGGACACGGCATCTATCCATCACAACTCAACAAGAGATGACCTACATGGAACACTCGGTTTCACCGTCATTTCGCAAAAAAACAGGACGTGCATATAGCTACGTCCTGTTTTGATTCTCATTTTCGCATTAATAGAACCGCCGTTGAAGACTGCGCTCGCGGATTCGTTTATTCCTCTGTGCACGGGAAAACGTAAACACGATTAAGAAAAGGTTCATTCCTAACCAGACGATCAATACGCTATAGCGGGCCAGTGGATGTGTGTCGCTACTTTCTATATCCCCAAACACAGTAGTAGGAGCTGGAGCAGGCGGATCATGACGAAGCAACGGATAAGAGACGGCTAGCTTGCCAGCCTTAACAGACAGGTTCCCATCTGCTTTTAGCTCTACCAATGGCTCCACACCTTTGGGAACCGTCGCATACAAGTCCTCCTTGGCTGTAAAAGTCACGACCGAGTTGTTGCCAGGAACAGCTACTTCTGAAAAAGAATCCCCTTTTTTGGCAATTGGTTTGGTCTCAAATCCTTGAAAACCAAAGTCCAGTAGTTTTTTCACATCTTTGTATGCATTTGCACTTGTAGAGGCCTTCATCGTGACAGCGATGAGCTCCATTTCTCCACGCTTGGCGGAGCCTACCAGGGTATGCATCGCTTGATCAGTAAAACCGTTCTTGATTCCCGTTGCACCTTCATAATCGCGCAGGAGCTTGTTGTGATTCACCAATACCGTTTCCCACGTTTGTCCATGCCAAGGCAGCCGCTTCGTACCGACAACTTCCCTGAAAACGGGGTTTTTCATCGCGTACTGCGAAATTTTGGCCATGTCAGCAACAGTCGTGTAATGATTCGGATCATGCAGTCCGTGTGGATTGGTAAAATTCGTTTCGGTGACACCTACTTTTTCTTTCAAATAGGCGTTCAAATCCACTGCAAAACGCTCTGTCGTCTGGCTCATATGCTCAGCAATCGCTGTACCAGCGTCGTTACCTGAATTCATGAGCAGTCCGTACAATAAATTGCGTAGGGAAATCTGTTCCCCCTCTTCCAAATAGACACGTGTACCTTCTTCACGGCGTGCTTTTTTTGAGACAGTGACAGTGTCATCCAGTTTCCCTTTTTCTATCGCGTAAATACCTGTTGCGATTTTTGTAATACTAGCAGGGTACAGCTTCTCATGAGGGTTCTTTTCAAACAAGACTTGTCCCGTTGTAGCATCAATCAGAATGGCTGATTGTCCAGTGAGAGTGTTAGGTTCCAGGCTTGATGACTCCTCGGCAAAAGCGGAAGACATGCCAAGGTTGAACAAAACCATCACCACAACGAGTAGGTTCGTTAGCAAAAAGCGCATGTTAGTCTATATCCTTTCCTACTTTGTCGCGTTTTTTCAGGTTACATTTGGTTTGTAGACAACAAAAGACGTTATTTCAACCGGATCCCCAACAAATCGTGAATCATTTTAAACTTAGGATTGTCCGCAAAAGCCTCTTCGAAGCCACTGACATGTTCTCTGTACAAAGCGGCGGCAGAATCCAAATCCTGCTTGACATACAAGGAAAATATTTCTTCCAATTTTTCTTCCAATGTCGTATCAACTTCTGCCGGTGTGAGAATTTCTTGACGCAAATTGTTCATCAACACGTCTAGCTGATGTGTGATCACAGACGCTTCATGAAGCTGCTCCAAGACATCTGTCGGAATGTTGCCCGCATACTTGTAGCGCAGTTCGTGTTCATTCGTCGCCCAGAAGTTCATGCCCAATGTACGGATTTGGATCTCACAAAAGAGTGTTTTCTTTTCGCTGCCGTGGTAGACCGTATAAGAAACAATCATGTGAATACTTCTGTAGCCGGAATCCTTTGGAGCTGCGATGTAGTCTTTGACATCGTGAATGACGATATCCTCCCGCTCCTGCAACAACTGGAGCACCTCGCGCACGTCGTCTACATAGCGACATACGACTCGAAGGCCCGCGATATCCTGGACTTCCTTGGCGACGTCACTTTGCCAATGATCTCCCAAAAAGTCGATTCCTTTTTCGTTCGCCTTCTTTAATAAACTGTCGACTTTTTTTACTCGTCCGACAACAAATTCAATAGGAGAATAACGGCCGCTTTTTAGAAAGCCGTATTTTATTCCTTTTAGTTTTAACTTTAGCTCTTCAACTGCCTGTTCATACGGCGCCAAGAAATGAACCATGTTGTTGAGCACCTTGCTTGGCACATTTGTGACTCTCATGAAGACACCTCCAATTACTTCCAGAGGAAAGGTGATGCATCAAAAAACGGCTGCGGATTTACATACGTATTACCCACTAACATGCCGTAATGAAGGTGAGGACCTGTAGAAAAACCGGTGCTACCCATTTGTCCAATCACCTGTCCCTGTTTCACTTCTTGCCCTGTCTTGACATCTAGCTTGGACAAGTGAGCATATATGGAAAAAATATTTAACCCGTGATCGATGATGATGGTATTACCTGTTAAGTATAAAGAGTCGGCCAGAACCACTTTCCCATGGTTGCTCGCCCAAATTGGCGTTCCTGTTTTGTTCGCGATGTCGATCGCCGAGTGCCGATTGGCTGGTACACCATTTACTACGCGTTGGTAGCCGAATGGAGTCGTTAATTTTCCGACTGCTGGCTGTTTAAACGGCTCCGAGAAATACGGAATCGCTCTCGAGTTTGATCTGGCTGCATTGATCTTTTTTTGATCAGCATTGATTCGATTCGTATCCTGTCGCATTTTGTTGAGCTGTTTACTTACCGTAAGCTTGTCTACTTCAAATTTTTTCGGTGCGATTGTCACTGATACGGAAAGCTTTTTGTCAGCAGATGTAACTTTATAGGTGCCCGCTTTCGTGTTAAAAGGAATCGGGATAAACCGGGCATACTCATCCTGTGTCTTTTGCAAACGATAGTTCTGAGAGAATACCGTTACGGTTTGTGGCTCTTTACTGCGTACAAAAATAACGTCCCCAGGATATGTCTTGGCTGGTGTTACGCTGATCGCTGGTTGTTGTTTCGTTGTATGGGCGTAAACCCCTTCTGCTGTCTGGCTGAATATGCTTGTCCCAGAGACGAGCGTCAATGCTGTGACCAACATGAGACTAACCATTGATTTGAACATAGACATGCTCCCTCCCATTTTCTAGTATAACAAAACACACCCCGAAATGAAAAAGAAAAAGAAGGCTAATGAGCTAGCCTTCTCCAATCATACCAAATGTAATCTTATTGTTTCTTCGAATAATCCGACATCATTTCCATGATGGATTGCACGCCTGTCAGCATTTCGCTTGCACGTTTGGTTTTTTGCGAGATGCCTTCAAAATCAAGCATCCCTTTTTTTCGATCGTTCCATCTTTTAAACAATTCTTCCGCCATATCGGGGTTGGTTTTGACCGCTCTAATCCGCATGGAATCTTCTAGAACCCACGCTTCAAATTCGGGATGCTTTTTTAAAAGCTGCTTTACTTCTTTTTTCTTCATAGCCGGACGTCGCTCCTTTCCACTGGACAAACGAGGATAGTTAACTGTTCGTTACACCATATGACTAGTCCGCGATTGTGCTTGTGTGTTTGCACCACCCAGGAAAGAAAAGGGCTTTTCATGGTAAACATAGAAAGGCCCCTAAAAAGGGACCTCTCTTCATCCAGCTATTTACTTGTCAGTACGTTAAACTTGGCGACCTGCCATTTGTTGCTCAGCGAAGCTCACCAGACGCTTGGTAATTTCGCCACCAACAGAACCGTTTTGACGAGAAGTAGTGTCTGGTCCGAGATTTACACCGAATTCAGATGCAATCTCATACTTCAGTTGATCCAAAGCTTGGTTCGCTTGAGGAACTACCAGATTGTTGGTTCCACCTTGGTTGTTAGCCATGATTGATTCCTCCCGACGCGTTTTTTCTCCCGGGACGGGGTTGAACCGTCAGCGTTTTGCTTCTCGCCTTGAGACCGGAAGTTGATTTCAAGAGGTGGTGTTGACCTCTTGTGGTACTATCATCCCACCGTAATAAAAGTACATGCACGTTTTCTCACGATATTTCAGTTGTAAAATCTGACAAGGTTGTCCCGCTCCTTTATGCTATAATGGTGCGTATAGTTTGGTAGTGAGAGGGGCAAGGTTTTGTGAGTAATTCAGGAAAAGTACTGCTCATCGATGGCATGAGCTTTTTATTTCGCGCCTTTTATGGTTCTGCTTGGGGTGGAGCCTATCGCCAGACTTCAACAGGTGTGTACACAAATGCGGTTTATGGATTTACAAAAATGATGCTCGATTACGCAGAGTTGACGCGCCCTACTCATCTTGTAGTAGGCTGGGATGTCGCTTCGCGCGAGTCATTGGTTCGCAGTCAATGGTATGACGGCTATAAATCAAATCGCCAAGCGGCACCGGATGAGCTTATTCCTCAATTCGATTTGGTGAAAGAAGTAACGGATGCGTTCTCGGTTCCAAACTTGGGTTGCCCAGGCTATGAAGGCGATGATGTATTGGGTACGCTCTCCACACGTCTTTCCGAAGAAGGACACGAGGTCATCATTGCGACGGGTGATTACGATAGCTTGCAGCTCATATCTGAGCGAGTTAGTGTAAAAATCCTGAAAAATGGTGGCAAACACGAGCATTATAATCCAGCGAGCCTCTTGGCATTGCGTGGCATTTCACCTGAACAGGTCGTTGATGTCAAAGCTTTAATGGGAGATGCATCTGACTGTATTCCAGGCTGCCCAGGTATCGGCGAGAAAACAGCGACAAAGTTGATTACCGAGCATGGTGATCTGGACAACTTATATGTAAATCTGGCAAATTGTACGCCGAAAATGCGCAGCAAGCTGGAAGAGAATCGCGATCAGGTGTACTTGAGCAGAAAGCTGGCTACGATTATCCGGGATGTTCCGGTGGAGTATGCGCTGGAGGATGCCGTGTGGGAATACGATCGTCAAGTCGTTCAGAGCAAATTCGACGAGCTTGAATTCGGACGTACGATGGCAGCGAGAGTCGGCTAATTGGGGTCATAATCATCGGCTGAGAAGAAGCGGTCTATCCACTTTTTTCAGCCGATTCCTTTATGCACTGCATAATCGATCCGACAGTGAAACCCACACGATTCGGCGATCCGTTTGGTCTCGGAATCTTCGTACCAAATTTTCCTCCTCCAGCCTACTAATTAAGCCTGAAGTTGTGCTGTTTGACAAATCAACAGCCTTGCTAATGTCCCCCATCGTTTTTGGCCCATTTCCAAGAATTTCGAGAATCAATACTTGTTGCCAATTGATTTCATTTGTCTCTAGCTCTTTTTGTGCAATATTTGAAAACAAGACATTGGCTCCCCGTATAAGCTTGGCCAGCTTGATCAGTTCCTTCATAGTGCCCTCCTTTTCCCCTTTCCTATTGTTAGCTACGCTCAGCATAGGCGAAATTATTAAAGAAAAAAGGAGGTAAGAGATAAAATTTTTCTTAAGCTTCCCTAAAAAAATCCCGTCCCATGAGAGGAGACGAGATTTGGAAGTGACGTCGAATCACTTATTTGGCTGTTTGAAATACATCTAGGAGTAGTCCGGTGTTCTCTTCCCCATCCGCTTCCCAGCTCGTCGCAAATTTGACACGATGAGAAACGCCCAGCAAATCATACGCTTGTACGAGATGCTGCCTCGCAGAACCCACAATCAAGCTGTGCAAACGAACTTGTTTCTGCTGGCCTAAAGAGATGAGCTTTTCTTGGACATAAGGAGAAATGCCTCCAATTCCATCTGTTACCATGACAAAATCTGCTCCACGCCACGCCTGTTCCTTTTCAACCAGCTCGATGGCTCGCTTCATCGGGGCGTCAAAGTGAGTTCCACCGCCAAACGCCATTTGCGCCAAGCCATAGAAGGCAGGCCAATCAGGTTTTTTGTGATAAAGCGGTTGCTCTTTGATCTCGCCTTTTGCCCCGAACAAGAGGAGGATAAAATCACGCTTTTCCAGCATCGAAAGGGCGGCAAACGTCATGAGGAAGATTTGCGCAAGCCGCAGCTTACTTCCTCGCATCGAATGGGATGTGTCTAGCATACAGATTACCGGACCTTTTGGCGGTTCTTCCACCCATCCCGAGGTATCGTAGGTCATGAGCTTTTGCTCCAGCCATTTGAGCATGAAGTAATTCTCGAAGTCCGGATCAGCAAGAAGCACGGCTTCACCAGGCAGCATGTGTGCAATATCGCCCGATTGCCGCAAATCATAGTATTCCTCAGGAAAATGTCTGGAGCGAATTTCTTTGCGCTTCACACGAAAGCGATGAACTTGCCTTCCTACCTCGTTCAGAAAAGCAACCAGGTCAGGATGTCTCTTCAATTTCTCAATCCATTTCAAATACTGCTCAAAGCTTTGCCTGCGCAGCTTGCCTAGCTCATGACCCCAGCTTCGGTTGGCAAAACGCTGACTGGCCGTAAATACCTCTTCAACAAAAAGCGTATCGAGTTCTTCAGCGGATAGCGTCGCCTTTAACGATTGCTCCAGCCATTGTCCCAGCTCTTTTTCAAAAGCGGCAATCGCTTCCTTCTCTTGCTTTTGGAGTCGATCCAGCTGCTTTTCCCTCTGAGCGAGGTCACTCTCCAGTTTTTTCACCTTTTGCAGAAGCTTGGTCCGTTTCGTGAACTGGACTTTCATTTCTTCTTGCAGCTCAGTAATACGATTTTGCAACGACAATACCTCTGCCCGCACTAACGGCTTGGTGTCCATGGCCTCTTGCTTGTCTTCCACGACCCGCTTCCCCTGTTGAAGCGTATAACCAACTAACTCGAGCTTGGTCTTTTGTTTTTCTGTCAGTAGCTCGGAAAGCTGTGCTTGTTGACTTCCTTCCTGACCTTGCTGGTCTTTTAAGCCAGTCAAGAGCGGAGAGGACCGCTGATCCTTCTCCCGCTGCTTCACTTCCTCGGAAAACGTCTCTGTCAGCCACAACAAGGCCTTGATTGCGGTTTTGAACGACGCACTTTCCTGCCCGACTGTACGAGGATGAATCATGCGTGTAAAATACTGCTTCATGAGCGTACGAATCATCCAATGATGAAAAGGAGTGGATTCTTGCGTCAGATCGATCTCCGGCTTTTCCAAATAAAAGACGAGGAAAAAATCGGCCAGGAGCTCCAAATCAAACCATGCTGCTCGTGTTCGCGCCTCATGAACCCATTCCTGAGCAGTGCGCGAAGAGGCGAGGTATGTTTCAAATACATAGCGATCAACACCACTAGCGCGAATGATCATACGAACTACCCCCTACAACGTAAAATCATAATCCGCCCCAGGGATTTCCTTATCAAAAATCGTCCGATACGTGCGCTGTAGCTGCTGCAAAATCTGTTCGCCTTCAATTCGCAGGTACGAATATTTGACCGCGTATTTTTCTACATGCGGAATCAAGCGGTTTTTTTCCAGAACATAGGCATGCAAATCGTGTTCCCGCTTCTCCCACTGAATGAGACGATTACGCAAATCTCGCGACGTCTCTTCCACCTCATCGCGACTCTCCTCCAACAAACGGACATTGCGCTCCATCGCTTCCTTGCCCAGCTTTGCGCCCACTTCCTTTTTAAACTGGAACGCATGCAGCTCCGATTCTTTTTCCTTCCATTTATCTGCAATTTGTCCGAAGCGTTGGAGTGGCAATTCGTTCTCCATATCATTCTTCAGCATTTCCGTAAATTGTTGTTCAAACGCTTCTTGCATGACCGTCAAGTCCTCAGGAACATTCCACAGCATATGCGGAGTGAAAACGGTGTCCCAGATTGTCACCTGCTCACGTCCATGCAAAGCGGCAGAAGTACGCCATACATGCGCGATTTTGCTCCAGCGACGGTCGGAGAGCACATACTCTTTTGCTTCCAGGTCTTGTTTTAGACGGTACAAGAAATAAATGATGGTTTCTGGAATGACCACTTGCTTCGCTGTCGCTTGAATATCCTTCACGTCATACAGAGAGAACACAACCGGAAGAGGCGTCGTTGGCAATGAAAACATGCGCTCATAGCTTGCAGCATGCTTCAAATAGTGAACCTCATAGCGGAACAGGAAGCGGTCATACAGAGCGGTCAATTGATCATCGTCATCGGGAAGTTCATTCGAGGCAGCGATTAAGAACTGCAACGGAACCTCCTCTTTTTCTCTGCCATTGAAATAAATTCGTTCGTTCAATATAGAAAGCAGCGCATTCAAAATCGCGCTGTTCGCTTTGAAAATTTCGTCCAAAAACGCAAACTGAGCGTTAGGCAAATAGCCTGCTGTTTTTCGTACGTATTGATCCAGTTTCAATTGTTGAAGAGAGACTGGACCGAATATCTCATCGGGCGTCGTAAAACGGGTAAGCAAATACTCAAACCAATGTTCCGATCCAAAAAGCTGAGAGACAGACCGTGCTAGTTGAGACTTCGCAGTTCCCGGCGGACCGATTAACAAAGCATTTTCCCCGCTCATGATGCCGAGCATTAAAAGGCGAATCAATTCACTTCTTTCCAGGAAACGGCGCTCCAAAAGCTCAATTGCTTGGTCCATTTTACGTTGGATGGGTGTAGTCGAATTCATCGTAGTTGGCTGCACGACGAACTGGTTAAGGACGTCGATGTGCCGATCCCCCTCTCTTGCTTGGAACCCAAATATTCGTCATTCATTAATAGTGGCATATCATGGACAAAAATGCCAGTTTCTCCGTTGATACACTTGTCCGCTCTAGGATGTGCGTTCACCCATGGCCTATTTTTCGCATATGTTGTGACATCAAGGTACTTTCATCGGAGTAACGAAAAAGGAGGGTGCGACATGGGAATCGAGCTTTTGTGGATACATGGTGTGTACGTCTTGTTTGTGATCGGCATTATTCTCGTCATGGTTTTGCGAAAAGATACGAGTCTGATTAGTATAGTGGGCATAGCGATCCTCGGTTTCGTCGCGACAGGGTCTGTGACAACAGCCGTCGGTGGAATATTCGGCAGCTTCATCTATGCGATTACCGAGCTATTGCCGACGATTTTAGTTATCTGTATCATCGTTGCCATGAGTCACGTTTTGACCGATACGGGCGTAAATGAAACGATGATTCGACCGATGACCCATTTGGTTCGAAATCCTACATTGGCTTATTGGGTGATCGGGATCGTCATGATGGTCATTTCCTGGTTTTTCTGGCCTTCTCCAGCTGTCGCACTGATCGGTGCTGTCATGTTGCCCGTGGCATTGCGAGCTGGCTTGCCTGCGATGGGTGTCGCCGTTTCGATGAACTTGTTTGGACACGGGATTGCACTATCCGGCGATTTTATTATTCAAGGGGCTCCTACTTTAACGTCCAAAGCCGCAGGAATTCCAGTCTCGGACGTGATTACTGCCAGTGTGCCTCTCGTTTTCATTATGGGTGTTGTGACAACTGCAATCGCATTCTGGTATTTGAAAAAGGACATGAAGCTCGGCGTGCTCGCGTCTCCCAAAGAGACAGTCGTATCCGATGATGTTTTTACTTCCGTACGAGTCCCTTTGTCAGATGGCGTGCGTCGTACGTTGGCTGGACTTGTGCCGGTATTATTTATCCTTGATGTCGTGGCCATGTTTGCTTTTGATTTACGCGGAGGCGATGCAACGGCGCTTGTAGGCGGAACCGCCTTGCTCATTCTCATCATCGCAACGATGCTCGCACACAAGCAAAGTGGTCTCGAGCAGGTAACCACACATCTCATTCAAGGCTTTCAGTTCGGCTTTAAAGTATTTGGTCCGGTCATCCCGATTGCTGCCTTCTTTTATATGGGCGACAGTGGGTTTATCAAGGTGTTTGGGGAGGTCCTGCCGCAGGGTTCACATGGAATCGTGAATGACCTCGGCGTGGCGCTTGCACATACGATTCCGATTAACAAGGAAGTAGCTGCTCTTACTGTATCCGCAGTAGGTGTCATTACAGGGCTGGATGGCTCAGGCTTCTCCGGGATTACACTAGCTGGCTCTTTGGCTCAGCTGTTCGCAACTGCTTTGGGTGCCGGTGCGGCTACGTTAACAGCGCTAGGACAAATTGCCGCCATCTGGGTCGGCGGTGGAACGATCATTCCTTGGGCATTGATTCCGGCTGCGGCGATTTGTGGCGTAGACCCTTTTGAGCTGGCGAGACGAAATCTGTATCCCGTGGCGATCGGACTTTTGGTGACGACAATCGTGGCCATGTTTCTTCTGTAAAATGTCAGTTTCTAAACGAAAAAGCGAATGGTCACGTGCCATTCGCTTTTTTCCTTGGTTGGGTGTGAGATAGACAAGTTTTCTCATTCTGTTTTTCTCCGAAACTCATACACTTGTACTAGCATCTATTTGGATGGGAAAGGAAAAAACCAGTATGAAGTTGTGGGGAAAAAGTATCCAGGTCGCAGCAACGTACATTGGAACCGTCGTAGGCGCCGGGTTTGCGAGCGGTCAAGAAATTCTCGCGTTTTTCACCGCCTACGGCCATGCCGGAACAATCGGCATCCTGCTCGCCACATCTCTTTTTGTTTGGCTGGGCTACAAGATGATGCTAATCGCTCATCAATTGCGCACACCCTCCTATGAATCCTTTAATCAAAAACTGTTTGGACCGATGATCGGTCATGCGATGAATATTTTGGTCTTTCTCACCCTTTTTGGCGTAACGACTGTCATGTTGGCAGGAGCGGGATCGGTATTAGAGGAGCAGTTTGACATTCCGTATTTGATCGGGACCACAGCCACCGTTTTGTTCGCTCTGTTGCTTCTGCGAAAAGGGTTGGAGCAACTACTCGTCGTGAATGCGATTGTTGTTCCGTCCATGTTATTATTCGCTCTTCTCATTTTGCTGGATGGCACCGCAGAATCACCCATGCCTTTTTCAACCCCATCCGATTACTCCTTCTTATGGAAAACAGTCTTATACGTGTCCTTTAATTTGGCCATGGCCCAATCCGTTCTCATCCCGATCGGCTATGCGATCCGCGACAGGGTCGTTTTGTTTCGGGCAGCCGTCATTGGCGGGGTCGTGCTTGGATTCATGCTCCTCGTCGTCCATACGGCTATGTTGGCCAACTGGGACGATGTCCGTCTCATGAATATCCCCATTCTTTTTGTAACGGACCAATGGAACGAGTGGCTCCAGCTGTTCTTTGTTTTCGTACTCTATTCCGAGATTTTTACCACACTGATTTCGAACGTGTTCGGGATTGGTCAGCAGTTGCGTGAATTATTGGACGTTCCGGAATCACGGCTTTACTTGTATTTATTCTCTGCTTCTTTCGTATTGTGCCTAATTGGGTACAGTCAGTTGCTCATGTTTTTGTATCCGCTGTTTGGGTATTTGGGGTTGTCTACGCTTTGTCGGATTTCGGTTCCAGGGAATGTACTCAGAAAGCGGTTTTGATTGGAAAACGATGAACATTCCCGATACCGGATTCATTTCCATATCGTTCGGATTTAAGGTGATCGAAAGGTCTGCACAAAAGTATTACCCCCGTAATTTTTTTAACAAACAACAAAGAACCTCATTAAAAACCGAACAAATATTGAAATGGTCAATATAAATTTCGCGTTTTCTTATCTCGATCTTTTTGCTTTCGCAGTACTTCCGCGTACTTTTCGATGGATTCCTGTTCCATGAGCCGACTCAAATTCATCGTCTTCCTTTCCCATTTCTCGATTTGTTCCTCTTCATAAAGTATTTCAATAAATGGTTCGTACAAGCACGGGCTTTTGGTTGCGACAGGATGTTTTCGGTCCACTAAATGAGCCCAACCTAGATATCGCTGGCAAATCAAGTATGCGATGGCGCCTTCATCAGTTTGTAGGAGCGGGTAGTCATGGGATAGCTTTGCCAGAATGCATTCTGTATGATCAGAAGCCAAAGGTGATTCAGAAAGATCTTTTCCTAGACGGCTCTCTAAATGAGTGAATGCAGCTTTCAACGTTTCGTCATTTCTTTTTGCCATACCAAAGCCTCGCTCCACCGTATTCCCGATTTTCTTATCCCATTTCACGCGTTTGATTTGATCAATGGCATACTCTACATTCCGATTTTTCCAGGCTTCAGCTGTTCTGTGATACACATCGAATGGATCTTTACCAGCCCTCGCCTGCCAACTTGAGGGATGAAAGGCGCTGCCACCAACCTCAATAAGTCCATGATCTACACGTATACTTCCTTCGAGTGCATATAGTAAAAGCATAGGTTCATAGATTCGATAGATGTGAGCAGCGATCTCATTCCCTTCTTTGGCACAAGTCATATAGTACAGCGTTAACTTACTAACGGTTTGTGCATGGTTACCCCTCATTCTTGTCACGACTGTATTTTTCTCATCGATATCAAGCTCAGCCGGTACACCTGCTGCACGATAGGGATGAAAGTACAATGGATGCACGTTCATTGGATGAGCTTCGATGAATACGTGGATCCGTCGCAAATATTCATGGAACAGTAAATGATCCACGTTGTTCTCAGCTGAAGTACTTCTATGATGATGGTGATTTGCCAAGCTGGCTATATACGTGATCAGCTTTAGAATCCGTTCATCTCCATTGCACAAAGCAAACTCCAGCAGACTTTGATCAAAATCTTCGATAGGTAGTACAAGCCCAGGAAATTTCAATAAAAAGTCTTCGATTGGTCGCTCTCTTTCGTAGGTTTTCTGCCCCGTGACATACAAATAGATGTCCTTCGCTTCCTTTACCTGGGGAACGGTGATCCTGGAATAATCACAGGTTTTGTATAAACGAGATTGAAAATGAAACATTTCCATCGTATTCTTGACTTCGGCACATTCACGATCATATTGGTAGGAGCAATCAAACGGAAACCCACGCAGAATGGAATAACTGCTAAGACCGAGCTGCGTAAGATCAGCGACTTCCATCGCATAAGCCACCGCATATATTCCACTTCCATTTCGAACATGAACATATAACCGGCCATCATGGCTCTTCCACCACTTTTGATATCCCTGACTCGCCTGCTCAATAAGAATAGGTTTCTGATCTATACTTGAGAGCCAATGCGCAACGCCTGACTGTTCTATCCGTTTTACTACCCATTGTTTTTTCTCTCGCAGCAGGCTGTATTTGACACTTTCACTCTCTAACAGTTCCTCGATATTTTCGGCAATTACTTGAAATTTAGTATAGTGTAGCGTATACAACCTGCCGTCCTCATCTATATAACCAGCCTTACTCAACCGATCATCCATCACATGAAAACAAGCTACCACCATTTGTCCTTCATAATTTAAAACCGCTGGTAATCTGCATTCCTCACCATCTCGATGAGCAAAATCCCCCCATATATCTATGCAAAAACTATTATCGATCTCACCCCCAAATGAATAGCTCAATCCCCCGTACTTTTCCTGCACATCCAACAAAGCGTTAAAGGCTGGAATTCCATGCTGTTGGAGGATTTTTTTTACTTGCTCTCTGTCCGTAATGGTTTCCCTTCTTGTACATTGCCGAATAAAAGCCTTCGCTGTTTCTGACAATTTGTCACCGTCAGGCATATTCGTAGCCTCCTTTCGAGATTTTGGATTTCATTTTTACACGAATGGTAACATTTGTCACAGTTGAAACGTCATAGATTACGGCCCAACTCATCAACCTACTAGAAAGGAATACCTATCGTGAAATTTTCTACCTTATTAAAAACCATGCTCGTTCTGTTCCTCACCTTCTTCTCTACTTCGCCAATCAAGGCCGAAGAGCAGGAAGACCCATTAAATCCACCGCAATTACCAGTGGTGTATCAAAACCTGCAAATCCCGTCTCATTTGACAGAGCCATCTTTCTTTTCACGAAGCAACCACTTTACAAGCACGATTCACCTCCAAAGGCTTACACCATGTCATTGGTTTCACCGTCTGGAAAAGTAATAAAAAGCAATTATCTCGCTTATAAAAGTGAAGTGTACCCGCTCCGAAATGGGTACGGTTATTTTTATAATGGCAGCTTTTTTAAGCATGTGGAATATTTGGTCTACGATAAGCAGGGCAACGTTTCACCGATGGGTACCTGTTGCGATGTTGCTTTCAAGCAAATACATGGGGAATGGTTTACGGGCACGGACTATCCGGGAAACCTGCCGTATCTGTACAATGCCAAAACAGGGAAAATTACCAAGAAGTTTCCGGACGCGGATCATCCATTCTACTTAGCCGAACCGACTACGAAAACGTTTGATCCGTATTACTTGCCCTATGGTGAAATGGTAAAAGACGCAAAAGGGGACGAATACTACAAGATGGGCATGCGAACTATTCACGGAAAAATACTGAGCAAGCCATTTTTCGATGAATATTTCGGGTATGGTGAAGGCTGGCATCGAGTGAAAATAAATGGCCAGACACATTTTATCAGCAATGAAGGCAAAATTATGCTGAAGCCGTCTCGTAACTATAAAGTCGAATCGAATATGCACAGTGGAGCATTCATTGTCTCAGGCAAGCTGGGGAACGAAGAATTTTATGTGCTGATGAATAAAAAAGGACTCATTGCTTCCAAAAAGTATGCGTTTATCCACCCAACACCCGATGGTCACTTTCTGGCTGTGACGAAAGCCAACAAGCAATATACCTTTACCAAAATTAATGCGGCAGATAAAGTCGTCTCACCGCAACAATATGTGCTAAATAAGCCAGAACTAATGAAAGAGCTCAAGCAGACGGGACAATTGTTTCATACTGATTCCCAGATCATTGCGAACACAGCTAACAATCAAAGCTTCAACTTTCCACATCAATTGCTGATCACCCCTACGAATGAGACAGTTGCCATCGAGTACACCATCTCGGGGATCAAGAAGATAGGCGTGTATACACATGACGGCATGCTGATCTACGAGGAGATTATCAAATAAGTAGGTACAGTGAGCCTGGCTTCTCTTAAATTCTCATACTAACAAATAAAAGCACGACAATGCCCTGAAACAGGGGGATGGTCGTGCTTTTTCCTATTAAGTTCCTTGTACTACCAAGTGATTATTCCAATCCAGCAGGCTTTTCCCTTCCATCCAACGGATACCAGCGAAGCACATCACGCGGTGGGCTTGCCAACCCTTCCTCCAGCAAGACACACTTCCAAATTTCTTCACCCGGCCCATCGGTTGTATCTCCGTCATTGATAACAGGACCATTCTCATATACATAGTTCGATATATTCCGCAGGAAACTCGCGACCTCATTCGGATCGTAGGCATCCCCATTAAATACCGCCTCATGATCGATCGCATCCAACTGCTGCATGCCGACGGTATCCATCAAGAGCCATCCTTCTGGAAGATTGAACAACCGGACATTGGACCACAGCTCCAGCGGAAGGAGCTGTATTTGCTCATAGCGTAGATTCAGCTCTTGCATCAGCTCGCCAGACGCGAGGCACTCCCCATTCGGATTAAAAAAGCAAAGGGCTTCTGGCATTTTCATCAGCGACTCAGCAATGGCATTGACAGTCATCAACTCCGGGAGCGCTTCATAATCCGCAGGCAGTACAGGAGCCTGATCGTTCGACTCTCCCAACACGAAAGAAGAACGAATACGGAGAAACGCTTTGTGCTCGGATGCAGCTTGCCGCCCTTCAGGATATCCCCACGACTGCTGAGCTGACCGCTCCAGGCTATTCGAGAACGTAAACGGTCCGAAAAAGCCCATCGACCAAGCGCCAAACAGCATCGTATCTTCTGCCGGGTCTCCCATACTATCCGGCCAAGGCTTATCGACGACGTCGACCTGAATATATCCGTTTACTTCTGGACGATACGGAATAAGCAAGCTAGGACCGCTGAACACCCATTGATCGAACGTTTCCATGATGTCGGCAATTTCGAATTGATCCTTGAGCATGTCTGCTATTTCGTGAATCGGAACCGCCGTTGACAGCAGGACGGCAACCCCTTGAGAATACATACCTTTTGGCATATCGTCATCTTCTTTCCATTGTATTTTTATGAGTCATGGCGTACTTTACGTAACTGTAAATCCAATCGCTTGAAGTTCCTTGATCGCGAGTTCCAGATCAACTTCCGGATTCAGCTCCGTAATCATTTCTTCGGTAATGGTAGTATTTGAAAACGTGTAACCAACTACATCAAGCGAAACCTTCACCTCGTAGTAAGCCTCTGCCCACTCTACATAGTCTTCTGGAATATCATATATCATCCCAAGTAAAAAATCTGATCCGTCATCCAGCCCTTGCGGATTATGTACGTCTCCCGTTTTCCACACGTGATCAGTAGATTCTCGCCATAAGCAAAACGTAACATCCTCTTTGGTAAGCGCTTCGTCATCGAGTCGATGAAGCAAAGCGGGAGGGACTTGCTCATAGATGCCAGGCCAAACCTCGTATTCTTCCCTGGCATGAGGACTCATTTCCGATTCATGATCAAACCCTTTTACAATAACGCCCTCGGGGGTGAACAGGATGTAAAGATCGTCGCCTGCTCCGTTGTTAATGCTCGCGAATGCTGTGTTTTCATCCCATTGTGGAGCGAACTGATATCTGCGCAGCCATTCCTCTTGACACATTAGAATATCCAGAGCACTCAAGACGAGCATGCGCTGTTTTAATACTTCAGGTTGTAGGAAAGTATTTGGCCAACTTTTCATTTGCATCCACCTTTACGATTTAGATACTCCCCCTAATCCCAATCCAAAAAACCTTCCACGGACAACTTTTCCTCCCCGCATTCGGGACAAGTCGGCGAATACCCGTGATCCAGCTCCTTGTCAATCGGTATAGATGGCATTTTCTCTGAACACCGTGGACAATCATAGCTTTGTAAATACGAATCAGTGTCCGACTGCAAGTGCAAATAGTGGGCATTTAGCAGGTATTTGCATTTTTCGCAAACATATAGACCATGGAAGCAGTTATACTTTGTACGATCGTCCTTCATAAATTCTCGGATTCGCTCCTTGCCAGCTGGATCCTCGAACCATTCTTCGATTTCGCTCAAATAACCATATCTGAATCCAACGCCCATGTACACATTTTGGTTGTATGAGCAACGTTCACAATGCAGCTTATAAGCTACACCCATGCTATCTCCCTCCCCATGTGAGAAAATTCTCTTCACGATGTGAGTAGTACATCTAGCAGACTAAAGCCAATATTGACCAACACAACCACAACTACACCGCGAACACTAACGCCACCAAGCTTTCGTGTATCTTCTATATCAAGCATGGCGTTTTTACTGTGCGCTTTTTTTATTTTCCGAACAGCCGACACATAGTATAAAAAATTGCCGGTTAGTCCAAATATCGCTCGTTGAAATAATGCAAAGAGTATGTACACTTCATTAAAAGTAGCATCATCGAGTGCCATTGCACCTAAGGCAAAACCCACAAAGAGGTTCACCAAATAAATAACGGTCGCCCATCCATACATCTTCCGATAGGCAAACCATGCTACGCCAAAAAGTGCTGCTCCCCAATTCCATGAGAGTCCTTTCGCCCGCCAAGCCTCCAGATAGTACTTATGATGGTGGACATAGGCGGACAAGAAATTCAAGGTAAGATGTGTCTCCAAGCTTTCTCCTCCAAAGCTATTTATCTTTATCTCGATCCTCTTTTAATTGACTTATCCATTTTTCTATTTGTTCCTCATCGAAAATGATGATTTGGCTTCCATTCTGAGGTCTGTCCACCCAACATTCTCCGATCTCAATTGCTGTATCGATTGTTTCCTCGTCTGTTTTCGTAAATAAATCTTCTTCATCTGAGCGCCATCTAGACCAGAACAGCCAACACCATTTTGCCATTTCTTCATGGGAAAGTTTACTTGTTCTTGATTTTTCAAGTAGTCGAAGAAGACTCTCTTTGTTGTGAGGAAAATCCTCCAGGTTGATCATGAACACGACAGCCACTTCCATTTCAAATTTGAATCCAAGCCGCAACGCCCACTCATTATACCAAAAATAGCCAAGCCATTCGACTGCAACCCAATTGTTGATGGGATCGTGATATGCATTTTCCATCTACGCAAACAGACACTCGTTGGACGAGCCTAGTGTCTTTTTATGTCTACCTTCTAAATACTGATGCCAAATCTCACTTGACCTTCACATTAGCGTGAACGTTTAGACTACATGCAGAAAGATAACTCATTCACTCAAGGAGGAACAAAAATGAACAACTATACAGGGAAAAAAGCAGTCGTAACTGGAGGGACACATGGCATGGGCTTGGCCGTGGCAAAAGCATTGCTGGCAGGTGGCGCCGAGGTCATCGTCTCTGGTCGCAATCCGAAAAATGCCGAAGAAGCAAAACGTGAGCTGGGCGAACGGGCACATGTTATGATGTCTGATGTATCGAACATGAAGGATGTGCAAGCATTCGGAGACGATGTGGAAAAGCATTTTGGCAAGATCGATTTTCTCCATGTGAATGCAGGCACTTCCATTCTGGAACCGTTTTTGGAAGTCACTGAGGAGACCTACGATTGGATTTTTGAGGTAAATACGAAAGGGGCATTTTTTACCGTCCAACGCTTGGCGCCGCTTATTCATGAAGGAGGTGCGATCGTTTTTACATCTTCTGTAGCAGATGAAGGCGGCTACCCCGGCATGAGCGTTTACAGTGCATCCAAAGCGGCATTGCGTTCCTTGGCCTCCGGGTTTGCGGTGGAGCTGCTAGACAAGGGTATTCGCGTCAATGTCGTGAGTCCCGGTTTCATTGATACGCCTTCCATGGGAGTTGCCGGATTCACAGATGCAGAACGCGCTACCTTCCAGGAGCTTGGCGATAAGGTTACACCAATGAAACGTCATGGTTCATCAGAAGAAGTGGCGAAAGCCGTGCTTTTCCTCGCCTTTGACGCTACCTTTACGACTGGTGCGAGGTTAACTGTGGATGGTGGTATCGGGCAAAACCTACATTCGTTGTAATAAGACGGCCCCGAAGCAGCTGATCACTTCGGGGCCGTGACTATGAACTAGCTCGTAACCTTTTTTCCACGGGTAATGGATATTTGCCTCTCGAGCGTTTTCTTCCACTCCTGGAGTGCCTCAATCTGTTCGTTCACTTTTCTGAGCTTTTGTTCGTAAATCGCCAGCATTTCCTCGCAATATTCGTAATCATCGGGAGATGCTGCTTCCCCTCTGAACAACGTTCTGATTTCATCCGCCGTTAACCCCAGCTTCAAGTACAGTTGAATCATCTTGACGCGCTTGACTGCCGATTCATTGAAATGGCGGTAATCATTTTCTAATCGCTCTGCCTGTAGCAAGCCCTTTTCTTCATAATGACGGATCGACCGGGTACTGACATTGGTTAATTGGGATAACTCGCTTATTTTCACGGAGCAAAGGACCTCCTCGTATGAGTATGCTATCCCCATTATATGCCAGAATGTCAGGTATCCATATCGTTTTTGATTACGAATCTATCATTGTATTTTCGTTGATTTTTGACCTGCTTTTGACGAAAAGCAATGTCGCTCCCATCAGCATCACAACTAATGCTACTACGGCAAAAGGCAGGTGCTTATTCAGCTGGTACAGGCTTGTGCTGAGAATCGGTGCGATGACAGCGGAAATTCCTTGGACCGATGCCACAAGTCCCGCTACGCCTCCTTGCTGTTCACGAGCAACAGCAAGGGAAGCCCCTGCCATAAACCCTGGCATCATAAGCCCAGCTCCAACACCAAACAAGAAAAATGCTACGTAATAGACGATCACATTGATAAAGAAAAGAAAGAGAGCCAAGCTGATTAGTAAGAGCACTGCCCCAAAAAGAATGAGCGATCTTGGTTGCCATTTTGGATTTTTCATTTGCAGTCCTTGTGTGACAATCATCGCTACACCAGAAATCATAAGGCCTACTGATAACATTCTGGCGGTTTCCTTTGTTGTCAAAGACAACTGATCCTGAAAATAAAATCCTCCAACGACTTGTAAGGTGATAATGCTGAGCATCGTTGCCAAACCGGCAAACAAATATAAGGGGAGACCTTTCTGAAAAGGTTTCACCTTGGGAGGTTTTTCGTGAATAATGGGTTTTTGAGCTGGAATCAAGAAGCACACGATACCTAATGCGACAATCGGCAACACTGCACCAATGTATAAAGGCCAAATCAGACCGATTAGCGCAAAGGCGGCAGCAATCGCTGGACCAAGAACGAGACCCATCCCATTGGCTGCACCGATTAAGGCCATTCCTGCCGCTCGACCATTTTCGCTCGTGACATCCGCTATATACGCCTGCGCTGCAGATGGAACCGCTGGGATAAACATACCGATCAATCCGCGTGCCACAATAAGCAATACAACGAGTAGCCCGCCACTGATTACCTGCGATAATCCTGCGTACATAGTCGCTGTGAACAAGACATAACTCACAAACATTCCGAGGAAACCAATGACAATGACCGCTTTCCTTCCTTTGAGATCGCTTAACCGCCCCCAGACAGGTGCCATCACCGCCATTGCAATAGAACCGAGTGAAATAATGAGGCCAGAGTGAATTTCACTGAGGCCTAATTCACGTATAAGCGGCGGCATTACAGGGGCAATAATCATCAACCCCACCATCGCCACAAATACACTCAAAAATATACTAAAACGGATTCGAAACATCGCACATCCTTCTCCTTCCAAAGCGCACGGCTTTTTAATAAAAATGGTAAAAGAAATGCGTGACCGCTACTACCTAAGAACGGAGAGTTTATGCCCCGAAACGGATTTTGTTTGTGGTTAGTCTTGGGAAATAATAAAAATCCATCACGAAGTTCTGAAAAAAAAGATAGCCTTCACCTAACTTGCTTTTGCAAGGTGTAGGACTATCTTTTAAATGGTGCTCTTCTCCAGAAAACATAAGCAAAAGTTTATATGTGAACTCCAGAATTTTTTACATGATAAATAATATTTGATCGTTCTATAGAGTCAATATCAATAGGCGGGAGTAAAATACTATCACCTAGAAGGGTTAACGAAGGAGTTTTTGCGTTAGCTGAATTGGTAGCATTTATATGAAGTGCACTTACCCCGACATAAGTTCCATCAACTATTTCATCCATTAATTGGCTGTCTGTAAGGATAACTTTATTAGAAGTGACATTTCCTGTTGATTCAATATTTACATTTCCACTCGACATAGAAATAGATTCACTTACATCTAAAATTTCATCCATTAATTCACCATCTGTTATGAGAACCTCGCTTAGTTGAGACCCCTTTTTGTCGAAATTTCCTGTATCATTTATAGAAACATTAACGCTACTTCGTATACCATTAGCTGCATCTACTATCTCATCAACTAATTCACCACCAATAATTTCAAGTTTATTTCCAGAAACTTTAGCCGATGAGGTCATGGTAAGATCCATAACCGTATTCGTAAAATCATCCTCAATATCCACAGTTTCATCAATAAGTTCACCTTCGATAATTTTTACTTCTTCACAATCTATATTACTAGTATTGTTCAGATTTATTTTTATGGTAGACGCATTAGAAATTTCACTATCGATTACCTCGTCAACTAATTCACCTTCTTCAATAAACAACTGTTTCCCATAAAAATTGGAAGAATCATTAAAATTTATTTGAATATTCGAAGTATAATACCCCTCACCGTCTAAGGTTTCATCAATTAACTCACCTTCATAAACAGATAATAGGGGACTAGTAACATTTGAAGTCCTTAATAAATTTACATGTACAGTTGAAGTATACATATTTTCCATATCAAGCATTTCATCAATAAGTTCACCATCTTTTACTTCTACCTTAGTCAGTGCATTAACGTTTCCAGTATCAACAAATTTCACTTCAATTTCACTAGAATTAATGTCTTCAGAGTCAATTAATTCATCGATTAATTCACCATCCATAATGGTAATTGATTTGGATGATACGTTGCTAGAATTTTCAATATTAAGATTTATTTTGCTATTCGAGATGACTCTACCATCTACAATTTCATTAATTAATTGCCCTTTATATATACTGAGTATTCCCATATTTTTCCCTGATTTCGATTTAATATTAGCGCTATTGTTAATATTCACATTAATCTCTTCAGAGTTAATAGTTGTGGAACCTGAATCAGAAAGTACATTTATAACACTTTCAATCAAACTTCCACCCCCAATATGTAATGTAGAGTCATTATTAGCTAAAGTAACATTTGCTGAATTATTGATATTTACGTTTACACTACTTTTAGAAGCAATCGTCCCAATTATTAAATCTTTAATGAAAGCAGGCTCTATAGAAGTTGTATCTTCAAGAAGATTATCATTTTCATCGTAGTTTTTTTCTCCTACAATAAGAGTATTGAAAAGTTCTACATTGGCGCTATTATCAATATTTATCGTAACTGAGGCGCCTTCCCCTATATTTCTAATTAAACTAGGGATAAGTGAACTTGAGTCTGTATCAAAATGAAAATTATCAAATGTTGAATTTTTATAGTTTGAAATAGAAATGACTATATTTGAATTTGGTTCTATATCAATTGGTGTTGGTGAATGAAATGGAGTTTTTTCGCCACCATCTTTTTGTATATAAATGCCCTCATACCTATTACTCATTGAACTGAGTCTAAGCGAGGGAGAAGGGATAGGCAGTTCTTTATCATAGGTTACGTTTCCAGAGCCAGTTTCTTTAAGAATTAAGTTCCCAACTCTTTCAACATTTATATCACCGGATCCATCATCAATAATAACTTTTTGTGTAACATCTTTAACAGTTATATTACCAGCATCATTTGTAATATCAACATGACCATGGACTCTGCTAACATGAACATCGCCGGATCTATCTGCTATTTTTATGGAACTATTCATATTTCTTAAGTCAATACTACCAGAGCCATCCTCTATATCTAATGTTTGATTTGAGCTTGGAGCATCCAAAAGGTTACGATTATTGACTTTTATATTCCCTGATTTGTCTTTTATTGATAAATTACTAGTATTTTCAATATAAATGTCTTCTTCATTATCCATAATAGATACTTCTCCAGAAAGATCATATAATTCAAGGATGCTTTTTTTATCAACAATTTCGATATTTAAGTAGGGTGGCAAAGTAATTAATAAATCGATTATTTCTTTTTTTTCAACCTTTCGATTTATTGATAAATATGCTATATCCTTATCTTGCGTTAAATTAAAGTCTATATTATTAGGATTATTGATAGTTGTTAAATGAGCATCTATAGAACTAGCATTAGGAGTGCCTCGAATCGTAAGTTTGTTGATTGAAGAATGAATAACCAATTTTGTTATATTGTTTTGAGATATAGGCAATTGTTTGGCATAGGTAAGATCTGGAGTGATAAAGATAGAAGTCAAAAATAAGATAATAAGAAGAAAAAATGAGATTTTTTTCATAAAGCCCCTCCTGGTAAAATTTGGTTTTTAAGTAATTATATAATTAAATGTGTAAGATGAGGGGTATAAAGTTGTTAATTTTAAGAATAATCACTCTTTAGACAAAGAAACATCCCTGCTGAGACGGCAAACTTCAACCCATGCAGCGTGATGGAGCGGACCATTGCTTTCGATGTTACGCCTTGATCATTCAGCCTGTTTTCAAGCAACCATGACTGCTGCTGGACAGGCTTGACACCAACTGCACCAACTGTAATCAGGTAGCCTACTTCATTCTGTGATTGTGATGCCGCTAATGAGGCTACCCATGCCCCGTTTCGGCTTCTTGTCGATACTTTTCCCGTTCAGAAGAGTTGGACCCGTGTACCAACACAATTGCAGGATGTTTACCTGAAGCATTCGGAATCAGAAGCGTACCTTCCAATACCGTTGTTCCGCTTGCATTCTGACGTACTGAAGTGCTTTGTTCATTGGGTCACCCTTCCTTTCCATAAAAAAAGAGACTACCCAGTACCATTATCGCTTCTGGATAGTCTCATAGGTTCTATGTTGTTTGTACTACCATTTTTTCTTAGGAGGACAAGGTGGCGGAAATGTCGGTTTTGGTGGGGGTGTTGTTGGAATAGGAACTTGTTGATCTTGCAAAACCTTCAGACCAATACGCAGGACGATTTTTTCACGAACGGTCGAGAATGTTCTGGTTGTGTCTTTGCAACGTTTACTTTCCAAACCGATGTCTAATTCGGTGAATTCCGTGAATAACAGCTCACAAAACGGTCTCTCGTTGTAAACTTTTCGATTGCCGAACAAACCTACGTTAATCTTTGCCGCATGACCCGATTTATTCAAATATTCGCCGTGTGACTCAAAATCTGGTGCCAGTTGCAAAGTCGGTCCTGTAGCCGGAAAGGTCAGATCCGTACAGAAATCGAATGGAATCAGCGCCGTTGTATGCCGTACATCACCGCATACAGCAGTTCCCGTTGCTTGATCGACTGTGGTGTACTCGATATGTTTGCGAATAAAACCACTAACAAACAACTTTGCAGACAACGGGCTGAATGTGGGAACTAGCTCACATTGCTCTAGAATGACACTCTTTAATACCCGAACGATCTCCAGTGCAGGCTTCTCCAAATGGACATTAGCCTCCACACATACGACAGCAGCCGTTTCTGCCAACGTTACAGGTACTTTAATCGTTTTAGGAAAAGTGGTTTCGGTTGAAGCCATTCCAAACATACGGGCGTTTTCCACCCTGCAGCTATTTTGCGTAACTTCAGTTTGGCCACATTTGCAGCCATCACCATGTATACCCATTTTTACTCACTCCTTTATTAGCCACCTACTCTCTTTATATTATATGGACTAGATTCAACATGGATTTGGCTAATGCCAAGCGTTATCGGCCCTTTTTTCTAGAACAGACTGTTTACCTTCTTCGTTATGTATGGGGGCGGAACGGGAACCAGCTGCTTCCGATACCACCATACACGACCGCTAATGGTTGCCAAGCCGCTGAACCCCTTCCATCCTGATTGCGAATGGGTGAGCGGATCTGCCGTGATGTTGATTTGCCAGTCCCCCGTTTCTACCCATCTATTGGTCGGACAAGCTGGAGCTGTAAGGAGAATGGCACTTGTTCCTACATTTTCTTTGGGCAAGGAAGGTCGTAATACTGTGGAGGTAAAGGGAATGCGAATCGTTTCATGCTCTACTTTTTGCGAATGGACAGTGAACCCCAAACCCTTGATTTCCACCTCACCTGACAGCCAGACAATCTTTTTGCTATCATCGTGGCGAACGTGTTGGACATCGATCTTACTTTGACATTCCATCTCTTTCCAATCAAGCTTCCAGGGCACGCGTAAGGAATGGACCCATTCTACGTCCCAAATTTCTTCTAGGAAAGCAACCTGCATGAACGATTGACCCGCCTTTTCCACGTAGACTACCTTTGCTTGAATCAGTTCTTGCTGAGGTCTGTTGTTTTCTTGCATAAGATCCTTGGCATCCATGGAGGTGGGAGAAGTGGACTGTGGTGTGACTTGTTCAGTAGCTGTCTGATTGACCGGAGTCCGGGGCGCATGGTTTCGTTTGCCCTTCGGTTTCTTGGAGCGATACAATTTCTGCTTATCCATGGCACCTACCTGACGCTGCATCTGTTCCTTCGGTGCGACAAAGAGGAGCGGGAGTGATGCACTCGACTTTTTCAAGGTGCCTCGATGGTTAAGAATTGGCTTTCTATTCTTAGGATTTTTCTTGTCAATCGGCATGTCCTCACTCCTTTCCATCCAAATACTCCTCCCTTTATCCATACGTGATCGCCCGTCAGGTTGTATAGACACTTGCCCTTTCGGTAAACAATTCGTCTTCCCATGACAAAAAAGAACACCCCTCTCCCTAAAACCCGAGAAAGACGTTGCCCCGCCTTGCCAAAATGATGAATTACCGACCGCCCCCTTGCTTACAAGAAAAAGACATCCGCCCATGTAACGGATGTCTTGCTCACTACGATTCTTCATGGCTGAGCTTATCTTTTATCAGGTAACGGCATTTCACTTGTCCTTCCGCCATACACGAAGTGCGTTCTACATGCGCGTCTACTAGCGACTCAAACAAGGAGAGCTCGCATTGACATGCTTGGCGATAGCCAATGGCTACTTGTAGGAGAGGACAATTTGCTTCTTCGAGCGTATACAAACCATCTCTGATTTTTTCCAAGTGAGGCATGTATCCTTCTTCCTTTTGTATGCTCGCCAACGTTTTCACTCGCTGGTCAAAACCTTGACCTCTCATTATCTCTCGATAGGTTTGCAGCATCCGCGCCTTTCGCATCTCAAATAATTGATCGACGAAAGTTTCCCCATACAAATCCTGAATACCCGCCACCATCTCTGTAGCTAAATCGCTGTAGTGACGCGGAAATAATTGTTCAGCAGTATTCGTTAGATGATACACATAGGCTGGTCTGCCTGTTCGTTGGCGAACGATTCGAGATTCGATATACCGTTCCCTATGCAAAACATCTAAATGCTTACGCACCGCGACTTTAGTTATGACGAGATGCTTTGACAGTTCCTGTACACTAACCGAACGGCGCTTCTTAAGCAACACCAAAATTTCTCGACGTTTTTCCTGTTCTTGAAAATAGACCGCATGTCTGTTCATGGCTGGACCTGCCTTAGCGGATTGCTTCGTTATACAAACGATTGACTTCCTCCCAGTTGACCACATTCCACCACGACGAGACAAAATCAGGGCGTTTATTTTGATACTGCAAGTAATAAGCATGCTCCCACACATCTACGACCAATATCGGCGTTTTGTTCTCCATAAAAGGAGTATCCTGATTGGGCGTGCTCGTCACTTCCAACTTGTCTCGGTTGACAACGAGCCATCCCCAGCCTGAACCGAAACGACTGACAGCTGCTTTTGTCAATTCATCCTTCATTTCCTCAAAACTTCCGAAATACTTGTCGATTCCTTTCGCAATATCCCCTGTTGGTTTCCCTCCGCCAGTCGGACTCATGATCGACCAATACAAGCTGTGTCCATAATGCCCACCCCCATGATTTCGAACTGCCATGCGAATGTCTTCCGGGATATCCTCCAAGTTACTGATTAGTTCTTCGACCGAAGCATTCCTGAACGGCGAGTAGTTTTCTAGCGCCTTGTTTAAGTTGGCCACATACGTTGCATGATGCTTTCCGTGATGAATTTCCATCGTTCTCGCATCGAGGTAAGGTTCCAGCTCATCATAGCGATATGGCAGTTCCGGTAACGTAAAGGCTTCCATTTCCTATTTCCTCCAATCTTGATTGTCGGTTACAAGCCTAGTTTACAAGATGAAAAATATTTTGTACACATCCAATTTTGTTTCCTTGATGCAAAACTTAATTGTGCATGATGCTTGCATTGCAAACAACACCGCAATATTGTAAAATATCGACAACTTATCTTTCCTTAAGGAAACAATTTTTCTTCAAGTCAAATCTTTGGTGCAGGAAGGAATATGATTCCATGAACGTTGTATTGGCAAAGGAACCGCCATATCCTGTTTTTCAGCCCCTGGTGCATCTGACGACAGGGCAATTTTTCGGGTACGAAGCACTTCTTCGATCCTCTACACGCCACTCACCAGCATTCCTTTTTCGAAAGGCTCGTGCAGAAGGACACTTGTATGAATTGGATACGTTGTCGATGAAAACAGCAATTGAATCATACTTTACGAGTGTGACTATTCACGATCATGTCCCGCTCTTGTTCATCAATGTGTTTCCTTCTACGTTGTTGAATCCTGCTTTCCTATCGTTTATTACCGAGGGCTTGTTTGGGTCGTGGAACAGTCGAATTGTCTTGGAGATTAACGAGGCCAATGAAGAAGACAAGATGTGGGAGATAAGATTGTTGGGACAAAAAATACGTGAGCTGCGTCAGCATGGATTCCTGATCGCATTAGATGATATCGGCTCGGGTGCCGCGTCATTAAAAAAGATTGTGGAGTATGAACCAGATATCGTTAAGCTCGACAGGTACTTCGGCAAGCAATTGTCCTCCATGCCGAATAAGCAAAAGCTCGTCTCGCTTTTCGTCCATTACTGCCAAGATCAAATGCAGCTGGTACTGGAAGGAATCGAGGAGCCGGAAGACTTATCTGTCGCTTTGGCACTTGGCGTACCTGTTGGTCAAGGGTTTTTGCTGGGGCACCCAGAACCACATCAAGCCATACAAAAAAGACGATGAAAACTTTCTCATCGTCTCTCGTGTCTGATTATTTTCCTACCGGCTCCATGGAAGCGTTCAGTGCATGAGCCACATATTCTTCTGCACTGTGCTGAATTTGTTCATCCGAAGCCCCCAATACCCCTTGGAACAAGAATGGTTTCAAGAATTTCATTCCCGTTAAATTCGCCATCGCATGCAGCGGTTTGATCAGTTCGCTGATGGAATAGTAGTTGTATCCTTCACGTTGATAAGCGTCCTCAGGTCCACCCGTAGAAATCGCGAGGAGAAGCTCTTTTCCATGCAGCTTGTCTCCTTCAGATCCGTAAGCCCAACCATACGTCAACACAGCAGAAGGGGCAGGACACTGTCAACGCTCCTGCTCCTTACAAATGCTGGAATCAAGAATCAGACTCGTTCGTTTCCAGCATTTCGACTGTTTCGTGAATCATCTGTGTGACTGATTTTGCCTGAGCTTCTCCAAGCAATGCCACATAGCTTTTGTACATATCTGTAATGGCTTCCTCTATGTTCACTTGAGCTTCCCGCCCTTTTTTCGTAGGCAAAACGAAGATGTTTTTCCCCTCTACTTCTCGCTCCAGAAATCCTTTTCCAACGAGTTTATCTACAAAACGAGTAATCGTTGATGGTGTCATATGAAGAATTTGCGCCAATTGGGTCGGGGTCACTTTCTCCTTTTCGTTTACAGCCAACATGAGATACGCATGAGTAGGAGAAAACCCGTAACGCTGGAAGGATTCCTCCGCCATTTTCGTGATCACACGGGATAAACGATTGGAAGTGAAAAACAAACAGTGATGCAAATTGTCGCTATTCAAGCCAAGAATCCCCCTATTGCTGTTCTTCGGTCCATGCGACTGTCTCGTCGCTCCCCCTAACTATACGCGATATTTCGGACAAATGTAAGCGAAAGAAAAATCCCTCACAAGGAGGGATTACAGACGAAACATTTGTTGTTCCGCGTATTGTACTAAACGCTTTGTCATTTCTCCGCCGACAGAGCCATTTTGGCGTGCCGACGTATCTGCACCCAACTCGACTCCAAATTCAGCAGCGATCTCGTACTTTAATTGATCAAGTGCTGCGCGAGCTTGTCCAGAAACTAAGGAATTCGAACGTGCCATTGCTGTTCACCTCTGGTTGTGATTGATGGAGTGATGGTAGTATGTGCAGATTATGGGAGTGTATTCAAACATGCTCCGAGCTTAATCTTTGTTCTTTAGAAACCACGCCACTCACCATGTAAACTGGCACGCCTTCCTCCGGATACACTTTTCTCGCAATGTTCGTTTGCTCCCATTTTTCTAATACCTTCGCCGCTTCATCCATGGTGATTCTGGCATTGTAAGCCAACTCGTAAACAGCTAATGCACCGCCCTTCTTCGTAGCTACTTGCAGTGCGATTCGCTCCATTCTCTCTAGCTCCGGTTTTTGTGTGAAGACAAAATGACCGTAGATCCCTCCTATGATGGTACAAGCGAGAATGAAAATAAGGCTGTTCCAATGTACAAGAGCATAGCCGCCTACAAAGCTGAATAAAAATGCTAAACAGCTAAACAGCAGAAATCTCGACCTTTTATCGATCCATTCAGGGATCGGATCATACTCTTCGTCATATTCGCACACTTCCGACTCATCCGTATAATTCGGAAAGAGATAAATGATTCCCCCGTCTTCTTGATGCGTAATCGAGCAGTAGTTTCTTTTGTGCCATTTATCGATCATGGGCTCCATCGATTGATAGCTTTCATGCGTATAATAAGGAATCTCTTTCGGATTGAGTTCCCCTTCCTTATCCATGACATACCTCAAAACATCGTGTTCCGAATGGCGTTGATCCGCTTTTCGATGGGAGGACAATAGGTAACGTCCGATAAAAACGAGAAAGATAAGTGCAGTAATTGCAGCATAGAGATACTCGCTCACGTTTAGTAAGATCTGTTCTTCGGAGATCACAATCAATGTGCCGATAACTGTAATTAATACAGCACGAACGATTCTTTTTTTGCGTATGCGCTGCGATTGTTCCAGCTCTTGTGTTTCCTCATCATCATATTCTGTGTCCTCCTCATCATACTCTGAGTCCTCATCATCAGCCTCCTCGTTGTCGTCACTTTCATAAGGCATTTGTCCATATACGTGATCATCCAACTGATAGACGGCCATATTGCCAAGTAAGGAGGAAGTCCTCAGAACCTTTCGGTGTTCCATCTCTTTTAGAATTTTCTCACACTGCGATAGCGGCAACTGCGATTCCAGAGCAAACGATGCAACAGAGACGACTCCATGATTACGATTGGCGACCGTCATTGCAACAGCTTGCTGTGTTCGTTGCATTTGCTTTTTTTCCAGCCTTTTTCCTTCCATGTAAAACAACGCGTAACCAATGGAAATGAGACTCATAAAGATTGCTAAGAAGATTGTGTTGTCTAAGACTCGATAGATTCCATCAATGACAAAAAAACCAGTAAGCAAAGCAAGGATGAGAAAAAAGCCAACAACATAAAAAAGAATCACTAACCTACCAAAAAATTTAATCATTCGCCGCTCATTCCTCACCTTCAGTAAAGCCCGCGAAATAATAGAGAATGTCACCCTTTTCAGTTACACTTAGCTCAGCGAAACCGTCTTTTTGAAGCTTACTTAAAATATTTTGGGCTTTTTCTATCGTAAGAGTAGATTGGGACGCGATATCCATTGGCGTCACATAGCCCTGCTGATCACGCGCAAGAGAAAGAATAAACAGGATATTCTCGGACTCGAGGCTGTCAAAAAACTTGAGCTTCTTGAGACATTTTGACTTTGCCCTTTTGTATTTAATTTCAAGTGGCAGTCCCAGGATGAAACCAAGTGCCATGGCATATACCGCATAATGTAAGGCTGTCATTTTATAAGGAATGTACGTTTCATATCTATCCCCATATAATGAGAGCAGAAAGGCTTCCACATAAGGTTGTAGGATCGGCTGTAGCCAGAGAGATAACAACCAAATGAAAATCATCATCCCAAGAACAATCATGAAATCCCTTCTTTTCACTCTATTTTTCCGAAATATCGTTCGACTAAATTTTACCTGAATAAATATAAAAAGACACTAACAAATTGCTAGCGTCTAGGGACCCATTTTTCCATGTTTCTCGAAGTATAATGAAAGCTTGCAATCAGTCCTACTCTCACTTGCTTTTTTTGATTTCTCCAAACCAAACCCTAGAAGGGAGATTCTTTACATCCTCATTGTGATAAGCATGGATGATATCCGGTACATACTCTTCCGTCAAGCGGATGCCTGCCAGAATCATTTCCTTTTCTTCTTCTGACACGCTGAATAACGAGTTACCACATTTTTCGCAAACTATCACCCACCGCGCCTTCAGCTTCTGCAGGTGATTCATATCCCATTGCACGTCCTGATCACATGTTGGACAGGCAATTGTTTTCATCGTCTTTTCCTCCTGTACGCACAGCTTGCTTTTCTTGCATTTTACTAAAATGGACAAGAAAAGACACTAACATCGTGTTAGTGTCTTTTTACATGATCGATGCGATGGGTAGATTTCTAAGGTGACGAGAATCCCCCCATATATGTAAAGCTTATCTCCCGTACCTGCACCTGTTGCCTGCCAACCGGACTTTCCAGCACAACAGAATCGTGTGGAGCCGCTAGCAGCAGCTGCCTGCCTATGGGCGATAAGAATGAAATTCTGTTGTTATCCGGGTCAATGTCTGTGGGATACACCACAGTAAATGACTCCTCAAAATGATCTTCTTCAAATAGCACTTTTACGCTGCTGCCTAATAAAGTAATTGCTTTAAGCGATTGAAAGAGTGCACTGTCTTCTTTTGCCAAAAGGCTTTCGAGTGTTTGCTTGTAACGCTCGACAATCTCATCGATGGATTGCTTTTCTTTTCCGTAGTTCCGTACATATTGATCGTAAAAGAGTGAATACTGCTCGTCAAAAAAGACAAGCTGGTTGATCAGATGATTTCTGGTGCCATTCAAAATACTAGGGTTCATAGTAGATTTCACCCCCCAGTTGAGTTTCATAGACATGTTTGATGAACGTAATGTTCTTCATCGGAAAAACCCTCCTTAAAAAAATAGCCCCCGAAGGGACTCTCATCATTGTATCAATAATTTCAAAATGATTCCATCGACTGTTTAGAAATCTCTACTTCCGTTGCGGGTAATGGGCGTTTGAATCTGTGGCTGGTAGTACAAAACCAGCTCGTCATTCTTTACCGCTTTCTCAAATCCCTCTCCAGTTCGATACGCATCAACACTTGGTCATCGAGCTCATTGGTAAAAAGCTGAAATCCGTTTTTGCCGTTTTTCTTCACTCCGTACATGGCAGCATCAGCATTTTTGAGCAATTGCTCTTCACTACATCCGTGATCGGGATACACGGCTACTCCAATACTCGCCGAGACGTAATAATCTTTTCCTTGCAAGCGATAGGGGATCTCGATTTCCTTGACCACTCGATCAGCCAACGTCGAAAACTCGTGATCATCTTCAACATTTTGGCAGATCAGTGCGAATTCATCACCACCCATACGAGCAATCATCACATCGAATCCTTCCGCGCTTTTTTTGATCCGATCACTCACTTCTTGCAAAAAATGATCCCCATACATATGGCCCAGAGAGTCATTGATCATTTTAAAACAATCGATGTCCAATACCAGCACAGCAAATCGCGTATCCTGTTCGCTATTGTTATCAATCGCCTCCTGCAAGGCTTGATGGAGCTTCCTTCTGTTCGGCAAGCCGGTTAAATCATCGTGAAACGCCTGATATTCCATCATCGATTTCGCGCGATGCTCCAGCATACGTATCTGGTCTTCGTACGCCTCCAGGACCAATTGCTGCTCAAAGCTGAGCAGCTTCGTAATGGCTTGAGCCAGTTTTTTCGAGTCAGGATAATCGTCTTTCCGATCATCTATCATTCGCATGAGTGTGCCTAACAGGTTTTGAAAAGAACCCATGTACCACTTGGGAGGAAGCCCTATTTTTTGATGAACCATCGCAATCTTCAATCGTTTTTCAATGAAGGCAGGATCGATCCGGCCGTCAAACATCTCGATTAAATGATTCATTAAGGTTTGACGTAAACGTTCAGCGGTTGTGTGCTCCATCACGATTTGTTTCAAAGAGTCCACATGGAGAATCGATTCATAAAAAGAAGAAGTAATCTGCTCAATTTCAGTCTCAATGACAGGACGAAACGCTGCGATTAATTGCAAATCCTCTTCCGTCAAGTTAATCATGTTCATTTGTGCGATAACTTCGGTGTTTCCTTCTATTAATATCCGTGCAGAATCGTCTGCCGGCGAAATCGACGGTTGGCAGCATGCAGCGCTGTTTTCCTTGGACGAATTTGATGACTTCTGCATTTACATAGATTCTCCCTTTCCATAGAACCAACGTACTTATAGGCTCATGCTTATTCATAAATATTCATTCGACATAATTCTACATTGTCCTCTCATCGGGGAAAAGGAAAGAGTCTGCACGATTTATGTACAGACTCTACATGTTCCCGCTACTTTTTCAGATCAATCGCCTTTTCCTTTACCAGAGCTGCTACCAATTGCTGTTGCACGTCCGCTTCTACTTCTTTGAACGTCACTTTCAAGCAGACATCTTCTTTTAACCAAAAATAAGTATAGTTGTACTTGTCCTTAGAACTACTCAGTGTATCATCGATTTTATACAGCACTGTGCGGAATACTTCTTGTCCACTGATGTTCAAAGAAGTGACTGGCACTTCAAATTTTTCTCCGTCACTTCTCTCAAAATGGGTCTTTTTTGTTTTTCTCATGTTTTCCACTATGGATTTGTCCTTAATTTGCTCAAAAAACACAAACGTTTTTGGTTTTTCAGGATTTTCAAACGTCATATTAATGATGCGCTTGTGTTTATCCTCTTTGTTTTCAGTTTGTCTTTGGTTAACATATGCTTCTGTCGCCTTATAACCGGTAGGCAGATCCAAAGGAAAAACTGGTGCAAAACCGATCAATTCTGAGAAATACTCCAGATCATCTAAATCATAGATTTCGTCATGATTCAGAGGGTCGTAATTGGCGTACCTTTTTCTCAGTTCTTCATTTAGAGTTTGAAACGATTCAATTATTTTTGCGATCTCCTTATTTTCTAAGGAAGCTTCCCCCTTTGCTTCCCCCTTTATATAATAGTAGAGACCCTCATCGCTCCAGAGATAGACAACGTCTTTAATAACTGAGCCCCTGTTACTTGTTGCCGTTCTTGTATTAACCTTTACAGATTTTCCTTTCACCGATATCTGTTCTTGTGAGAGTGTGGAGTCGACGCTACTCTTCGAAGTCCCATCATCCGATACCACTGTAAAAGATTCCATCGTGTTCTCGACTGTGCTCACTCCGATCATGAGAGAGATCTTCTCACCTATGAACGAGTGTATCACTGTATTTTCCGAAGGTTCTGATACGCTCGAGCTAAGGATATTGCTGTAATTGTACGTAACCCCCGACGGCAAATAAGATGGGACTTTGAAAGGAAAACCTGCCAGCTTTTCAGCTTTTTCCAGCCTATTTGTCATCTTGCTGGATGTATTGCCAAACAAAGGTCGCAATTTTTCGTCTTGGTTTACAGCCACCTGGAGTGGAGTAGGCTCTGCTGCGTTGGTTAACGTCACTACACTAATGGCTAACCCGCAAGCCACCGCTAAAGCAGATAACGGGTAGGAACCTTTTTTGAACTTTGAAATCATTTGAATTCTCCTTTTCATCTGATCAGAATGATGGGAATGGTGAAAATAAAGTGGATACGACAGGGGGCGTCTCTCCGAAATCCGTCGCGCAAAAGAAAGCAGTGTCATGCCATAGGAAATCGCTTCTTTCTCCCCCAATACCTCCAAAACGTATTCATCACACGCAAGTTCCATATCTGCCTTCATTTTGCGAATCCATAACCAGACGAGCGGATTCATCCAATGGATGGCGAGTGCGAGAGAACCTAGGAAGCTCCACAACAAATCTTTGCGTTTGTGATGAGCGAGCTCATGCGAGAAGACGTGGTACAACTCGGCGTCTGACAACGATTGATATACGTCCCGCGGACAATAAACCCAAGGTGAAAACAGACCAGAGATTAACGGGCCCTTTGCCAGTGTCCCTGTATAGACGTGTATTTTCCTTTTTACCCCAAACTTCTTTCTGCAATCATCCATGATGGAAAACACTCTCTCATCCGTCACTCGCATTAAAAAGCGTTCTTTGTTGTGCATCTTGTACAGATAGGCGAATAGCCTCGCCAACAAAAAGACTACTCCGACAAGCCACACTACTGTGAGAACTTGGATATAGATTGGATGCGAGGAAACTGCATTCATCCCTTCATCCTTAGCTGCTTCGGTTTGTATCTGATTTTTCTTGTTGTCTTTTAATTCGTGGGAGACTTCTGAGATGACGACAGGAAGTTGTGTGTTTGGCATTAGTTGTGGTTCTGCGGAGAAAGAAAGCGGCTGGGCAGCCGACATGCTGTTACTTGCCCAGAAAACCCAGGTAAAGAGGCTGAATGAACTCTCCGGTAGCACGGGGATCATTAGGCGTGCCAAAACGATGAACCATAACAAATGATGCATGCGCCAGCTAATCGCTTGGCTAACTCCTTTTTTTATGGCTACCAACAAAATAGCTACCAGGCTTGCCCCCAACGAGGCGTAGCACATCCACAAAAAAATACTCCCTAGAATATCCATTTACAGGTCCCTCATCATTGCTTTTTCTTTTGTTTTTCCGTCAATATTTTTTGCAGCTTGTCTATTTCTTCGTTGGATAACTGCACATCTTCGAGAAAATTGGTCATCATCGTGCCTACAGCCCCATTAAAAACACGTTTCAAAAAGGATTCGCTTTCAGCCCGTTTGCATTCAGCTTCTTGGACGAGTGGGAAATATCGGTAGCTACGGCCAGATTTTTCATAGCTGATTGCTTTCTTTTTGAGCAACCTGTTCAAAAACGTGCGCACCGTCTGCTCTGTCCATTCGATATCGGCTGGTAAACGCTCAATGATTTGCTCTGCTGTTGCTGGATGATCTCTCCAGATCACCTTCATGATTTCCCACTCGGCCTCCGATATTTTCGGAATGTTGTTCATCACGTCATCACCTCTTAGATTTACAAATGTAAATTTAACTTCTGCTAAGATATTACAATTGTAAATTTAAACTGTCAACCATCTTTTTCCATACCTTCTAAAAACGGCAAAATAAAAAAGCACAGTGGAAAATGAATGCTCCCACTGTGCCGCTTCTTCCCGTCTGTTATTGTCTGACCATATCTGGTTGAAGCTCACCTTTTCCGTATGGATTATCGCCAATCAATACGATCTTATCATCTTCAGTGACCAGCACATGATAATGCGAGCCTGGCCCTTCAATCGCATAGTCGTACGAAGAGGAAATCAGTCTAACAGGCGCAGCCACTTTTTGTTTTTTAAGCGGTTCCCATTCGTGTTCAAAGATTTGCCCATCCTTCGTAATCCGCAAACGTCCGCTCATCATGGCAATGTCTTCTTCCGTTTTGGATTCCAACTTCACTTTGATAGCTCCTGCGTCATTTCCTTCGCTCTCAGGGTAAACCTGCATTTCCTGAACCTTACCTGCTTCGTTGATCGCCCAAACTGATGCGATATCCTTTGTATAACGGACAAAATACTCTGGTGCAAGCTCACGAATTCCTTCCAAACCAGCTATCTGTGCAAATGAAGTGAACGGTTCATCATTCTTCCGTTCTGCGTACAATACCTGACCATTTTTCGTCACAGCAAAAAACGTATAAAGATTGGTATAAAGCTTGGTCACATCCGCTGCCAATTTTGAATCGATCTTGAGGGTTTCCACTTTTTGTGGGCGCAAATTCGTGATAACATATACCCCTCCGCGTTCAGCGGAATCAAAACTGAATTCCACCGTCAGGAATTGGTCATCTTCCGTACGTAACAAGAGATGCTCCTCTCCACCAACGAAATCCTTGATCCGAGAAGGCAGTGCCAATGTTTCACAGCTGCTAAATTCACTGGTCCACAACTGGATTTGTCCGTTCTCATTTAAGGTAACCGGAGAATCCATGATGCTATCCAATGTTTTTACTTTCGTAGGTCCTTTCACTTCATATGGCACTCGATCCGCGCCAAAACTCCATACAGAACCATCCTTTCGGACGAAGTACGGTCGATTCAGCTCAGTTACTACTTGTTTTACATCACGTAATTCGCCCAATTCTGTCCATTTGTCAAAGGTAACAGGGATTCGTCCCAGCTGTCCTGTCATATTGCTGCCAAATGAATAGACGTTTCCTTTTTTATCGAGAGCAATCACATGGTCGGTTCCTGCTTGTACGTCTGTCATATCAGAAAGACCCGCTATTTTGACAGGCTCCTCGAGCTCATTTTCCAGATTCGCACCGAGCATTCCAAGTGTATTATCTCCCCAGCCCCAGACAGTTCCGTCCGCTTTTACGATCAAGTACAATCCTTCTCCGCCAACTGCCATCCGTGTGGCACCATCTGCATGAGCGGCACGCACTACTTTTTCATTTTCTTTTGTATTGTAGCTATACACTTCGCCTTTTTCTGTTTGGATTAAGGCGCGATCCGTGTAATCGACGGCTATTTGTTTGACTTTCCCTGGGATATCCATTACCTGCAGGTTTTCTGTGTTCAGCTCTCCGGATTTGCCATCGAGATAAAGAAGCTTCCCTTGGTCATCTATGGCAAACAAGGAAAAGGCTGAGCTATACATGTCACGGATATTCGAAAGCTTCGTCACCTTTTCTGCTGCTTTCGCTCCTTTTTCCCATTTCAGTACGGTACCGTCTTCTTTCAGTAAAAAGAGTACGCCTTCATGAAGATCGAGCTGCTGAATGTTCTTGATTTTATCCAGACCGGCCAGTTTTTCTGGTGCTTTCTTTTCATCGATCTGCCATACATCACCGGCGCCCGTCAGGACATAATCCGTCGTGACTTGCTTGGCATTTTTGATCCCTGCTAGCTTGTGCGGTTCATACTTCTTGTCAGATTGATAGCCCCATTTCCACACTTGCCCATCCTCGGTGAAGGCATACGAAATACCTGGCCTCCACCCATAGCCTGCTTCATCAAAAATGACGCCTGTTGCAATGGCAGTAATCCCTTCCAGCACCGGCTTATTCTCCAATGATTTCCAAGACTTCGCAGTTATGTCCGAAACATCCGCTTTCGTGTCATCTTGACTGCAAGCCTGTAGCTTCACCTCGGTATTGCCTATCGTGCCAGCCGATGTTTCTACTTTAGTGGAACCTGCCTTCGCAGGGGATGCAGCAACGACCCCACCCGTCGTCAATAAGGAGAGTACCGCGGCATAGCTCAACAGTACTACCCATTTCTCTCTTCGTATCATTATGAATCTCCTCGCCATCGTCTAATGTAAACATTTGTAAGACGCTGGCAACTCGAATTGCGTCACTGTTTTTTCGATTACTTTAGCACGCTTCTCACTGTTTCAGTCCAGATATCCCTCTGATCTAGCTCAATCCCCATCAGCATGTAATTACTGATATTATCAACGACGAGTGCTAGAATATGAGCTTTTGCTACGACACGATCAGGCGTGACGACACCTAACTCTATCCCTCGCTCTAATAAGGAACTAAAGCCCTGCAAAAAATCTTCTTGCATCATACGTAGCTTGTCACGGTACTTCTCTTTTTGACTGACAGACAGCAGAAATTGATTGAAGACACGTAAAAAGGCATAATCCTCTTCCTCGCTCGGCAATAGCTTCAACCCAGATTCGATAAGAAGTTCCGTGAAATTGTCAGCTGTAAAATCTGTAACCGTAAAAAAATGAGAGAATGTATAATTTCCAAACAGTTGTTCAAACAAATAATCGAGAAGTGCGTCCTTTGATGCAAAGTGGTAGTAGATCGCCGGCTTCGTGATCCCTACTTCTGTAGCGATCATCGTCAGGCTCGTCTTTTCAATCCCATTCTCCGCGAATAATTGATAGGCTGCTTCTACAATATGTTGATGTGTTTTATTATCTTTTGACATGAATGACGTCTCCTTTGGCAAATCGATCCCATACGTTTTAGCCTACTGATTGTTAAGTCAAATTGCAACCGGATACAACAAAAGAGCTTTACCATGGCTTCGGCAAAGCTCCGCTGTTCATTCAGTCTTATTGTTGACTCGGGTCATCAGTAAGGCTTGGACGGACGGGACTTCTGTTCGGCTTCCTTGACAGCCGCCCAGGGATTCGTTGCGCCCATCGGTCCGCCCATCTCTTTGCTATTTCCGCCATTGCCCTGTGCGACTCCAGCTTTCAAACGCTGACCGTACTCTTCGTCACATTGCGAGAAGAATCCAAGCATTTTTTCTTGAATGCGAGGATCACAGGAGAGGAGTGCATCCGTCAGATTGGCAATGAGATCTTCTCTTTCCCAGTCTTCCATGAGGCGATAACGTTCTCCCGCCTGTTTGAAATCGTTGGTGCGATCAATTTTTTGACGAACGACCTTCCCTTCTACTTCTGGCTGATGATCAGGAGCGGCTTGCTTGGCTTCCTGCAATCCGCCAATCGTCGATGGCTCATAGTTAATATGCCGCTGCGCTCGATCTACATGGTACAGCATTTGACCGCCTTCCTGGTTGGTAGCGACATGCTTTTTGGGAGCGTTGACCGGAAGCTGCAAGTAGTTGGCGCCAACCCGATAACGCTGCGTATCGGAGTAGGAGAAGGTCCTTCCTTGCAGTAGCTTGTCATCAGAAAAATCAAGTCCATCCACTAAAACACCTGTCCCAAATGCTGCTTGCTCGACCTCTGCAAAATAGTTGTCCGGATTTTTATCCAGTACCATTTTGCCGACAGGAAGAAACGGGAATTGATCTTCGGGCCATATTTTCGTTGGATCAAGTGGATCAAAATCGAGCTCAGGGTGATCGTCATCACTCATGATCTGGACGCACATTTCCCACTCCGGATATTCTCCTCGCTCAATCGCTTCGTACAAGTCCTGTGTGGCATGATTAAAGTTTTTCCCTTGAATCTCTTCCGCCTGTTTTTGTGTCAAATTTTTAATCCCTTGCGTTAACGGCTGCCAATGGTATTTGACCAGGACCGCTGTTCCTTCATGGTTTACCCACTTGTACGTGTTTACGCCAGAGCCTTGCATTTGCCGATAGTTCGCTGGTATTCCCCACGGGGAGAACAAAAACGTGATCATATGCATGGCCTCAGGCGTGTTCGAGATAAAGTCAAAGATCCGTTCCACGTCTTGTATGTTTGTGACAGGATCAGGCTTGAACGCATGTACAAGATCAGGAAACTTCATCGCATCCCGAATGAAAAAAACTTTGAGGTTATTGCCAACCAGATCCCAGTTCCCGTCCTCTGTATAAAACTTCACCGCAAACCCACGTGGATCGCGCAATGTTTCGGGAGAATGTGTGCCATGAATAACCGTAGAAAACCGTACAAACACAGGCGTTTTTTTCCCCTGCTCCGAAAACAGCTTTGCTCTCGTGTACGTAGAAATCGGCTCATCACCAGCGGTTCCATATGCTTCAAAATAGCCACGCGCTCCTGCTCCTCGGCTATGCACGACACGCTCAGGTGTTTTCTCCCGATCAAAATGTGTGATTTTTTCCAGAAAGTCGTAATTCTCCAGAACCGTTGGCCCGCGATTTCCAACGGTCCGCAGGTTCTGGTTGTCTGTAATCGGATGGCCTTGGCGATTCGTCAGGATATTTTCTTCTGACTGGTTGATGGACTTGCTGTTGTCATCCATATGAATCCTCCCTGTCCAGTTTTTCTCATGTATGGTTCATAACCATGGTTACCGAATGAGGGATTCTTTATGCGAAAAGACTAATTAGCTTCGTAAGCAAAATCATCGTTAAGCACTGGAACCGTGAAACTCTGATTCCATTCCGCTGCAAGTGCGACATCTTCCGGGTATCCCTTGCTGATCAGTTCTTGGCCAGAAGCACATTTCTGCAAATAAGCAAGAAGATGATCTTGGGCTGATCGGAAAGCTGCCACCGCCATTTTGGCCTCTGGTGACAATCGATATTCCTCCAATTCGTGAAGCAGCGCACCTGCCGCAATCATATCCTCAATAGCGGGTCGCAATGCTCCATTTCCCCATCGTTCACCGCAAGCAATAACCGTCACAGATCCTTTCTGCTGTTGTATGTATCTGGCGACGGATGATGCATTTCGCAAGGCACGCAGCGATTACCTTCGCACCTGTTTTCTTTGCCAGCAAGGTACAGGTCGATCCATTTGGCGAGGGCAACACCATTCTACTTCCCATCGGAACCATTTTCAGACAGGCGGGTGAAAGGGAGATTGGTTCTCCACGTTTTCCAGCAAGAAGCGCTGCTTTTTGTTTAGCGAATGCTACGGCTGACTCCTCCTTCACCTGATAAGGATAGACGATCCCTCCACGTCCCGTTACGATATCGACACACGTGCTGAAGGAGAGCACATCGATAATGACGATCATATCCGATGCTGCCCCGACCTGTTCCACCCCTTCGTATCCCCAATCAAATCGAGCCGTATAGTTTAGTTGTTTGCATACAGGCGTTTCTCCCAAAACCTCCACCATCCTCTATCAAAAATAGTTACTCGTCCCCTTACGTTCGCCGTTACAAATCAAGGCAAGAAACAATATCGTATTATTGTCCCACTAGAATACTCAAGAATGGAGTGAACATGGATGTCTGAAATCGAATACGACGACGATCAAGGTGTTACGGAAAAAAGAAGTCACAGACGCCCACGAAGAAATACTGTGAGAACAACTGGTATTTTGCAAAATAACCTCGCTGTTGCTCTCACCGCTCACCTCGACCTCGTAAATCTGAACACAGAAGAGGTTGAAGTACGTGTGCAAGTATTGAACTGGGGTAATGCAGTTACGCAAACGAATCCAGTTAGCACCTTGCTTGACATCACGCAATTTATCCCTGCGAATACTCGCACTGCTTTCAATGCGCTGGTCCCCGCTTCTTTCCACTATGAAGTGCGCCTTACCGTAGCAGAAAACAACAGAAATGTCCTTCTCACCACTTATGGCCGTACTTCTATCGGTGGCGGTCAAGTTGTTGGTCTTTCAGTTCTTGACAGTCAATTCCAAACTGTCGAAATCGAAACTTGTATTTAACTACTTTGTAGGAAGAAAATGAGGAATTATGGTGGGACGCCATAGTTCCTTTTTTTATCCATTCGCATGCAGGAACAGGCGCTGAGGACGATCCCAACGCCTTTTATAATGCTCCCATAGACTTGAGACACGGGAGGTTAAAAAATAAGTTATAATAAGAGCATGGAAAAACGGAACCAATATACCTCAGAGTTTAAAACAAAGGTTGTCCTGGAGGTCCTCCGGGAGGAGCAGACCGTGAACGAAATTGTTGGCAAGTACGAAATGAGTCTCTAAATGAAGCAAAACCCGATCAATTTTACGCCCATACTATCGAAAAAATCGCATCCTAAACACTAGGACTACGAAAAGGAGGACATAACTTATTCCTCAAAAAATCGTGTCTTGACAACGGGGAGCATTACATTTTACTACTACGACCACGACAAAAAAAACTGCCCTCGAAAGGACAGTTTCTTTTAAAAGGAGACTTACAGTTTTACTACGTTCTCAGCTTGTGGGCCACGGTTGCCTTGAACGATGTTGAATTGAACTTTTTGACCTTCGTCCAAAGTTTTGAAACCGTCACCTTGGATTGCGCTGAAGTGTACGAATACATCGTCTCCGCCTTCTACTTGAATGAAACCGAAACCTTTTTCTGCGTTAAACCATTTTACTGTTCCGTTCGTTTGCATTTAAAAAAACCTCCAAAAATTCAATTTGAATATGCTAGTCATATTTACCGAAGCAAATAAAGCTCACATATCATGAAGAAATACCAGATCATGTGCTATGATACGCCTTCATGATACGTGAATTTTACCTACTCAGCAAATATACAAATGTCATGGGACGGAACTGCAAAATTAAAAACTAAACCTTTTGAAAACCTAAAACAATGAAAGCCCTTCCTCTCTTCCATCCTTGCGGCTCCGATGACCGCGCCAGTGTGAATCGGGGATTCAAAAATGTTATCCATCAGCATACAAACACCTCGATGAATGATTAGGTATCAATTTTTCAAGTAGCAATCTTATTCTACCATGGTTGTCCAAAAAAAGCAACCGTTCACCCTTATACTGGGAAGGCGATACTCTGTTACAATAGCATTGGGAGGGATTTCATTTGCAAAATCATACTTTGACAACCATTCAATTATCAGAAATGCTTGAAAAGAAAGTGCCTGTACTATTAGTGGACGTACGCGACGTCGAGAAATTTATCACCGGCAGCCTCGTTCACGAAAATGCATCGACCCGAAACGCACCCTATCTTCTAATGAAAGAACAGGATAAGCCGTTCGATGAAGAAACCGAAAAACTTGCGCAAAATGTGAAGATTGTTACTGTATGTACAACAGGTAACAAAGCTCAAAAAGCTGCCGCTCTTCTTCGTGAGCATGGTTTTCAAGCAAATGCATTGGAAGGCGGCTTAACCGCATGGAAGGAACAATCAAACGGAGCGAAATGAGCCTAATTTATCAACGATTCTAGCTTTTTGCCATATATTACTCCTTTATTTCGATTGGGATTGTCTGATATCGTTGTTCATGCCAAACGAAATAAGCCGAGACTTTCTGAAAAGGAAGTGCGGGGGACTTTTTAGTGGATGAGCAATTCCACATGGGGTGAATCGCCGAATTGGCGTAGGGTTGTTTCCTCAACCCGAATCCGACAACTAACCTCGTAGGCAAAAAAAAGGAGAGATTTGTTTAATGAAACGTTTTGGTTCTGTTACAATCGCGATGACTCTTGGTCTAGGCTTGGCTTTGACAGGGTTTGCTTCTTCTGCTTCCGCAGCATCTAACTGCCCATTGAAGAACGGACAATTCCAATTCAATGTGGGTCAAAATATGGGACAATTCCAAAAAGCACCAAATGCACAACAGTTCTTTAACTTTTATCAAAAGCAAGGCTTTGTTCCTGGCCAGTCACAAGCAGTACAGCCGATGCAACCTGTTAAGCAAGGACAAGCTACACCTGTACAACCATACCCAATTCAACCAGGATCTTTTCAATCAGCACCAGTTCAACAAACACCAGTTCAACCAGCACCAGCGCAACCTAGAAATAACGTCACTCAGCCTGCCGCTCCAGTAAATCAAGCGGAACAAGGAAAAACTGGTGATTTTGCGAAACAAGTCGCGGATTTGGTGAACCAAGAACGTGCAAAAGCAGGTCTCAAACCAGTTCAAATGGATGCAGCATTGTCCAAAGTAGCTTTGGCAAAAGCACAAGATATGTCTGCTAACAACTACTTTGACCACAACAGTCCAACGTACGGTTCCCCATTTGACATGATGAAGCAGTATGGCATTCAGTACTCGACTGCAGGTGAGAATATCGCCATGGGTCAACAGAGTCCACAAGAAGTTATGCAACAATGGATGAACAGTGAAGGTCACCGCCAAAACATTATGAACCCTGCGTTCACAAAAATTGGTGTAGGCGTCACAAATGGCTACTGGGTACAAGAATTTATCGGATAAAACGCATTGTACGAAACGAAAAGCCGGTGTCTCGTAATCGAGACCCGGCTTTTTCGTGTAGGCATCATTCCTGCTGTGCTTCGGATGCCTGCTTTTTGGGGGTACAGCAGCAGCTATCCTGCTCATTTACCAAAGCGACGTTCTTTTGATTCATTTTTTGCTTGGTTGGGTAAGCAGATACTTGCTGCAGCTCGGCATTGACATCAGACGATTGGTTCATCCGTATGGCCCCCTTGCCGTTTTTTGTGGTGCATCCTTAGTATGCTCGCGGTTGTAAAGGACTCATTCCTAAGGAACACTGGAAGCACATGCAAATGAACCTATCTGCTAATGATATGTTCAAGGTCTTTTAAGGCAGCCGCTGCTGCCGCGACAGGATCTGACTTTCCTCCAACGACCAATAAATCCCCCATGACATCTGTTTCTACCCATATGGCTTTTGTCGTACCTGATACAGATGCAAATGGATGGGTAAGATCCACTGCACAAAGCTCCACGGCTATAGAAAATGTGCCATTTGCTTCCTTTTGGATGGTTCCGATCAGCTTGGGAATCTTCGTATGCTTTTTCCATTTCTCGATTTGTAACGAGGTTATTTCGCGAATACTTGCGCGTGCGATATCAGTCAGATTTACTTGCGCACCAAAAGCGGCGTTTGCCAAGATCGTGAGCTTTGAAGCTGTATCCCAACCATCGATGTCGTAAGAAGGGTCCGGTTCGGCAATCCCCAACTTCTGAGCGAGCTCGACTGCTTCCGCACAGGTGAGCCCCTCTTCCATCATTTTTGTGAGCACGAAGTTAGTCGTTCCCGTAAAAATGCCTTCGACTCGTTTCACTTCACAGCCTGCCAAGTTATACTGCAATAGATCGATCGTCGGCAGGGCTGCTGCTGTTGCTCCACTCACTTTCAACGCGACGCCATGTTTTTTGGCTAGAGCGGCTAAGCCAGCATAATCGACAACAAGCGCACCTTTTGAAATCGCGATTGCATGTATAGCATTTTCCAATGCATAACGAATAAAAGTAAGACCGGGTCCTCCCTCTTTTTCAGAAGGACCAGCCTCGATGAGCACATCCGCTTGAACCGATTGGATAAATTCCAGCGCGTTCCATGATGGGTTCTTTGCTTGTTTTGTATGTGCATAGTCTTCCCATTTTCCTGAATCAATTCCGTTCTCATCATAGAGACCGGAAGCCGAACGAACGACTCCCACGAGTCTGACATCCGCTTGATATAGCTCGCGGTATCGGTCCCGTCGCTGCTCCAGCAGTCTGGCTACCTGCTGTCCTACTGTTCCAAAGCCTGTTAACATAATATTCCAACGCTTCATGAGTCAATCTCCTTGCTGTTTATGCTCTGTTTCTACTTTTAGTCTGTATCCAGTGCAAGTCCTTGCGATTCAGTTTCTTTCCTGTTTTTGCTGAGTAGAGCTCTTCTGTATGATCAATAAACAAAATTCCTTCCAAATGGTCCATCTCGTGCTGAATACACCGAGCGAGAAAATCTTCGGCTTCGATTGTCTTTGTTTCTCCTTGGCGGTTCAGCGTCTGAACTTTGACATAATTCGCCCGACGAACGATTCCAAACACACCCGGTATCGAAAGACAAGCTTCTTGCCCTTCCTGCTCACCTGATTTTTTCATCCATACCGGATTGATCAGTTCAATCAAGCCGCTACCACAATCCATCACAACTAAACGCTTCGGGATGCCAATCTGTATCGCGGACAAGCCTGCTCGACCTTTCCCAGCGTAAATCGTTTGGGCCATATCATCCAAAATCTTTTCAACCTGTGGAGTAATGGACGGTACTCTTTTTGAAGTTTCACGCAAGATAGGGTCCCCCAGGCGAACGATCCTGCGTTCAGCCATTTCCTTCTCCCTCCCGCATTACTCAGTTTTCGATTTCAAGGTAGCAAATCCGTTCCTCGCTGTCAAAAGGAACCTCGCAAAATCTGAAATATCCCGCTGGGCAAGGGTGACAAATGCATGTAGATACGCTATCTTTATTGGTAAACATAGATGTTTTCAAATGAAGAGGGAGGCTATCATGCATTCATTGGCATCAACGCTGAACCAAACCATCCAGCGGGAAAACCCGCACGTGTATGAAATGCTGTCTGACATCGCGAAACTGATTTATTTCCCAAAAGAAGGGATTCTCAGCCAGTCGGCAGAAGCGAAAGCAAAAGCGAAAAAGTACAACGCAACCATCGGGATTGCACTGGAAAACGGTCAACCGATGCACCTTAAGGTCATCCAGGATAACCTGTCTGCTTACCAGCCAAAAGACATTTACGAGTATGCTCCCCCAGCAGGAAAGCCTGAGCTGCGTGCAGCATGGCGTAAAAAAATGATTGAGGAACAACCTTCACTGGCTAACCATACGTTTAGTAACCCAATCGTTACAAACGCATTGACGCATGGCCTGAGCATCGTATCTGACTTGTTCGCTGACAGCGGCGACAGTGTCATCATCCCGGACAAAAACTGGGAAAACTACGAGCTTACTTTTTCGATCCGCCGTGGTGCGGAAATGGTCTACTATCCATTATATAACGACGAGATGAAATTTAATGCTGCTGCTTTGCGTGATGCCATTCTCGCACAAAAAGACAAAGGCAAAGCCATCGTCGTACTCAACTTCCCGAATAACCCAACTGGCTATACACCAGGTCCAGAGGAAGGAAAACAAATCGTCGCTGCACTCAAAGAAGGCGCCGATGCTGGAATCAACATTGTCGCAGTGACAGATGACGCGTACTTCGGCTTGTTCTTCGAGGACTCCATGCACGAATCTCTCTTCGCTAGCCTATGCGACGTTCACCCGCGCATTCTGCCTGTAAAAGTAGATGGGGCTACCAAAGAGGATTACGTATGGGGCTTCCGTGTTGGCTTTATTACGTATGCATCTCCATCCAGCGACTTGCTCAGCGCTTTGGAGCAAAAGACAATGGGAATCATCCGCGCGACTCTTTCCAGCGGATCTCATCCTTCCCAAACGTTCGTACTGCATGCAATCACAGCTCCGGAGTACAAAGCACAGAAGCAGGAGAAATTCGATATCATGAAAGGCCGTGCCAACCGCGTCAAGGAAGTGCTCGACAGCGGAAAATACGCTGACGTGTGGACTTACTATCCATTCAACTCTGGCTACTTCATGTGCCTCAAGCTAAAGACTGTCGAAGCGGAAACATTGCGCCAGCACTTGCTGGAACAGTATGGCGTCGGTACGATCGCTCTTGGTCAAACTGATTTGCGGATCGCCTTCTCTTGCATCGAAGAAGAAAACATTGCGGACTTGTTCGATTTAGTCTATAGCGGTGTGAAAGATTTGGAAAATGCAGTAACCAAATAACAAGCTCTATTGCAAATGCGTCTTGATCTCGTGTCAGGGCGCTTTTCGTTTTCTTCCAAAAAAAGACCCCGATACCCAAGGAAGTATACTTGCGAGGGTTTCCGAGACCTTTCCATCATGCTATTTCCATTCGCTTTCAATCGACGAACGTATACTGTTCAAAGAAAATAAAGTATTAGACTGATGTTGTTGATCTAATCAGTTTTTTTCGTTGCAAAATCTACTGCCTTCGTAAAATTAGTTTTAGATTATCCTTGTTAAATGAGCCAGAGGCAGTCCAAGACACGATAATAAAGTCCTAGAATCCCTCTGTATCATTGACCTAACGAGCCCGTTCGTTTAATGTTCCGTGGTGGCTTGCTTCACTACCCAAAAGGAGCCTGTAGAAGATCAAGAGATTCAATAATACGTTGTTTCACCCATACATGTGTAAACTCTCAGCTGCTAAACTACAAGTAGAAATAGAGAGGAAGGAAGAAAAACGTGAAATGTTTATTCTTACTCTTTTATACTCCATAAGAAACTAATTTTGTTTCGAGGAATCCTTCAATCCCCCATTTTCCGCCTTCACGTCCGAGACCACTATTTTTTATTCCGCCAAATGGTGCTTGTGTTTGCGGAGGAACAGAATCATTGACACCAATAATCCCATATTCTAATTTTTCTGGAAAGGTTAAGCATCGTTTAACATTTTGTGAAAAAATATACGCTGCTAACCCATAATCACTGTTATTTGCCATGTTAATAACTTCTTCATCATCTGTAAACGTAACAATTGGAACGACAGGACCAAATGTTTCTTCGGTAAAAATTTTCATATTTGGGCTTACGTCCGCTAGAACAGTAGGGGCGCAAAAGTAGCCCTCATCATAATCCTCACCTGTTAAACGGTGTCCACCCATTATGATGGAAGCTCCTTTTTGCTTTGCGTCTTCGATTTGATTTAATACTTTATTTAATCCGGCTTCGTTTACTAAAGGTCCAATTTCCGTTTCAGCATTACGACCATCCCCAACAACGATCCTCTCCATTCGTGTAACTAGTTTTTTCGTGAACTCATCAGCAATACTCTCATGAACATAAAGTCGATTTGTACTGATACAAGTTTGTCCTGCATTGAGGAATTTGCTTTCTACTAAACCTTTTACGGCTAAATCAATATTTGCATCCTCAAAAACGATAAATGGTGCATGACCCCCGAGCTCTAAAGAAACGCGTTTAACTTCATTAGCAGCTTGTTGATATAGCAACTTTCCGACTCTTGTAGATCCGGTAAAAGTAATCTTTTTTACCATTTTGTTTTCCATAAATTCTTTTCCAACCTCTGTTGGTTCACCTAGTACAACGTTTGCAACACCTCTTGGAAATCCGGCTTCCTCTATGAGCTCAAATATGCGAATTGCAGTTAATGGTGATAGCTCAGAAGGTTTTAAAATGACAGTACATCCTGCAGCAAGAGCCGGTGCAAGTTTTCTTGCAACCATACTAATTGGAAAATTCCAAGGAGTTATAGCAGCTGTAACACCAACTGGAGCCTTACCCACATGTAACCTTTTGTTTGCGAAGGTGGAAGGGATTGTTTCACCATACACCCTCTTTGCTTCTTCAGCATACCAATTGAAATTGTCTGCAGCACTTAATACTTCGACGACTCCTTCTTTAATAGGCTTACCCATTTCGTTAATGTACATTCTTTTTACTCTTGGCATCCAATTCTCTCCTTTTAGACGAATCGTTATTATCATGAAGAAAACACTCACTGATGAGTGTTTTCTTCTCAATTTTCTAACTTTTATTATTCGTTACTATTCTATCTCCCTTTATATTCCGGTTTGGTTTTTTCAATAAAAGCTTTGGTTCCCGTTCTATAGTCTTCTGTTGATGCAATTAATCCAAAAAAATCGGCCCCGAGGTGTGCAGATTCTTCTAGTGTTACATTTAGCCCGCGGTGAAGGGCTTCCCACGTTAGTGTAACGGCTATTGGTGATTGAGCTAAGATTTCTTGTAATAAGTTCTCGGCTTCAGGTAATAAATTCTCAGGCTCCACCACCCTATTTATAAGACCAAACGTATATGCCTCTTCTGCACTTATAGAGTTTCCTGTTAGTAATAACTCAGCAGCACGACCTTTTCCCACTAATCTTGGTAATCGAGTAGTTCCGCCAAATCCAGCTACCGCACCAATACGAACTTCTGGATGACCAATTCTAGCATGATTGACAGCAATTCTAAGCATACAAGATTCGGCTATTTCAAGACCGCCACCTAATGCAGATCCGTTAAGGGCAGCTACTACTACCTTACCTAAGGATTCAATTTTACTAGTGACTTCAACAGCTAGTTTTGCAAAATCTCTTACCTCAAGAGGGGTAGCGGAATTAAGGAATTTAATATCAGCACCAGCAGAAAATACTTTTTCTCCAATACCTGTTATAATAACCGCCTTTACTTCTTGGTCTTTTTTTGCTTTTTCTAATGCAACTGAAAGCTGTTCAAGTACTTCTCGGTTTAAAGCATTTAATGATTCAGGTCTATTTAGCGCAATGGTTGCAATACGATTTTTAATCGAATAAAGAACGACATCATTATGTGACATCATACATCTCTCCATTCTTTTGTAAGGTTATAGGAACTAAATGGTACTAATTTAATCTCGAAAATAAAATCACCTCTTATTATAAAATTTTTTCACTTGATAAGTATTGAGAACTCTCTGTGTTTTAGAAACGTTTAGTACTACTTAAGGCTATAAAAAATGAGTCATGGATAATCCTGGTGTATGATTAGAAATATATAGTACTAACATTCCGGAGTCAATACCCCTTTACACAAAAAATTCGTACTACTTCATTTACCTTTGAGGAGAATTTCTCTCAGAAGCGGAAAAGGGCTTAGAATTCGCCCTTCTCTAATTTTTCAATCAAGGTGGAAAAGTAGATACCACGAAGCTGTTCGCCACGCTCACGAACCACACCGACGGGAGGCGCATTATCGAACATCGGGAAGTTGTAATCTCGGTGTTCGTAGTCATCCATACGCTTTTGATATTTACGATCCTTTGCAAGCCCCTCTGTAAAGAGAATTTTGGCTCGCAGGGCCTCGAATGAATAGCCCCTACCCAAACGGTTAATGACAGGGATAAGGCTGTTCAGAGATTCCGTATAAGCGTTAGTAATGCGGTGGTCGAAGTAAGCGAATATCTCTTCGTCCCAATTCATCATGGCCTTTGTAAGAGGCTCAAAAGCGGATTGGAGTTCCTTCGGTATTTTGGCTTTCCAATCGTTATATTTGATAAATGCCTTTTGTCTTGAATCGCAATCCCAAATATCGAAGAATGATTCCTTCAAGCTATACGCAATACCGAGAGTGGGGTGATTCTTCGTCCATAGTTCAAGCGTTATTTTATCCATCTCTGTAAGCTCTTTATGGCGTTTCAGAAGGATAAATCGGTCGTGCATGAGCCCACGCCGTTCCGTTGGTGATAAACCACCTCTAATCTGTTTGCGGATGGTTTCTAACGCTTGGTTCGCCATACGGACAACGTGAAACTTATCGACGATGATAGTAGCCTTTGGCATAACAGCCTTCACAGCGTCTTTATACGGTTTCCACATATCCATCGTGAAATACTGTATTCGCCCTTTGTTCGGAAGACGTGAGAGGTATCCAACAACTGTTTCCTTATTTCGATTAGGTAGAATGTCCAGTAATGTTCGTTCTTCAATGTTGGTTAATACGCAACGAGGCTTGATTATTTGAATTTCATCTATGCCAAGCCAATTAGGTGTTACAAACCGAAATGTTTCTTCGAGGTGGTTAATGTAATCGCGAAAGATATTGCGGATCGTCTTTTCGTTAAGCCCCACTTCTTCTGAAATACTGACGAATGTACGCCTAAGGCTTTGCTTCTCTACGTAGGACAACAAACGCTTTGTACAGTTCCGCGTTGCGTCAATGGTGTGGTCCAAGCGTTCCCAAAAGGTCTGAGAACATTCACGACAACGATACCTCTGACGCTTTATGAGTAGCCCTACATGCTTACCGTGAATAGGTAAGTCCATACAAACATGTTCCCTGTTACTGTGCTTGTAGAGGTTCGCTTTGCATCCACAATGAGGGCAAGCTGAAGGTGGAGAGTTCGTCACCACTTGTATTAGAAAATCATATTTATTCTCACTAATACTTAGGATGTTGAATTTAGGAAGATTTAGAATATCCATTTGAATTTCTTCTATGCATTTATGATGCATAGTCCTTTTTTGTTTTAGCGTGATTAGTCAAAATACCACTTGCTATAAAAGAGAACAACGAACCGGCAAAGCATATTGCCGCAAATATGCCTACGGCGGAAAAACCGTTAAATGTCGCATAAATCAAGCCGGCGAGCCAAGAGCCGAGCGTTGTCGCAGCGTACATGATCGAATTGGCCAAGCTAGAGATCGTGCCACGAATTGTCGGATTTAATGAATTCAGCATTCCCATTATGAGCGGAAAGACGATTCCCATGTTTACGAATATGAAAAAGTATACCCCTTCGAAAGACGCAACCGATGGCAGGTGAGGCAAAGCAATAAAACATGCAATAGAGACGAGAATGCCCACAACCATCGTATTGAAACGATTCAACATTTTGATCACATAAGCACCGCTAAAGCTTCCCACTAAGTTCCCTAGCCCAAGAAAAAACATTACGTACCCCACTTGATCAACCGAAAGATGATAGCGGTCCGTCATCCATTTTCCAATGAAAGAAAAGGCAGCAAAAAATCCACATTGAAATAAGAAATGAGCCAGGAAAGATCTTCTCGCGATTCGGCTTGTCAATAACGGGACGTATCTTTTAAATATCGGAAGCTTGGTTCTTTGGTCTTGATTCGGTTTCATTTCGGGCAAAGCATAGGGGATGAATATCGCCACCAACAACGAGCACGCACCGATTGTAAAAAAAGGATAAGACCAATGGGTTGCAGCAAGCATGCCTCCAATCGGTATGCCGAACGCTTGGGAAGCAGCCAAGCCTGCCATTACGATTCCTGATACTTTGGCGGTCTTTGCCGCAGGGAACAGAGCAGGAATAGAGGCCCAGACTTGCGGCGCTGTGAATGCTGCGCTGATTCCGGCTAAAAAACGGAATAAAAACATCGTCCAAAATCCTGTCGCAAAGCCGCATAAAATGGTTGAAACCGCGAAGCAAACCATGCCGGAAAACATTACTTTTTTGCGATCCCATCCATCGGAAAGCGGTCCAGCTATCAGAGCAAATATGGCATATCCCAACGCATATGCCCCGACCATCCAACCGGCATATTCGGTCGGGATATGAAACAATTTCTGAAGAGTGGGGATGAGCGGAGAAATCAAAAATGTATCTGTACCGATAACAAACATGATGAGAAAAAATAAAGCTGTTAACTTAATCATGCGATTCACCTTCTCCTATCGATCCTAGTTTTGTTGTACAAGAACTTTTGAACTAATGAAGAAAAAAAAGAATTTCTTTCTACAACGTATCAAGAAATCCCGGCAAGTAAGATTCAAAGGTCTCCATGTCGATACTCGTATACTTCGTTTGAGCTTCTTTTCGTACCTTAATCAATTTCGCCTCCCTTAAAGTACGCAAATGATACGAAGTATTCGACTTCGAAGTATTGCAAATGTCCCCAACTTCTCCGCAATTCATCTCCTTCTTCTTGGCGTATAGAACTCGTATGATTTCCAATCTTGTTTCATCAGCTAATGCTTGAAACATTTTGACCCTGTGCTCATTATTCAATGATTTTTGAGTAGTCATAAAACCATTGTACTAAGATATTGCTACAAATCAAGTCTTTAGCAAAATACCACCATATTCTCCGATTTATAAGTGAGATGTTTTGAGTTTGTCTCCACTAAAAAATCCGAATACCCCAAAAAAAACAGACTGGATTGCCTGTTTTTTTATATATAGAGGTGAGCGAATGAGAAATATGTTAATCAAGAAGAAGAAAGAAGTTGTCTATTGTTTGTTTAATAAGTAAAGGGTCCTTCATCATTTCTCCGAGAATAAGAGAACCTTCTAATGTGCTTAAGAATAATAATGCCATCTGTCTAGGGTGAACAGTTTTATTGAATTCATTATTATCCTTCCCTTGTTTAAATATTTTTATGACGATCGGTTCAATTTCACGGAAAAAAAGAGTGATAGCATCCTTTACATCAGAAGATTGTTCGGAAGACTGGATGTACAAAGAAATGAATGGACAATTCCCACCTCCATTTCTTTCTATCAAGCCACCTAAAAGCAATTCAGTAAAATCACTTAAACGCTCTCTGACAGGTCGATGATCTTGCTTTGAGGCTTCTATCAGACAGGATTCATATAAACTAGTCCAATACTTTACAACAGCTAATTGAAGATCTTCTTTGCTTTTGAAGTGATAGTAAATATTGGATTTTGAAACTTTACTTATTTTCATCACTTCATCCATTGATGTATTGCCATTTTTCAAAAATAATTGTGCAGCGACTTGGATCACGTGTTCTTTATTTGTGATTTTACTATACACCGGTGTTGTCTTATCTATGAAGGATTTCGTACCGATTTTGAAGTCTTCAGTGGAAGCGACTAAACCAAAGTAATTCGCATCGAGTTGGGCAGACTCTTCTAATGTTAAATTAAGGCCGTGGTGCAGAGCCTCCCAAGTTAATTTTACTGCCATAGGCGATTGGGATAAAATTCCTCGAATCATATTTTCGGCTTCTATAAGTAATTTCCCAGGTTCAACTACTTTATTTACTAGTCCCATATTATATGCTTGTTCCGCGTTGATAGAATTTCCAGTTAGTAAAAGTTCTGCTGCTCGGCCCTTTCCGATTAATCGTGGGAGGCGAGTGGTACCACCGAAACCAGCTACTGCACCAATCCGAACTTCAGGATGTCCTAGTTGCGCATGTGATGCTGCAATACGCAGCATACAGGCTTCTGCAATCTCAAGTCCTCCTCCTAATGCTGTGCCGTTTATAGCAGCAACTACTACTTTACCCAAGGATTCTATTTTATGAGTAATCTCGACAGCAAGTTTCGCTAGATCTCTTACCTCAAGGGGAGTTAAAGAGTGTAATAGCTTAATATCCGCACCTGCAGAAAATATTTTTTCTCCAGCTCCAGTTATAATTACAGCTTTTACATTCTGATCTACCTTAACTTTATCTAAGGTTTCAGATAGGCTTAGAAGTAATTCTAAGTTCAAAGCATTTAAGGATTCAGGACGATTTAAAGTGATTTTTGCTATTCCTTCATCTTGGGAATAAAGAATGAGATCTTTCATGTTCATCGAAACACTCCGTTATCTCAATATTTACACTTCTATCAAGACTCAACTGTATGATGTTACTAAAGTATATATCAGATAGTTTACATCTTGATCATTATTTTAGAACTATATAGTTCCACTTGTGAAAAGTCAATCATAATAAGCTGTTTTCACCCTCACCTACTCGACTATTCAGTCAAAAAATTCAAACACGTATGAAATGATAATACCACATTTAAGAAGATAATTTATCCTCTGATCGAACGCTAATGGGGACAGAAAAAGACCATAACCTGAAGCCTGAACCCTGACCTCTAAACCCTTATCTGAAGGGAATACGCTCTCAAAGTGTGCGGACTAAAACCCAGAATGCGTTTAGCGGCCTCATACAACAAAACCCCTCCCAAGGCTAATTTTTATTAGCTTCACTATGCTTGGAAGGGATTCAATTGACGCTTATTTAGTTCTTTAGAAAAATTCAGTATAATTGAATTGTTTATTTGAAAGCTGAACCGAAGCACTGCTTGGATTCACGTAAGCATAAATCCAAGGCGATACTACAAAATAACCAATCCTTGAAAGAAGAAGCCCCTTTTTCGGGGCTTCTTCTACCATATAGAGCCTGTCCCGCCCAGGCTGTTATTGTATAATGCATTCCCCCGACGATGATGTGCACCTTACTTACACCTTTCCCGATACAGACTGTTGAAAACATCGCCAAGCGAGTTCACACCTGTGTTACCACACTGCCACAAGACTTTGGTTCTCGTCAAATACACTGCAATCAATGAATCCAACGGTTTGTCCTTTCTTTATTACCTTTGCTTCCGCCCTGACCGTACGACTCCATACCAGTTTCAAATTTCTTCGGGATAGGAGTGGCTCTCGGTCGCATCATCTCAAACAGGAATTGATCACGGGGCAATTGCTACAGATTTTATGCCTAGCAGTTGTTTTACAGTTGATGATTGTATTCCACCTGTTATCGCATTTCGATGGCATATTAGAAGCTCGTTCATTTAGCTATCCTTTCTGCATTCAATCGAATAGCAAAGACGTATCCTGAGATTCATAAATATGAGCCGCGCACGTGTCCAATAACGTTTCAAGCTTGCGATATAAGGCGCCCCCGAGACTTAGACGCTTTACTCCAAGCTCCTTGAGCTTTTTGCATCTTGTAAGCCCTGGCGCAGACATAAGGTTTAGAGGAGCGGCAATTTGCACTGCAGCCGCTTTGATTTCGTTATCATCCCTCAATCCAGGAACAAAAATTCCGCTTGCGCCACTTTCCACATAGGCTTGCGCCCGGGCCATCGTTTCGTTTCTCGGATCTATATTCAGCAAATAGGTATCTGTCCTTGCATTAATATAAAAATCTTTATAGCCGCTCTTCTCTAGTGACATTCTTATTTTCGATAAAAGCTCGCATTGTTCGTTCAATGGTTTGAGACCTGCTTGATCCTTGTAAGAATCCTCTATATTGATCCCCGCAACCCCTATATCCGCAAGTTTCAATACATTCTCGACTATCGTTTTCTCATCTTTTCCATAACCCGTCTCTATATCGGCAGAAACAGGGATGTTAACATGATCCAATATCGTTTTTATGCGATTTAGTATTGTGTCAAATTCAATTGTTTCACCATCCGGATAACCTAAGCTTTTCGCTATTCCCCAACTCGTTGTACCGATAGCTTTGAATCCGGCTTTCTCCAGAGACAATGCAGAAAACAAGTCCCAAGCGTTACCTAACAATAAAAGCTCGTTTGATTCATGTAATACTTTAAACTCCTGAATTTTGCTCATACCTTTATCCCCTCTGCACCACTGAAATTCTTTGTAGTAAGTCCGAACGTGACAATACCAAAATGATACTGATCAGTCAGATTCAGTTTTGCAATAATTTCTATATTCTATCAAACGGATTTAATAAGCGCCGTGTCTAAAAAAAATGAATCGGCAATATAGTTGCAAAGCTTAGTGGAGATGTTATTCGAATTTTGTCGCATGAAAGAAAACAGATTCCCCTGTAAAACTTCGCTGACTCTCTTTCATCCTAAACCTCGTTCAAATAACACTTAAAGCTCATCTTCCAACTGCTTCCTTCCGGTATCAGGCGATTCGATCCTGTCGCACCCATCTAACGAATCTTCTCGAAAGGAATTTCCCGACACGGGAACCTGATCATCCTTTATAAGTGTATTTCATGAAATTCCCATTTCCATCCATGCTTTTGCAAGTCGTATCAGCTACGTTGGTACATACCCACCGGTTGCACCTTTTCTGTACGATAGCCTCCATATTCCAGCACGCGCAGATCTCGTGCTAACACTGACGGATTCGTCGATAATCTTGTCTCCATATTCATTTTAGTTTCAACTCCATAAACACATCCGCTCTTACATAGGGCATGGGCCCGATCTGCTCAACAGGAACGTGCTTGAACCCAACCGATTCGTAAAGATGAACAGCGTTCGGTAGCTTGGTGCTACTGCCCAAAAAGAGCGATGTTGCGCCAAGCCCGCGTGCGCGGTTAATGGCGGCATGGATGATTCTCCGTCCGTATCCGCGCCCCCGCACCTCGGGTGTAACGCTCATCTTCGAGAGCTCGAACACACCGGCTCCAGTCGGAACGAGTGCAACGCATCCGACGATCGAATCGCCATCGCGTGCGATGAGTACGTCTCCTCCTTTGTTCACGATGTTCTCCACTGGGTTATTGAGGATAATCTGGTCTTCCTCTTCGATGGCAAAGAGGAGGGCGATCCATTCCTCGTTAAGTGTTTTGAAGGCCTGAGCCTCTTCGGGGGTCTGCATCGAAGTGATCGTGAGCACTGTTTCAAGCATGCTATGTTTCCTCCTCTTGTATGTATAACTTCCACTAAAGAATTAACCAAACGACTGATCAATGTCAACAAATCAATTTTGACCATATATAATCTCTATGATTGGACGGTGGCAGCCCAATGGAACATCGATTTTTCGCTTCTTTCTTAATGGTCTGCGAAGAGCTTCATAGGGAAAGCAGCACTGTGTGACCCTGATGAGTAAGCGATTTGGCAAGCGTAGCAAACAGAATTCCGCCCCACACGATTCCCCCGTACCGGAGATAGCAATCAGCCAGTCTCTTACGGACTACCGATTTTGACACCAAGATTTGAGAAGGAGACGAACAGACTGTTTGCAAATTCCTGTGCTTCGGGTGCTGTCGCTGTCATCCAGATTTGACTGACGATAAGCCCACTTGTATGCACGGCTCCCATAGTACAACAATACCGACGAGCCATATGAGTGACGCCCCTGCATTTTGAAAAAGAATGTAGCACACCGTCAAATCGATCAGATAAAGTATCGCCGTTCTCGATAAATGCTTGCCGAACAACTTGCCCGCATACCGGCTACCCTGCACGCCATTGGTACAGAAGACGACAAATAAAAGACTGACTATCTTCCCGCTCATTTGGACATTTGCAAACACCCTTCTCTTATGTCTTAGTTCAATCGGGGGATCACTGCATCCTGCCCAGCGTTATGATGTCTTCCTCACCCCACGATCCAATACTACGATAGTAAAAGCCATGACGATAACCAGACCGGCTGAGGTCATAATGGCAGACAAACCGGCATTGTTAAGGACGAATGCACCGAGTACAGCTCCCGCTCCAGAAGAGGAATTGAACACGGTCGTATACACGGCAGACGCCGGTATGGCCTCCTTCCCACCAGTTCGCAATACCCATGTCTGGATACCGATAAAAAGTACCGAGATTGCGGCACCCCAGACAACGAGCAGCGCCAGCACTGGCCCAACCCCGGAACTTAGCCCGATCGTGCCCAGACCAATGAGCGATGCGAACATAAGCAACAGTGATACGGCGATGACCGGCTTCATAAAGCGGTCGATCAGCCCCCCGGTAAGCACATTTCCGAGCAAGCCGGCGGCCCCGAAGCCAAAGAGCAGAGCGGCGATCATAGCGGGGTCAATGCCAGGGACGTTTCTCAGAAACGGTTCGATGTATGTGAACGCTGCGAAATGCGCAGCTACCGTGAAGATTGCCACCGTATAGACGCGCCACAGCTTGCTGCTACGCAGCACACTGGCCAAGGTGGCGAATCCAACCGATCCTTCGGCCTTTATTTGCGGCAGTACGATGGCCATTAACAGCGCCGTGAGCATGCAGGCCGAGACGAGGATGCCAAATGCCAAACGCCAGCCCCATGTCTGTCCGATCAGGTTGAGCAGCGGAACACCCAGCACGTTCGCAATCGACATGCCGCCGAAAACGATCGAAGTCGCAAGTCCCATCCGGTTCGGAGGAGCCATCTGTGTCGCAAGCGCGGCCACCATTGCCCAGAAAACGCCATGCGATAGCGCTCCGATAACCCGCGCCAGCATCAGAACCGGGAACGAATGGGCGATCATCGCAAGTCCATTCCCGGCAGCCAGCACTACCATTAGCCCGATGAGTAGCGGCTTCCGCGGAAATCGGTTCGGCAGTACGGCGGATAGTAGCGCGCTGCCTGCGCCAATCAGCGCATAGGCCGTCACGATGAGTCCTACCGTTCCGGGACTGCGCCCAAGATCGGAAGCGATAGACGATAACAGTCCGATCGGAGCGAATTCGGTGGCAACAACAGTAAACATGGCAATGCCGAGAACAACGATCGCCAGCCAACTGCGAATACTAGTTTTCGACGGTTCGGCTTGATTCAAAGCAACCTTAGACATAGTATCCCTCCGTATTGATCAGCCATATTAAATACCAATTGGTACATAATCTAGATAAAAGAAAAGCAACGGGCAGCTGCTCTTATATCCGATGCAAAAGTCTTGCAAATAGTGGGCTGAGTGCCGTTACGAGTAGGCATTCGGACTGACTGCCGATTGCTGCCCTGGAGACGTTCCATTCACGAAAACTTTCTGTCCCTCATGGCTTTGCGGTCGAGACGATAGCTGACTACTGCCAGCAAGGACGCGGCAACTGCCACGATGCCTCCGGACCAGGATACATCGATCAGCCTGATGTTCGTTGTCACCCATCCTCCGAGCGCCGACCCGACCGCAATGCCGACATTGACGGATACGGGTGTAAGAGACGAGGCTAAATCCCGAGCAGTCGGAAAATGCTGGTTGGCCAAATCGATGAAATATAATTGTATCGTGGAATTCCTCGGCATAGAGGACCAGGGCAATAAAGGAGATGCTGATCAATCCCCTAACCAGCTACCAGCGTATTCGCGGAAACATACAGCGATGCGAGAATGACGCCCTGAATCAGGAACACATACCGAAGCTTGCTGCTCCCATCCCGTGCGGCCAATTTCCCACCAATCAACGTACTGAAGATGGACACGGCCCCATAGAGTAGAAACACTAAGCTGATATACCGTTGCGGAACTCCGCGCCCCTTTCAGCCCCTTGGGAATGGTCACCGAGCTGGAAATCAAGGAGATAGCGCCCAACAAGGCGGTGAACACCTCTCCCCCTCCCACGAGTAAACTAAGCTCTCTTGACGGCAATCTGCACCTCAGCGACATAAGCTTCCGGATCGCCTGTCTGTTCATGAGGGATGCAAATTTCGCGCCGCGGCTCGTTTTCGATCATTCGATAACCATTTCGCTCAATCCACAGCGCCAGTTCCGTGCTTGCAGTGCAGCGGCTCGTCGTCCGACAATGATGGATCAGTGTGGCCATCAGCGGAACACCCAGTAACCGTTGGACCACAAAGGGCGGCTGGCTTACCATTTTATCGGTCAGTAGCCGGGCTGCTTCAATGTCCATATCGTCATCGCTTTCCAAGCAGTCATGCCACAAAACGATCTGCGACAAGGACGGCCGACCGGCATTGCCCAAATAATCGTCCAGCTGCCGAAACATCTCCGGAATTTGCCGAAAAGAAGTTCTTTGCCGATAAGACACCACCAATTGCGGTTCCACTTCTTTCAGCACGACATTATGCGTCACCTCCTGTTTTCCCTCATTCTCGATGGCATGTAGCCGGTCTTTGATGCGAACCAACTTGGCCTGCTCTTTGTCCACAATGGACTGAATCTCATGCTGCTTGATCCGGAACATCCCTCTGATTTGCTCAAGCGGAATTTGCTCGTCAATCATCCGGCGAATTTGCTCTAACGAGAACCCCAGTTCTTTGTAGGCCAAAATGCGGTGAAGCTGGAACAACTGATCGGCAGTGTAGAATCGGTATCCGGAGTAAGGATCGGTATGGGCCGGCTTGAGCAAATTCAGCTGGTCGTAGTACCGAAGCGTCTTGACAGACACTTGGCTTATCTTCGAAAACTCGCTGATTTTGAACATAAATGCACCCCTCAATAGCAAATATTGTGAATCTGCTCACTTCTTCCGAAGTATAACTTTCCCGTTAAGGGGAGAGTCAAGCAGACAGAGAAAATTCAGAACAGTTCCGCCGCCGTTCTCTGGTTCCAATTCGACTGAGCGGACTTCCGAACAGAAAAAAAAGCCGCACATCGATGTGCAGCTGGATCTAGGGACGACAGGTCATTAAAAGCCAGCAGCGTTCTGTACGACGAGAAACGATACTTTCTCCGGATGTCTGCTAGCCGGTCAAACGTATACTCAAACGGTGCATCGCTGTACCCGTAACCGGGATAATCCGGTACGATAATGAGAAATTGATCGGAAAGTCGCTCGGTCAGATCGCGAAACATAAAGGAGAAGCGGGAAAGCAATGCGTAAAAGCAGAACCCGGCCTGTTGTTGTCTCCGGCTTCGCGATAGAAAATGTTCAGTCCGTCGATCTCTATCGTACGATAATGAGTCACAAGAATCCTCTTTTGAGAGTCGGTTCCTTCGAGACCACGTTTCAGTTACGGTAGATGAAGTCTGCAATGAGACGTCCAACTTCATTCGGTGCATCTTCCAGGCAATAATGACCCACGCCTGCAAGCCGATGAACGGGAGCGTCGGGGAACAACTCCGTGAACAGTGGCAGAAAATGTTCAGCGTGCAGAGTGCGATCAGACTCTCCCCAAATGGCCATTGCTGGCTTGGTACAAATCATGCGGATGGCTTCGGCATTAGGTACTTCAAACTGGTGCGCGCCTGTAGCATACCCTTTTGCCCAGCCGATCGCGCCTAGACAATCTGCCGGATCGGCAAAGTGCGAGCCGTAAGCCGCCAGCCAGGTGTCGGTAATCAGGGCATGGTTCTCAAAACCGTTCAGTTTGAGCGTGCTGAGAATATTAAAACCGAGTTGGCCCAACACGGCCTCGAGACTCCCGTCCTTCTCCGCTTGAACAACCCATTGGAACCAAGGCGAGACGACGACATTGGCGCTCAACCGGTCTCCGAGGCTGGACTGGCCGAACGGTGTCGGCCCATTGGTCGTGATCAGCCTGCGGATGCGATCTGGATGGCGGGCGGCGAGTCCCATCCCCACTGGCCCGCCAAAATCGTGCATAATTAACGTGATTTCCCGCAGGTCAAGCGCAAGCACGAACCGTTCGAGATTGTCGATATGATCTTGCAGCCAGTAGCTACGATTCAGAGGAGTCGCACTTTTGCCGAACCCCATATGATCAGGGACAATGACACGACAATCCGAGCTCAGGACCGGGATGAGGTGCCGAAACAGATAGCCCCAGGTTGGCTCTCCATGAAGACAAAGCACAGTCTCACCTCCGTGCGGCCCTTCGTCAACATAGTGCATGGCAAACCCGGGAGCGTCGGTGAAGTGCGGTGTGAATGGGTAGGTACCTTCGCAATCCGCAAACGGATCGCGGTTGAGGTTATAAGAATACGTCATGAGAAATGTTCCCTCCTTTGAATTGCCTCGGAAAATCTAGCTGGATGAAACAGTATAAAATCTTCCTACAGTCATAATTGACGAGCAGCATGATGGCAATCAGTGGTATGTGCCAGTTCTCCGTTTGATGTCTAAGCGGTGGGCGTCAACTGACGGGTAAACGCCCAGAATAATAGTGCCAGAAAGCTGATGGCTGAGCCTAATAGGCATACACCACTCCAACCAGCCCACGCATAAACGAACGTCGAGAGGAACGAACCGACAGCGCTGCCGAGGGAATAGAAAATCATATATCCGGCCGTAAGCCGGCTATGAGCCTCGGGGCGCACACTGTAAATCATGCTTTGATTCGTGACATGTACGGCCTGTAACCCAAGATCGAAGACGATTACGCCGGCAATCAAAGCCCACAGGGAATGAATAGTAAATCCAATTGGTAGCCAAGATAGGGACATGATGAGCAGCCCGGTGCCGGAAACTTTCTGACTCCAGCCGCGATCCGCCATTTGCCCTGCCCGGGCCGCACCCAACGCTCCGGCGGCTCCAGCTAGACCAAACAGACCGATCTCCGTATGAGAGAGTGAAAAAGGCGGTTGGCTGAGTGGAAACACCATTGGCGTCCACAAGACTGAAGTCGAGGTAAAGATCAAAAAGGCGATCAAAGCGCGTATGCGCAAAATCGGCTCCTCCAAGAACAACATGAAAACCGATCGCAGCAATTGCGGATAAGCAATCTTTTCCTTCACCTCGTCGTGCGGCGGTAGCACACGAAACAACATAACAGTGATGAGCAGAGTCAACGCCGCTGAGAGGAAATAGATCGCCCTCCATCCCGCGAGATCGGCCATGAACCCCGCGATGGTCCGCGCCAGCAAAATACCGATGACAATGCCGCTAGTCACCGTCCCGACTACACGGCCGCGCTCAGCCGGCGTTGCCAATGCGGCCGAGAATGCAACCAGCACCTGCGTGACCACCGCGAGTAACCCAACCAAAGCGCTGCTGATAAAGAGCAGTGTGCTGTTTGGTGAGAAACCGACAGCGGCTAGCGCCGCAACAGATAATGCTGACTGACCGACGATCAACCGTCTGCGGTTCAGCAAATCGCCAAGCGGCACCAACAGCAGAAGGCCAAGTGCATACCCGATCTGGGTGATGGTGACAACAACCCCGATAGTCGACTCACGGATACCGAACTCGACTGCCATAGCGTCAAGCAGTGGCTGTGCATAATAAACGTTCGCTACAGCAAGCCCACAAGCAACGGCAAACAACAACGAGAGCCTACGTGGCAGCGATGAATGTGACGTGGAAGCACGAGCATCGGTTTTACTCGAGGAAGCCTTCCCGGCACTCCAGTTTTCTCCGGCACCTCCCTCCACTATGTCTTGAAGGTTTTTCATATCCCCTCACACCCTTTCTGATTGGATTGGTTAACCTTATTCAGTTACATACTGATAAGTATATTATACCATTCGGTACATAACTGGATGAAGTGAAATATATATTATACTTCCGTAATTTGTCAAGGGAAAACCGAAAAAATTTGACTATTCTTTTACCGCAAGATATGATTTTAATGTACTGAACGATATGAAAAGGAAGAGGATAGCTTATGGTTCGCCCTCGGGAGTTTAATGAAGAGCAAGCACTACATGCCGCGATGGAACTGTTTTGGGAGAAGGGCTACGAAGCGACTTCATTAAGCGATTTAACGGCAAAAATGGGCATTCAACGCCCTAGTCTCTACGCCGCGTTCGGAGACAAAAAGGAGCTTTTTGAAGCTACACTTCGCAAATACAATCAATCCCACGCTTCTTATGTGCGCGCCCGACTGCAGAGCGTGCCGTCTGTCAAAGAATCGTTTCGCGCTTTCTTTGCGGGCATTGTGGCGGAAGGATACGAGGAAGGTCCAAGTCGGGGATGTTTTTGCCTCAATGTCATGGTCGAGCTTGCTCCACATGATGCCAAATTTGAAGAGCTGACCAGAGAGCACCAGATGTATTTGGCGGCGATCTTTCAGGAAATCATTGAACAGGGTGTGCGATCCGGCGAACTGGGGAATCATGTGAGAGCCAAAGCGCTCGCCCAGACACTCGTCGTTTCAATGATCGGTCTTACCACGTTGATGAAATCCCGCCCCGATCGAACATTTGCGGACAACGCTGTTGCGACCATTATCGCCTTTCTGGAGTAAATCGTTTGTCATTTGAAGTGCTCAGCGATCCTTTGGAACTGATTTTGAGGTGTTCGAAGAAAATAAAGCTTTAAACTGATCCCGAATAATGAGACAACGGCAGCCTAGGACAAGAAAACCTGAAATATTCAGGGAGTGGCTTTGAACATGGCATGATTTCAAAGGCACTCTTACAAACATTTAATGCTCTCTTGTAACATTGGTTCGTACTTATACTGAGTTGCGACGGGTGCTATTGGATCAGCTGCGGGTAGTGCCGTATGGAATACAATAGGATGGACTGGTGTCGCCAGTTTGGGTTTGGTGCTCGCTGCAGTTTCATTCCTTACTTATCTTTGGAATAGGCGCATACAAAAGTTCTAAGCCACTAAATGTTCCGCATTGAAATCAGATTCCAACTCGTTAAAACCGGCTCCGCTTAACAGGGAGCCGGTTATTTAGTAACCTAAATTGGTCTAAACGTCTAATTTTTACGAAACGATCTAATACCACCTTAATTGGTCAACAAACACGCTCCCAAGGGGTTCTTAGATGTCAAGTCAAGAGTTAGGAATGAACTTCAACTCCCGAATGAAAGTTAATTTTGATGGCGGCGATCTGACTTCGGACGCTGGTCTTCTTCTGTATAAAGAATTCGATCATCAAGTCAGTCTATCTAAGACTGTGAAGCAAATCCTTGTGGTCGACGATCCGGTTCACCATCGGAATCATCCGAATGACGAGGTGGTTCTGCTGAAAATTTATTAGAATGTGGGGGGTTATCATACCGACGACCATGCCGATGATTTGAGCTACGAGCTACGAGCCACTTCTGCCCGCGATGCTAGGGAAGAAACGGCTGGCTTCGCTGCCGACGATATCTATGTTCAATGAAAAGGCAACGATCACTACCGCCAAGTCATTGGAAAACGTCAATGAAGTGCTCCCTCACCCGCTCGCTTTGTTCTACTGTCAGATGGTCCAGAATTGTCTGCATACTAGAGCAGCAATTGGAACAAAAGCAAATGCTGTTCACGGTCCAATAAATCGTATCCCAAGTCTTTTGCCCATGAGTTTTGGTCAAAGGAAATTAGTAGCGGCTCCACCTCCGCCAACACTTTTCTCAGCCTGTGTGTGGACAAAATCTCGGAATCCGTCACCTGAATAATAATTTGATGGATGCTCAATTTATCAGGTGCGGGCTTGAAACGAAGTTCCTCCTCGGCCAAGCCTTCAATGGCTTCACGGAGCATTACGGATCCGCGACCGTACTATTCAATCACCGCTTTCACTTTTGTCTCCTCCTTGTAATTGAACCTATTTTCCGCTTATTATATCATTTTGGTAAAAGTTGGAAAAGGCTAATCGAAGCCCGTAAGAAGAATTGAAAACAGAGGAGTGATGAAGCCAAATGGAACCCTATTTTCGAATCGGAGAAATATCCGCAATGTTTAACATCCCTCTGCAAACGCTGAGATATTACGATAAAATCGGTTTATTTTCTCCTGTCCATATCAATCGAGAAACAGGATATCGATACTATTCTTTGTATCAGCTCCCGCTTCTGCATCGGATTAAAAAGTTTAAAAGCATGGACATCCCCTTCTCTGAAATAAAAGAGTTAGCGGCGACACAGTGGAATGCTGACCGGATGGATCATGTTTACGCCGTCCAGCTCGAGCGGCTGGAACAGAAAATGAGAGAGATGCATTCGTTGAAAATAGAGCTCGAAGACAAACGCAATCGTCTCATGGCGTTGCGAGCAGAGCCAAAAAATCAGATTTCCGTTCGGCGATACGAGGCAAGAAAAATATTTTGCAAATTGATTGACGTATCTACATATAAGGAGCAGGAAACCGAATATTACCGCTCATTCCTGCCCTTTTCCAACCAGGTTGATTATATCAATACGGAACCCGGCTTTATTGTGACACAGCCCATTTTCTTTGATGAGCGAACGAATGCTTCCTATTTATTTCTCGTCAACCCGACGGTCGTTCCAGAAGGATTCCGGTCTCATCACATGGCAGAAGGCACTTATTTAACGCTTCTTATCGATGATAGCCACGCAAACTCTCCTACCTATTACAGTTTGCTGCGTCAACATATTTTGGATCAAAAAATTGAGACAGTGAGCGACATCTACGAATTTTGTTACACCAGTGTGTGGGAATTGCAGGTTCAAATAAACTCCTTGACCCTACAATCATTGTAGGGTTTAGACTGAGGGTACTCTCAGATGAATTTGGAGGAACCCTTATGAAAATACTAGTTGTCGTTGCCCATCCAAGACCAGATTCGCTCACAGCGAGCATGGCGAAGCGGTTCACGGCAGGCTTGACCGAAGCAGGACATGAATTCGAAATCGCCGATTTGTATGCCGAAGGATTCAATCCGATCTTGCATACAATCGATGAGCCTGATTGGAGTAATCCGAACAAAGCATACTCAGACGAGGTGCAGCGCGAAATGGATCGGATCCGAGCAAGCGATGCATTGGCCTTTCTTTTCCCGATATGGTGGTACAGCATGCCTGCCATCATGAAAGGATACATCGATCGGGTGTGGAACTATGGATTTGCTTATGGCACAGGCAAATTGCCAGTTCAAAAAATAAGATGGATCACCATGGTTGGCGAGACACAGAGTCAATTTGAAAAACGCAATTATCATTTGATGGTGGAGCATCACCTGAACGTAGGCTTGGCGCAATATACCGGCGTTCAAGATACCCATGTACACTTTATGTATAATTCATATGGAAAATTTGATGGTAGCTCGAAAGAAAAGAGCCAGGCTCATTTTGCCACTTTATTGAACGAGGCTTATCAGATCGGGCAAGCCTTTTAAGTTGAATTGGATGAGCAATATGCGATTTATGGATAAAGAAGTGGATACTACGCGGAACTCTTAAACAGCTCCCTTAGGTATCCCCAGTTTCCCAAAGAAGGTACTAAGGCTTACACGAAACCCAAAAGGATTGAGACCCAGACGAAGCAAGTAGTTTAGGCACCAGGACAATATTTTGAGAATGGTTATTTCACCATTGACGGCAATAACAACTTGGTATTCGTTGATAAAAACTTGAAACGTAGGATAATTGATCAAGGTGTGGTTCAACTGGGAGCTACTCTTGATCTCTTCCACTCCGATCCCAAAACCTATGAATTCTCAATGGGAATTATGTGAAGAACAACCAATTGTGGGCCTATACACCGTTTCAGGAATCCGAAAAACAAATGCTTTGCGACAATGTGACTCAACTTTCAGATCGTGACTTTTCTTTTCAAGGCTTTCCATCCTCGCGTATGCAAAAGTACCATTAAGTTTCACTTCCTTATAGGCAGGGGGCAGATCTTTAGGTTTCTCAATTTGGAACCCATCCAAATGAAAAGAAGTGGTCACCTCTTTTACCATGCGATGTCTTCCATCCCAATAAAAATAATTTTTAATCCGTAGAAAACTCTACCTGAGTTTCAAAACCTTCAAGATCTTACTTCAACAACCAAAGCGCTTCTCCACCTTAGTGAGCAACACAAGATTCTTGCCTGGTCGACAAAACTGGTTATTTTGGGTGTAGTGCCTGTCAGCAAGTACGATTGCCCTATGTTCCCCTTTACTGATCAATTTCCACGGCACTTACTCCCCCCCTTGTTTTACATAATTGGGCTTGAGTTATATAGGATTTTCTCAA